>NZ_DATINC010000048.1:0-73171 GCF_035474675.1 Jatrophihabitans sp. | reverse complement strand
ATGATCGAGGACTCGGCCAGCCGGGAGAGGGCCTCGCGGATCGAGCGGGCCCGGGCGTCGCCGACCCCCTCGACCTCCTGCAGCTCGTCGACGGAGGCGGCCAGCACCTTCTGCAGGCCGCCGAAGTGCTCCACGATCCGGTTGAGCACCAGGTTCGGCAGCCGGGGCACCCGCGACAGCAGCCGGTAGCCCCGCGGGCTCGCCGACGTCTCCAGGGTCTCGGGGCCGGCCGGGTAACCCAGCGCCTTGGCGATGTTGGACAGGTCGAGCAGCTCGGCCGCCGACAGCTGGGCCAGATCCTCCAGGGCTTGCTCCACCGTCCGGTTCTTGCGGCTGGCCGGCAGGTAGTCCCGGGCGATCAGCTCCCGGTCGGTGTGCACGCCGGCCATCAGCTCCTCCAGCTGCATCGACAGCAGCCGGCCGTCGGTCCCGAGCTCGGCGCCGTAGCCGGAGATCTCGTCGGCGATCCGGGTGACCATCTCCAGCCGCTGGGACACCGCCGCCGCGTCGCGCACCGTGACCAGGTCCTCGATCTCGAGCGCGGACAGGGTCTGGGAGACCTCGTCCAGCCGGGACTTGTACCGCTCCAGCGTCTGGACCGCCTGGTTGGCCCGTGACAGCAGCGAGGTGGAGTTCTCCAGCACGTGCCGGCGGGCACCCAGGTAGAGGCTGATGATCTTCATCGACTGCGACACCGAGATCACCGGGAAGCCGGTCTGCTGGGCCACCCGCTGGGCGGTGCGGTGCCGGGTGCCGGATTCCTCGGTCGGGATCGCCGGGTCGGGCATCAGGTGGGTGGCCGCCCGCAGGATCCGGGTGCCGTCGGTGCTGAGCACCACCGCGCCGTCCATCTTGGCCAGCTCCCGCAGCCGGGTGGCGGCGAACTCGATGTCCAGCGGGAAGCCGCCGGTGCACAGCGCATCGACGACCTTGTCGTAGCCGAGCACTACCAGCGCACCGGTGTTGCCGCGCAGAATGCGTTCCAAACCGTCCCGTAGCGCGGTGCCGGGAGCGAGCGAGGCAAGGACCGATCGCAGCACCTCGTCGCGATCACTGACAGCCACGTACCTACTCCCGCACTCTTCACACAGCCTTCAACCTTGCAGGACAGTCTAGGAGCTTGCCGGCCGGGTGACGGCCGCTAGTTGGACCGCTCCGTCACAACTGGGCTACGAAGTCCCAGGCCCGGGTCACCGTGGGTACTTCGACCACCTTCATGCCGGCCAGCTGGGACCAGTCCGAGCCGTGCGGCACCAGTGCTTTGCGGAACCCCAGCCGGCTGGCCTCGCTGAGCCGGCGCTGCACGCTCGAGACCCGGCGGATGTCACCGGACAGCGAGACCTCGCCGATCGCGCACAGGGTGCTGGGCAGCGCGATGTCGCTGGCGGCCGAGGCGACGGCGAGCAGGATGGCCAGATCCACCGACGGCTCGGTGATCTTGATGCCGCCGACGCTGGCCGCGTAGACGTCCCGGTCGCCCAGCTGGACACCGGCGTGCCGGCCCAGCACCGCCAGCAGCATGTTCACCCGGGAGGCGTCGAGGTCGGTGACCGACCGCCGGGCCGAACCGCCGTTGCCGTAGGAGGAGGCCACCAGCGACTGCACCTCGGACAGCAGCGGCCGGCGGCCGGTCACCGTGACCGTGACACAGGTGCCCGGCACGGCGATGTCCCGGCTGCTGACGAACAGCCCGGACGGGTCGGGCAACTCGTCGATGCCCTCCTCGTGCATCTCGAAGCAGCCGACCTCGTCGGTGGCGCCGAACCGGTTCTTGATGGCGCGCAGCAGGCGCAGCGAGCTGTGCCGGTCGCCTTCGAAGTACAGCACCACGTCCACCAGGTGCTCCAGCGCCCGCGGGCCGGCGATCGAGCCGTCCTTGGTGACGTGGCCGACCAGCACGGTGGCGATGCCGCGCTCCTTGGCGACCGCGCTGATGGCGGCGGTGACGGCCCGGATCTGCGGCACGCCGCCCACCACCCCGTCCACCGTCGAGGAGGCGATGGTCTGCACCGAATCCAGGATCAGCAGCCCGGGCTTGACCTCGTCCAGGTGGGCCAGCACCGCGCCGAGGTCGTTCTCGGCGGCCAGGAACAGTTGCGGGTGCATGGTGTGGGTGCGTTCGGCCCGGGCCCGCACCTGGGCGGTGGACTCCTCGCCGGTCACGATCAGCGCTGAGGAGCCGGTGACGGCGGCGTACTTCTGGCCGGCCTCCAGCAGCAGGGTCGACTTGCCCACTCCCGGCTCGCCGGCCAGCAGCAGCACCGCACCCGGCACCAGGCCCCCGCCCAGCACCCGGTCCAGCTCGCCGATGCCGGTCGGCAGCGCCCGGGCCAGCGTGGCGTCTTGCCGGCTGATCGGCTGGGCGGCGGTACGCGGGGTGACCGGCGCCGGCAGCGTCAGGGCAGCCGCCCGGACCCCCTCCTCGGCCATGGTGCCCCACGCCTGGCATTCCGGGCAGCGCCCCACCCAGCGGATCGAGGAGGTGCCGCACTCGGTGCACGCGTAGCTGGTGCTGGCGCGCTTGGGCTGCTTGACGGTGCTGCCCGGTGGGGTACTCACCCGCCGGAGGCTACCGGGGGGTTACGACAGAAAGCCGGTGCCGAGCCGCGCCGGAGGGAGGTCGGAGTTACTCGCCGCCCGGCTGGGTGGCCACGCTGACGGTGGGCGCGCTCGGGGCCTCACTGGACAGCTGGACGGCGAGCACGACCGTGATGCTGGTGCCGCTGGCGAAGGTGAAGGTGACCGGCACCGACTGCGCGGGGAACAGGTCGGCGGTCAGGCCGGTGAGCGTCACGGTGGCACCGCCGTCGCCCATCCCGACCGAGACCGACTGCCGGGCCGGCAGGTTGATCGGGGTGCTGGCGGCCGAGGCGCTCGGCGAGCTGGTTGCCGGCGCTGAACTGGGGGCCGGCGCCGAGCTGGAAGCCGGGGCTGAGCTGGAAGCCGAGGCACTGGACGTCGGGGCCGAACCCGACGCCGAGGCGGTGCCGGTGGCCGACGCCGAGCCGGTGGCTGATGCCGTGGCCGAGCCGGTAGCTGACGCGGTGGCCGAGGCGGACGGCGAGGCGCTGGCCGAACTGCTGGAGACCGACGGCGATGTGCCAGCCGCCGAGGACGACCCCGACGAGCCCGAGCCGGTGCCCAGCTGGGCGCCGCCGGCCACCGGAGAGCTCACTGACACCAGCCGGTCGGCCTGGTCGCCCCGGTTGATCAGCACCATCCGCAGCGGGGCGTCGGAACCCTTGGCGTAGCTGCCGCCCGACTCCGGGGTGGCGATGCCGGCGGCCCGGATGGCGATGGTGCCCGCCTCGGCCTGGATCCCGTCGATCGAGGGCGTCTGCTCCACCGTCTGGGCGTTCTGCCCGGCGGCGCAGCCGGTCACCAGGACCAGGCCGGCCGCAGCGGATCCGGCTGCCGTCCCGAGCCGGCGGAGCAGGCTCGTACGGCCAGCGGTCTCGTTACCCACGGCGACTCCTCAGCTGCCTCAACTCGCGGTGCTTACCTTCCATGCCGGGTCGACTGTTGAGCCGGATGGGACATCCGGCCCCTCAGCCTAGCGAGGGCCCCGGACCCGGCAACGGACAGGTGGCGCGGCTGGCGCGGCGGGTCGTCCGGGCGGTGACTGCACCGGTCTGCGGAGGGGGTGCGAGCATGGGTGGGGTCAAGGAAGGACTCGGGGCGTGTCGGTCCCACGTGTTACCCTGGAGTCCACCGGAAGGGGTTGCCTCTATGACTTTTCAGGTCGGCGAGACCGTAGTTTATCCGCACCATGGAGCTGCCAGAATCGAGGCAATCGAGACTCGTATCATCCAAGGCGTCGAGCGCACGTATCTCGTGCTCAAGGTCCAGCAGGGTGATCTGACCGTCCGAGTGCCCGCCGACAACGCCGAGATCGTGGGCGTGCGTGACGTGGTCGGTCAGGAAGGCCTGGACCGGGTCTTCGAGGTGCTACGCGCCCCGCACACCGAGGAGCCGACCAACTGGTCGCGTCGTTACAAGGCCAACGGCGAGAAGCTGGCCTCCGGCGACGTGAACAAGGTCGCCGAGGTTGTGCGAGACCTGTGGCGGCGCGAGAAGGACCGCGGCCTGTCCGCGGGTGAGAAGCGCATGCTGGCCAAGGCCCGCCAGATCCTGGTGAGCGAACTGGCGCTGGCCGAGGGCACCAACGAGGACAAGGCAGAACTCGTGCTCGACGAGGTTCTGGCCGAGGCTGTCGCCTGAGCCAGGGCTTGACCAATTCCCGACCGGCGGCCGCCGAGGCTGCCGATGCCGGCACGGGAATCGCTGCGGTGATCGTGGCTGCCGGCTCCGGCCAGCGGCTGGCCGCCGGCATGCCCAAGGCGCTGGTACCGCTGCACGGCCGTCCGCTGCTGGCCTGGGCGCTGGACGCCTTCACCGGCCATCCCGACATCGACTCGGTCGTGGTGGTCGCTCCGCCGGACGCGATCGCCGCCGCCGAGGACTGCGCCGCCGGCCGGGCATCCGTAGTGGCCGGCGGCGCCAGCCGGCAGGCCTCGGTGCAGCTGGGCCTGGCCGCACTGGCCCCCGGGATCGGTCTGGTGCTGGTGCACGACGCGGCCCGGCCACTGGTGCCCGGCTCGGTGATCTCCGCAGTGGTGGCTGCCCTGCACGCCGGCGAGCAGGCGGTGATCCCGGTGCTGCCGGTGGCCGACACCATCAAGCGGGTGGACGGCACCGGCCAGGTGGTCGACACCCTCGACCGGACGCAGCTGCGTGCCGTCCAGACCCCGCAGGGTTTCTCCCGGACCGCGCTGGTGGCCGCGCACCGGGCCGCCCGGGAGCGTTCGCTGACCGACGTGACCGACGACGCCGGGCTGCTCGAAGCGCTCGGGGTGCCGGTGCGGACCGTCCCCGGTGCGGAGCTGTGCTTCAAGATCACCGGGCCGCATGACCTGCGGCTGGCGCATGCGCTGGCCCGCGAGCTGGACGCCACCACCCAGTCCGGCGGGCCGACATGACCGCGGCCCGAAGCGGCTGCCCGACCCAGCCGGGAGGGCCGGCATGACGCTGCCCAGGGTAGGGGTCGGGGTGGACGTGCACCCGATCGAAGAGGGCCGCGAGTGCTGGCTGGCGGGGCTGTTCTGGCCGAACGTGCCGGGCTGCACCGGGCACTCCGACGGCGACGTGGTCTGCCATGCCGCCTGCGACGCGCTGCTGTCCGCTGCCGGCCTCGGCGACCTCGGCGCGGTGTTCGGCACCGCCGAACCGGAGTGGGCCGGGGCGTCCGGGATCGAGCTGCTCGCCGAGGTGGTCCGCCGGCTGGACGCGGCGAGCTGGCGGATCGGCAACGTCGCGGTGCAGCTGATCGGCAACCAGCCGAAGCTCGGACCGCGCCGGCTGGACGCCGAGGCGCTGCTCAGCGACGTGGTGGGCGCCCCGGTGACCCTGTCGGCGACCACCACCGACGGTCTCGGCCTGACCGGCCGGGGCGAGGGCCTGGCCGCCGTTGCCACCGCTCTGATCGCCCGCTGAGGTGCTGACCGGTCAAGGCACCGGGAGCCGCTAGGACAGCGCCTGCTCCAGGTCGGCCCACAGGTCCTCGACGTGCTCCAGGCCCACCGACAGCCGCAACAGCGCGGCCGGCGTCTGCTGCCGCAGCTCGCCGGGGTAGCGGCCGCGCCGTTCCAGCAGCGACTCGACGCCGCCCAGGCTGGTGGCGTGCGTGATCAGCCGCACCCGGGCACAGACCTGGTCGGCCCGCTGCACCGAGTCCGGTTCGAAGGACAGCAGGCCGCCGGTGTTGTCCAGCAGCTTCGCCACCAGGTCGGCCTGCGGGTGGCCCGGCAGTCCCAGGTAGTGCACCCGGTGCACCGCCGGGTGCGCGTCCAGCCGGCGGGCCAGCTCCGCGGCGTTGCCGCAGGCCCGCTCCAGCCGCACCGACAGGGTCCGCAGGCCACGCAGCGCGAGGAAGGTCTCCAGCGCGCCGGGCAGTCCGCCGGTCAGGTTGCGGCGGGCCTTGAGCTCGGTGTCGAGGGCCTCGTCGGCGGTGGCCAGCGTCCCCATGACCAGGTCGCTGTGGCCGGCGATCCACTTGGTCGCCGAGTGCAGCACCACGTCGGCGCCGTGCTCCAGCGGGCGGATGCCGAACGGAGTGGCCAGGGTGGCGTCCACCACGGTGCGCACGCCGTGCCGGCGGGCAGCCGCGGCCAGCGCCGGGAGGTCGGGCACCACCAGCATCGGATTGGTCGGCAGCTCCAGCCAGAGCAGCGCCGCTCCCGGCAGCGCCTCGGCCACGGCGTCGACGTCGGTGACGTCCACGGTGCGCAGCGACAGCCGGCCGAGCTCCACCTGGGCGTCCAGCAGGGTGCGGTTGAAGTTGTAGAAGGTGCTCGGCAGCACCACCACCGACCCGACCGGCAGCGCCTCGACCAGCGCGGTGCTGGCCGCCATCCCGGACGAGAACGCGGTGACCAGCCCGCCCTCCACCGCGCCCAGGGCGGCCTCGAACGCCGCTAGGGTGGCGTTGCCGTCCCGGCCGTAGACCCGCTCGCCGCCGGCGTGGAAGGTCGAGGACAGCTGGACCGGCTGGTTGACCGGGCCCGCTGGCGTGCGATCCGGCCGGCCGGTGGCGATCAGCAGCGATTCCCGGCGCAGCGAGTCTGGATGCATACCGTCAAACCTAGCTTGCCGGTAGCCGGGCAAGGGGTGCCAAGCCTGTCCAGCCCGGGTCGGCCGGGAGCCCGGTCCTAGACTCGGGCGCATGACTGAATTGCCGGACCTGGCCAAGAAGCTGCTCGACGCCGCCAACTACGTGGTGGTGGCCACCAGCAACACCGACGGCTCGCCGCAGACCTCGGTGCTCTGGGCCACCTACGACGGGGACGAGCTGTTGCTGTCCACCATCCAGGGCCGCAAGAAGGAGACCAACTGGCTCAAGGACCCGCGCACCAGCGTGCTGATCCTGGACCGGGACAACCCGTTCCGCTACGTCGAGGTCCGCGGCACGGTCAGCATGAGCACCGAGGGCGGCCCGGAGCTGATCGAGCGGCTGTCGCAGGCCTACACCGGGGCCAGCTACACCGGCGACGAGGGCACCGACAACGTCCGGGTGGTGGTCCGGGTGCGGCCCGGCCACGTGGTGGTGTGGGGCGGCTGACCGCCCCCGAGGCGCTACGGTCAGCGGCCGACCGGGGAGTCCGTACGATTGCCTGGTGACGCTCAGGCTGTATGACACCGCAACCCGGACGGTGCGCGACTTCGTCCCGCTGGTCGCCGGACGGGCGTCGGTCTACTACTGCGGCGCCACCGTGCAGGGCGCGCCGCACATCGGTCACCTGCGGTCCGGGCTGAACTTCGACATCCTGCGCCGGTGGCTGAGCCACTCCGGCTACGACGTCACCATGGTCCGCAACGTCACCGACATCGACGACAAGATCATCGCCAAGGCCGCCGAGGCGGGCCGGCCGTGGTGGGCGCACGCCACGCTCTTCGAGCAGGCCTTCCGGGACGGCTACCAGATCCTGGGCTGCCTGCCGCCGACGGTGGAGCCGCGGGCCACCGGCCACGTCCCGGAGATGATCACGCTGATGCAGCGGCTGATCGACGGCGGCCATGCCTATCCGGTGGACGGCGACGTGTACTTCGACGTCCGGTCCTGGCCGCGCTACGGCGAGCTGTCCGGCCAGCGGATCGACGAGATGTTGCCGGCCGGCGACTCGGTGGGCGACGCCCGCAAGCGCGACCCCCGGGACTTCGCGCTGTGGAAGGCCGCCAAGCCGGGCGAGCCGAGCTGGCCGACCCCGTGGGGCGACGGCCGGCCGGGCTGGCACCTGGAGTGCTCGGCGATGGCCGGCAAGTACCTGGGCGCGGCCTTCGACATCCACGGCGGCGGCCTGGACCTGATCTTCCCGCACCACGAGAACGAGCTGGCCCAGTCCAGCGCCGTCGGCGACGACTTCGCCCGGTACTGGATGCACAACGGCTGGGTCACCATGGCCGGCGAGAAGATGTCGAAGTCGCTCGGCAACACGGTGGCGATCAGCGCGATGGCTGCCGAGTGGCGTCCGGTCGAGTTGCGCTACTACCTCGGCGCGGCGCACTACCGCTCGGCGATCGAGTACTCGCCCGAGGCGTTGCGGGAGGCCGCGGTCGCCTACGCCAAGATCGAGAGCTTCGTGCAGCGCGCGGTGGAGGTGGCGGGCGTTCCGGACGAGCCGGTCGAGTTGCCGGCCTCGTTCGTCGCGGCGATGGACGACGACCTGGGCGTGCCCCAGGCCCTGGCGGTCATCCACAACACCCGCCGGGACGGCAACATCGGCCTGGACCGGGGCGACAAGCAGGCGGTACGCACCGCCCTGGGCCTGGTGCTGGCGATGACCGCGGTGCTCGGCATCAACCCGCTGGAGTGGCAGGCCGCCGGTGCCACCGGTGACCAGGCCGCGCTGACCTCCACCGTCGACCGGCTGGTCCGGCTGGCGTTGCAACAGCGCCAGCAGGCCCGGGCCCGCAAGGACTTCGCGGCCGCCGACGCGATCCGCGACGCGCTCGGCGAGGCCGGCGTGCAGGTCGAGGACACCCCGGACGGTCCACGCTGGACCCTGGCGCCGGCATCCCGGCAGGAACGGTAGCTCCCAGATGGCAGGCAACTCGGCGCGCAAGGGCGCGGTCCGCAAGAGCAAGAAGGGTGCCACCGTCGGCTCCGGCGGCCAGCGGGCCCGCGGCCTGGCCGGCAAGGGCCCCACTCCGAAGGCCACCGAGCGCAAGGGGCATCCGGCCGCCCGCCGGGCCGCGGCGGCCGAGCGCCGGTCGGAGGCGCCGCGCCGCCGTGGCGCTCCCGGCAAGAACTCCGACGCGCCCGAGCTGCTGGTCGGGCGCAACCCGGTCGCCGAGGCGCTGCGGGCGGCGATCCCGGCCACCGCGCTGTACGTGGCGGTCGGCATCGAGGCCGACGAGCGGGTCACCGACGCGATCCGGCTGGCGGCCGACCGCGGGCTGCCCATCCTGGAGGTCAGCAAGTCCGAGATCGACCGCCGCACCGGCGGCATCCTGCACCAGGGCATCGCCCTGCAGGTGCCGGCCTTCTCCTACGACGAGCTGCCGGACCTGCTGGACCTGGTCGCCTCGGCGACCACCACGCCGCTGCTGGTGGCCCTGGACGGGGTCACCGACCCGCGCAACCTGGGAGCGGTGATCCGCTCCGCGGTCGCGTTCGGGGCGCAGGGCGTGATCCTGCCGACCCGGCGCTCGGCCGGGGTCACCGCGACGGCTTGGCGCACCTCGGCCGGCACCGCCGCCCGGCTGCCGGTGGCCCAGGTGACCAACCTGGTCCGCGCACTGCGCGACTGCCAGAAGGCCGGCCTGCAGGTGGTCGGCCTGGACGCCGACGGCGGCACCACCCTGGACCAGCTGCCCTACGCCCGCGACCCGCTGGTGATCGTGGTCGGCTCGGAGGGCCGCGGGCTGTCCCGGCTGGTCGGCGAGACCTGCGACCTCACGGTGTCGATCCCGATGGCGGGCCAGGCCGAGTCGCTGAACGCCTCGGTGGCGGCGGCCGTCGCGATGGCCGAGGTGGCCAGGCAGCGCCGCCAGGCCGGCTGACCCGGCGGCGCCCGGGACTCAGGACTGCCCGGTCCAGCCCAGCACGGTCGGGTGCACCTGCAGCGAGCAGATGCTCACCGACCGGCGGATCGGAACGGACTTGGTGGTGTTCGGCGCGGTCTCCAGCACACCGGCCGAGTACCGGCACGGCCCGGAGGTGGCCGGGTTGAAGTTGGCCCACTCCACGGTCGCCGAGGCGAAGCCGTGCGGTGGGACGGTGATCAGCTGCACGCCCTTCCGGCTGCCACCGGCCGAGCCCGTCAGCGTCCGGGTCGCGTGCGCGATCACCCGGCCGTTGGAAGCCATCGCGTCCACGCCCGGGTAGCCGTACAGGGTGCAGCTGGCGGCGGTGTGGTTGCGGTACAGCAGGACGAAGGCGCTGTGCCCGGCGAAGCCGTCGGTGCGCGAGACGCCGTAGTCCAGCGAGGTGTTGCCACAGGCCGGCACCGCGGCGCCGGCCGGGCCGGCTCCGGCCACCAGCCCGATCATCGCGCCGGCCAGCGCGACCGTGTTGATTGCGATCATCCTGCGAACAGTGGACATCGTCTTCCCCCGATCCGTGGTGGCGGATGCCACCTTCGAGCTGTTGACAGCTCCGGGCCGGGATCTGTCGCGCAGGTAGGCCGATTCGTTATCCGCTCGGGGCCCCGGCTCAGCCGGACGGCAGCAGCGCCGGATCCACCACCAGCGTGTCGGTGCCGGCGTAGTCGGCGATCCAGAGCCGGTGGTCGTATCCGCTGACCACGAACGGGTTGCCGGCCGGGATCGGGAACGGGCCGGTCACCGCGTCGGTCCGCTGGTCCAGCCGGTACAGCGCGCCGCCCTTGTCCGGGAACCACACCGCGCCGTCGAGCACGTCACCGTCGTTCGGCGTCGGTCCCACGGCGATCCGGCGGACGATCCGCCCGGTGTGCGCGTCCAACCGGATGATCTGGCCGGCGCCCTGGTCGCCGATCCAGACGGTGTCGGAGTCGGCGGCGGTCCAGTTCGGTGCACCGTCGAACTCCACGGTGCGCGCCCGGCCGGTCGTTGCGTCGATCCGGGTCAGCTGCCGGCTGCCGGCATCGCACACCCAGAGCGCGCCGCCGGCCGCGGCGATGCCGACCGGACTGGGGCTGACCTTGATGGTGCGGGTCCGGTTCGTCGCGGCGTCGATCCGGGTCACCGTGCCGTCGGAGTAGTTGGTCACCCAGGCCGCCCCGGCGGCGAAGGTCACGTCGTAGGGCGAGCTGCCGACCGCGATCGTGCTGGTGCGGTTCGTCCGGACGTCGATCCTGGTCACCGCCGAGCCGGTGTAGTCCTCAACCCAGACCGAGCCCGCGCCGAAGGCCATTCCGCACGGACCGGCCGCGGTGCGGATGGTGGCCAGCACCCGGCCGGTGCGCGGGTCGAGCCGTTTGACGGTGAAGTCGTTGATGTCGGCCACCCAGACCGAGCCCGCCGCGCCCAGCGTCGCGCAGGGCTTGCTGCCGGTGTGGATGCGCTTGACCAGGTAGCGCGGGTCGGCCGCTGCCGTCGCCGACGGCGAGGGCGAGCCGGTCGAGCTGCCGGCCGCCGGTTGCCCGGCCGTCGAGGCAGCCGTGCGGGTGGAGCCGCCGGTCGAGTCGCAGCCGGCGATCAGCAGCGCCGCCGCGGTGACGGCAGGAAGTACGTCGCGAAGCCCCGAATTCCTCATGCCAGCCAACGGTAGGGATGGCCGGTCACGGAGATACTACGATTTCGTATTAGTTACCCTACCGTGACCGGCGCGGCCGGCGGGTTAGAGTCGCGGGCATGGCAGGGCTGGAGTTCCGTGGGCCGTTCCTGCTGGTGTTCGCCCTGGGCCAGCAGCTGGGCACCCTGCTGCAGCAGGCGATGGCCGACGCCCCGCTGCCACCGAACGAATTCGCCGTCTACAGCGCGTTGCGGCTGATGCAGCCGACCACGCCCACCCAGCTGGCCGGCACCCTCGGCATGCGGCCCACCACGCTGTCCAGCATGCTCGTCCGGATGTCGCGGAGCGGCCATCTGCACCGGCGCCGCAACCCGGCCGACGGGCGCTCGGTGATCCTGACACTGAGTCCCAGTGGTGTCCGGGTCACCGAGGCCTGCTTCGGTGCGTTCAGCGTCGCCATCGAGGCGTTCCGGCGGCAGTTGACCGTCGACGAGTCGGCGCTGCTGGCCGATCTGGAGGCGATGAGTGCCGCGCTGGGCCGGGCCAGCGCGGAGCTGGCCGAGCTCGATCAGCCCGGGCTTGCCGAGGCCGGCGGCTGATCCGGAGCCCGGTTCGCACCGGTGACTGGTAGCCGCCCATGGTTGATCGCTAGCGTAGGGACGGGCCGAGCAGTGTGCCCCAACCGGCGCCAGGCTGTCCGGCGCTGCCTACCTGGTGAGGAGTAGCAGGATGACGGAAACCGAAGGAACCGCCGACGGCGGTGCGGAGGGCACGCCTGGCGTGCATGACGGTGGCGCGGACGGCGGTGCACAGGGCACCGAGGGCTTGGCTGACGGCGGCGCGCAGGGCACGCCCGGCGTGCACGACGGCGGTGCCGATGGTGGTGCCGACGGCGGCGCGGGTGACGGTGGCGCCGATGGCGGTGCAGACGGCGGCGCGGGTGACGGCGGTGCCGATGGTGGCGCGGACGGATCCATCGTCTCCAACAACGGCGGCAGCTGATCCGACGGCGGCTCCTGATTACTGAGCAGTCGATGGGCGGCGCCGACCCGGTCGGCGCCGCCCTCCCATCCTCCGACGCCGTTGCCGCCAGTGCCCTGGCGCGCTGCATCGGCATGCCGGTCGAGCGGTTCGCCGCCGAGTACTGGTCACGGCAGCCGTTGCTCACCCCCGCCGCCGAGAGCGGCGCCGACTACACCGACCTGCTCGACACCGCGGCGATCGACGAGCTGCTGTCCCGGCGCGGGCTGCGCACCCCGTTTCTCCGATTGGCCAAGCAGGGCAAGGTGATTCCGGCTCGGGAGTTCACCCGGTCCGGCGGCCTCGGCGCCGGGGTGGCCGACCAGGTGGCCGACGACAAGGTGCTCGGGCTGATCGCCGACGGCGCCACCCTGGTGTTGCAGGGCCTGCACCGCAACTGGCCGCCGCTGGTGCGCTTCGGCAGCAGGCTCGCCGCCGAGCTGGGGCATCCGGTCCAGATCAACAGCTACCTGACGCCGCCGCAGAACCAGGGCTTCGCGCCGCACTACGACACCCACGACGTGTTCGTGCTGCAGGTCGCCGGCCGCAAGCGCTGGGTGGTGCACCGGCCGGTGTTCGCCGACCCGCTGCCCGGCCAGGACTGGGAACAGCACCGGGCGGCGGTCACCGCTCGGGCGGCCGAACCGCCACTGCTCGACCTGCTGCTGCAGCCCGGCGACGCGCTGTACCTGCCCCGCGGCTACCTGCACTCGGCGGTGGCGCAGGGCGACACCTCGATCCACCTGACCGTCGGGGTGCACCCGGTGACTCGCTACGCCCTGCTCAAGCACCTGCTGGCCGAGGCAGCCGGCGAGCCGGAGCTGCGCGCGTCGCTGCCGCTGGGCGGCGACCTCGCCGAGGAGGCCCGGCTGGCCGGCCAGGTGCACGAGACCGTGCGGGCCTTCACGGCTTTTGCCGAGTCCGGCCGGGTGCCGCAGGTGGCCGGCCGGCTCGCCGACGAGCTGGCCGGCAGCACCCGGCCGGAACCGATCGAGCCGATGGCGCAGCTGGCGGCCCTGGCCGGCCTGACACCGGCGGCGCGGTTCCGGCTGCGGCCGGGCCTGCGGCCCCGGTTGGAACGCCGGCCGGACGCGGTGCGGGTCTTGGCCGTCGACACCGGCGTCAGCCTGCCGGCGGCGGCCGAGCCCGCGCTCAAGCTGGTGCTGTCGGGCGAGCCGGTGAGTGCCGAGACGCTGCCCGGCCTGGACGCCGCGGCCGCGCTCGACCTGGTCCGCCGGCTGCTCACTGCGGCGGTGCTGGTGCCCGATGCTTGACCAGGCCCACCGGTGCGGGCTGGCGGCGGCCGCCCGGGGTGACGAGATGCTCGGCACCGCCTTTCCCGCCGACCGGATCCTGCTCGTCGAGCAGCCAGGTGGATGGGGGCTGGCGGGCCTGGCCGGCTCCCGGTTCGGCTCGCAGGTCGCACAGCGGCTGATCAGCACGTTCGGCCGGCAGGGCGTCCGGGTGCTGGCCATCCGCCACCCCGGCCGGCATCCGGCAGCGGACCGGCACCCCGACCACAGCTGGGGTTTCGCCGACTGCCGGCCCGGCCGGCAGGGCATCGTCTGGGGGACCTACCGGGCCGCCGAGGAGCTGCTGGAACTGGACCCGGCGGAGCTGGCCGACCGGGCCGGGCAGGCCGGGACCGGCGAGCCGGTGTACGCGGTGTGCACGCACGGCACCCGGGACATGTGCTGCGCCATCGAGGGACGCCCGGTGGCCACCGCGCTCGCCCGGGAATGCCCCGGCCGGGTCTGGGAATGCAGCCATGTCGGCGGGGACCGGTTCGCCGCCAACGTGCTGGTGCTGCCCACCGGGCAGCTGTACGGCCGGGTCACCGATCCGGTGGCGCTGGTGGCGGCGAGCGAGGTGGGGCAGGTGCTGCCCGACCAGCTGCGCGGTCAGATCGGGCTGCCGCCGGCCGCCCAGGCCGCCGTGGTGCACGCCCAGCGCGAGCTGGAGCTGGCGACGGTGGGTGCGGTGCGGGTGCTCCACGTGCAGGGCGCGCCGCCGGACGTGCAGCTGGTCCGGCTGGCGGTGCCGGGCGGTTCCTGCACGGTCGCCGTACGGCGGGTGGTCGGCGCGCCGGCGACGCTGACCTGCCGGGACGCCAAGGCCAAGGTGCCGCTCAGCTACCGCCCGCTGTGGCTGCGGGCCGACTGACCCCGGACGATCGCCGGACCGGCCGGGTCTGCGTGATATCCAGCGGTCGTCGGAGCGACGGCTGAATATCACGCACGTGACCCGGGCAGCGAAAGGGACGCCGGCGGTGTGCCGACGTCCCTTCCGCTGGTCAGCCGCGGCTACGCGCCGAGCCGCTCGCCGGTCTCCGGGTTGAACGCGTGGGTCTCGTCGGTCCGGACCTCGAGGGTGATCTCGTTGCCGATCTTGGGCGGCACCCGGCCGTCGAAGCGGACGGTGAACGGCTTGGCGCCGCCGTCGTCACCGACGTCCTGGGTCTTCACGCCGGGCAGCTCGCCGTAGACGAAGGCGTCGGCGCCGAGCTCCTCGACCAGGGTGGCCTTGAGCTTGATCCCCTGGCCGTTCTCCGAGGCGTGGAAGGATTCCGGGCGGATGCCCAGGATGATCTCCTTCAGCCCAGCGGCCCGGGCGGCGGCGGCCGCGTCCTGCTTGATCGGGATGTTCAGGTCGCCGAGCTTGGCGCCGGAGTCGGTGAGCGGCACCTTGACCAGGTTCATGGCCGGCGAGCCGATGAAGCCCGCGACGAAGGCGTTGCCCGGGTGGTCGTAGAGATTGCGGGGGGTGTCGACCTGCTGCAGGATGCCGTCCTTGAGCAGTGCCACCCGGTCGCCCATCGTCATGGCCTCGACCTGGTCGTGGGTGACGTAGATGGTGGTGGTGCCGAGCCGGGCCTGCAGCGCGGCGATGTTGGCACGGGTCTCCACCCGCAGCTTGGCGTCGAGGTTGGACAGCGGCTCGTCCATCAGGAACACGCTGGGCTCCCGGACGATCGCACGGCCCATCGCGACCCGCTGCCGCTGGCCACCGGACAGCGCCTTGGGCTTGCGGTCGAGGAAGCGCTCGAGGTCGAGCAGCTTGGCCGCCGCCTGCACCTTCTTGGCCCGCTCCTCCTTGGACACGCCCTTGAGCTTCAGGGCGAAGCCCATGTTCTCGGCCACCGACATGTGCGGGTAGAGGGCGTAGTTCTGGAACACCATCGCGATGTCGCGGTCCTTCGGCGGCTTCTGCGAGACGTCGACGCCGCCGATCCGGATCTCGCCCTGGTCGACGTCTTCGAGGCCGGCGAGCATCCGCAGCGCGGTGGACTTGCCGGAGCCGGACGGACCCACCAGGACGACGAACTCGCCGTCGGCGACATCGAGGTTGAGCTTGTTGACCGCAGGGATCGGGTTTCCCGGATAGATACGCGAGGCTTCCACGTACTGGACTTCGGCCATGCCACAACATCCTCTCGGTATGCCGGCCGCACCGGGTACGGGCGGGCGCGGGAGTGCGCCTGCCTCACGGCATTCCGGTCGGTGCCGGGTTCCGCCTCCACCGATACGAAGACGGCGACCCGACCGGCATAGCGGCCTGGACCTTCTCATTTAGGCAGCTGTACCGGCGGGCGTCAAGGAAGGGCCTCGCGCGGCCGCGGAAAACTTCGGCAAGCAGCGGTGACTGGGCTGCCGGGACCGGGCAGTCACTCTCACATTAATTATTAATGTTTGTTCTGAGTTGACACGCAATGGCGGAATGTCCATATTGACTCCCGGCGGTTCCATCCCCCGGCCGCCGCCCCTCGACTGCTTCCCCCGAAGGAGTTCAGCATGCTCCAAGCACGCACCCGGATCCGCCGGGTCCTCGGCGCCGCCGTGACCGCGGTGGCCGTCGGCGCCGGCATGGTCGCCGCCCTCACCGTCGGCGCCGGCCAGGCCAGCGCGGCTACCTACGTCAACGGCATGGACGTCTCCAGCTACCAGGGCAACGTGGCCTGGTCGACGGCCTACGCCAACGGCGCCCGGTTCGCCTACGTCAAGGCGACCGAAGGCAGCAGCTACACCAACCCGTACTTCGCCCAGCAGTACAACGGCTCCTACAACGTGGGCATGATCCGCGGCGCGTACCACTTCGCCCGGCCCAACGTCTCCAGCGGCACCTCGCAGGCCGACTTCTTCGCCGCGCACGGCGGTGGCTGGTCAGGGGACGGCCACACCCTGCCGCCGGCCCTGGACATCGAGTACAACCCGTATGCCGGGGGCACCTGCTACGGACTGTCCCAGTCGTCCATGGTGAGCTGGATCCGGGCGTTCTCCAACGAGATCAAGGCCAAGTACAACAAGTACCCGATGATCTACACCACGCTGGACTGGTGGACCACCTGCACCGGCAACTCCAGTGCCTTCGCCGCCACCAACCCGTTCTGGATCGCCAAGTACAGCTCCACCCCGCCGACCCCGCCGGCCGGCACCGCGACCTGGACGATGTGGCAGTACGCCGACTCGGGCGTCTTCCCCGGTGATCAGGACCGCTTCAACGGCAGCTACACCCAGCTGCAGGTGCTGGCCACCAACCACGACTGACCCGTCCCGCCGCGGCGGACCATGCCGCGGGTTAAGACCACCGTGAGCCCGCGGGCGGTCACCGGCATCCGATCCCGGTGGCCGCCCGCGGCTGCATCCCACGCCGGACGGACCAGCCGGGTCTCACGCCGGACGGACCAGCCGGGTCGGGCGGATCAGCTGGTGGGCACCCAGAACCGCAGCATGCCGCCCCGCTCGTCCTCCAGCACCCCGCCGTTGGCCTCGATCACCTTGCGGGAGCCGATGTTGTCGACGTCGCAGGTGATCAGCGCCTTCTCGATGCCGAGGCCGGCCGCGACCGGCAGCGCGGCCCGCAGCATGGCCGTGCCGTACCCGCGCCGGCGGGCCTTCGGGGCGATGTCGTAGCCGATGTGGCCGCCGTGCTCCAGCAGGGCCGGGGTCAGCCGGTGCCGGATCCGGATGGCACCCAGGAACTCCGCACCCTCGGCCCACCAGTAGGTGCTGGAATGCACCCAGTTCGGCGGCGGTGGCAGCGAGGTGTCGCCCTGCGCGTGCAGCTCGTCCAGGAACCGCGCGAGGCCGGAGTCGGTGTGCCAGTGCGGAGCGGACTCGCGCAGCTGCCGGCCGAGCGCGGAGTCGTCGTCCGGGCCGCCCCGGCCCTCGGCGGCGAAGTCGGCCATCGCCGCACGGAAGGACGGCGCCAGCGCGGTACTGGGTCGCACGAGTTCGGGCATCGGGCCATGGTGGCCGCCCGGCCGGTGCTCAGGCCAGCGAATTTCCGGCTTCGGCGGCGCGCAGCTGCTCGACCTCGGCGGTGATGGCGGCCATGATCTCGTCGGTGACCTGCCGCAGCAGGTCGGCGGTGAGCTCGGCGTCGTGGTACTTGCTCAGGTCCAGCGGCTCGCCGAGGCTGGCCTCGTGCCGGTGCCGGGGGAACGGCCGGAACCGGCCGCGCCGGCCCAACGTGCGGTGCGCACCCCACTGGCCCACCGGGATGACCGGGACGTCCGGGCAGGCCAGTGCCAGCCGGGCCACCCCGGTCTTGGCCTGCATCGGCCAGTAGTCCGGGTCGCTGGTGATAGTGCCCTCCGGGTAGATGATCACGCACTCGCCGTCGCGGAGCGCCTGCTCGGCCGCGCGCAGCGAGTCGGCGGCCTGGCTGGAGGATCGGTACACCGGGATCTGGCCGGCGCCGGTCATCATCCGTCCGATAACCGGCCAGCCGAACACGCCGGACTTGATCAGGAAGCGCGGGATCCGGCCGGACTGCCAGATCATCCGGGCCATCGTGGTGGTGTCGGCCTGCGAGATGTGGTTGACCGCCACCAGCACCCCGCCGCGGGCCGGCATCCGGTCCAGGTGGTGCCAGCGGATCTTGAAGAACACCGAGACCAGCGGATAGATGATCACCACGCACAGCCGGATCCAGAAGCCGGCCTTGGGCCGGTGCGCTCGGGTCATCGGCTGCTCCTCGGTGGCCGCTCCGGGGATGTCGCGGTGTTGCGGTCATTCCTACCCCGGCGGTCCGAGCGCCGGACGGCCGGGGCTGGGACGTGTCGCACCGGGCCGCCGGAAAGCAGCACCGTCTCCTGAGTCCGCCAGCCTGGCCCGTCCGAGCGGCAACCGCACGCTCTAGGATTGTCGCGGCTGGCGAGGCTTGCTCGCCCCGGCCGGCGTGGCGCAACTGGTAGCGCACCCGACTTGTAATCGGGCGGTTAGGAGTTCGAGTCTCCTCGTCGGCTCCACCTCGTGGTCAAGGTGATGCGGTCACTGACCGGACGACAGCTTGGCGACGAAGACGTACCGATCGCCGCGGTACCAGCTGTGCACCCACTCGATCGGCTCGCCCGCGGCGTCGAAGCTGTGCCGGCCCAGCACCAGCATCGGTGAGCCGGTGTCGGTGTTGAGCAGCTCGGCCTCGCGCGGCGACGCGGCGGCGGTCTCGATGGTCTCCTCGGCGGCCACCGGCGCCGTGTCGTAGACGTCGGCCAGCACCTGGTACAGCGAGGACGCCTTGCGGACGTGGGAGATCAGCCCGGGGAACCGCGCCGCGGACAGGTAGGAGGTCTCGACCGCCATCGGGGTGCCGTCCACCAGGCGCAGCCGCTCGATGCAGTAGACCGCCGCGGCCGGCTTGATCGCCAACCGGGCGGCGATGTCCTCGGTGGCGCGCTCGCGTACCGCATCCAGCAGCTGGGTGCTGGCCGAGTAGCCCGCCGCCGCGGCCTGCTCGGTGAAGCTCGTCATGTGCAGCGGCCAGGCGATCTTCGGCTCGGCGACGTAGGTTCCCGATCCCTGCCGGCGTACCAGCCGGCCCTCGCCCACCAGCTCGCTCAGCGCCTGCCGCACTGTGGTCCGCGACGTCGCCAGCTCCACCGTGAGGACCCGCTCGGTCGGCACCAGGCTGCCCGGTTCGAGCGTGTCGATCAGCTGCAACAGGTGCCGCTTGACCTGGTAGTACTTGGGCTCGCGGGCACCGGAGGGGTTGATGTCGAGGACCACTGCTTCCCTTCTCCGAGCCCGGTCTGCCGGCCGGGTGACCCGCTGATGACGAGAGACTACCGGCCGGACGCCCACAGGTTTACACCATTGACAACCCGTTCGGATCCCGGACACTATCAGAATTGTCTAGTCCATTTGGAGCGGAGCCGTCTTGTCGATCGATGCCGAGATCTCCCGGCTGGCGCTGTCGTGCACCCTGCTGGGCTACCTCGGCCCCACCCCGCCACTGTGGCTGCTCGGCGCCCTGGAGGCGGGCCTCGGCGGGGTGGTGTTGTTCGGCTCCAACCTCGGCGACGGCACCGGGGTCGCCGAGCTGACCGATCGGTTGCGGGCGGCGGCCGGCCGCGAGATCGTGATCGCCCTCGACGAGGAGGGTGGCGACGTCACCCGGCTGGACACGGTGCGCGGCAGCAGCTCGCCCGGCGCCGCCGCGCTCGGCCGGCTGGGCAACCTCGCCGTGACCGAGGAGGTGCACGCCGCGATCGGCGTCCGGCTCGCCCGGGCGGGCGTGACGCTGGACCTGGCGCCGGTCGCCGATGTCAACCTCGACCCGCTCAATCCGGTGATCGGCCTGCGGTCCTTCGGCGACGACGCCGGCGCGGTCGCCGAACAGGTCGCCGCCGCCGTGCGCGGCGTGCAGCGCGCCGGAATCGCCGCCTGCCTCAAGCACTTTCCCGGCCACGGCGCCACTCGCGCCGACTCCCATACCGAACCGGCCGTGCTGGAGCGCAGCCGGGCGGAGCTGGCCGCGGGAGAACTGCTCCCGTTCCGGGCCGGCATCGCGGCGGGTGCCCGCTCGGTCATGATCGGGCACCTGCTGGTCCCCGCCCTGGACCCCGACCGGATCGCCACCGTCAGCCCCGCGATCGTCACCGGGCTGCTGCGCGGCGAGCTCGGCTTCGACGGCGTGGTGGTCAGCGACGCGCTCGAGATGGCCGCGCTGGCCGGAACGCTCGGCATGACCGAGGGCTTCGTCCAGGCCCTGGTCGCCGGCGTCGACACGCTGGAAACCGGAGCACAGGACTACCCCCAGCTGGTCCAGGCCATTCCGTCGGCCGTGCAGGACGCGCTGCGCACCGGCCGGCTGACCGAGGACCGGTTGGTCGAGGCCGCCGAGCGAACCGCCCGGCTGGCCGGAGCCGGCAACGCCGGGAGCCCGGTCGGGAGTGCGGTGCCGGACGGCATCGAGTCCGGCTGCCTGGAGGTCCTCGGGACGTTGCCGGCGCTGCACCGCCCGCTGGTGGTCGAGTGCCGGACCCGGCCCGGGGTGGCGTCCGGGGAGCTGCCGTGGTCGCTGATCGACGAGCTGGCCGGCCTGCTCGACGGTGTCGACGGGCTGCGCGTCGACCGTCCGGTGGACGGCGGCGAGCTGCTGCGGCTGGCCGAGGGGCGGTCGCTGGTGCTGCTGGTGCGCGATCCGGACCGCGAGCCCTGGCAACGCCAGCTTCTCGAGGTGGCCGCCCGGCATCCCGACGCGGTGCTGGTCGACGCCGGCTGGCCGACGCCGGCACCACCCGGCCTGCCGGTGCTGCGGACCCGCGGCATCGCGCCGGGACTGTTGCGAGCGGCCGCGGCCGCCCTGGCCGGCCGGGCGGCGCCCCGGCGCCGGGAGGTGGACCCGGTGTGAGCACCGCACCCGCGCCGGACGGCAGCAAGCCGGACGGCAGCAAGCAGAACAGCACCGAGCAGAGCAGCGCCAAGCCCGGCGCCCTGATGGCGGCCGAGATCGCCGAGCAACCCGCCGTGCTGGAGCAGCTGCTCGCCGACGGGCTGGCCGAGATCACCGAGGTGGCGGCGAGGATCCGGCGGTACGCGCCGCGCTTCGTCGTGCTGGCCGCCCGGGGGACCAGCGACCACGCGGCGCTCTACGCCAAGTACCTGGCCGAGATCCGGATGGCGGTGCCGGCCGGGCTCGCCTCGCCGTCCAGCATGACCGTCTACGGCGCCCGGCCGGCGCTGGACGGCGTGCTGTTCCTGGCCGTCAGCCAGTCCGGCGGGTCACCCGACCTGGTGGACTCGCTCAGCGTCGCCCGGGCCTGCGGCGCGTTGACGGTGGCGGTGACCAACAACCCGGGTTCGGACCTGGCGGCCGCGGCCGAGGTGCACGTCGACGTCCGGGCCGGTGTGGAACGCGCCGTCGCCGCCACCAAGACCTACACCGCGGAGCTGCTCGCGCTGTACCTGCTGCTGGCCGGCGATCGGAACGGCACCACGCCGGCCGAGGCCGCCGCACCGCTGGCGGCCGCGGCCGAGCGCACCCTGGCGACCGGCGCGGGGAGCACGGCCGCGCGCCGGTACCGCCGGGTGGACCGCCTGGTGCTGACCGGCCGGGGATACTCCTACCCGACCGCCCGGGAGGCCGCCCTGAAGCTGATGGAGACGTCGTACCTGAGCGCGCAGGCCTTCTCCGGCGCCGACCTGCTGCACGGTCCGCTGGCGATGATCGACGCCGCGGTGCCGGTGATCGCCCTGGTTCCGCCGGGCCGCGGCGGGGCGGCGATGGCACCGGTGCTGGAACGGCTGGCAGCCCGCGGCGCCGACGTGCTGCCGGTCGGCCGCCCGGACGGGCTAGCGCTGGCCAGCACCGGGATCGCCGAGGAACTGCTGCCGATCCTGGAGATCCTGCCGCTGCAACAGCTGGCCTGGCGGCTGGCGCTGGACCGCGGCACCGACCCGGACCGCCCGCGGGGACTGGCGAAAGTCACCAGCACGTGGTGAGCGGGGACCGTCCGCAGCTGGACCTGCTCCGGCCGGAAGAGACCGTCGACCTGCTGCTCGACGCTGAATCGCGCGTGGTCCCCGCGGTGCGCGCGGTCGCCGGGGCGATCGCGGCCGGCGCCACCCTGATCGCCGCCAGGTTCGCCGCCGGCGGCCGGCTGCTCTTCGCCGGCGCCGGCACCTCGGGCCGGATCGCGGCCGCCGAGGCCGCCGAGCTGCCCGGCACGTTCGGCCTGGACCGGCACCGGATCGGCTGCCGGGTCGCCGGGGGCGGCGACAGCACCGACTCCGACGAGGACGATCTGGCCGGGGCGGAAAGGGATATCGCCGAGCTGGCCGTCACCGGCGCCGATGTGCTGGTCGCCGTCGCCGCCAGCGGCGCGACCCCGTACACCGTTGCCTTCGCCGAGGCCGCCCGCCGGGCCGGGGCGGCCGTGATCGCGGTGGTGGCGGTAGCCGGCTCACCGCTGGCAGACCTGGCCGAGGTCACCATTGCCCCGGTCCTCGGCCCGGAGGTGCTGCGCGGCTCGTCCCGGCTCACCGCGGGGACCGCGCAGAAGGTCGCCCTGAACGCCCTCAGCACCGCGGCGATGGCGCGCGCGGGCCGGGTGCACGGCGACCTGATGGTGGACGTGGTGCCAGCCAACGCCAAGCTGCGCCAGCGGGCCGCCGGGATCGTGGCCGAGATCGCGGGGGTGGGCCAGGCCCAGGCCGGCGAAGCCCTGCGGCGCTGTGACGACGACGCCCGGGCAGCTGTCCTGATGCTGGTGGCCGGCCTGGAACCGGACGTGGCCCGCCGCCGCGCCGCGGCGCACCGCTCGTTGCGCGAAGCCCTGGACGGCTGAGGTTTCTCCCGGCTCCGAACGGGACTCGGCGCGCTCTTGGTAACAGTCGGGTGTCGGCCCGCCGATGCCCTTGACACCGAAATGGTCTAGGCCAATACTTCGGATTCATCTAAACCAATCTGGCATTGGTCCGAACCCATCGGCGCACCATCCAACCTACGGAGGCCGGTTTTGAAGCGCACGCTAACGGGTGCCATCGTCCTGGCTGCGACCCTGGCCGTGGTGGCCACCGGCTGCAGCTCCGACAAGAAGTCGAGCGCCAAGGCCGACGCCTCGGTGTTGAGTACCGACGGAGCGGGCAAGACCATCAAGGTCTGGCTGCAGAGCGACGCCCAGAAGGGCTGGCCGGACGTGGTCGCCCAGGCGAGCCAGCGGTTCGAGCAGGCGACCGGCGCCAAGGTGGACGTCCAGTGGCAGCAGTGGTCCAACTACACCACCAAGCTGGACTCCACGTTCGCCGGCAGCAGCGGCATTCCGGACGTCGTGGAGCTGGGCAACACCCAGACCGCGTCCTACATCGCGGCCGGCGCCTTCCTCGACCTCACCCCGGCCAAGGGCCAGTTCGAGAACTCGGCCAGCTGGCTGCAGGGCCTGACCGAGTCGGGCACCTCGCCCAGCGGCAAGCTGATGGCGGTGCCGTACTACGCCGGCAGCCGGGTGGTCATCTACCGCAAGGACCTCTGGACCAAGGCCGGCGTCAGCACGCCGCCGACCACCCTGGACGAGCTGTTCGCCGACCTGGACAAGGTCAAGGCCGCCAACGCCTCCGACCCCCGGTTCTCGGCTTTCTACATGGCGGGCAAGAACTGGTACGCGGCGATGTCGTTCGTCTACGGCGCCGGCGGCAAGATCGCCGAGCAGAGCAACGGCCAGTGGGCCGGCACGCTGGAAAGCGCGCAGGCCCAGCAGGGCCTGGAGCGGTGGAAGGAGCTGGCCACCAAGTACTCGGTGGGCGGCGCCACCAAGGACGAGTCCGACCAGGACGCGATCATGGCCCTCGGCCACACCGGGGCGATCCTCGGCAACGGCTGGGAGGTCGGCGCGGTCACCGACAAGAAGAGCGGCAACCCGGCGTTGGCGTCCAAGCTGGACACCTTCCCGATGCCGGGCACCGCGGCCGGCCAGTACACCCCGTCGTTCCTGGGTGGTTCGGATCTGGCCGTCCCGGCCAAGGCCCCCAACGCCGGCCTCGGCGCGCAGTGGGTGAAGTACTTCACCGACACCACCAGCCAGACCGCGCTGGCCAAGTTCGCGATCCCGAACACCACCTCGCTGCTCGGCGTGTACCAGGGCCAGGCGCAGGCCAACCAGTCGACCGGCGAGGCGGCGAAGAACACCTGGTTCGTGCCCAACACGCCGAACTGGGCCAATGTCGAGAGCGGCAATATCCTGCAGAACATGCTCACCTCGATCGCGACCGGCAAGAGCAGCGTGGCCGACGCGGCCAAGGCTGCCGACACCGAGATCGCCAAGACGCTCAACGCCACCGGCTGACGGGTACCACCTCGCGGTCGCGCCGGACGGCGGGTCACCGATGAGCACGGTGCGGGCAGGCGGTAGTCCACCTGCCCGCACCGGTTCTTTGCAGGAAGAGGAGTAGATGACCGCCACGGTTCCCGGAGCGCCTCCGCCGGCACTGGTCCCCGGCACCACCGGCCGGCGCGGCCGCCGCGTCCGTGGCGGCGGCCTGCCCTACCTGCTGATCCTGCCCACGGTGCTCGTCCTGCTGGTGGTGGTGGCCCAGCCGCTGTTCAAGATCGTCCAGCTCTCGTTGCAGAAACAGGAATCCGGCAAGTTCGCGCTGTTCCACTCCGGCGCCAGCACCCCGTTCGTGGGTCTGGCCAACTTCCGGACGGTACTGAGCGACTCGACGTTCTGGACGGTGCTGGGCCGGACCGCCGCGTTCACCGCGATCAACGTGGTGCTGAGCATGCTGATCGGCATCGGGATCGCGGTGCTGCTCAACCGGGTCTCCACCTGGGCCCGGTTGACGCTGATCGCGGTGCTGCTGTTCGTGTGGGCCATTCCGACGACGGTGTCCACGCAGGTCTTCTACTGGCTGTTCAACAACCAGTTCGGCGCGGTCAACTACCTGCTGGACCAGCTGCCCGGGGTTCACATGCAGGGCCACGACTGGTTCGCCGATCCGCACCAGGGGCTGGCGGTGATCGCGGCCGTGGTGATCTGGGGCGCGGTGCCGCTGCTGGCGATCTCGCTGCACGCCGGAATCGGCCAGATCCCGAAAGAGGTCCTCGAGTCGGCCCGCTGCGACGGCGCCGGTCCGTGGCAGGCTTTCCGGCACATCACGTTGCCGTTCCTGGCTCCGTTGCTGGTGATTCTCACGACGCTGTCGGTGATCTGGGACTTCGGGGTGTTCAACCAGATCTGGTTCATGCGCACCGGCCATCCCGAGCCCGGGTACCAGACCATCGGCATCTACATGTACTCGACCGGTGTCGGGTCCAGCCACTACAACACCGGCGCCACCATCGGCGTGCTGATGATGCTCGGGCTGGTCGGGGTCATGGTTTCCTACATCCGCCAGCTGCTCCGGATCGGGGATGCCGCATGAACCGGAAGCGGGCCGGAAGATGAGCGTGACCACCGACCAGGTCCCGGCCGTGCCGGCCCTCTCGACGCCGCGGCCGCCGGCCGGACCGGCGCGCCGCCGTCGTCCCCGCCGGCGCAGCTACGCCACCGCCGGCTGGAACACCCTGGCCCTGGCACTGGCCGTCCTGTTCGGCTTTCCGATCTACTGGATGGTGAGCACCTCCTTCAAGACCAGCGCCGACATCAACCGCCTGGTTCCGCAGTTCTGGCCGCGGCACCCCACGCTGGACGGCTTCCGCGAGGTGCTCGCCGACCCGATCTTCCGGCAGGACCTGGCCAACACCTTCGTCATCACGCTCGCCGCGGTCGCCGTCAGCGTCGTCATCGGCTTCTTCGCTGCCCTTGCCATCGCCCGGTTCCGCTTCGCCGGCCGCCGGGTGTTCGTCTTCGCGGTGCTCATCGTGCAGATGATTCCCCTGCTGGCACTGACCATTCCGATGTCGCTGCTGCTGGACCGCTACCAGCTGAAGAACTCGCTGCCCGGCGTGGTGCTGGCCTACCTGATGTTCACCATGCCCTACACAGTCTGGACGCTGCGCACCTTCATCGCCAACATCCCTGTCGAGCTCGACGAGGCGGCGATGGTGGACGGCTGCAGCCGGTTCCAGACCTTCTACCGGATCATCCTGCCGCTGGTCGCCCCCGGCCTGATCGCCACCAGCGTCTACGGCTGGATCCTGGCCTGGAACGAGTTCGTGCTGGCCAACACGCTGCTTCTCGACAACAGCAAGCAGACCGCGATGATCTACCTGCTCATCTTCCAGTCCAGCCCCACGCACGGCGCCGACTACGGCGGCCTGATGGCGGCGGCCGGCCTCACCGCGCTGCCGGTGGTGGTGCTGTTCGTGCTGTTCCAGAGCCGCATCTCGGCCGGGCTCACCGCCGGCGCGGTGAAGGGCTGATCGGGGTGGACATCTCGGGGACCGGCGCCGCGGTCGACGTGCTCGCCATCGACGTCGGCGGCAGCGGCATCAAGGCGGCGCGCTACGACCGGGACGGGCTGGTGCTGGAGGCGTTCCGGGTGCCGACGCCCCCGCCGTCCCGGCTGGCCGACGAGGTCACCGGCGTGGCGCGCCGGCTGCGCGGGCCGGGCACCGCGGCGGTCGGTGTGGTCGCGCCCGGGGTGATCGCCGACGGGGTGCTGCGGTACGCCGTGAACCTGGGTGTCCGCGACCTGCCGCTGCGCGAGCTGGTGCGAGAGACGGTGGCGCTGCCGACGACCCTCGGCCACGACCTGGCCGCCGCAGCGCTGGCCGAGAGCGCGGCCGGCAAGGAGGACCTGCTCTTCGTCGGTCTCGGCACCGGGATCGCCGCCGGCCTGGTGACCGGCGGCGAGCTGTGGCGGGGCGCGAACGGAATGGCCGGCGAGCTGGGGCATGTCTGCGTGGTGCCCGGCGGCGAGCCGTGCGGCTGCGGCCGGCTGGGCTGCCTGGAGGTCTACGCCTCGGCGGCCGGCATCGCGCGCCGGTACGCCGTCCGGACCGGCTCCGCCGCTCCGGGCCTGGATGCCGCCGCCATCGCCGGGCGGCTGGCCGGCGACCCGGCCGCGGCGGCGGTCTGGGCCGAGGCCGTCGAGGCGCTGTCGGAGGCCCTGGCCACCGCCGTCCTGCTGCTGGACCCAGCCACCGTGGTGCTCGGCGGCGGGCTGGCGCTGGCCGGCCCGGCATTGTTCGACCCGGTCCGGGCCGGCCTGCGAGCCCGGTTGCGCTGGCGGCCGGCGCCGGAGGTCCGTCCGGCGCTGCTCGGCGCCGACGCGAGCCGGGCCGGTGCCGCACTGCTGGCCTGGCGACTGCTGGACGATGCCGAAGTTGACACGGCAGCTGCCGGAGAACTCCCGGAGGAGGGCGCAGGCCGATGACCGTGCTGACCGGAGCGCAGGTGGTGAGCCCGACCGGGGTGCTCGCCGACGGCGAGGTACGGATCGCCGGCGGCCGGATCGTGGCCGTCGGCACAGGTTCGGCGCCGGCCCAGGAGGAGCGGATTGACCTGGCCGGCTGCTGGCTGGTGCCGGGCTTCGTGGACCTGCACATGCACGGCGGCGGCGGCCACGACGTGACCCGGTCGGCTGCCGACCTGACCGCGGCGGTCCGGTTCCACCGCAGCCACGGAACCACCCGCACCCTGGTGTCCCTGATGGCCCAGCCGGTCGACCAGCTGTGCGAGCAGCTCGGCTGGATCGCCGAGCTGACCGCCGCCGGCGAGGTCCTCGGCGCCCACCTCGAAGGCCCGTTCCTGAGCGCGGCCCGGTGCGGCGCGCAACGGCCGGAGAACCTGCTGGCCCCCGATCCGCTGGTGCTCGGCAAGCTGCTGGAAGCTGGCCAGGGATCGGTCCGGACCATGACGGTGGCACCGGAGCTGCCCGGTGCCGCCGGGCTGATCGCCGACTTGCTCGCGGCCGGCGTGATCGCCGCCGTGGGGCACTCCGACGCCAGCTACGAGCAGGCGGCCGAGGCCTTCGCCGCCGGTGCCACGCTCGCCACCCACCTGTTCAACGCGATGGGCTCCTCGCTCGACCACCGCGCCCCGGGGCCGTCGGTGGCCGCCCTGGACGCGAGTGTGTTCGTCGAGATGATCAACGACGGCGTGCACGTGCACGACGCCCTGACCCGGCTGGTGGCCCGGGTCGCGCCGGAGCGGCTGATCTTCATCACCGACGCGATCAGCGCCGCGGGCATCGGCGACGGCGAGTACACCCTGGCCGACCAGACCGTGCGGGTCTCGGCCGGCAATGCCTGGTCGGAGGCGGACCGGCTGGCCGGCAGCACCCTCACGATGGACGAGGCGGTCCGCCGGGCGGTGCACCAGGTGGGACTGGGCATCGAGCAGGCGGTGGCCGCGGCAGCCACCACCCCGGCCCGGCTGCTGGGCCTGGCCGACGAGTGCGGCGCGATCCGGGCGGGCCTGGCCGCCGACCTGGTGGTGCTGGACGCCGACCTGCGGGTGCGGCGGGTGATGGTCGGCGGCGACTGGCTGGACGGCTGACGCCAGGTCCGGCAGCACCCAGAAGCCGGTGCCCACCCGCGGCCGGCCCGGACCGAGCCCGGACATGCCGGTGCGGCGGCGACCGGAGTCGCCGCCGCACCAGTTTGTCGTGCGAGAGGTGTTGCCCAGGACTACTGGACGACCCCCAGGGCGTTCACGATGCCGGCGCCGTAGAAGCCGTTGTACTCCGGCGTCCCGACGCAGGTGGCGGTGAACTCGGCCGACCGGCCTTCCTGGGTGTAGGACTGCACGCCGCCCGCCGGGCAGGCGTGGTCGGTCGCGGTCGCGGCCATCAGCGCCGCCACCGCGTCCGGGGCCATGGTCAGGCCACGGCTCGGGTCGGCGTCCTTGACACCGTGTGCGCTGACCGCCAGGGCGGCGACACCGGTGACGTGCGGGGCGGCCATCGAGGTGCCCTGCAGGTACTGGTAGAAGCCACAGTCGCCCTCGTCGTTGCAGGCCTTCTGCACGCCGAGCGCCGCACCGGCCGGGGTGATGTTGAGGTCGGCGTCGACGTAGCCGAGCTCGATCATCACGTGGGTCGGCGCGGTGGACAGGATCTCGTTCTCGTTGGTGCGGTAGCTCGGCGTGCCGAAGCCATCCCGGAACCAGCCGCCCGGAGCGGAGAAGTCCAGCTCACCGCTGGTGAGGTCGGTGGTGTAGTTGGAGTAGTCCGACTTCTTGCCCGACGGGCCGAGCGCCGAGGTGGCCAGCACGTGCGGGCCCTCGGCCGGCAGGTTCAGGCAGGTGGCGTTGGAGATGGTGCGCAGGTGCGGGTCGGCGCCGTAGTCCGGGCTGGAGGTGTCCGGACGCGGGTTGGACATGTCCTGGTGCTCGTTGCCGGCCGAGTTGACCAGGGTGACGCCGTGGGCGTGCGCGTAGTTCAGCGCGCGGGTCATCGCCTCGATGGTGACCTCCTGGGAGGCCGCCTCGGCCGGGCTGTCCTGCGGTGCCCCGCCGACGCAGTTGTAGAGCCACGGGTCGAGGTAGAAGGACATGTTGACCACGTCGATGCCGACGTCACCGGCGTAGGTGAGGGCGTTGGTCACCGGGCCGAGGAAGAAGTAGCCCGAGTCCTGGCCGCCCCGGATGTTGACCAGGGTGACCTTGGGCGCCACGCCGCTCAGGCCGAAGCCGTTGGCGGCGGCGGCGATGGTGCCGGCCACGTGGGTGCCGTGCTCGTTGTCGTCCCAGCTGGCCGGGTCGACGCAGCCGGCGAACTCGCACGGGCCGTCGATGTCGGGCATGTCGGTGACGAAGTTGCGCGACAGCTTGGTGCTGAAGTTGGTCTTCAGGTCCGGGTGGAAGCCCTCGATGCCGGTGTCCAGCACGCCGACGGTGACCCGGTGGTCGCCGGTGGTGATGTGGTGCGCCTCGGGGGCGTTGATCATGTCCATGCCCCACAGCAGGCTGTCCAGCGGGTCACCCTGCTTGGCCTTGGGCGCGCTCGGCGCGGCGGCCACTCCGGTGGCCAGCTGGGCCTCCTTCTCCACCGCGTTCGGGGAGGTGGTCGGCGCGTAGCCGATCGAGCGGTCGCGGCCGACGCCGGCCACGCCGGTCAGGCCCAGGGTCTGCGAGGCGAAGGCGGTGTTGGTCGAGGTGACCACGACCAGCCCGATCGCCTGGTTGACCGAGGTGACCGTCGCCCCGCTGCCCTGCAGCTGCTGGGCCAGCGCCTGGGCGGAGCTGCCGGTCTTGGCGAGCACCAGGTAGGACGTCGCGGCGCCCTGGGTGGACTGGGTGGTGGTGGCGCCCGTGGTGGCGGCGCCCGCGGTACTGATCGCTAGTGCGGGTACGGTCAGAGCTGCGGCGGCTGCCGCAACGACGATCCGTGATCTGCGCATGAAGGGTCGGCTCCTGGAGTAGGGGTGCGCCGAAGCGCCCGGTGATGGCGTCAATCTAGGCACCAGATGTGAAAATGTGAATCCCGAGTTGTCTTCCGGGCCCGGTAGCCTGCTGTCTACAACCGATCGTGCCCAGTTCGTTCGGCTGTGTTTGTCCTGGTTTCATGCCATGCCGAGCAGGGGAGGGCCGCCATGAGAGTCGCCCTGTTCGCGACCTGCCTGGTGGACGGCCTGTTCCCCGACGTCGGCCGGGCCACGGTGCGGCTGCTGCGCCGGCTCGGCCACGAAGTGAGCTTTCCCGACCAGCAGTCCTGCTGCGGCCAGATGCACCTCAACACCGGCTACCCGGCGCAGGCGCTGCCGCTGATCCGCCGGCACACCCGGGTGTTCCGGGGCTACGACGCGATCGTGGCGCCCAGCGGGTCGTGCACCGGCGCGATCCGCCACCAGCACGCCGACACCGCCCGCCGGTTCGGCGACGACAAGCTCGCCGAGGCCGCCGAGGCGATCGCCACCAGGACCTACGAGTTGTCGGAGTTTCTCGTCGACGCCACCGGCGTCACTGATGTCGGGGCGTACTTCCCGCACCGGGTGACCTACCACCCCACCTGCCACTCGCTGCGGCTGCTGCGGGTCGGCGCCAAGCCGCTGACCCTGCTGCGGGCCGTGGAGGGCATCGAGCTGGCGGAGCTGCCGGCCGCCGAGTCCTGCTGCGGGTTCGGTGGCACTTTCGCCCTGAAGAACAGCGCGGTGTCGCAGGCCATGCTGGCCGACAAGGTCGCCGCGGTGGTCGCGACCGGCGCCGCGGTGTGCTCGGCCGGCGACTCGTCCTGCCTGATGCACATCGGCGGCGGGCTGTCCCGGCTGCGGGTCGGCGCGCGCACCCTGCACCTGGCGCAGATCCTGGCCAGCACCCGCAGCGAACCGGCACTGGTATGACTTATCTGGGCATGCCGACCGCGCCGCCGGGCGTCGGGCAACTGCGCGGTAGCGAGCCGTTCCCGGCCGCGGCCGAGACGGCGCTGGCCAACGCCCAGCTGCGCCGCAACCTGGCCAACGCCACCAGCCACATCCGCGCCAAGCGGGCCGCGGTGGTCTCCGAGGTGCCGGACTGGCAGCAGCTGCGGGCCGCGGCGGCCGCCATCAAGGACGACGTGCTGGCCCACCTGGACGACTACCTGGTGCAGCTGGAGGCCCGGGTCACCGAGCGCGGCGGGGTGGTGCACTGGGCCCGGGACGCCCGCGAGGCGAACCGGATCGTCACCGAGCTGGTGGCCGCCACCGGCTCGCGCGAGGTGGTCAAGGTCAAGTCGATGGCCACCCAGGAGATCGGCCTGAACGAGGCGCTGGCCGAGGCCGGCATCGCGGCCTTCGAGACCGACCTCGCCGAGCTGATCGTGCAGCTGGGCGACGACCGGCCCAGCCACATCCTGGTGCCTGCCATCCACCGCAACCGGACCGAGATCCGCGACATCTTCCTGGCCGAGATGGCCGGCGTCGATCCCGGCCTGACCGACGACCCGGCCGCGCTGGCCGAGGCCGCCCGCCGCTACCTGCGGCAGAAGTTCCTCACCACTCCGGTCGCGATCAGCGGCGCCAACTTCGCCATCGCCGAGACCGGGACGCTGGCGGTGGTCGAGTCCGAGGGCAACGGCCGGATGTGCCTGACGCTGCCCCGGACGCTGATCACCGTGATGGGCATCGAGAAGCTGCTGCCTACCTTCGGCGACCTGGAGGTGTTCCTGCAGCTGCTGCCACGCTCGTCCACCGGGGAGCGGATGAACCCCTACACCTCGATGTGGACCGGTGTGCATCCCGGCGACGGCCCGCAGGAGTTCCACCTGGTGCTGCTGGACAACGGCCGGACCGCCACGCTGGCCGACGAGCGCGGCCGGACGGCGCTGCGCTGCATCCGGTGCTCGGCCTGCCTCAACGTCTGCCCGGTCTACGAGCGCACCGGCGGGCACGCCTACGGCTCGGTCTATCCCGGCCCGATCGGCGCGGTGCTCTCGCCCCAGCTGACCGGGGTGGCCGACAACGCCAGCCTGCCGTTCGCCTCCACGCTGTGCGGAGCCTGCTACGACGTCTGCCCGGTCGCCATCGACATCCCGTCCATGCTGGTGCACCTGCGGTCCCGGGTGAACGCCGACAAGGCGGCCGGCCACCGGCTGCCGACCGTCGAGGCGGCCGGCATGACGGCGGCGTCCTGGGCGATGCGCGGGCCGCGGCGCTGGCGCTGGCTGCTGCGCGCCGCCCGGCTGGGCCGGTGGGCCCGGCTGGACCGGCTGTCCCGGTCGGCGTGGGGACGCCGGCTGCTGCCGCCGCCGCTGTCGTCCTGGGCTGCCGCCCGGGACCTGCCGGAGCTCCCGGCCGGTTCGTTCCGCGACTGGTGGGCCGGTCAGCGATGACGGCCCGCGAGGAGGTGCTGGCCCGGATCCGCTCGGCGCTGGCCGGCGGTTCGGAGGGCTCCGCGGCGACGGGGCCGGCCGAGATCCCGCGGCACTACCGGCACGCCGGCGCGCCGGCAGCTGGCCCGGCGGAAGCTGATTCGGCGGGAACCGGTCCGGCCGAGGGTGCTGACTTGGTCGAGCTGCTGGTGGACCGATTGGTGGACTACCGGGCCAGCGTCACCCGCACCGAGCCCGCCGAGGTGCCCGCCGTGCTGGCCCAGCGGCTGGCCGGGCACGGCATCGGCTCGGTGCTGGTGCCGGACGGCTTTCCCGCCGAGTGGCTGGCCGCCAGCACCGCCGAGCAGCGCACCGACGAGGCGCTGACGCCCGCCCAACTGGACCGGATCGACGGCGTGGTGTGCACCTGCCGGCTGGCCATCGCCGAGACCGGCACCATCGTGCTGGACTCCGGCCCCGGCCAGGGCCGCCGGGCGGTCAGCCTGGTGCCGGACTACCTGCTGGTCGTGCTGCACGCCGGCCACGTGGTGGCCGGGGTGCCCGAGGCGGTGGCCGAGCTGGGCCCGGCCCGGCAGCCGGACCCGGGTCGTCCGGGAGAGCCGAGCCGGCCGCTGACCTGGATCAGCGGGCCCAGTGCGACCAGCGACATCGAGCTGAACCGGGTGGAGGGCGTGCACGGCCCGCGCACCCTGGACGTGATCCTCGTCCAGGCGGAGCCGGCCGGGGCCGCCCCGCCGGAGGGCGACCGAGCCGCCGCCGGCTGACCGGCCGGTGGTCGTCTGTTGCAGCTTGCCCTGTTGGTTGTGGTGTCTGCAAAGGCGTCCATAGGATTCTGGCGGTAACCGCCCGTCCCCCCGTGTGAAGGACCTGACGATGATCCGCGTCTGCGCGCTGGCCGACCTGCCACCCGGCGAGATGCTGCGGTTGAAGGGAAAACCGCCGATCGCCGTGGTGCACACCGAGGACGGCCAGGTGTTCGCCGTGGACGACACCTGCACCCACGAGAAGGCCTCGCTGTCCGAGGGCCTGCTGGAAGGCTGCTTCGTCGAGTGCTTCCTGCACAACGCCCGGTTCGACCTGCGCACCGGCGAGCCGGACGAGGACGGCCCGGCCGACCGGCCACTGCGCACCCACCAGGTCGCCGTGGTGGACGGCGACATCTACCTCACCGGCGCGCCCGCGGCACGGTCGGACCAACCGCGCGCGTCGTGAGGCGGATCGCCGTCGTCGGCGCCTCGCTGGCCGGCGTGTCGGCCGCCCGGGCGTTGCGCAAGCAGGGCTACGACGGCGAGCTGGTGATCGTCGGCGACGAGGCCGAGCAGCCCTACGACCGGCCGCCGCTGTCGAAGACGCTGCTGGCCGGCGAGGCGGACGAGGCTGACATCCGGCTGCTGCGCGACGGCGAGACCCTCGACGCCGACTGGCGGCTGGGGGTCAGCGCCACCGGGCTGCGGCCGGCCGACCGCAGCGTGTCGCTGTCCGACGGCACCGACCTGACGGTGGACGCGGTGGTTCTGGCCACCGGCGCCCGGCCCCGCCAGCCGTGGCCCGACCCGCCGGCCGGCGTGCATACCCTGCGCACCCTCGCCGACGCCCGGGCGCTGCGCGACCGGCTGCGGCCCGGTGCCCAGCTGGTGGTCGTCGGAGCCGGCTTCATCGGCGCCGAGGTGGCCTCCACCGCGCGCGGCCTGGGCGTGGACGTCACCGTCGTGGAAGCCCTGCCCACCCCGCTGGCCGCCGTGCTGGGCGAGGAGTTCGGGGCGGTCCTCGCGGGCCTGCACGCCGCGCACGGCGTCCGGTTGCTGTGCGGCGTCGGGGTCAGCCGGCTGGTGGGTTCCGTCCAGATGGAAGGGGTCGAGCTCGCCGACGGGCGGCTGATTCCCGCCGATGTGGTGCTGGTCGGAGTGGGCGTCCAGCCCAACGTGGAGTGGCTGGCGGGCTCCAGCCTGGACGCCCCGGGCGGGGTGCGCTGCGACGCCTACGGCCAGACCGGCATTTCCACGGTGGTCGCGGTCGGTGACTGCGCCAGCTGGTATTCCCCCGAGCTGGGCGGCTACTACCGGCTGGAGCACTGGACCGCCGCCCGCGAGCGGGCACCGATCGCGGTGAGCGCGCTGCTGTCCGGCGGGCGCGATCTGATCGCGGACCGGCCGCCCTACGTCTGGTCCGACCAGTACGGCCGGACGCTGCAACTGGCCGGGCTCCCCGCGGGCGCCGACTCGGTCAAGGTCGAGGAGGGCTCGGTGGCCGACCTCGACTTCCTGGCGGTCTACCGGCGCGGCGAGCGCCCGGTGGCACTGCTCGCCCTCGGGCAGGCCCGGGCCTTCCTGCGCCGGCGCAAGCAGCTCGTCGCGGAGGCTGCCGGCCGGGCCGGCCAGCCGACAGCCAGCGGCTGAATCCTTCCGGGCTGGGCGCAGCCATCCGGTGACACGGTAATTCCGCCTCCGCGCAGGCACCGAAAATGTGAATTTACCGATAATTATGTGAATTCACGTAGGTCACACACAATTACCGGCACCATTCGGCGCGATATCGGCATTCGGCCGAGAAATCCCAGCCGCACTGGAGGCACTGAATGAACCATGCCCGGTCCCTGCGCCGGCGAAGCCTGGCGGCGATCGCCGCCCTGGCCAGCAGCGTCGTTCTCGGAGTGGGAGTTCCGGCCCACGCCGCCGACTCCGGCGCCGACACCGACAGCGAGTCCGCCGAACTGATGGCGCGCTTCGGCGAGATGGATGCCGCTCGCACCGCGCCCACCGGCCTGGTGGCCCCCGGGGCCTACTCGGCCGCCTACGCCCAACTGTCTGGCCTGCCGGCAGCCGCCGGGTCCTGGACCGAGCTGACCAGGACGCCGTACAACGCAGACGATCCGCGCTACCGCGATCCGAGCGCGTCCAACTCCAGCGGGGGCGCCGGCTACGTCACCGGCCGCATCCAGGGCCTAGCGGTGGACAACGCCTGCGTGTTCGCCGGGGCAGCCGGTGGCGGTGTGTCGCGCTCCTGCGACGGCGGCACCCACTGGACGCCGATCAGTGACACGCTGCCCACCCAGTCGGTCGGCTACCTCGCGGTCGCTCCGGACGGCGCGCTGTGGCTGGCCACCGGTGACGGCACCACCGGCTCGTCCACCTATGTCGGCACCGGCGTGTACCGGCTGGCCAGCCCGGACAGCTCGAGCTTCACCCCGGCCAACCGGATCGGTGGTACCGAGCTGGAGAGCCAGGTGATCCGCAAGCTGGTCTTCGACGCGCCCAGCAACAAGGTGTTCGTGGCGGCCTCCCGCGGGGTCTACTCGCACCCGCTCAGCGGCGGCGCCAGCACCGCCTGGAGCAGCATCCTCGCGCCGTGCCGCAGCGGGCAGACCAGCTGCGCCGACGTGAACTCCAGCTACTGGGACATCGCCAACGACGTGGCCGTGCAGCCCGGCACCAATGGCCAAACCATCCTGGCCAACGTCGCCTGGCGCAGCGGAGCCGCCTACAACGGCTTCTACCTGTCCACCAACGCGGGCACCAGCTGGACCAAGATCAACCCGACCGGCGCCATCAACCCCAAGGACGTCGGCAACGCCACCTTCGGCTACGCCGCCGACGGTTCCCAGCTCTACGTGGTGCTGGAATCGCCGGCCCAGCTCAACGCCGGCGCGGCCAGCGCACTGGCTGGCGTCTACGTCTCGCGTACCGGCGCGGTGGCCGGCCCCTACGACCAGATCGCCAACACCTCGGTGCTGGCACAGAGCGGCTCGGCCGAGCGCAAGCAGCGGATCGGCGGCGGCTACCAGCCCGGCGTGCAGGCCTGGTACAACCAGTTCGTCGGTGTCGACCCGGCCAATCCCAACCACGTCTACCTCGGCCTGGAAGAGGTCTACGAGAGCTGGGACGGCGGCCTGAGCTGGAACACCATCGGGCGGTACTGGAACTTCGGCTTCGCCTGCTGGAGCTACCTGGACTCGCAGAACACCTGCGACGGCAACGTGATCCACTCCGACCAGCACACCATCGCCTTCGGCACCGGCTCCTCGGCCGGCCAGGTGTTCGTCGGCAACGACGGCGGCGTGTACCGCCGGTCGATAGCTCAGGGCACCACGTCGTGGACCTCGCTGTCCCGCTCGGGCCAGCTCGATGCCCTGCAGTACTACTCGGTCGCGGTCGGCAAGAACGTCCAGCCGGGTGCCGCGCCGGGCTCGGTCCAGGTCTGGGGCGGCCTGCAGGACAACGGCGTTTCGCTGCTGGACTCGACCAATTCCGGCCTGGTCTCGCCGTTCGGCGGTGACGGTGGCGACCAGCTCGTCGACCCGAACAACGGCTGCCGCACCGTCGGCGAGTACACCAACCTGACGCTGCAGATGACGCTCAACTGCGGCAAGGCCGACGGCAGCCCCAGCTCGGACAGCGCGATCATCGACATCGATCCGGAGGATCCGCTGGCCCGGTTCATCGCGCCGTTCAGCGCCGACCAGACCGACCCGGGCACCTGGGTGGCCGGCGGCGAGTTCGTCTGGGTGAACACCAAGACCTGGGCCTCGACCAGCGGCGACGACTGGACGCAGGCAGCCGACAGCGGCGCGGGCCACTCGATCACCTCGCTGGCCAGCCGCAACCACACCGTGTGGGCCGGCTGGTGCGGCGCCTGCAACCCGGGCAGCACGTTCAACCGCGGGCTGCTGTCCAACGTGGGCGGCAGTGGTTACCACCAGGTCGCGATGCCCTCGAACGTCCCGCTGCGGATGATCACCGGGGTCACCCCGGACCCGGCCGACCCGGCCAGCGCGTACGTGGTGTTCGGCGGCTACTCCCGCACCTGGACCGACGGGCCGGGCAGCTTCGCAGCCGGCACCGGCCACCTGTGGAAGGTGACCGCCACCGGCACCGTCGACGCGGCCGGCAACGAGCAGGCCAGCTGGACCGATGTCAGCGGCAACCTGCCCGACATCCCCGGTGACTACCTGCTGATCACCTCGTCCGGCCGGGTGGTGATGGGTACCGACCTCGGCGTTGTCGAGACCACCCTGACCTCGCTGCGGAGCGGCTCGCCGTCCTGGTCGCGGGACGCGGTGCCGGCCACCATCGCCACCAAGCTGGTGGCCGGTCCGGACGGCAACCTCTACGCCGCCACCTACGGACGGGGGATCTGGCGCACCACCCTGTAACGGCTGCGGCCGGCAACGGCCTCGGCTGGTAGGAGATCCATCCGGTAGTGGCTTCGGCGGCCGGGACGCGAACCTGCGCGTCCTGGCCGCCGATCGCGTCCGGGCGCAAGGTTAGGCAGCCGGTGAGAAGTTACTGCGGTCACACCGAGGCACGCTTGCTGCTGTCGTCACCGGCCGCCCGACATGTGGGCGGCCGGATGAGCACCAGGAGGCGACGGATGCCCAGCTGCAGTCTGTACCAGGTCCTGGCCACCGCCCGGTGGCACGGCGCACCGGCGCTGATGGTCGATGTCAAGTGCCGATCACCCCGCGACGGCGAGCTGATCTCCAGCGAGCGGCTGGAGCCCTACGTCCGGTCGCTGGTCGCCGGCGGGGTCGATGCGCTGTCCACCCCGACCGATCCGGTCTACTTCGACGGCAGCATCTCCACCGCCCGGCGGATCCGGGCGCTGGCCGATGTTCCGTTGATGCGCAAGGAGTTCTTCACCACCGTCGAGCAGATGGACGAGTCCGCCGAGGCCGGCTTCGACGCGGTGCAGCTGGCGCTGAGCAGCTTCGTCGACCCGGTGCTGTTCACCGCCCAGAAGGCCCGTGCCGAACAGCTCGGCCTGGAGGTGGTGGTCAGCGTCACCGACTCCCTGCAGCTGGAACGGGCTGTGGCGCTCGGGGCAAACGCGATCAGCATCAACTGCCGCGGGCTTGCCGCGCTGCGGTTGGAGAGCCGCAGCGCCGGGTACGGCCAGGTGCTGGCCAGCCTGGTTCCGCGGCACGTGTGGGTGGTGCTGGAGAGCACGGTGAGCGGCCGGGCCGACATCGATGCCGCCGCCCGGGCCGGTGCCGACGGCGTGCTGATGGGTACCACCGTCGCCAAGAGCGCCGACCCAGCCGGGCTGTTGCGCTCGCTGCGGCCCTCGGCCGCACCGCTGCGCGCCGTGCTCGAGCCGGTGCCGTCGGCCGTTGCGCTGCGGCCGGCGCCGGGACCGGAAACGCCTCCGGGTCCGCCGCTGCCGATCAGCGCCTGAGCACTACCGGATGCGACAAGCCGAACGCGCCGTCAGGCCGGGTCCAGCGACGATTCCTTGTGCGCCGCGCGCGCTCCGGTCTTGTCCGACTCGACGATCCAGTAGGGCTCGTCCTTGGAGGCGTTGAACTTCTGCCCGTCGTGGGTGAACGGCGCGGTCTTCTTCTGCACGGTGCGCCCGTGCGTCTTGCCCTGCGAGGTGTTCCAGCTGACCTGATCGCCTGTGCTGAGTGCCATCGACCCACCGTACAAGCCGGGGCATACCGAGCCCGGCGGGGTCCGAGGTGAGACAGTGACCGCATGACGCAACTTCCCGCCTGGTCCTACCAGGGCACCGTGCCGTTCACCGGCGACCTGTCCGTTCTCGAAGCGGTCCTGCACTCCGGCCGGGTGGCCGCCGCCGAACGCGGCTACACCGCCGAGCCGCAGCGGATCGAGACCGAGGAAGCGATGCTCAGCCGGCCGGACGGCAACCCGGAGTCCGACCTGCTGACCGCGGCGCAGGCGGCGGCCGCCGGCGTGGAGTTCAGCCCCACCCTGCTGCGGTACCGGATGGAATGGGCACCGGAGCCCGACGGCACCGAGCGCTGAACCGGCCAGAACCGAAGGGCCGACCCGCCGCGGCGCCGGCCGGCCCTCGGTTCGGAAGCTTGCCGCTGAAGCAGCACTGAGGAGAAGACGCCCGGGCAGCTGAGGAACATCCTGACGGTGTGGTCAGCCGCCCTGCGGTCGCGGTGCCCGGCTGCTTCCGGGCCGCCGGCTGGCTACGGTCGAGAGGTGGCCCGTACCGATCCGCCTGCCGCGACGGCACCCGGCCCGCCCGGTACTCCGCACACTCCGGCCGGCGCGGTCGGCGCCGCGCTGCGGCAGTTCTACGCCGACGCCACCCGGCTGGACCTGAGCCAGTCCGATCCGGTGGTCGCCGGCCGCAACGCGCTGGGGCTGCTGGCGCCGCTGGCCCTGGCCGCCGCGCTCGGCAGCCCGGCGGTCGGCGTCCAGGCGGCCATCGGCGCGCTGCAGACCGCCTTCGCCGACCGGCCCGGCCCGTACCGGCTGCGGCTGGCCCGGATGCTGGTCACCGCGCTGGCCGCCGGCGTCACGGGCGGGTTGGCCGCCGGGTTCGGCACCAGCCTGCTGGCCTCGGCGGTGCTGCTGGCGGCCTGCGCGTTCGCCGCCGGCCTGCTGCTGGCCGCCGGACCCAGCGCCGCCCAGGTGGGGGTGGCGGCGACCGCCTGCGCGCTGGTGCTCGGCCACCTGCCGCAGCAGCCGCTGGCCGCGGTGTACACCGGCCTGCTGGTCTTCGCCGGCGGTGCGCTGCAGGCGGTGCTGGCGATCGCGGCCTGGCCGCTGGGCCGGCACGGTCCCGAGCGGCGGGCCCTGGCCGCGCTCTACCGGCGGTTGGCGGGGCTGGCCGAGCAGCCGATCGACGCCGCCACCAGCCCGCCGCTGGGCGAGGCCATCGCCGCCACCCGGGCGGTGCTCAGCGGTGCCGGCCACGACCACGGGCCGAGCGTGGAGGCCTACCGGGTGCTGCTGGACGAGGCGATGCGGGCCCGGCAGGACATCCTGGTGCTGTCGGGCTACGCCGACCGGCTGCGCCAGGACGGGCTGGCCGAGGCGGACTCCGCGATCCGCGCCGAGCTGGGCACCGCCGCCGCGGTGCTGCGCAGCATCGCCGCCGCGCTGCAGGCCGGTGGCCCGGTCGACGCCCAGCGCACCGACCAGCTGCTGGGCAGTGCTGGCAGTGCTGGCCGGCAGGCGCTCGGCGGATCGCTCACCGAGCGGGCGGCGGCCAGCCGGCTCGCGAGCCTGGCCGGCCAGCTGCGGGCGATGGTGGAGACGGCCCGCACCGGTGCCGGCGAGGGCCGCCAGGACGAGGACGCCGGCCGGCCGGGTGCCAGCATCCGGTTGCGGGATCCGATCGGAGTGGTACGCGCCAACCTGCACCTGAGCTCCCCGGCGCTGCGGCACGCCGCCCGGCTGGCGGTGCTGGTGCCGCTGACCGACGTGCTCACCCGGGCGGCCGGCGTGGAGCGCGGCTACTGGGTGTCGCTGACCATCCTGGTGGTGCTGCGCCCGGACTTCGGCTCGACCTTCCAGCGCTCGCTGCTGCGGGTGGTCGGCACCCTGGTCGGGCTGTTGCTGACCAGCCTGGTGCTGCACTACCTGCTCGGCGACTGGCAGCCGGGCACCATCGTGCTGCTGGGCCTGCTGTTCTTCGGGGTGCGGCTGGCCGGCCAGCCGAACTTCGCCTGGACGTCGGTGTTCCTGGCCGGGCTGGTGGTGCTGCTGCTGTCGCTGGCCGGCTTCTCCGCGCACAGCACCGTGGTGGACCGGTCGATCGACACCGTGCTGGGCGGGGCCATCGCGCTGGCCGCGGCGCTGGTCTGGCCGAGCTGGGAACGCGGCCAGCTGGCCTCCCGGCTGGCCGACCTGCTGCAGGCCTACCGGGACTACCTGCAGGCGATCGTGGACGCCGGCGCTGGTGCGGCGCGGCGGTCGGCGACCCGCAGCCAGGCCCGGCTGGCCCGGTCGAGCGCCGAGGCGTCGCTGGACCGGGCGCGTGCCGAGCCGGTGGACTCCCAGGGGCTGGTGGAGCTCGGCAGCGCGGTGCTGGCGCACAGCCACCGGCTGGTGCACGCGCTGACCGCGCTGGACGCCACCCGGCGGGCCAGCGAGAGCTATGCCACGGTGCCCGAGTTCCGGGCCCTGGTGGACGCGGCGCTGGCAGCGATCGAGGCACTGGCCGGCGCGGTGCGCGACGGCCGGCGACCGGCCTGCCCGGCCGGCCTGCGCGACCTGCACGCCGAGCTGACCCGGGCGCTGGACCCCGCCACCCGTCCGGACGCCCCGCTGCCGCCGGAGCTGGCCGCCACCGTGATCGAGGCGACCGACCGGCTGGTGGACAGCCTGAACTCGCTCGCCGCGGTGCTCACCGAGCCACCCGGCCGCTGAGCACCGACGGTCCTGGCCGACTCCCTCCGAGGAGGAGTATGCTTGCCGATAGGCAAGTAAATAGAAGGCGGCGGGGCAATGCAGAAAGTGGCGGACGAGCGCCCGGTGCGGTTCGCCGGCGCGGACGTGGACCGGTTGCGGATCGCGCTGGGCCGGATCGCCCGGCAGGTGGACCGGCAGGTGTCCGGTGACGGAATGACCCGTACCCAGCTGTCGGTACTGGCCACCATCGCCCGGCTGGGCCCGCTGGGCCTGGGCGAACTGGCCGACATCGAAGGGCTGAACCCCACCATGCTGTCCCGGGTGCTGGGCAAGCTGGAGGCGTCCGGGCTGGTGTCGCGGGCCACCTCCGAGGCCGACCGGCGGGCCGTCCGGGTGCAGACCACCGCGGCCGGCCGGGCCCTGCAGCAGCGGCTGCGGCGCCAGCGCAGCCAGCTGTTCGCCGCCCGGCTGGCGGGCCTGCCGGACGAGCAGGTGGCCAACTTGCTGACCGCCCTGCCCGCGCTGGAGACACTCGCCGAGCACCTCACCCGGCCGGCACCCCAACCCGCTCCGCAGCCGGCCCGGGCGGGCCGGTGACCTCGGTCGCCGGAGCAAGCCGGCAGACCTTTGCCTCCCTCGCCAATCCCAACTTCCGCAGGTACTTCGCCGGCCAGGCCGTCTCGCTGGTCGGCACCTGGATGCAGACCGTGGCGCAGTCCTGGCTGGTGCTGCAGCTGACCGGCTCGGGCACCGCGCTCGGCCTGGTGGTCGCGCTGCAGACGTTGCCGGTGCTGCTGCTCGGGCCGTACGGCGGGGTGGTCGCCGACCGGGTGGACAAGCGCCGGCTGATGATCGCCCTGCAGGCCATGATGGGGCTGCTGGCCCTGGTGCTCGGCCTGCTCACCGTCTCGGGCCTGGTGCGGCTGTGGCAGGTCTACCTGCTGGCGGTGCTGCTCGGGCTGAACAACTGCTTCGAGAACCCGGCCCGGCAGGCCTTCGTGCTGGAGATGGTGGGCCCGGCCCACCTGCGCAACGCCGTCAGCCTGAACTCGGTGCTGGTCAACGCCGCCCGGGCGGTCGGCCCGGCGGTGGCCGGCCTGATCATCGCCACCGGCGGCACCGGGGTGTGCTTCCTGATCAACGCCGCCAGCTTCGTCGCGGTGGTATTCTCGCTGGCCACCCTGGACACCGCCGCGCTGCAGCCCGCGCCGCCGGCCAGCCGGGCCCGCGGCCAGCTGCGCGAGGGCCTGAGCTACGTCCGGCGGACCCCGGAGCTGGCCGTGCCGCTGGCCATGATGGGACTGATCGGGTGCCTGGCCTACGAGTTCTCGGTGACCCTGCCGATCGTGGCCAAGGAGACCTTCGGCGGCGGCGCGCAGGTGTACGGCTTCATGACCGCGGCGATGGGCCTGGGCGCGGTGGTCGGCGGGCTGTGGGTGGCGGCCCGCGGCCAGGTCGGCATCCGGGCGCTGGTGCGATCCGCGGCGGTGTTCGGAGCGGTGATCGCGGCGGCCGCCCTGGCCCCGACGCTGCCGCTGGAACTGCTCGCCCTGACCCTGGTGGGCGCGGCCAGCGTCGGCTTCCTGGCCAAGGGCAACTCCAGCCTGCAGCTGGCCTCCTCGCCCGGCATGCGCGGTCGGGTGATGGCGCTGTGGGCGGTGGCCTTCCTCGGCTCCACGCCGATCGGCGGCCCGATCGCGGGCGCGGTGAGCGAGCAGTTCGGCGGCCGGGCCGGTCTCGCGCTGGGCGCGGCGGCCTGCCTGCTGGCGGCGGCACTCGGCGCGCTGGTGCTGCGCCGGCTCGACCCGGCCCTGGCTGCTCCCGCCCGGTCGGTGGCCGTCCGGCAGGGCGACCCGCCGGAACACTCCCGGCGGTTGCCGGCAGGCGGTGCCGGCCGGCCGGCTACCGAGGAGATCCAGCAGCCCGGGGCGGCCTGAGCAGGTGCTCGGCCAACCGCTCCAGGAACTGCCGCTGGCTGGTGATCAGGCGTTCGGCGGCCTGCTCCGGCGTGCACCAGGCCAGCCGGTCCAGCTCGGGAAAGCGCTGGATGCGTCCCGACCCGCGCGGCCACTCCATCTCGAAGGTGCCCAGCACCACCGCATCGAGGTCCACCTCGGCCTCGAGCGCCCAGGCGGTGACCTGCTTGCCGCCGCTCTGGGTCACGGTGCCCAGCTCGACGAGCTCACCCTCGGGCACCGGCAGGCCCAGCTCCTCGGTGAACTCCCGCCGGGCGGCCTGCAGCGGCGTCTCGTCCGGGCCGTACTCGCCCTTCGGGATCGACCAGGCGGCACTGTCGCGCCGGCTCCACAGCGGCCCGCCCAGGTGACCGATCAGCACTTCGAGGTGCGGTTGCCGGCGGAACAGCAGCAGTCCGGCGCTGCGCTTGGCTGCCATGGGCAGCAATTGTCCCGCAGCCGGCGGCGGGGCTGAGCAGCCGTGTCCTCGACCGAGTTCGCGCTGCTGCTGCTGGCCGGTGCCGCCGCCGGGCTGGCCGGCGGCACGGCGGGGCTGGCCTCGGTGATCAGCTACCCGGCGTTGCTGGCCGCGGGCCTGCCGCCGGTGGCCGCCAACGTCACCAACTCGGTGGCACTGGTCTTCAGCGGCGCGGGATCCTCCCTCGGCGCCCGGCCGGAGCTGCGCGGCCAGGGCCGGCGGATGCGGGTGCTCGGGGTGGCCGGCACGCTGGGCGGCGCGCTCGGGGCGGTGCTGTTGCTGCTCACCCCGGCCGGCACCTTCGAGAAGGTGGTGCCGGTCCTGATCGGCGCCGCCTCGGCGTGCGTGCTGATCCCGCGGCCGCGGGCGCCGCGGCACACCACCGGCTCCGACGCCCGCTGGGTGGTGGCCGGGGTGTTCGGGGTGTCGGTGTACGGCGGCTACTTCGGCGCCGCCTCCGGCGTGCTGCTGCTCGCCCTGCTGCTGAACGCCACTCCCGACTCGCTGCCGGTCAGCAACGCGATCAAGAACGCGGTGCTGGCGCTGGCCAACGGCATCGCGGCACTGGGCTTCGCCTTCTTCGCCGACGTCCGGTGGCTGGCGGCGCTGCCGCTGGCGATCGGCTTCTTCGCCGGCGGCCTGCTGGCGCCGATGGTGGTCCGCCGGCTGCCGGCCGGGCCGCTGCGGCTGCTGATCGCGACCCTGGGAGTGGCGATCGCGATCCGGCTGGGACTGCGGGCCTACTGACCGCCGGCCGGGCGCAGCTGGTCGTCGACGAACTCCGGACGTCCGGCGTACCAGCCGGTGGCCGCCGAGCAGAGCAGCGCGAGCATCAGCAGCACCAGCGGCCAGGTCCAGCTGCCGGAGACGCCGAGCAGCACGCCGACCAGCAGCGGGCCGGTGCCGGCCAGCAGGTAGCCGATGCCCTGGACGAACGCCGACAGCGCCGTGGTGGTGGCCAGCTCGCGGGAGCGCAGCCCGATCATGGTCAGGCTGAGCGGGAACATCCCGCTGCCGACCCCGCCGAGCAGCATCCACAGCCAGGCGCCGCCGACCGGTGCCGCCAGCATGCCCAGGTAGGACACCGCGCTGGCCAGCGCCAGCCCGAGCACGATCAGCCGCTGGCCGCGCACCGCCAGCGCCGGGATCACCATCGACACCGGAATGGACAGCGCCGAGTAGAAGGCCACCAGCAGCCCGGCCCGGCCCGCGGAGAGGTGGTGGTCGCGGAAGAAGTCGGTGAACCAGCCGAAGGCGATGTAGGCCTGGAAGGACTGGGTGGCGAACATCAGGGTCAGCGCCCAGGCCAGCTTGCTGTGCAGCAGCCGGCCCAGCGGCACCCGGTCCGGCAGCTCGGCGCGCTCCGGGCGGTCGCCGGCCAGCGTGGGCAGCCAGGGCAGCACCGCGACCGCGGTCAGCGCGGCCCACGCGCCGATGCCGAACCGCCAGTTGTGCCCGCCCAGGTCGGCCAGCGGCGCGGACAGCCCGGCGGCGGCGGTGATGCCGAGCGCCAGCACGGTGGTGTACACCGCCGTCATCGTCCCGATCCGGTCCGGGAAGTGCTTCTTGACCAGCGACGGCATCAGCACGTTGGCGATCGCGCCGCCGGTCAGGGCCAGCATGCTCAGCACCGCGAACAGCCAGACGCTGCCGGCCACCGCCCGCAGCACCAGGCCGGCGGTGGCGGCCAGCAGCGCCGCTGTCACCAGCCGGTGCTCGCCGAACCGGTGCGCCAGCCGCGGGCCCAGGAAGCCGATGCCCGCGAATGCGATCACCGGCAGCGTGGTCAGCACCCCGGCGACCGAGGACGAGGCGTGCAGGCCCTGCTCGATGTCGGTCAGCAGCGCGCCGACGCTGGTCACCGCGATCCGCATGGTGAGCGCGGTGAGCACCAGGGCGGCCAGGATCAGGCCGCGGTGCGGCTCGTGCCGCCGGTCCGTGCCGGCCGGCCCGGAATTGCGGAGCTGGACGGCGGAGGAGGCAGGCGGGGTCACGCTCAAGGACAACGGCCGGACGTCGGGACGGCATTCCCGCCGTGACCGGCGCCTCAGGCCGGCACGTCCTTTCGGCCGGGACCGGGCTTGGTGCGTCCGGCCCGGGACTGGCAGGATGCGGCGGTGGCGACATATCGGATCTGCGTGTTTTGCGGGGCCAGTGCCGGGGCGTCCCCGGAGTACGTGGCACAGGCCTACCTGCTCGGCGGCGAGCTCGGCCGGCGCGGCATCGGGCTGGTCTACGGCGCCGGCGGGGTCGGCGTGATGGGCGCGGTGTCCGACGGCGCGCTGGCGGCCGGCGGCGAGGTGATCGGGGTGATCCCGCAGGCCCTGATGGAGCGCGAGTACGGCCGCCTCGACCTCAGCGACCTGCGGGTGGTGGCCACCATGCACGAGCGCAAGGCGTTGATGCACGAGCTGGCCGACGCCTTCGTGGTGCTGCCCGGCGGGCTCGGCACCCTGGAGGAGATGTTCGAGACGCTGACCTGGGCGCAGCTCGGCCTGCAGCACAAGCCGCTGGTGGTGCTCAACATCGGCGGGTACTACACGCCGCTGCGCAACCTGCTCGGCCACGGCGTCGCCGAGGGATTCCTGACCGCGCGGGACGCGGCGCTGGTGCACTTCGCCGACACGGTGGACGAGATCTGGCCGGCACTGCGGCTGGCCGGCACGGCGCGGGACTGACCCGTCCCGAGCGCAGGCTACTCCAACTTCTGCCCTATTTATTAACTCCAGACGTTTATAGACGGTACACACCTTATATGCGATGCTGTGGACGCTTCGCGCCCAGCGTCGGTAGTGCCGCGGCCCCGTGCGAAGCGCACCGCGTACCTCGGCCGAGGCACTAGTGGGGAAGTCGTGTGAACACCGTTGCCGCCCCAGCAGCCGCTCCACCCGCCGCTGCTCCACCCGCCGGGTATGCCCCCGCGAACCTGTCGCTGCACGGCGTCCGCCAGCTCCGGCAGGCCCGGCTGGACGAGACGCTGGCCAAGCTCGCCGCCCTGAACATCGCGGTCCCGCCGGTGCAGTACGTCACCTGGATCGGCGACCTGCAGCAGGGCGACGGCGGCAAGGGCGCCATGGTCGACCGGTTGGGCCCCAGCCACCAGCTGGTCGTGCGGACCCAGGGCGGCGACAACGCCGGCCACACCACGGTCTACACCGGCGCCGACGGCCGGGACGTGGTGATCAAGAACCACATCGTGCCGTCCGGGCTGCGCCACCCGGGCTGCATCGGGGTGCTGGGCAACGGCGTGCTGGTCAATCCGGAACGGCTCTCCGACGAGCTGGCGGCGTTCTCGGCCCTGGTGCCCGACATCGCCGGCCGGGTGCTGGTCAGCTCCCGGGCGCACCTGGTGCTGCCGCTGCACCGGCTGGTGGACGGCTACCAGGAGGACCTCAAGCGGCAGTCCGCCCACGAGATCGGCACCACCCAGCGCGGCATCGGCCCGGCCAACGTCAGCAAGGTCAACCGGATCGGGATCCGGGTCGGCGACGTCGCCGACCTCGACCTGGTCGAGCAGCGGCTGAGGGCCAACGTGCAGTTCTTCAACCTCGAGCAGTCCGAGCTGGCCCGCAACCTGGACTGGCTCGCCGGCTACCGCGAGCTGCTGCTGTCGCTGGCCACCGACTCGCACCGGCTGATCAGCACCGCGGTGGCGGCCGGCTACTCGGTGCTCTTCGAAGGCGCCCAGGGGCCGCTGATCGACCTCGAGCACGGCATCTACCCCTACGTCACCACCTCGCCGACCGCGATCTACTCCGTCGGCAGCGGCAGCGGGGTGGACCTGAGCAGCGTGACCCGGCGGGTCGGGGTGCTCAAGCTCTACCAGACCATGGTCGGCAACGGCGCGTTCGTCTCCGAGGACCACGGCCCGCTGGCCGACCGGCTGCGCCGGCTCGGCGCCGAGGTGGGCACCACCACCGGACGGCCGCGGCGCTGCGGCTGGCTGGACCTGGTGCACGCGCACTGGGCGGTCGGGCTGAACCGGTACACCAGCGTGGTGCTGACCAAGCTCGACGTCCTCGACGACTTCGACGAGATCGGGGTGTGCATCGCCTACCAGCGCAACGGCGTGATCGAGGCGCACTTCGAGCCGGAGCACCAGGTGCTGATGGAGTGCACCCCGGTCTACCGCTACTTCCCCGGCTGGAAGTCCGACACCACCGGCCTGCACAGCTACTCCCAGCTGCCGGTGCAGGCTCGCGAGCTGATCGACTTCGTCGCCGACTACCTCGGGGTGCCGATCGGCGGGGTCACCAAGGGCCCGCGGGACAGCGACATCCTGGTCCCGGCCGGCTCCGAGCTGGTGCCGATGCTGGCCGGCGCCTCCCCGGCCGGCTGAGCCGCCCGTGCTGGACCGCTACACCAGCCCCGAGCTGGCCGCGCTGTTCTCCGACCGGTGCACCTTCGAGCTGTGGCGCGAGGTGGAACTGGCGGTGCTGGAGGCCTGGGTGCACGCCGGCGTGGCGCCCGCCGCGGCGCTGGCCGCGGCGGCCGCCGTCCCCGCTCCCACGCCGGAGCAGGTCGCAGAGGAGGAACGCCGGACCCGGCACGACGTGGTGGCCTTCGTGCACGCCTGGACCGCCGGCATGCCGCCGGCCGCCGCCGGCTGGGTGCACCGCGGGGTGACCAGTTCCGACATCGTCGACACCGCCACCGGGCTGCGGCTGGCCCGGGCCGGCGACCTGCTGGTGGCTGCCGCCGATCGGCTGGTGGCCGTGCTGCGCGAGCACGCCCTGGCCCACCGGCACACCGTCCGGGTCGGGCGTACCCACGGCCGGCACGCCGCGCCCACCGTCTGGGGCTTGCGGGTGGCCGACCTGGCGTTCGGGGCGGCCCGCTGCCGGGACCGGCTGGCCGAGGCCCGGGACGCGGTGGCGGTGGCCAAGGTGGCGGGCCCGGTCGGCAGCTACGCCGGGCTCGGTCCCGGGATCGAGCAACGGGTCGCGGCCGGCCTGGGCTTGCGGACCGGCCCGGCCGCCACCCAGGTGGTGCTGCGGGACTCGATCGCGCACTGGACCTGGTGCCTGGCGCTGCTCGCCGGGATCTGCGAGGCGGTCGCGCTGGAGGTGCGGCACGGCGCCCGCTCGGAGCTGGCCGAGCTCGCCGAGCCCTTCGCGCCGGGCCAGGCCGGCTCCTCGGCGATGCCGCACAAGCGCAACCCGGTCACCGCCGAGAAGATCTGCGGCCTGGCCCGGGTGGTGCGCGGCTACGTCACCCCGGTGCTGGAGGGGGTGGCGCTCTGGCACGAGCGCGACATCTCGCACTCCTCGGTGGAGCGGATCTGCCTGCCGGACGCCGCGGCGATCACCGAGCACCTGCTGGCCAGCACCGCCGACCTGGTCACCGGCCTGGTGGTGGACGCCGACCGGATGCGTGCCACCCTCGACGCCGCCGGCGAGGTGGTGTTCAGCGCCGCCGCGCTGGACGTGCTGCTGGAGGCCGGCCTGGACCGGCGGCAGGCCTACCGGCTGGTCCAGCAGCATGCCGCGGGGCCGGACTTCCTGTCCTCGCTGTACCAGGCGGCCCGGGCCGCCGGCGCCGAGCTGACCCCCGAGCGGTGGGCGGCGGTGGCCGACCTGGACCGGGAGCTAGCCGAGGCCGGCGTGGTCTTCGACCGGCTCGCCGGGCTGCGCTGAGCAGGCGGCCAGCAACTGCCGGGCGGTCGCGGCGTCCGGGGCCACCGCCACCGGCATCGGGTTGCCGCCGGCCAGGTCGAACGGGGTGCCCGCGGCCGTCTCGGTGTGCCCGCCGGCCTCAGCATGCAGCAGCAGGCCGGCGGCGTGGTCCCAGGGCAGCTCCCAGTTCACCAGCATCGCCGACCGGCGGCCGGCCGCCAGCTCCAGGTAGACCAGGCCGGAGGTGTCGAAGAAGGCCGGCGAGATGCCGGTGCCGAACAGCGCGTTGAACCGCCTGCGGTCCTCGGCCCCCCACCAGCGCGGTTGCGGCAGCGCCACGTCCAGGCCGCGCAGCCCGGCCGGCGGCCGGGCCACCCGGAGCCGCTGGGAGTTGAGGTAGGCGCCCTGGCCGGCCACCGCGGTCGCGGTCAGCTCCAGCAGCGGCGCCACCGTCCAGGACGCCAGCAGCCGGCCGCCCTGGGCCAGGGCGACCAGGGTGGCGAACCGCGGGCTGCCGGTGGCGAACGCCTCGGTGCCGTCGATCGGGTCGACGATCCACACTGGCGCCGGGCCGTGCAGCGCGTCCAGCACGGCGGGGTCGGCGGCCACCGCCTCCTCGCCGACCACCACCGAGCCCGGCAGCAGCTCGAGCAGCAGCCGGCCCAGCGCCCGCTCGGCGTCGTGGTCGGCGATAGTCACCAGGTCGCCCGGTGCCTTCTCCAGCACGTCGGCCTCGGCGAGCCGGCCGAACCGGGGCACGATCAGCTCGCCGGCCACCCGCCTGATCTCCTCGGTGACGAAGGCGAGTTGCGGGCCGCTCAGCACGGCGGCCACGCTACCCGGCGGCGGGCTCGGCCCGCGCGAACGCCAGCAGCGCCACCGCCAGTGCGAGCACCGCGCAGCCGGCCGTCAGCAGGAACGAGCCGCGCACCCCCGGCCCGCCGCCGACGCTCAGCCCGGCGATCGAGGAGCCGAGTGCGCTGCCGGCCAGGAACAGCGTGGTGACCCAGGCGAAGGCCTCGGTCACGGTGCCGGCCGGCGCGGCGTCGGCGATCAGCACGAACCCGCAGGCCAGGATCGGCGCCAGGAAGAAGCCGGCTCCGAACAGCAGGCCGAACATCCAGACCGGCCGCGGGGTCAGCGCCAGCGGCAGGTAGCCCACCACCATCGCGGCCAGCAGCCAGCGCAGCCGCAGCACCGCGCTGCCCTGCCAGCGCCGGCTGCCGTAGAGCAGGCCGCCGACCAGCCCGCCCAACGAGGCGGTGCCCAGCAGGCCCCCGGAGTAGGAGGACGAGCCGGCCTGCTCGGCGTAGGCGACCACCACGACGTTGAGCACGCCCAGCGAGCTGCCTACCCAGAACATGCTGCCCAGGATCACCACCACCGTCCGGGACCGCAGCGCCCCGGCCCAGTGCGGGGTGTGGGCCGGTGGCCGCCAGTGCCGGACCGGCTCCCGGCTGACGAACACCAGGGTGCCGACCAGCATGGTCGCGCTCAGCACGTACAGCGCCACCTCGGGGGCGACGGTGGCGAACAGCACCGCGGCCAGGAACGGCCCGAGGATGTAGAGCAGCTCCTGCAGCGAGGTGTCCAGCGCGTAGGCGACCTCGACCAGCGCCCGGTCCGGCAGCACCACCGACCACAGGCTGCGCAGCGCCGGCTCCAACGGCGGCGAGAGCAGGCCCGCCAGCAGCACGCAGGCCATCGGGTAGCGCAGGTCGGCGTCCCCGGCGGCGGCGAGCAGGCAGAAACCGGCGGCCGAGCCGAAGCCGGCGACCGTGAGCACCAGCACCTGGCCGGTCCGGTCGATGGCCCGTCCCAACGCCGGGCCGCCCACCGCCGAGGCCAGCGCGAAGGTGGCGATCACCACCCCCACCTCGGCGAACGAGCGGCCGTGCGCGCGCAGGAACAGCACGATGGACAGCGTCGCCATCCCGTTGGGCACCCGGCCCAGCAGGTTGGAGCCGATCAGGGCCAGCGCGTGCGGCTGGGCCAGGCACGCGCGGTAGCTGGCGAGCCCCGGATGGGCCTGCACCGGCGCGGTCACCGCAGCCCGGCGACCAGCGGGCCGGCCAGCGCCGAGGCCACCGCCAGCACGCTGAGCTGGGTGTTGGCCCGCGGCGTGCTGGGCAGCACCGAGGCGTCGGCGATCACCAGGTTGTCGAAGCCGTGCACCCGGCCCCGGCCGTCCACCACCGCCCCCTGCGCCGGGTCGGGGCCCAGCGCGCAGGTCCCCACCGGGTGCCAGTAGGTGCCCAACGTCGTCCGCACCCGGGCCAGCCCCGCCGGGCTGCGGTCGGTGAGGTCGGGCACCTCGACCACCGTGGCCAGACCCGCCAGCTCCGGGGTGCCGGCCAGCTCCCGGGCCAGCTCCACGCCGTCGGCCAGCACCTGCAGGTCGGTGCCGTCCGGGTCGCTGAGGTAGTTCTGGTCGGGGACCGGCTCGCCGTCGCGCAGCCGGACGGTGCCCCGGGACCGCTGCTTCATTCCGAAGGCGGTGATGCCGACCTCGTACTGGCCCGGCACCGGGGTGCCGAACAGCGGCGCGCCGGCGGTCGGCAGCAGGTGCAGGTCCCACTGGCCGGCCGGGCAGACCGACGAGGCGGCCTTGACCGCCACCTGGCTGGCGTAGAGCTTGCCGCGGCCCTCGATCTCGGCCAGCGCGTCGCGCAGCCGGTCCGAGGCCGCCAGCCGCAGCGTCACCCCGGGATGGTCGGACAGGTTCGCCCCGACGCCGGGCAGCTCGTGCGCCGGGCTCACCCCGTCAGCCGCCAGCCGCCGCGGATCGCCGATGCCGCTGCGCATCAGCACCGCCGGCGAGCCGAAGGCACCGGCGGCGAGCACCACGGTGCCGGCCGAGAACCGCCGGAGCCCGCCGTCCTGGTTGACCAGCACGCCGGTCACGGTGCCGCCGCTGAACTCCAGCCGCTGCACTTGTGAGCCGGCCAGGATGTCCAGCCCCTTCCCGTCCCGGGGGCCGTCGAGGTAGCCGAAGGCGGCGTTCCAGCGCAGGTCGCCGACCGCGTTGATCGGGGGCATGCCGACCCCGGCGCCGGCCGTCCGGGCGGCCAGGTCCTCGACGAACGGATAGCCCAGCCGCTGCGCGCCGCTCACCCCGGCCGCGGAGAACGCCGAGATCTCCTCCTCGGCCACCGGACGGACCCGCAACCGATCCAGCGCGGCGCCGCGGTACGGCTCGAGCGCCGCCGCGGTCAGGGCCGGCGTGCCGGCGAGCTCGGCCCACTCGTCGTAGTCGGCGTCCGAACCCCAGGTGTGCCAGCAGCCGTTGATGCAGGAGCTGCCGCCGAGCACCCTGCCGCACCAGGTGTTCGGCGGCGCGGCCGGGTTCCACAGGTCGTCGCGGGGCAGCTCGCGGGCGTCCAGGATGCCGGCCGGCCAGCCGTCGCGGTCCGGGCCGTAGTCCGGACCGGCCTCGATCAGCAGCACCGACAACCCTGGCAGCTGCCTGGCCGCCGCGGCCAGCACGCAGCCGGCCACCCCGCCGCCGACGATGATCAGGTCATAGCTGCTGTGCTGGGGAGCTGGCACGGCGGAAGGATCCTTTCGCTAGAAGAAGAAACCGGCGAACCGGTCAACATACCTCGCCCGGGACACAACTGCCGAGGGAGGTCAGCCGGCTCAGCCAGCTTGGTCCGGCGCGGCCTGCCAGTGCGGCGCCAGGTGCTCGACACCGCCCAGCTCGACCAGCCGGGGCCGGCCGCCGTCGAAGGCGATCCGGGTGACCGAGCAGACCGCCACCGGCCCGACCCGGCGGTAGTCGGCCGGCGGCAGGCCCAGGAAGTGGCAGACCAGCAGCCGCACCGGGGCCTTGTGGGTCAGCAGCGCGACCTTCGTCCCGTCCCGGCCGGCCATCGCCTCGGTGGCCACGGCCAGCACCCGGGCCAGCACCGCCAGGCCGGTCTCGCCGCCCGGCGGCGGGTGCCGCGCCGGATCGCGGCACCAGCGCCGGTAGTCGGGCTCGGTGTGGACCTGCTCGGGCCGGCGGCCCTCCCACTGCCCGAAGCGCAACTCCCGCAGCCGGGGCTCGAGGCGGGCGACGAGGCCGTACCGGCCGGCGAGCGGCGCGGCGGTCTGCACGCTGCGCCGGGCCGGGCTGACCACCAGCCGGTCCAGGCCGGCAAGGCCCGCGGCGTCGGCCAGCTGGTCGGCCATCAGCCGGCCGGCCGGCGACAGCGGCGGGTCGTGCTCGCCGCAGAACGTCCCCGCCACCGTGCAGTCGGTCTGGGCGTGCCGCAGCAGCACCAGCTCGCCGGACCAGCTGCCGGCCGCCGGCCCGTACTCCGGCACCGCGAGCATGGGGATCCCTTCGGCGCTGCTAGGTCCTGGCGCCGTCGAGGGCGTGCCGGCAGCTGCAGTCGAACTCGGCCGGCAGCGCGTTGACGATCCGGGTGACGGCCTCGACGAAGCGTCCGGAGTCGGCGCTGAAAGCCTGCAGCACCCGGGCGTGGCTGACCACGCCGGTGTCCTCCTCCTCGGCACCCACCACCTCGGCCAGCGCCACGTCGTAGTCGGTGACGTAGGACAGGTTCATGTAGCAGAGCTCCTGCTCGCGGGCCAGCACCACCTCCGGGTACTGGGTCATGTTGAGCACGTGCCAGCCCTGCGACCGGTACCAGCGGCTCTCGGCCAGCGTGCCGAACCGCGGGCCCTGGGTGACCACCACCGTGGCGGCGTCGTGGAAGCCACCCTCGATGCCGGTCAGCGCGCCCTTGGCCAGGTCCCGCATCCGCAGGCAGTACGGGTAGGCCGAGCTGATGTGGGCGGAGCCCTTCTCCGGGGAGTCCTTGCCGAAGAAGGTGTCGATCCGGCCGCTGGTGCGGTCGATGAACTGGTCCACCAGCACCAGGTCGCCGCGGCGGTACTCGGTCTGCAGGCTGCCCACCGTGTTCAGCCCGAGGATCTGGCGCACCCCGAGCTCCCGGAACGCCCACAGGTTGGCCCGGTACGGGATCTCGTGCGGCAGGTACTCGTGGTCGCGGCCGTGCCGGGGCAGAAACGCCACCGGCCGGCCGTCCAGCAGCGACAGGCTGATCGGCGCGCTGGTAGGGCCGTACGGGGTCTGCGGGCTGACCTCGGAGACCGGTTCCAGGAACTTGTAGAAGCCGGTGCCGCCGATGATCGCAAGTACGGGTGGTTCCATGTCGCTCCTCGGTTCGCTGGGAAAGGTGTGGCTGGGGATGGCTAGGGGGACGGGGCCAGGGCGGCCTGGTGCACCGCTGCCTGCAGCGCGTCGCGCAGCGCCGCCTCGGTCAGCACCGGCCCGGCGAACTCGGCGTAGGCCCGGACCAGGTTCTCGGTGCTGGACCGGCGCACCGACAGCCACTGCCGGTCGGGCAGGGCCAGCCGGACACCGTCCACCCGCTGCGTCGAGAGCACCGCGAGGTCCAGGCCGGTGGCCGCCAGCAGCCCGGTGGCGACGGCGGGGAGGTCCAGCGCGCCGGCCGGGCAGCCGACCGAGGTCTCCAGGTAGTGCCGGCGCCCGTACCGCTCGCGCAGCAGCCGGACGGCCTCCGCCAGGCTCTGGCCGGTGTCGGCCAGCAACCGGGCCAGCAGGGCGACGGCCACCGACGGATCCCGGTCGGCGCCGAACGGGGCGAAGGCCAGGTCGCCGACATTGCCGCCGGCCGCGCAGATCCGCCCGCCGGCCAGCAGCTCGGCCATGTGCTTGAAGCCCACCCCGGTGACCAGCACCTCGCCGCCGTGCTCGGCGGCGATCCGGCCGGGCAGGCTGGCGGTGGTCGAGGTCACCGCGATGTCCCGGCCGGGCAAGGTGGGCCGGCTGCGGTACAGCTGCTCCAGCAGCAGCGCGTACAGCTCGCCGGCGCCCAGCACCCCGCCGTCCGGGCCGAGCAGGAAGACCCGGTCGCCGTCGCCGTCCAGCACGATGCCGAAGTCGGCCGCCAGCGCCGGCACTGCCGCGCTGACCCGATGCCGGGACGCGGGTAGCGACGGGTCCGGCACCAGGCCGCCGAAGTCCGGCCGGGGGTCGCAGCCGATCGCGGTCACCGTCCAGCCGAGCAGCTCGGCCAGCCGGACCATGGCTGCCCCCGCGATGCCGTGCAGGCCGTCCACCACCACGTGCCAGGGCCGGCCCGGCCCGGTGCCGACCCGGGCCAGCACCCGGGCCAGGTGCGCCTCGATCACCGGCCGGGCCGGGCCGGGTGCCGGTGCGGCGCCCGGCTCCGGAGCCGGTGTTCCGGACTCGGCCAGCGCCAGGTACCGGTCCTCGATCTCGGCCTCCACCGCGGCCGGGATGCTGCCCGCCACGCCGAACTTGACCTTCAGGCCGTTCCAGCCGGCCGGGTTGTGGCTGGCGGTCACCAGGAACGCCAGGTCGGCGGCCCCGGCCGACACCGCGGCCGAGGCGACCGGGGTGGGCAGCCCGGCATAGCACAGCGGGGTCACCGCCGGCCGGCGCTGTGCCACGGCGGCGTGCACCGCCGCGGCCACCTCCGCACCGCCGGTCCGGCCGTCGTAGCTGATCAGCACCCGGCGCAGCGGGACGCGGCTGGCCAGCACGTCCAGCACCGCGGTGGCGAGCAGGCCGGCCGCCGCCGGGGTGAAGCCGGCTCCGATCTCGCCGCGCCAGCCGTCGGCGCTGGACTTCAGCCTCAGCACGGTGGCCGCCTCAGCACGGGGCGCCTCAGCACGGTGCGCCTCAGCACGGGGCGCCTCAGCACGGTGCCCGCCAGCCCGCCAGGTCGGCCAGGGTGGCGTGCCGGCCCCGGGCGCCGACCGCGGTGACGGCCAGCGCGCCGCAGATGTTGCCGACCGCCAGCCGGCGGGGCAGCGCCAGCCCGGCCAGGGTGGCCAGCACGTAGCCCGCGGCGAAGGCGTCCCCGGCGCCGGTCGGGTCCATCAGCTGCACCGCCTCGGCGGGGGCGTGCAGCACGCCCTCGCCGGAATGCCCGGCCGAGCCGTCCGCGCCGAGCGTCTGCACCACCTCGGTACGCCCGGCCCAGCCGGCCGGCAGTCCCGCCTGCACCGCCGGCCACTCGTTGCGGTTGACCAGGATCGTCCGGCAGCGGGCCAGGTACTGCGCCGACGAGCGCTGGTGGGCATAGATGCCGCCCGGGTTCCAGAACAGGTTCTCACCCAGGGCGGTTCCGGCGGTGGCGGCGAAGATCTCGGCCAGCGCCGGGGCGGCCGGGTCGAAGATCACCAGCGCGTCGTAGTCGCCGGCCAGCGCCTGCCGGACGTGCTCGCCCGCCAGCTCGTCGTTGGCGCCGGGCAGCAGCAGCATGAAGTGCTGCTCGCCGAGCACCGGAATGACCACCCGGCCGGTCGGGCTGCCCGCGATCCGGACGATGGGGGAGACGTCGACCCGCTGCGCGCGCAGGTCGGAGACCAGCAGCTCACCGGTGTCGTCGGCACCGACCGCGGCCAGCAGCGACACCTCGGCGCCGAGGGCCGCCAGCGCGCAGGCGCAGTTGCCGGCATGCCCGCCGGGCGCGGTGACCCGGTCCCGGACCCGTACCGCGCCCTCGTCGCCCGGGTCGTGGTCGGCGATCAGGATCTCGTCGTGGTTCAGCGAGCCCGCCACCAGCACCCGGGCGCGCCGGCCGGCCTGCCGCAACGCCTCGATCTCGGTGCCGGCCAGCCGGGTGCCCGACGTCAGGCTGGTCATCGCGATCCGTCCGCGGCCCGGGCGGCGATGCCGCTGATCTCGACCAGGCAGCCGGCCTCGACCAGCGCGGCGACGCCGACGAAGGCGCTGGACGGGCCGGGCTCGCTCAGCCGGGCGTTGCGCACCGCCGAGACTGCCGCGAAGTTCGCGGCCAGGTCGCAGACGTAGATGGTCAGGCTGACCAGGTCGGCGAGTTCCAGGTCCGCCGCGGCCAGCACGGCGGCCAGCCGGTCGAAGACCACCCCGGCCTGGCCGGCCGCATCGCCGGGGTGCAGCAGCCGGCCGTGCTCGTCGGTCGCGACCTGGCCCGAGACGAAGACCAGGCTGCCGGCCACCTCCGAACGCAGCGCGATGCCCGGGCTGTACCGGCCGACCGGCTTGGAATGACCCGCTGGCACAAGGGGAATCCGGTCCCAGGTCATGACGGCTCCTCCCGGCTCAGGACCTCGTCGTACGGGCCGAAGGACGAGGTCAGGGCGGCCAGCTGCAGTTCCCGCACCTCGACGCCGGCGGGCAGCTCGAACAGCCAGCCGATCACCTCGGCCACCTCGTCGGCCGACAGCGACCCCGGCCGGCACCCGGCGGCCGCCGAGGGCAGGCTGCCCTGGAAGGCGGTGTCCACCCGGCTGGGCAGCAGCGCGGTGATCCGGACGCCGGCGTTGCGGGCCTCCCGCCGGGCCACCTCGAGCAGCGCGGCCAGGCCCGCCTTGGACGCGGCGTAGGCGGCCCGGCCCGGGAACGGGTACCGGGCCGAGTCCGACAGCACGCCGACCACCAGCCCGCCGGGGCGGGCCTGCAGCGGCGGCAGGAACTGCCTCAGCACCAGCATCGAGCCGCGCAGGTTGGTGGCCAGCGTCCGGTCCCAGACCGCGTCGTCGATCTCGGCGATCCGCTGCCAGATGCCCGAGCCGGCGTTGAGCACCAGGCCGGTCAGCGGCGACTGCCAGTCGATCGCTAAGTACCCGGCGGCGACCTGGTCGGCGTCGGAGACGTCCACCGCGCGGACGCTGACGTCGGTGCCGTACGCCGCGGCCTTCTCGCCGACCAGCTGCAGCTCGTCCAGGGTGCGGGCCCACAGCACCAGGTCGAAGCCGGCGGCCGCCAACCGCAGTGCGGTCTGGGCGCCGATCCCCCTGCTGGCGCCGGTAACCAGCACCGTGGCCTGCCGGGCCGTCACGGGCGGTCCGCCCCCGCGGTCGCCCGGGATGCGCCCGCTGCCCGGTCCGGGCCGGTCGTTCGGGGTGCCTCCGCCGCCCGGTCCCCCTCGGACCGGCCGGCGGGCACCGTGACCAGGGTCCGGCCCTGGCGCAGCTCCATCCGGTCCAGCAGCTCCGGCAGCACCCGGGGGGCGTGGTCGGCCACCAGTTGCAGCGCGAGGTCGACCGACTTCACCGAGCCGGACCGGTCGCCGCCGACCGAGGTCAGGCTGCCGTCCCGGACCAGGCCGGTGCCGGGCCGGCAGCCGGCGGCCAGCTCGGTCAGCGCATCGCGCTTGGCGGCGTGGATGGCCAGGGTGGCGCCGGCCGCCAGCCCCGCGGCCGCCACCAGCAGCGCCCCGGAGCACACGCTGTAGAGCGCGGCTCCGGAACGGTGTGCGGCCCGCAGGTAGTCCAGGTAGGCCGGCGCTTCCAGCACCTGCCGGACGCCCCGCCCGCCCGGCACCACCACCACGTCGGGGGAGCTCACCTCATCCAGCCCGGTCTGGACGGACAGCCGCAGGCCGCCGGCGGTCTCCAGCTGCGCCCGGTCGGCGACCAGGGCAACCTCCAGCCACGGCGGCGGCCCGGCCCGGGTGAGCTCGGCGGCCTTGGACAGCACGCCGTAGGCGCCCAGCAGGTCCAGGTCGTCTACTCCAGGGAAGGCCAGCAGCCGTACGGCCACCGTGCCGGGCGCCCGGTCACGAGGCATGTTCGACGCTCGGCCGGTCGCCGGCGACGTGCATGCCGGCGTCCAGCTCCAGCAGGCTGTGCGCCACCGCCGCCTCAGTGATGGACGGGTGGCCGCCGGCCGGCGACTTCAGGATGCGCGCGGCGGCGGCCGGGAAGCCGCCGAGGCCCAGCCGCTTGGCGGCGGCCGCGATCCGGATCAGGTCGATGATCACCCCGGCGGCGTTGCTGGAGTCCTGCACCTTGAGCTTGAGGTCCACCGAGATCGGGGTGCCGGCCCAGCCGACCGCCTCGATGTTGAGCATCCCCACCTTGTTGTCGTTGAGGTGGGCGACGAAGCCGGCGGACGGGATGACCTCCACCTTGCTGGTGTCCAGGCCGTCCTGGGCGAGCGCGTTGAGCTTGGAGGCGCGCTTGCTCTCGCCCACCACGCGCAGGTTCTTGAAGTCCTCGTTGCCGCCCAGGTTGAGCTGGTAGGAGCTCACCAGCGACAGCCCGCGGTCGGTGAGCAGGCCGAGCAGCGCGCGGTGCACCACCGAGGTGCCGAGGTGGCTGGCCAGGTCGTCGCCGACCAGCGGCAGGCCGCGGCGCTCGAACTCGGCCAGGGTGGCCGGCACCCGGGCGACCGACTCGGGGGTGCAGTTGACGAACGCCGTGCCGGCTTCCAGGGCGAGCTGGGCGTAGGCGTCGGCGGCCCACTGCAGGCCGGTCGGCAGCGAGTAGAGCAGCACCTCCGCGCGGCTGTCGCGCAGCTGCCGCAGGATCCGGGTCCAGGCCGGGCCGGACGGCTCGCAGTCGGCCGCGGTGAGCCCCGGCGTGACCGGGAAGCGCACCTCGGGCAGCGGCACGTCCAGCCGCGGGTAGTTGTTCGGGGCGGCCAGCACCGCCTCCGAGAACGGCAGGCCCACCTTGCTCGGGTGCACGTCGAAGGCGGCGACGAAGTCGATGTCGGCCACCCCCAGGCCGCCGATCTCGGCGTGCTTGATGCCGGGCAGCTCGCTGGCCGGCACTCCGTGGTTGATCAGCTGCCGGTAGTACTGGGCGCCCTGGAACAGGGCCGAGATGTTGTTGCCGACCCCGCAGACGGCTAGGCGAAGTGGTTCGGGCATCGGGGGACTCCTCTGCTGCGTGGTGGAACAACTCTGTGCTTGGGAAAGGGGGTGGTCAGTCGGTGCGGGACGAGGCCAGGGCGACGGCTTCGGCCAGCCGCTGCTGCGCCCACAACCCGTCGGGAAAGCTCGCCAGCACCCGGTCGGGATCCGGCCGGCCGGCTATCGCGGCCAGTACCTGCGGGTAGGGATCCAGCGAGGTAGGTCCGTACCGGGCGGTCTTGCTGGTCGCGTCGCGGCTGTGCACGGTGAGCTCGGCCGAGGCGTCGTCGGCCTCCAGGTGCAGCTGCAGGCAGCGTTGCGAACCTTCGATCTGCACCTCGATCGCCCGTACTCCGCGGGTCAGCCGGGACAGCGAGACGCCGGCCAGGCAGCCGGACTCCGGCTCGCGCAGCCACACCTCGGCCAGGTCCTCGGTCCGGGCGCCGGCCGGCTCCAGCACCGGCGGGTCGAGGTCCTGGCGCACGGTGCTGGTGTGCGCGGCGACCGCCGTCCAGTTGCGGGGGATCAGCCAGTGCAGCAGGTCGAACAGGTGCACGCCCTGGTCGCCCAGGGTGCCGGCGCCGGCCTGGTCCGGGCGCTGCCGCCAGGAAGCCGGCGACTCGCCCACCGGTTCCCCGGCAGACGGTTCCCCGGTGGACAGGAAGAAGTCGTGGAAGAAGCTGGCCTGCACCCGCAGCAGCGTCCCGATCCCGCCGGCCAGCTGGTCGCGCAGCTCCCGGACGGCCGGATGGCCGCGCCACTGGAAGTTGACCGCGCAGCGCTGCGGTGCGATCGAGGCCAGGTCCACCAGCTCGGCGGCCGCGGCGGGCGTGGTGGCCAACGGCTTGTCCACGAAGACGAAGGCGCCGGCCTCCAGGGCGGCTGCCACCAGCGGCTGCCGGGTGTCCGGCGGGGTGACGATCACCGCCAGCTCGATGCCGCGCTCGCGCAGTGCCGCGACCGGGTCGGTGCTGAGGTGGCCGATACCGTACCGGCCGGCGAGGTCGGCGGCCCGCTGGTGGTCGCGGAAGTAGCAGAGGGTGTCCAGCTCGAGTTCCGGGTGCCGGGCGAGCCAGTCCAGATGCTGGGCACCGAATCCGCAACCGAGGACCGCTACACGCATGTCCGCCTCCTCCGCACCCAGAGCGTCGGAGTGGTTGTTGTGGTTCCAAACCGCCCTAAAATGCTGTTTCCCGGCCCTAAGATTCCATAGATTACGACCCAGGGCAAGGTTGGCGAACAGAGCTAATAGGTAAGCAGCGCGATGCTCCGCCTATGCCGTGCAGACAGGCGGGAAGAAAGTTCGGCGAGGGTGGGACCTCAGCTGGTTGCCGCCGTGCGCCACAGGTCGACGCCGCCCTCGACCGCGTACCGGTCGATCTCGTCGAGCTCGTCGGCGGTGAAGGACCGGTGCTCCAGCGCGGCGATGTTCTGCTCGAGCTGGCGCACCGACGAGGCACCGACCAGCACCGAGCTGACCCGCTCGTCGCGGGCGGCCCACGCGATGGCCAGCTGGGCCAGCGACTGCCCGCGCCGTCCCGCGATCTCGTTCAGTGCCCGGATGCGCTGCAGGTTCTCCTCGCTGAGCAGCTCGGCCGGCAACGAGGAGTTCTCCGCCATCCGCGAGCCCTCGGGCACCCCGTCGAGGTACTTGTCGGTCAGCATCCCCTGCGCCAGCGGGGAGAACGCGATCACGCCGGCGCCGACCTCCGCTGCGGTGTCGAGCAGGCCGCCTTCGATCCAGCGATTGAGCAGCGAGTAGGACGGCTGGTGGATAAACAGCGGGGTGCCCAGCTCACGCAGGATCCGGGCGGCCTCGGCGGTGCGCTGCGGGGAGTAGGAGGAGATGCCGGCGTAGAGCGCCTTGCCGGTGCGGACCGCGTGGTCCAGCGCCCCCATGGTCTCCTCCAGCGGGGTGTCCGGGTCGTTGCGGTGGTGGTAGAAGACGTCGACGTAGTCCACCCCCATCCGGCGCAGCGAGTCGTCGAGGCTGGCCAGCAGGTACTTGCGCGAGCCGAGGTCGCCGTACGGCCCGGGCCACATGTCCCAGCCGGCCTTGGTCGACAGGAACAGCTCGTTGCGGTACGGCCGGAAGTCCTGGGCGTAGAGCTTGCCGAAGTTCAGCTCCGCCGAGCCGTACGGCGGGCCGTAGTTGTTGGCCAGGTCGAAGTGGGTGACGCCGAGGTCGAAGGCGCGCCGCAGGATCGCCCGTTGGGTCTCCAGCGGCCGGTCGTCGCCGAAGTTGTGCCACAGGCCCAGCGAGATCAGCGGCAGCTGGATCCCGCTGCGGCCCACCCGGCGGTAGGTCATCGTCTGGTAGCGGTCGTCGGCGGCGAGGTAGCTCATGCCTCCGATTCTGCGCTCCGGCCGCGGCCCGGCCGCCGATGGGTCAGCGCCGATGGGTCAGCCGGCGACCACCGGGTCGATGCTCATCGGGCAGCCGCGCACCGACAGCGGCACCACCAACCGTTCGGTGCGGTTCGGCGGGTAGATCGCCACCGAGTCGGACTTGTCCGCCTGGCAGGTGGAGGCGACCACCAGTTCTGCGGTGACCGACTTGCCCGGCGCCAGCTGCAGGGTGCGGGCGGGCTTGCCGCTGCGGGTCGCGGGCTGGCCCAGCGGGGCGCCGGCCCTGACCAGTTGCACGCCCGGGTAGCCGGTCAGCGAGCAGGTCTTGGCCGAGCGGTTGGTGAACTGCAGGAAGGCGTACTGGTGCCCGGCGGCCCCGGACGCGCGCAGCGCCTCGATGGCCAGCGCCGCCGTCGGGCAGCCGCCGGCCTCGATCGGCCCGGCCACCGGGCTGCCGGTCGGCGTGCTGGGCGCCGGTCGCGGGCTCGGCGTGGTCGGGGTGCGGGTGGGCCGGCTCGCGATGCCGGCCGGTGAGCTGCTGGCGGGCTCGGAGCCGGCCGGATCGGCGCTGACCGGCTGGGAACCGGCCGGCGTGCTGGCCGCCGGGGCCGCCGCCTGCTGCTGGTCAGCCTGCCCGCAGGCGGTGGCCAGTACCAGGACGGCGGCGAGCAGCAGGCAGCCGCGGGTGCGCAAGATGGCAGTCATCGGCGCGGACCCTAGTTGATCCGCAGGTCGGTGCCGTGCGGCATCTGGGACTGCTTGGTCGCGGCGGTGGAGGAGATGGCGTTCCACAGCCGGTTCCAGGCGTCGATGTTGGTGATGCTGCCGCAGCTGCCGGCCTGGTTGCACGCGGTGACCTCGGTGAGCGGGCCGCCGAAGTACAGCCGGGGCTTGCCGGCCGCGGTGCCGGTCAGCGAGATGTTCTTCCACTGCAGCGGCATGGCGTAGTTGTAGATCTGCGGCAGGTTGATCGTCCGGCTGGGGGCCGCGCCGCCGGACAGCCACTGCAGGTCGGCCATCGTCCAGCCGTTGTTGCACCGGCTGTTCGGCACCGAGGTGGAGCACCCGTCGGCCGAGCCGTTGAAGACGTACTTGCTGGTGGTGGCCGACAGGTAGCCCGACACCCAGGCGCGGCTCTCGCTCACCGTCGCCGAGAAGCCCGGCTCGATGTCGTTGGCACCGGCGATCACCACGCCGGGGTACTTGCTGGCGGCGTAGGACAGCACCGGGTTGACCACGTTGCGCGCCCAGGACACCCCGGCCGAGTAGTTGACGTCGACGTCGTTGTTGGTCCCGATGGCCAGGGTCAGCGGGGCGTAGGGCTTCTGGGCGCTGACGTAGCCGTCCAGGTAGGCCTTCATCCCGGCCACCACGGTGGGGTAGCTGACGTACTTGGCGATCGCCGACAGCAGCACCCCCTTGCGGTACTCGTCCTGGCCGCCGATCTGCAGCAGGATCAGGTAGCTGTGCCCGGACGGGTTGTAGCTGGCGTCGGTGGCGCCCATCCTGCGCATCATCGGCAGGTCGATGCTGGCGTTGCCGGTCAGGTTGCGGATGTAGTGGCTGGTCGAGACCGGTGCCGGCGAGGTCTGCGGCGGCACGTTGGTCGGGACGGCCCGAACGCTGGCGGCCGAGCTGCGGCCGTAGAGGTTGATGCCGCGCACGGTGAAGGTGTAGGTGGTGCCGTTGACGAGCCCGGTGACCACCGCCGAGACCGCGGTGCCGGCCACGCTGACCGTCCGGTTGCCGGGCATCACGAGGATCTCGTAGCTGCTCACCGGCGCCGCGGTGGCCACCGAGGGGGTCCAGTTCAGGGTGACCTGCTTGCTGCCGGGCCAGGCGGCCAGGCCGGTGGGTGCTGCCGGGGAGGCGGAGCCGGAGGTGGTGATCCGCTGGCAGCCCTGCGAGACGTCCTTGCCCGGGCCGACGTTGAGCGCGGTCGCGCAGACCAGGTGCTCGAAGCCGTCCAGCACCAGGTTGACCGAGTAGCCGTGGTTGCTGCCGTAGCGCGACCAGGCGGTTCCCATGCCGGTGGCGGCCTGGTTGGCGGTCAGCAGCTGCTTCTCCACACCGTCACTGGTGATCCGCACGGTGACCGGGGAGGCGGTGTCGGGGTCGAGCGCCCAGCCGGAGATCGCCACGGTGTCGGTGACGCCGACCCGGGCGATGCTCGCTCCGCCGCCCGCGGGGTCGGCGGTCCGGGTGACGGTCTGGCAGCCGAACCGGGTGTTGACCGTGCCGCTGCCGGTGTTCATGGCGTAGGCGCACAGCTGGTGGGTGCCGGCGGTCGCGGGGGTGAAGATGGTGAAGCCGTGGTTCTGGCCGAAGCCGGGGTAGCGGGTCGCCACGTCCGACCGGGCCACCGAGGCCAGGCCGCTGGCGACCCAGTGGCCGTCGAGGTAGATGCGCACGGTGATCGGGCTGGTGACGTCCGGGTCCAGCGCGTAGCCGGTGGCCAGGAATCCGCCGGGCTGCTGCGGGCTGGAGCCCAGCACGCCCAGCGGATTGCTGTTCATCGTGACGGTGCGGCAACCGATCCGGGTGTTGACGGTGCCGGCGCCGACGTTGAGGCCGTAGGCGCACAGCTGGTGGGTGCCGGCCGGTACCCGGGTGAAGATCGAGTAGCCGTGGTTCTGGCCGTAGCCGGGGTAGCGGGTGGCCAGGTCCGAGCGGGTGCCGGATGCCAGGGCGCCGGCTACGTAGTGGCCGTCGAGGTAGATGCGGACCGTGATCGGGCTGGTGGTGTTGAGGTCCAGCGCGTAGCCGGTGGCCAGGAACCCGCCGGGCTGCTGGGTGGCGTTGTCCAGGGTGCCGACCGGGTTGTCCACCAGGGTCACGGTGCTGCAGCCGAGCCGCGGGTTGACCGAGCCCGCGCCGATGTTCATCGCGTACACGCAGACCTGGTGGCTGCCGGCCGGCATGGCGAGCAGGAAGGAGAAGCCGTGGTTGGGGCCGCCGGCCGCGTACTGGGCCGGCAGGTCGGTGCGCGCCACGGTGGCCAGCCGGCCGGAGGAGTACTTGCCGTCGAGGTAGGTGCGGATCAGCACCGGCGCGGTGGGCTGGTTCGGGTCGATCGCCCACCCGCTGACCGTGAAGCCGCCCGGCTGCTGGGTGCTGACCTTGAGCTGGCCGACCGGGTCGTTGTCGACCCGGACGCTGCGGCAGCCGAGCTGGGTGTTGCTGCCGCCGACGTGGTTGAGTGCCAGGGCGCACACCTGGTGCAGGCCGGTCTTGCCGGCGTAGCTGACGGTGAAGCCGTGGTTGGGGCCGATCGCGGGTATCGCGACGCTGACGTCCGGGCGCGGGGCCTGGGCGATGACGGCGGTGGCGTACCGGCCGTTGTCGTAGATCTCGACCCGCAGCGGGTCGAGGGGGTCGTCCTGGTCGGCGGTCCAGCCGGAGATGGTGATGGTCCCGTCGGAGCCGCGCACGGCCACGGTGTCGAGCACGCCGATCGGGTTGCTGCCGGGGATCGCGGCCGCGGTCGGGGCGAGGGCGGCCACCGGGATGAGCAGGCCCAGCACGAGAGCTACCACCCCTGTGACGGCCGTCCGGCGGGTGACCAGCCGGCGGGTGACCAGCCGGCGGGCGGCCCGGGAGGTCGGTACCGCCTCCCGGGGAGTCGGTGCGCCGGGGAAGAACCTGCCGGCCCAGCGAGGCGTGCGAGAGGAGGTACCGATGCGCATCTGTGCTCGTCCTGACGTGTCCTGGTCGTTGACCGACCCCCGGGCGTGCCCTGGACCCGCGAACGGGCTGGCACTCTGGTCACTCTGGTCTCTTCTGTTTCGACCGCACCGTAACTATCAGTGACGAGTTAGCTGCTCAGCGTTTTGAAATTGTTACCTACTGTTGCCGTGTCGTGAGCCGGTAGCGCGGGTGGCTGGCGTTAATCAGGGCGCTGGCCTGCCCGGCCGGAAGCGTGGCTGACGGGTTGCGATGCGTCAGCAGCACCATCGTCCGCGAGACGGCAGGGGTGAGCCGTTCGGCGTGCTGGATAAGGAGAAGCCGGCCGGAGGCCTACCGGTGCCGCTGGGTCGGTGCGCGGCTCAGTCGCCGACGCGGTGGTCGGCGAACCGTTCGCGCAGGGTCCGCTTGGAGAACTTGCCCACGCTGGTCTTGGGGATCTCGTCCAGGAAGACCACGTCGTCCGGCAGCCCCCACCGGTCCACCCGCTCGGCCAGGAACGCCAGCAGCTCGGCCTTGTCCAGCGACTGGCCCTCCCGCAACACCACGCAGGCCAGCGGCCGTTCCATCCAGCGGGGGTGCGGCACGGCGATCACCGCCGCCTCGGCGACCGCGGGATGGGCCATGATCTGGTTCTCCAGCTCCACCGAGGAGATCCACTCGCCGCCGGACTTGATCAGGTCCTTGGTGCGGTCGACCAGCCGCACGTAGCCCAGCTCCGAGATCGCCGCGACGTCGCCGGTGCGCAGCCAGCCGTCGGCGGTGAACTGCTCGCCGGGGGAGTCGGTGCGGTAGTACTGCCGCGCGATCCACGGGCCGCGGGTCTCCAGCTCGCCGGTGGCCTGGTCGTCCCAGGGCAGCTCCTCGCCGGTGAGCGGATCCACGATCCGGGCCTCGACACCGGACGGCGGGATGCCCACGGTGGCGCGCAGGTCCGCCTTCTGCTCCTCGGGCAGGTCGGCGTGCTCGGCGCGCAGGGTGCACACCGTGCCCAGCGGCGAGAGCTCGGTCATTCCCCAGGCCTGGGTGATCGGCAGCCCGATGGCTTGCCGCCAGCCCTCCGACAGCGCCTTGGGCACCGCCGAGCCGCCGCAGATCACGCTGCGCAGGGCCGACAGGTCCCGTCCGGCCAGCAGCGGCAGCATGCCCATCCAGATGGTCGGCACTCCGGCGGTCACGGTGACCCGTTCCGCTTCCAGCAGGTCCACCAGGGCGGCCGGGGTCATTCCCGGGCCGGGCATCACCAGGCCGGCGCCGGCCATCACGGCGGCGTAGGGCAGCCCCCAGGCCATCGCGTGGAACATCGGCACCACCGGCATCAGGACGTCGGTGTCGTTGATGGCGAAGGTCGAGGGCAGCTGGGGCGCCAGGGTGTGCAGGTAGGTGGAGCGGTGGGAGTACAGCACGCCCTTGGGGTTGCCGGTGGTGCCAGTGGTGTAGCAGAGCGCCGCGGCGGTGTTCTCCTCGCCGACCATGCCGTAGTAGTCGAGCTCCTCGCCGGCCACCTCCTGCCAGGTCAGCACCCGGGAGTCCTCCGGCAGCGGGGCCGGTGCCCCGTCGTCGAAGACCACCACGTGCCGGACGGTGCCGAGCTTGGGCAGGTACTGGGAGAACAGCGGGAGCAGCGAGCGGTCGACGAAGACCACCTCGTCCTCGGCGTGGTCGACGGTGTAGATCAGCTGCTCGGGGAAGAGCCGGATGTTGAGGGTGTGCAGCACCCGGCCGGTGCCCGGCACTCCGAAGTAGAGGGCGGTGTGGTTGGCGGTGTTCCAGCCGAACGAGCCGACCCGGCCGTCGGCGCTGACGCCCAGCCGGTCGAGGATGCCGGCGACCTGCCGGGACCGGACCGCCAGGTCGGCGAAAGTGATCCGCTCCTGGCCGGCCGCCTGCTGGGTGACGATGCTGCGCTTCGGATACATCCGCTCGCTGCGGCGCAGGATGGAGTCGATGGTCAGCGGAACGTCCTGCATCAACCCGAGCATTCGCCGATCCTGCTGCACCCGGGCGGCGGAGGCAACCGGCGACCGGCTGCCGCGCGCAACCTGGCGCGGTCACTGCGCGCGCCGGATCTGGAACACCTGGGTGCAGACCCGGTCGGCGGTGAGGAAACCGGCCGCCGAGCGGCGCCAGCCGGCCAGTGCCGGGTCGGTGCTGGCATCCAGGTCGCCGGCGCCGGCGAGATAGGCCTGCAGCGAGTGCCTGCCGTGCACGGTGCGCTCGCCGTGCGCGGTCTGCACGGTGATCCAGTTGCCCCGCCGCGGGTTGTCCGCGCCGTCCAGCTCGGGCACCGGGTCGCCGGAGTTCTGCAGCGCCAGCACCGACACCGAACCGGGTACCGGGGCCAGCCCGATCGGCGAGCCGGCCGTGACCAGGTGGGTCACCGTGAAGCCCGAGCCGGCTTGCAGCTGCCCGGCCAACCGGGCCGCGATCATGCCGCCCAGGCTGTGGCCCACCAGCATGATCGGCTCGTCCGGCCGGACGCCGGCCTGCCGCAGCGCCTGCACCACCCCGCGTTCGTAGACCGAAGACTGGTTGGCCAGCGCCCGCAGGTCGGTGCCGACGTCGCTGGCCTGCGGGGTGCGGCGGCGCGGATCGAGGTTCCACACCGAGGTACCGGTGATGTCGACGATCACCCGGCGGCCGGCCGGGCCGTCCAGGATCCGGACGTCCACCGCCCCGCCGCCGTCGTCGTGGGCGTCGCGCAGCGCCAGGGCCCGGATCAGGTCGGCGGTGCCGCGGGGCGGCCCGGCCCGGTCTGCGCCCGGGCCGGACGGCCGGACGGTCACCACCGGGGTGCCATCGGGATACCGGCCGCCCAGCAGCCCGGCCAGCCTGGCCGTCGCGCCCGGCGCCGGCACCCCGCCGGTACTGGCCAGGGTGGCCAGCTGCACCGCCAGGTCGGCCAGGTACGGGTCTGCCGTGAGCCGGGCCTGCAGGCCGGCCGGCCCGGGAACCAGCGCGGCCGGCAAATCCAGCCCGGCGGCGACGGCGGGTGCCAGCCGCCGGTCCAGCTCGTCGGCGGCCCGGTACCCGCCCGTGGCCAACCGCAGGCCGGCCGCCACCGCCGCACAGTCCGCCAGCGCCGCGGCCGTACCCGCCGTAGCGATGCCGACCTGGGCGGCGACCTGCGCCGCGCCGACCGGGTCGAGCGCCGCGGCCGCGATCATGGCGGGCTCGGCCAGGCAGTGGCCCAGCACCCGCAAGCCTGCTGCCAGCGAGTCCGCGACGCCGTCCAGCACGGTGGCGAAGGCGGCAAGCTGCTCGACGTCGGCGGCGATCGAACCGCTGCCACCTCGCACGCTGACCGGTCCGGCTCCATCGGCAGGCATTTCCGTCACGGCAGCCGAACCACCCGCTCGGCGGTGGCCAGACCGGTGTGCGCGAGCCGGGCCAGCGCCGCGGCCCGGTCCCCGGCCCGCTGCCGGTGGGCCCGGATCGCGGCCGACAGCTCGGCCAGCCGGCTGCTGGACTGGCCCAGCTGCCCGAGCAGCTCGTGCAGCACCGCGGCGAAGGCCCGCGCCGCCGGCGAGTGCCAGGCCAGCTCGGCGGCCCGCGACCGCAGCTCGGAGCGCCGCCCGGCGAGCTCGGCGGCGGCTGCGGCCAGCTCGCGGCTGAGGGCGTCCAGGCGAGGAGAATCCAGCAGGGAGAACGGAACCGGCAGGTGCATGGACCCGACGATGCCGCCAGCGTGCCGGTCGCCGGGCCGGCTGGCAGGATCTGTGGAACGCCGGCCCGACTGTGGACAGCGCGCCGGACGTCCCCCCGCTCGGCACCGACACGGCGACTAGGCCATTCTTGTCTGGCGGGCGTGGTTCAATAGGCCCGAATGACATTGATGCAATTTCCGCCTGATTTCCCGATCGGAGGCCGCATGGATCCCGCGCCCGCCGCCCACGACGCTGCCCGCAGCGAGTACCAGGCCGTCGAGGGCACGGCTGCCGGTGCCCCGGGGATCGGCGACGGTGACGGCCTCACCCGCCGGGACCGGGAGATCCTCGCTTTCGAACGGCAGTGGTGGAAGTACGCCGGCGTCAAGGAACAGGCGATCCGCGAGCTGTTCGACATGTCCTCCACCCGCTACTACCAGGTGCTCAACAGTCTGATCGACACCCCCGAGGCACTGGCCGCCGACCCGATGCTGGTCAAGCGGCTTCGTCGGCTGCGGGCCAGCCGTCAGCGCCAGCGCTCGGCGCGGCGTTTGGGCATCGAAGTTTGATTTAAACTTCACGTCCGTGGCTCACACCGCTCCTCCTCCCGCTATCCGTCGACCCGTCGAGCGGTTGCTGGGCGCCCTGCTGGTAGTGGCCGGCATGGTGCTGGCCTTCATCGCCTACTCCGCGCTCGGTCATCCCGGTGGCCAGCAGGCCGAGCGCACCCTGCTGCACCCGCTGCCCACCCCGCCGTCACTGGCGGCCGGTGCCGCCGCCCAGGGCCTCGGCGCCTCCCAGGCCGCCGGCCATCCCGGAGTGGCCAGCACCGCACCGGCCGGCGCCGGCAGCAGCGCGTCGGCAACCAGCGCCGCGCCGTCCGCGACAGGCACCGGGCAGGTCACCGGCCTCGCCGCCCCGGGCAGCCCGGCCAGCACCCCGCTGGTGGTGCTGGACAACACCGGCCGGCCGGAGGAGGCCCGCTACGCCACCGAGCGCTTCGAGCACGGCGGCTGGACGGTCACCGACACCAGCACCTTCGAAGGCGACATCCTGTCCACCGCCGCCTACTACGACCCCGCCATACCCGGCGCCCGGACGGCGGCCGAGGCGCTGCAGGCCCAGTTCCCCGAGATCCAGCGAGTCCGGCCGAAGTTCGCCGGACTGGGCTCGGGCGCGGTAATCGTCATCCTGACCTTCGACTACAGTCAGGGCCAGACAACTTCATAGCTCGGCTCATCCAGAGGGGCAGAGGGACCGGCCCGTTGAAGCCCCGGCAACCACCGTGAGAACCAGCACGCGAGCCAGATGACCGTCGCGCCAGCTCAGCTGGCCCGGCCGCCGCGTGCCGAAGACTCCGTATGGCAGGTGCCAACTCCGGCCTGGCCACGCGTCCGCGTGCGCCCGGGAAAGATGAGGAGAAAGGCCTCGCACATGACTGCAACCCTCCGTTACTCGCCCGCCGCCACCCCGGCCTCGGCCCTGGTCTGCCGCAACTGCGGCGCCGGCTACCCACTGGGTGCCCAGCACGCTTGCTTCGAATGCTTCGGCCCGCTGGAGATCGGCTACTCGCCCGACCGGCTGGCCTCGGTCACCCGGCAGGACATCGAGGCCGGCCCGCACTCGCTGTGGCGCTACGCCGGGCTGTTACCGGTCGGGCAGGACCCGGCCACCCGGGTGGACTCCGGGACCGGCATGACGCCACTGGTCCGGGCCGACCGGCTGGCTGACCGGCTCGGCTTCACCGCGCCGCTGTGGATCAAGGACGACTCGGCCAACCCGACCCACTCGTTCAAGGACCGGGTGGTCTCGGTGGCCATCACCGCAGCCCGCGAGCTGGGCTTCCGCCGGATCGCCTGCGCCTCCACCGGCAACCTCGCCAACTCCGTCGCCGCGCACGCGGCCCGGATCGGCATGGACTCCATCGTCTTCGTGCCGGCCGACCTGGAACCGGCCAAGATCACCCAGACCGCCGTCTACGGCGGCACCCTGGTCGCCGTGGACGGGTCCTACGACGACGTCAACCGGCTGTGCAGCGAGCTGGCCGAGACCGACGAGTTCGAAGCGACCGCGTTCGTCAACGTCAACGTCCGGCCGTACTACGCCGAGGGGTCGAAGACCCTGGGCTACGAGGTCGCCGAGCAGCTCGGCTGGCGGTTGCCCGAGCAGGTGGTCGTCCCGATGGCGTCCGGGTCGCTGCTGACCAAGGTGCACAAGGCGTTCGGAGAACTGACCCGGATCGGGCTGGTCGACCCGCTGGACTACCGGGTCTACGGCGCGCAGTCCGCGGGCTGCGCGCCGATCGCCGACGCCTTCGCGGCCGGCCGGGACACCGTGCTGCCGGTGCGCCCCACCGGCATCGCCAAGTCGCTCAACATCGGCAACCCGGCCGACGGCCCCTACGCCCTGGACGCCATCCGGCGCACCGGTGGCGCGGTCGGCCGGGTCGGGGACGACGAGATCGTCGCCGGCATCCGCGACCTGGCCCGCACGACCGGCGTCTTCGCCGAGACCGCCGGTGGGGTCACCACCGCGGTGCTGCGCAAGCTGGTCGAGGGCGGGCTGCTCGACCCGACGCTGGAGACCGTCGTGCTGAACACCGGTGAGGGCCTCAAGACCCTCGACCCGCTGCTCGACGTCGTCGGCCCCTCGCACCGGGTGCAGCCGTCGCTGCGGTCGCTGCGCGAGGCCGGTCTCATCGGCTGATGAAGGCCCTACCACACCGGGTGAGACCCGGCGGACAGGACCGGTGACCTGGGCTCTTGGGTCCTGTACCGTTCCGCGCGGTTCGAGTTCCACGTTCGTGTTCGACGGGCGGGAGAGCGAGACCCCGGCCCCTCGATCAAGGGGTGCCGTCCGCACGCACGAACGTGGGAGCACACGTGGCACAGGGCACCGTGAAGTGGTTCAACGCCGAGAAGGGCTTCGGCTTCATCGCCGTCGACGGCGGCCAGGACGTCTTCGTCCACTACTCGGCCATCCAGATGGACGGGTACAAGAGCCTCGAAGAGGGCCAGCGGGTCAACTTCGAGGTCGTCCAGGGCGCCAAGGGCCCCCAGGCGGAC
>NZ_DATINC010000047.1:0-100188 GCF_035474675.1 Jatrophihabitans sp. | reverse complement strand
TGACGGTGGTGCGGACGGCGGTCGCCTTCGGGGCGCTGGCGGCCAACCGCACCCGGGTGCTGGACTTTCTCCACCAGGCCGGCCGGGTGACCGGCGCCCGGGTGGTCGACCTGGAGACCGGTGTGGAGTTCGACGTCCGGGCCAAGCAGGTGATCAACGCCACCGGGGTCTGGACCGATGAGACCCAGCAACTGGCTGACACCCGTGGCCAGTTCCACGTCCGGGCGTCCAAGGGCGTGCACCTGGTGGTGCCCCGGGACCGGCTGCAGTCCAGCACCGGGCTGATCCTGCGCACCGAGACCAGCGTGCTGTTCGTGATCCCGTGGGGCCGGCACTGGATCATCGGCACCACCGACACCGACTGGAACCTGGACCTGGCGCACCCGGCGGCCAGCGCCCGCGACATCGACTACCTGCTCGAGCAGGTGAACACGGTGCTGTCCGCGCCGCTGGGCCGCGACGACGTGGAGGGCGTCTACGCCGGGCTCCGGCCGCTGCTGTCGGGGGAGTCCGAGCTGACCTCGAAGCTGTCCCGCGAGCACGTGGTGGGACATCCGGTGCCGGGGCTGGTGGTGGTGGCCGGCGGCAAGTACACCACCTACCGGGTGATGGCCCGGGACGCGGTGGACGAGGCGGCCCGGGGGATGGACGCACCGGTGCCGGACTCGGTCACCGAGCGGATCCCGCTGGTCGGGGCGGAGGGCTGGCAGGGGGTGCGCAACCAGCGCCACCAGCTGGCCGCCCGGTCCGGACTGCACCTGGTCCGCATCGACCACCTGCTGGCCCGCTACGGCAGCCTGGTGCACGAGGTGCTGGACCTGATCGCCGCGGACCCGTCGCTGGCCGAGCCGCTGCCCGGAGCCGACGACTACCTGCGGGCCGAGGCGGTGTACGCGGTGACGCACGAGGGCGCCCGGCACCTGGACGACGTGCTGGCCCGGCGCACCCGGACCTCGATCGAGGCGTGGGACCGGGGCGTGGCCGCGGCACCGGTGGTGGCCTCGCTGATGGCGCCGGTGCTGGGCTGGGACTCCGCGCACACCGCGACCGAGGTGGAGCACTACCTGGCCCGGGTGGCCGCCGAGCGCGAGTCCCAGGAGCAACCGGACGACGCCACCGCCGACGCCGCCCGGCTCGGCGCCGCCGACATCGTCCCGCTCCGCTGACCTCCGCCGCTCCCTGCTCCCCGCCTTCTTTCCGCCGTTACTCCCGCCGCTGATCCGGTTCCCGCCGAACTGTCATAACGATCGATCGCTATAGCGTTCGAATTTTCTGACAGTCGGTACGAGGCCGTCCACAATCGTCGATTGACTACGCCGGAAAGTAGGTGGGCCGGCGAGACTCGCTGAGTGTCCACCAAGGCAGCTCAGCGCGCGGAACGAGCGCGCACGATTGGCCGGCGCGTGATGTCGCCGGCCGAGCTCACATTGCTGGGCGTCAGCCGATCCCAGTTGGCGGCAAACCTTGCCGCCAACCGATGGCAACGATGTGGCCGTGCGGTAGTACTCCATTCCGGCCAGCTCACCCAGCACGAGCGCTGGCATGCGGCACTGATCAATTGCGGCCCGCGGAGTGTGCTGACCGCCTTCACCGCCGCCGAACTCGCAGGTTTGCGTGGTTGGGAACGCCCGGTGATCCATGTACTCGGCCCGCAAGGTGCCGTGCTGGCTCGCGGGCACAACCTGCCGGTGCGGCTGCACCGCACCCGCTTCTGGCCGGTGGAAAGGCATCGACGATTTCGCTGTCAGGGATTGCCCGGCGCGCTGGTAGTGGCGGCCGGCACCATGTCCTCCGAACGGCCCGCCGCCGGCATCCTTGCCGCGGCGGTTCAGCAGCGGTTGGTGACGCCGGCGCAGTTGTTGACCGCGCTGCAGCATGCGCGGCGGATCCGGCATCGAGTCGCGTTGTGCCAAGCGGTGCACGACATCGCAGGCGGAGCCCAAGCACTCAGCGAGATCGACTTCGTACGGCTGTGTCGTCGAGCCGGTCTACCCATGCCGGAGAGGCAGAAGGTCCGGCGCGACAGCTCAGGGCGCAGACGCTACCTCGATGCAGCCTGGCGGCGCGGCGACGGCCGGTTGGTGGTCGTCGAGGTGGATGGTGCGCTGCACCTGAGTCCCCAGCGCTGGTGGGACGACCAGGCCCGGCAGAACGAGTTGAGTTTGGCCGACGCTCTCGTTTTGCGTTTTCCGAGCGCAATGATCCGGGCCGAGGAGAAGCTGGTCGTGGCTCAACTCCGGCGTGCCTTGCAACTGTCATAAGGATGGCAGGCCATAGCGACCGATACTTATGACAGAGGAGAACGATACGAAACCGAGAGAAGTGGGGGGCTGTCAGACGCGGCGGTACAGCAGCGCCTGCTTGACCTCCTTGATCGCCTTGGTGATCTCGATGCCACGCGGGCAGGCTTCGGTGCAGTTGAAGGTGGTCCGGCAGCGCCACACCCCTTCGCGGTCGTTGAGGATCTCCAGCCGTTCCTCGCCGCCCTGGTCGCGGGAGTCGAAGATGAACCGGTGCGCGTTGACGATCGCGGCCGGGCCGAAGTACGAGCCGTCGGTCCAGAACACCGGGCAGGACGTGGTGCACGCCGCGCACAGGATGCACTTGGTGGTGTCGTCGAAGCGGTCCCGGTCGGCCTGGGACTGCAGCCATTCCCGGGTGGGCGGGTTGCCGCCGGTGATCAGGAACGGCTTGACCGCCCGGTAGGCCTCGAAGAACGGTTCCATGTCGACGACCAGGTCCTTCTCGACCGGCAGTCCCTTGATCGGCTCGACGGTGAGCTTGGCCGGCATGTCCTTCATAAGCACCTTGCACGCCAGCCGGTTGACCCCGTTGATCCGCATCGCGTCCGACCCGCACACGCCGTGCGCGCAGGACCGGCGGAAGGTCAGCGTGCCGTCCTGCTCGTCCTTGATCTTCATCAGCAGGTTCAGCACCCGATCGGTCGGGTAGGCCTGCACCTGGTAGGTCACCCAGCGCACCTCGTCGGAGATCTCCGGGTTGTACCGGCGGATCCTCACCTCGACGGTGCGCGGCTGCGGCGCCTCGACGGCGGCCGGACGGTCGGCTACGGCGGTCATGTCAGCTCTTTCCCATGGTGAGGCAAGCAGATCAGTACTTGCGGGCCATCGGCTGGTAGCGGGTCTGCACGACCGGCTTCCAGTCCAGCACGATGCTGCCGTCGGCCTGGCGGTAGGCCATGGTGTGCTTCATGTAGTTCTCGTCGTCGCGCTCGAGGTAATCCTCGCGGGCATGGCCGCCGCGTGACTCCTTGCGGTTGCGCGCGCTGACCACCAGCACCTCGGCGAGGTCGAGCAGGAAGCCGAGCTCGACCGCCTCCAGCAGCTCGGAGTTGTAGCGTTTCCCCTTGTCGGATATGGCCACATCGGCATACCGCTCCTTGAGCTTGGCGATGTCGGCCTGCGCCTCGGCCAGCGACTCCTCGGTGCGGAAGACCTGGGCATTGCGGTCCATGCTGTTCTGCAGTTCGCCGCGCAGCACGCTGACCCGCTCGGCTCCGGTGGAGGTCAGCAGCCGCTGCACCATCGCGACGACCCCGGACTCGGGCTCCGGCGGCAGGTCGGGCAGGGCTACGCCGAGCGCGTACTCGGCGGCGGCGATCCCGGCCCGGCGGCCGAAGACGTTGATGTCCAGCAGCGAGTTGGTGCCCAGCCGGTTCGAGCCGTGCACCGACACGCAGGCCACCTCGCCGGCCGCGTACAGTCCCGGCACCACATCGGTGTTGGTACGCAGCACCTCGGCCTCGATGGTGGTCGGCACCCCGCCCATCGCGTAGTGCGCGGTGGGATAGACCGGAACCGGTTCGGTGTAGGGCTCCACGCCGAGATAGGTGCGGGCGAACTCGGTGATGTCGGGCAGCTTGGCGTCGATCTGCGCACGCGGCAGGTGCGTCAGGTCGAGCAGCACGTAGTCCTTGTCCGGGCCGGCGCCGCGCCCCTCGCGTACCTCGTTGGCCATCGACCGGGCCACGATGTCGCGCGGCGCCAGGTCCTTGATGGTGGGTGCGTAGCGCTCCATGAACCGCTCGCCCTCGCAGTTGCGCAGGATCGCGCCCTCGCCGCGGGCCGCCTCGGACAGCAGGATGCCGAGCCCGGCCAGGCCGGTCGGGTGGAACTGGAAGAACTCCATGTCCTCCAGGGGCAATCCCTTGCGCAACACCACGCCCATGCCGTCACCGGTCAGGGTGTGGGCGTTCGAGGTGGTCTTGAACACCTTGCCGAAACCGCCGGTGGCCAGCACCACCGACTTGGCGTTGAACACGTGGATCTCGCCGGTGGCCAACTGGTAGGCGACCACGCCGGAGGCGACCTCCACGCCGTCGGAGCGCCGGGTCAGCAGCAGGTCCAGCACGTAGAACTCGTTGAAGAACTCCACGCCCTGCTTGACGCAGTTCTGGTACAGCGTCTGCAGGATCATGTGGCCGGTCCGGTCCGCGGCATAACACGAGCGCCGGACGGGTGCCTCACCGTGGTTGCGGGTGTGGCCGCCGAAGCGGCGCTGGTCGATCCGGCCGGCCGGGGTGCGGTTGAACGGCAGGCCCATCTTCTCCAGGTCCAGCACCGCGTCGATGGCCTCCCGGCACATCACCTCGGCGGCGTCCTGGTCGACGAGGTAGTCACCGCCCTTGACGGTGTCGAAGGTGTGCCACTCCCAGTTGTCCTCCTCGACGTTGGCCAGCGCGGCGCACATGCCGCCCTGCGCCGCGCCGGTGTGCGACCGGGTCGGGTACAGCTTGGTCAGGACCGCGGTCCGGGCCCGGTGCGAGGACTCCAGCGCGGCACGCATCCCGGCGCCGCCGGCGCCCACGATCACCACGTCATACCTGTGCGTCTGCACTGTTCCTCCTGCTCTTCGTGCGAGCGCTCATCGCTGGCGTTCGCTCCGGTCCTCGCCCGCGAGCGGGCTGCGATCCTCGCTCACGGCCCTCCTGCTCTTCGCGCGAGCGCTCATCGCCCGAAGCCGCACCTAGCCGATGCCCGGATCGAAGGTGAAGATCACCAGCGTGCCCAGCGCGATCACCAGCGCCGATGCGGCGTACAGCGCCATCTTCAGCCAGAACCTGACCGCATCCTTGCGGGTGTAGTCGTTGATCACGGTGCGCAGGCCGTTGGTGCCGTGCAGTTGCGCCAGCCACAGCATCAGCAGGTCCCACACCTGCCAGAACGGCGACGCCCAGCGTCCTGCCACGAAACCGAAATTGATGCGCTGCACCCCGCCGTCGAGGATGTTCATGATGAACAGGTGCCCGAGCACCAGCACCACCAGCAGGATTCCCGAGACCCGCATGAACAGCCAGGCGTACAGCTCGGTGTTGGTGCGCCCGCGCAGCCGGCGGGTGTAGCCGCTGCGCGGCGGGTCGATGCGGACGCCTCCGGTGCCGCTCATGAGCCGAACAGCGTCTGGAAGGAATGCCGGAACATGAAGAACGCGCCCGGCACCATCACCACGATCCAGACCACCACGATCGCCCACAGCATCTGGCGCTGCAGGCGCGGCCCACGGCTCCAGAAGTCCACCGCCACGATGCGAAGTCCGTTGAGGGCGTGGAAGAGCACCGCACCGACCAGCCCGATCTCCATCAGGTTGACGAACGGGTTCTTGTAGGTGTCGATCACGGTGTCGTAGGACTCGGGTGACACCCGTACCAGCGCGGTGTCGAGAACATGGGCGAACAGGAAGAAGAAGGTCAGCACGCCAGTGATCCGGTGTGCCACCCACGACCACATGCCCTCCCGGCCTCGGTAGAGGGTGCCGCCGAGCTTCGTCCTGCCGCGGGGAGGACGGTCGGTGGCTGCAGTCGGCACCCCGATCTCCTCCCGACTGGCCTGCTACGTCCGGACCGCCGCCCGGGCCGGTTCCGGCACCTCGTTCTGCCGGGCGGGGCCACCTGTCGCACCCGTCGCGACGGCAACGATCCGGCACCGTCGAGCCTAGTCGGGGCCCGGGAGGCTGCCGAGGAATCCGGCGCCGTTTGTGACCGGCCGGACAGTCGCCCGAACGGACCCGACAGTCACTCCGGGGCCTGCCGGACAGTCAGCGGTGCAACCCGGCGAAGGCCAGCCGGACAGTTGCCGGAAATCACGCGAACCGGCCGCCGAACCGGCAACCGCACAACAATGTGATGACAACCAGCACGCCGGTTCCGGCGGAAATCCCCGGACCGGTTACCGTAGCGCCGGTCGTGAGGCGCGGTGCCTCCCGCTAACCGTTCATTGAGGAGATTGTTTTGCGCCGACTCAGTTCCTACCGGGTGGCTGCGATCGCCGGCGTCACGGTGTCTGCGATGCTGCTCACCGCGTGTGGCAGCGACGAAACCCCCGGCACCTCGCCCGGAACTTCCAACCCCGGCGGTTCCAGCTCGGCCGCCGGTGGCAGCGGTCTGAAGATCGGCCTGGCATACGACATCGGCGGGCGGGGCGACAAGTCGTTCAACGACTCCGCCGCGACCGGCCTGGACGCCGCCAAGAAGAAGTACGGCCTCTCCGACTCCGACGTCAAGGAGCTCGAAGCGGCCCAGGGCGAGGCCGAGGCCGACAAGGAGGCCCGGCTCACCCAGCTCGCCGACAACGGCTTCACCACCATCATCGCGGTCGGCTTCGCCTACGCCGACGCGATCAAGGCCGTGGTGGGCAAGTACCCCAACGTCAAGTTCGCGATCATCGACGACAGCTCGGTGCAGGCGCCCAACCTGGCCGACCTGACCTTCGCCGAGGAGCAGGGCTCGTTCCTGGTCGGCGTGATCGCCGCGCTCAAGAGCACCAAGCACCACGTGGGCTTCATCGGCGGCGTGAACGTGGCGCTGATCCAGAAGTTCCAGGCCGGCTTCGACGCCGGTGCGAAGGCCGCCGATTCGTCGGTCAAGCTGGAGGACAAGTACCTGACCCAGCCGCCGGACTTCGGTGGCTTCAACGACCCGACCAAGGGTGAGACCGCCGCCAACGGCATCTACGACGCCGGCGCCGACGTCATCTTCGCCGCCGCGGGCGGTTCGGGCAGCGGGGTGTTCAAGGCCGCCAAGGCCAAGGGTGCACTGGCCATCGGCACCGACTCCGACCAGTACCTGACGGCAGCCGACGACGTGAAGGACGTGGTCATCTCCTCGATGGTCAAGCGGGTCGACGTGGCCGTCGAAAAGTTCATCGACTCGGTCAAGGACGGCACCTTCAAGCCCGGCAACACCGTCTTCGACCTCAAGGCCGGTGGCGTGGACTACTCCACCTCCGGCGGCAAGATCGACGACATCAAGTCCAAGGTGGACGAGTTCAAGGCCAAGATCATCGACGGCTCCATCACGGTGCCCACCAAGTAACAAGGGTGGCCGAGTAGTCGGACCCCCGGCACCGTTGCACTGTTTGTACCGGTTCATCGGCGCCAAACTCCCGTAGTTGTCGACGGGCCCGAGGTGACTCGCTAGCGTCACCTCGGGCCCGTCTTCGTCAGTAGCGACGCCAGGGGAAACGGCCCCGCCGCGGCGGCCCAGCGCAGGAGGTTTGCAGGATGTCCCAGCCAGACCATCCCGGAACCGCCGGCTCGCCGGCCGGGTCCGAGCTGGCCATCGAGGTTCGCGGGGTCACCAAGCGGTTCCCCGGCGTGATCGCCAACGCCAACGTCAACATCGCGGTGCGGCGCGGCACGGTGCACGCCATCGTCGGGGAGAACGGCGCCGGCAAGTCCACCCTGATGAAGATGCTCTACGGCATGCAGCGCCCGGACGAGGGCGAGATCCGCATCGACGGCAAGCCGGTCACCTTCTCCTCACCCTCGGACGCGATCGCGGCCGGCGTCGGCATGGTGCACCAGCACTTCATGCTGGCCGACAACTTCACCGTGCTGGAGAACATCGTGCTGGGCAGCGAGCCGACCGCGCGCGGGGCGCTGAACTTCGGCGCCGCCCGCCGCCGGATCACCGAGCTGAGCCGCACCTACGGCCTGGACCTGGAACCGGACGCGCTGGTCGAGCACCTCGGCGTCGGCGACCGGCAGCGGGTCGAGATCGCCAAGGTGCTCTACCGCGGCGCCCGGCTGCTGATCCTGGACGAGCCCACCGCGGTGCTGGTCCCGCACGAGGTCGAGGAACTGTTCCAGAACCTGCGCGAGCTCAAGAACGAGGGGCTGACCATCCTGTTCATCTCGCACAAGCTGGACGAGGTGATCTCGGTCGCCGACGACATCACGGTGATCCGGCGCGGGCGCACCGTCGGCACCGCCAACCCGCGCTCGATCACTCCCCGGCAGCTGGCCGAGATGATGGTCGGGTCGGAGCTGCCGAGCCCGGAGACCCGCTCCGACACCGTCTCCGACCGCACCGTGCTCTCGGTCCAGGGCCTGACGGTGACCGGGGACGGCGGCCGCAAGGTGCTAGACAACCTGTCCTTCGACATCCACGCCGGTGAGATCTACGGGATCGCCGGCGTGGAGGGCAACGGCCAGAGCGAGCTGGTCGAGGCGCTGATGGGCATCCGGCCGATCGCCGCGGGCAGCATCACGCTCAACGACCGCGACATCAGCGCCGCCTCCACCCGCAACCGCCGGCTGGCCGGCGTCGGCTACATCCCGGAGGACCGGCAGCGGCAGGGGCTGCTGCTGGAGGCCACCCTGTGGGAGAACCGGGTGCTCGGGCACTCGGAATCGGCGCCCAACGTCCGGGGACCGCTGATCGACCGGGCCGGGGCCCGCCGGGACACCGAGCGGATCGTGTCCGAGTTCGACGTGCGCACCCCGGGCATCGACGTGCCGGCGCTGGCGCTGTCGGGCGGCAACCAGCAGAAGCTCATCGTGGGACGCGAGCTGTCCGGCGACCCGGTGCTGCTGATCGCCTCCCAGCCCACCCGCGGGGTGGACGTCGGGGCGCAGGCCGCCATCTGGGACCACGTCCGCCGGGCCCGGGCCGCCGGGCTCGCCGTCCTGCTGATCTCGGCAGACCTGGAGGAACTGATCGGGATGTCCGACTCGATCCGAGTGATCCTGCGCGGCCGGTTCGTCGCCGAGGCCGACCCCGCGACGGTCACCGCCGAGGACCTCGGCGCGGCGATGACCGGTGCCGGCGCCGCGGCAGGTGCCGCATGAGCGCGACCAGCGGGGCAGTGGGCACGCCGAGCCTGGCCAGCCGGTTGCGCCAGCGCTACCCGCTGCGCTCGGTGCTGCTGGGCCTGGCCGCACCGCTCGGCGCGGTGCTGTTCGCGCTGCTGGCCAGCTCGGTGATCCTGAGCCTGGGCGGGCACAGCCCGTCGACGGTCTTCCACACCATGCTCAAGCAGGCCGGACGCCCGACCTCCTTCGTCGACATGGTCAACCAGGCGATGGTGTACTACCTGTCCGCGGTGGCGGTCTCGATCGGGTTCCGGATGAACCTGTTCAACATCGGCGTGGAGGGCCAGTACAGCCTGGCCGCGCTCGGGGCGGCCTACGTCGGCGGCCAGCTGACCGGCGGCGGCCCGCTGCACGTGGTGGCCGAGGTGCTGGTGGCGGTGCTGGTGGGCGCCGCCTGGGCCGGCATCGCCGGGGTGCTCAAGGTCACCCGCGGGGTCAGCGAGGTGATCTCGACGATCATGCTCAACGCCATCGCGGTGGGCCTGGGCTCCTACCTGCTGCACAAGCTGGGCGAGTCCAGCGGCAACAACATCCGGACCAAGCCGATCAGCGGGTCCGGCCAGGTGCCGGGGCTGAGCTACTCCGGCACCCAGACCAAGATCTTCGGCTTCCTGTTCGTGGCGATCGCGGTCGGGGTGGCGTACTGGTTCGTCGCCGGGCGCACCCGGTTCGGCTTCCGGATCAAGGCGACCGGCCTGAACGAGCAGGCGGCGGTCGCCAGCGGGATCAACGTCAAGCGGATGACGTTGCTGGCGATGCTGATGTCCGGTGGCGTCGCGGGGCTGGTGGGACTGCCGGAGCTGCTCGGCCAGACCCACACCTTCAGCCAGACCGCGCAGTCCGGGCTCGGCTTCGCCGGCATCGCCATCGCGCTGCTGGGCCGCAACTCGCCGGTCGGCATGGCGCTGGCCGCGGTGCTGTGGTCCTTCCTCGGCAAGTCGGCCAACCAGCTGGACTTCATCGGGGTGCCCCGCGAGATCGCCGCGATCATGCAGGGCGTGATCCTGCTGTCGGTGGTCATCGCCTACGAGCTGGTACGCCGGTACCGGCTGGTGCTGCAACAGAAGGACGTCGCGGCCCAGCTGGCCGAGGTCCCGGCCGCTCCGGTCAGCCAGGCGGTGACCGCATGAGCATCCCGATCAGCACCAGCAGCCTCGTCCAGCCGGAGGTCCGCCCACGCCGCCGGTCCCGGCTGTCACCGCCGCTGCTGATCGCCTTCGCCCTCGGTGCCTTCCTGGTGCTGTCGGCGGTGCGCGCGTTCACCGGCGGCAACGACCTGACCAGCAGCGGCACGATCGCGGCCGGCCTGTCGGCTGCGGTGCCGATCGGGCTGGCCGGCCTCGGCGGGCTGTGGTCGGAGCGGGCCGGCGTGGTCAACATCGGCCTGGAAGGCATGATGATCCTGGGCACCTGGGGTTGTGCCTACCTGGGCTGGGAGCACGGCGCCTGGGCCGGGCTGGTGTTCGGCACCCTGCTGGGCGCGGCCGGCGGCCTGGTGCACGCGGTGGCCACCGTGACCTTCGGGGTGGATCACATCATCTCCGGCGTCGCGATCAACATCATCGCGCCCGGCCTGGCGCTGTACCTGACCAAGGTGACCTTCGCCCACTACCCGGGCGGCGGGCAGAAGCAGTCCCCGCCGATCGACGACGCGGGCACCATCACGCTGCCGTTCGCGGACTGGCTGCACACCGTGGAGGACAAGCACTGGTTCGCGGTGTCGGACCTGGCCGGCGTGCTCGGCGGGCTGGTCACCCGGCTGTCGCTGGTGACGGTGCTGGCGCTGCTGGTGGTGCTGGCCTCGGCCTGGATCCTGTGGCGGACCGCGTTCGGGCTGCGGCTGCGCTCCTGCGGCGAGGCGCCGTACGCCGCCGAGTCCCTCGGCGTCAACGTCTACAAGTACAAGTACATCGCGGTGGTGGTCTCCGGCGCGCTGGCCGGCTTCGGCGGCGCGGCGCTGGCGATCGCCGCCCACCAGTTCCGGGACGGCCAGACCGGCGGCCGCGGCTTCATCGGCCTGGCCGCGCTGATCTTCGGCAACTGGCGCCCTGGGGCGCTGGCCGCCGGCGCCGGGCTGTTCGGCTACACCGACGCGATCCAGCTGCGCAGCTCCTCGGCGGTGCACCCGCTGCTGCTGCTGATGGCGATCGCCCTGGCCCTGGTGGCGATCTGGCAGTGGCGGTCCGGCCAGCGGGCCATCGCGGCGGTCGCCGTGGTGATCGCGGTGCTGGCGGTGTTCTGGTACGTCGACACCGACCGGGTGCCCGACGAGCTGGTCGGCACCACCCCGTACGTGGTCACCATCCTGGTGCTGGCACTGGCCTCCCAGCGGCTGCGGATGCCCAAGGCCGACGGCCGGGTGTACCGCCGGGGCGAGGAGACGTGACGGCCACTCCCGAGGTCGACTGGGAGCTGTTGCGCCGCGAGGCGGTGGCGGTGATGGGCCGCGCCTATGCGCCGTACTCCAACTACCCGGTGGGCGCCGCGGCGCTGGTGTCCGACGGCCGGCTGGTGACCGGCTGCAACGTCGAGAACGCCTCCTACGGGCTGGGCCTGTGCGCCGAGTGCGGGCTGGTGTCGGCGCTGACGGCAAGCGGTGGCGGCCGGCTGGTCGCGATGGTGTGCGTCGACGGCGCGGGCGCGCTGCTGATGCCGTGCGGGCGGTGCCGTCAGCTGCTGTTCGAGCACGGCGGCCCGGAGATGCTGGTGGCTGCCGACGGCGGCCCGATCCCGGTGTCCGGCCTGCTGCCGGCGGCCTTCGGCCCGCAGGACCTGGCTGCGCTGGCGAGCAAGGCCGCTGACAGGCAGCCGGACGCGGGGTGACCAGCGAGCTGGCGTTCAGCTCGGCCGAGGTGATCGGCGATCCGTACCCGCACTTCGCAGCGGCCCGTGCCCGAGCCGGCGTGCAGTGGCACGACCGGACCGGGATGTGGCTCGCCTTCGGCTACGCCGAGGCCAACGCGGTGCTGCGCAGCCGCACCCTCGGCCGGATCTGGACGCCGCGCTGGCCGGACGTCCCGATGCCCGGCTTCGAGCTGATCCACCGCAACTCGATGCTGGAGAACGAGCCGCCGGCGCACACCCGGCTGCGCCGGCTGGTGGCGGGCGCGTTCGCCCGCGGGCACGTCGAGCGGCTGCGGCCCCGGGTGGCAGCCCTTGCCGACCGGCTGGCCGACGGGCTGGCCGAGGCCGGCCGCGACGGCCGGGCGGTGGACCTCATCGCCGGCTTCGCCGAACCGCTGCCGGTGCAGGTGATCGCCGAGCTGCTGGGCGTTCCGGAGGCCGACCGGGCGCTGCTGCGGCCGTGGTCCAACGCCATCGTGAAGATGTACGAGTACCAGGTCAGCGACGCCCAGCGGAACGCGGCCGAGACCGCCGCGCGGGAGTTCGTGGCCTACCTGCGCGAGCTGGTGGCGCAGCGGCGCCGCCGCCCGGAGCCGGACCTGATCAGCTCGCTGTTCGCCGAGACCGACTCGGCCGGCGCCCGGCTCGACGAGGACGAGCTGGTCACCACCTGCACCCTGCTGCTCAACGCCGGGCACGAGGCCAGCGTGAACGTGGTCGGCAACGGCGTGCTGGCCCTGTTCGGCCATCCCGAGCAGTGGCAGCGGCTGCTGGAGGCCGAGGCCGCGGGCCGGTCGCTGGTGGATACCGGCGTCGAGGAGCTGATCCGGTTCGACTCGCCGCTGCAGCTGTTCGAACGCACCGCGATCGCCGACACCCGGATCGGCGAGGTGACGGTCCGGACCGGGGAGAAGGTCGCCGCGCTGCTCGGCTCGGCCAACCGCGACCCGGCGGTCTTCGACGACCCGGACCGGCTGGACGTCGGGCGGACGGACAACCCGCACCTGGGCTTCGGGGCGGGCATCCACTTCTGCCTCGGCGCGCCGCTGGCCCGGGTAGAGCTGCAGACCTCGCTGCGCACCCTGCTGCGCCGCTTCCCCGGGCTGCGTCCTGCGGTCGTAGACCTGACCGGGCTGCGGCGGGCCGAGTTCGTGATCAGGGGCGTGTCGTCGCTGCCGGTGCACCTGTCCTGAGCCATGAATACCGCTAGCGGTATTTCATGGTACGGTGAGCGGTATGAAGACCAGCTTCGACCTGTCCGAGTCGCTGCTGCACCAGGTGAAGCAGCTGGCCAAGCAGCGCGGCACCACCACCAAGAGTCTGGTCGAGGAGGCGTTGATGAAACTGCTCGCCGAAGTGCAGGAGGAAGAGGCGCCCCGTTTCACTCTGCGGGATGTCAGCTTCGGCAGCGGCGGGATGACTATCGAGTTCGCCAACGCCGGCTGGGAACGGATCCGGGACGAGATCTACCCGGTGCCAGAGCCGTTCCGCTCCCAGCTCCGATGATCGCCGTTGACGCCAATGTGCTGGTGTACGCCCACCGGCCGGACAGTGCCTTCCACTCCCAAGCCGCGGTGGTCGTCCGGGGTCTTGCGGAGAGCGGCGAGTCCTGGGCATTGCCGTGGCCGTGCCTGCACGAGTTCTACGGGGTGGTGACGAACCCCCGACTGTTCTCCCAACCCACGCCGCCGGCCGTCGCGCTGGATCAGATCCTCGCGTGGTCGGAGTCGCCCACGGTGCGGTTGCTCGCCGAGTCGCCCCTGCACCTGCGCACCCTCGGTCAGCTGCTGGAATCGGCGGGGCTGGCCGGGTCGGCGGTGCAGGACGCGAAGATCGCCGCGATCTGCCTGGACCACGGGGTGCGCGCGCTGCTGACCATGGACCGCGACTTCAGCCGGTTTCCGGCCCTGACGACTCGCAGCCTGCTGGCATGAGAGGCTTCTGCCATGTCCTCCAGCCGCGCTGAACCCTTCGACGCGATCAGTGTGATCAGCACCAAGCGGGACCGCGGCCGGATCCCCGACGAGCAGATCGACTGGGTGATCGACGCCTACACCCGCGGGGTGGTGGCCGACGAGCAGATGTCGGCGCTGGCCATGGCGATCCTGCTCAACGGCATGGCGCCGGACGAGCTGGCCCGCTGGACCCGGGCAATGATCGCCTCCGGCGAGCGGCTGGACCTGTCCGGGGTCCGCCGGCCGACCACCGACAAGCACTCCACCGGCGGGGTGGGGGACAAGATCACCCTGCCGCTGGCGCCGCTGGTGGCGGCCCTGGGGGCGGCGGTGCCCCAGCTGTCCGGCCGCGGCCTCGGGCACACCGGCGGCACCCTGGACAAGCTCGAGTCGATCCCCGGCTGGCGGGCGAACCTGTCCAACGCCGAGTTCGTGGCCCAGCTGAACTCGGTCGGCGCGGTGATCTGCGCCGCCGGGGACGAGCTGGCGCCGGCCGACCGCAAGCTCTACGCGCTGCGCGACGTCACCGGCACCGTCGAGGCGATCCCGCTGATCGCCAGCTCCATCATGAGCAAGAAGATCGCCGAGGGTTCGGCCGCGCTGGTGCTCGACGTCAAGGTCGGCACCGGGGCCTTCATGAAGACGCCCGAGGACGCCCGGCGGCTGGCCGAGACCATGGTCGAGCTCGGCACCGCGGCCGGCACCCACACGGTCGCGCTGCTCACCGACATGAACACCCCGCTCGGACTGACCGCCGGCAACGCGCTGGAGGTGGCCGAGGCCGTCGAGGTGCTGGCCGGCGGCGGCCCGCCGGACGTGGTGGAGCTGACGGTGGCGCTGGCGGCGGAGATGCTGGCCGGCGCCGGCATCCCGGACGCCGACCCGGCGGCGGCGCTGGCCGACGGCCGGGCGATGGACGTCTGGCGCGCGATGATCGCCGCCCAGGGCGGGGACCCGGACGCGGCCCTGCCGGTGGCCCGGGACAAGCACGTGCTCACCGCCCCGGCCACCGGGGTGCTCACCCGGCTGGACGCCTACGCCGTCGGGGTGGCGGCCTGGCGGCTCGGTGCCGGCCGGGCCCGCAAGGAGGATCCGGTGTCGGCCGGCGCGGGTGTGGTGCTGCTGGCCAAGCCGGGCGAGCAGGTACGCGCCGGCCAGCCGCTGATGGAGTTGCACGCCGACGACCCGGACCGGTTCGCCCGGGCACTGGAGGCTCTCGACGGCGGCTTCGACATCGGCGAGCAGGCGGGTTGGTCTACCCCGCCGCTGGTGATCGAGCGTGTGTCCGCCTGAGCCGGCCGACGATCTGGAGATCCCGCAGGACGCCCGCCGGCTGACGGTGCCGGCCGCCCGGTTGCCCAAGTGGCTGGACGGCTTCGCCGACCGGCACGGCGGCCTGCAGACCCGGCTGCTGCCGACGTCGGCCGCCCCCGAGCAGGTGGTGGTCAGCGCCGCGGACGGTTCCCGGGTCTGGATCGAGGTGCCGTTCCGGCCCTGGCAGCCGGCCGCGTCCCGGCCGCTCACCTCGCTGCAGCTGCACCTGAACTCCCCGCGCCGGATCGGCGTGCTGCTGGTGCGCCGCGGCGGGTACGCCGCCGGGGTGTTCGACGGCACCCGGCTGGTCTCGTCCAAGGTCGGCTCGGCCTACGTCCAGGGCGGCACCAAGGCCGGCGGCTGGTCCCAGCAGCGCTTCGCGCGGCGCCGGGAGAACCAGGCCCGGCAGGCGTTCGCCGAGGCCGCCGAGGTCGCGGTGCGGATCCTACTGCCCGAGGCTGGCCGGCTGGCGGCGCTGATCTGCGGCGGCGACCGGGCGGCGGTGGACGCAGCGCTGTCCGACCCGCGGCTGGCGCCGCTGCTGCCACTGCGGACCGGGCCGTTCCTGCCCGTCCCGGACCCGCGGCTGAAGGTGTTGCAGGCCACTCCCGAGCAGTTCCTGGCGGTCTCGCTGGCGATCTTTCCCTGACCGGCTCCCTGACCGAGCAGGCCGCGCCGGACCGGGACCGGATGAGGCATCATGAGCCGGTGGCCACGCGCGGTGTGATCCGGCACCAGGGCAGGCTGATGTCCTACCAGGATCTCGGCCCAGTCGATGCGCCGGTGGTGTTGCTGATCCACGGCATCATGTCCGACAGCACCACCTGGACCCGCGCGGCCGGCCTGCTCGCCGACAACGGCTACCGGGTGCTGGCGCCGGACCTGCCCGGCCACGGTGAGTCCGACAAGGTCGCCGACGGCTACCAGCTGGCGGATTTCGCCGCCAGCCTGGTCACCCTGCTCACCGAGCTGCAGGCCACCGAGGTGACCGTGGTCGGCCACTCGTTCGGCGGCGCGGTCGCCATGCAGCTGGCCTACGACCATCCCGAGCTGGTGCGCCGGCTGGTGCTGGTGTCGGCCGGCGGGCTGGGCCGGCGGGTGCATCCGGTGCTGCGGGCGGCGACGCTGCCCGGCGCGCACAACCTGGTGCGGATGGTGGTCAACTCCCGCACCGCCGCGCTGTACTCGCGGCCCCGGCTGCACCGCTCGCTGCGGCTGAGCCCGGACGTGGTCACCACCCTCAGCCGGGCCGGCCGGGGGCTGTCCTCTCCGGACGGCCGGACGGCGTTCTTCCAGACCGTGCGAGGGGTGATCAGCCCGTTCGGGCAACGCGGTTCATTGCTGGAGCTCGACTACGTCCAGCTGGAGCTGCCCACCCTGATCGTCTGGTCCGAGCGGGATCCGGTGCTGCCGGTGGCGCACGCGTACGAGACCCACGCCCACCTGCGCAACAGCAGCCTGGAGGTCTTTCCCGGGGCCAGCCACCAGCCGCACCACCACCTGGCGCGGCGGTTCGTGCAGGTGCTGTCGAACTTCATCGCCACTACCTGACGCGCCACCCAGACGGGTCAGTCCTTGGCCTCCGACCAGCGCTCGATCACGCTGACGTCGGCGACGAAGCGCACCGAGCCGTCCGGTGCCCAGCGGGCCGCCGCCTCGGTGAGGCAGTCGGTGAGCAACCGCTGCACCGCCGGGCCGTGCTCGGCCGGCGTCTGGACCAGCAGCTCGTCGTGCAGGCAGAGCACCACCCGGGCCTGCAGGGGCAGCCCGCGGGCCCGGACCGTCACCGCCCAGGCCTTGAACAGCTCGGCGGCCGCACCCTGCACCACCGCGTTGCGGGCGAACCGGCCGCGGCTGGCGGAATTGGCCCGTTCCTGCTCGGCGTCCAGGCCGGCAGGGGTCTGCCACATCCGCACCAGCCGGCCGCCGTAGGTGCGCACCGACCGGCCGGCGCGGCCGGCCTCATACGCCTCGCGCAGGTAGCGCATCGCCACCGGGTAGGCCGATTCCATGTTCTGCAACGCCTGGCCGGCGGCACCGGAGGTCTGGCCGTACATGGCGGCCAGCACGGCGATCTTGGCGACCGGGCGGTCCACGCCCAGCCGGCCGGCCACCGGCGCGTACAGGTCGTCGTCCTGGGTGGCCTTGGCCAGCGCCCGGTCCCCGGAGACCGCGGCCAGCACCCGGGGTTCGATCTGGCCGAGGTCGGCGCGCACCAGTACGTGGCCGGCGGGCGCGGCGACCGCCGGCCGCAGGTCGGCCGGCAGGTTGTGCAGGCCGGCCTGCGCGGTCATCCGGCCGGCGGCGCCGTCCGAGCCGCTCCAGGCGCCGCGCAACCGGGCGTCCGGGCCGACGTTGCGGGCCAGCCACTCGTAGCCGAAGGTGGTGGCGATCCGCTCGGCCTTGCGCCAGGCCAGCAGTGCCTCGACGACCGGGTGGGCGCCGGCGAAGCGTTCCAGCCGCCACGACCGGGTGTCCGGGACGTCGATGCCGACCCGGGCCAGCAGGGTGCGCACCTGGGCCGGGTTGCGCAGGTCGATGTCGGAGGAGTTCGGCACCAGCCGCAGCACCGTGCTGTCGCGGCGCTCGCGGACCGCGGCGGCCTCGGCGGCGTCGCGCGGCCGGGGGCCGGCGAAGGAGGCGATGATCTGCTCGGCGCGCTCGGTGTCGATCGGCAGGCCGTCCACGGTCAGCTCGGCGCACAGCAGTTCCGCGGCCGACTCCGAGCGCGCGGTGGCCGGCCCGTCCCCGGTCGCGGGCGCGGCGGCCAGTCGCCGCTGCTGCAACGCACTGGCCCGCAGCGCGGTCCGGGCCCAGCCGGCCAGCCGCCGCGGGTCGCGGGCCCAGCCGCCGCCGGCCCATTCCGGGCGCAGGTGCCCGTCCGGACGTATCGGGTCCTCGGGGTCGGTGCCCTCGTCGCCGGCGCTGTCGAACAGGTCCAGCTGGCCGGTGGTCGGCATCGAGGCCGGGTCGAGATCGTGCAGGGCGGCCCAGATCAGGGCCGGATCGGCGCGCCAGCCGCCGAAGATCAGCCGGTGCACCGCGACCAGGTCCCAGCAGGTGGCCACCCGGACGCCGGCCCGGGCCAGCTCCAGCGGGGTCTGCTGCGACCACCACACCCAGCGCGGCCGGAACTCGGCCTCCAGCCGGGCCACCGCGGCCGCCGGCCGGCCAGTGGCCAGCGCCCACTGGCCACCGGACGGCTCGGCAATGCCGATGCCGGGCTCGCCGCGCTCGTCGGCCAGGCTCAGGGCGAGAAAGCCGCCCCGGACCAAGCCGTGCCGCTGGAGCGCTGCCACCAGCTCGTCGGCGGTTGCGAGCTCCGGTGGCACCGGTCCATCCTGCCAAAGCCGGCGCTCACCCGGCGGCCTTCTCGCCGGCAGCGAGGCGCTACCGGCCGCGGCTCACCTGCGGCCGACGACCACGATCCGGTCCCGCGGACCGGTCAGCGGCTTCTCGAAGGTGAACACCTGGCTCGAGACGTCGGAGAAGCCGCACTCGGCGACCTGCCGCTCCATGTAGGACTGGGAGAGGAACCAGTACGCCAGGTCGGGGTGCTTCTCCACGTCGGCATCGCCGGTCCACGGCGGATCGTTGGACAGCACCAGCAGGCTGCCCTCGGGCAACCAGGACCGGAACCGGCTGAGCACGTGCTGCAGGCCGGTGTCGGCGTCGTAGAGGTGGCCCAGGCTGCCGTCGGCAAACAGCATGGTCCACGGCTCGGCCGGCGGCGTCCAGTTCAGCACGTCCGCGCACACCGCATCGAGGCCCTTGGCCCTGGCCAGCTCGATCGCCGGCTCCATGGCGTCCACCGCGAGCACCCGGGTGCCGTCGCCGGCGATGATCGCCTCGACCATGCCGTTTCCGCAGCCCACACTGAGCATCCGGGGATCGGAGCTGTCGGCCAGCAGCCCGCGCAGCAGGCCGACGATCCAGTCCCGGTACGGCTCGCTGGAGGTGGCCGGCGTGGTCACGTTGCCCCGGCCGCCGCCTTTCTCCCAGATGTGGTAGATGCTCGGTTCGGGCCCGTTGCTGTCGTCGTCCACGTAGTACTCGCGGACCGCTCGTACCTGCTCGGTGTCTGACCTGGACATGGAGAACACCCTTTCCCGGATTACCACGCGGTACTCCAACCGACCACGTCTACCGCCCGTCGGACGGTTCGTCAACTCGGACGTGCGCGACCGATCGGCGGCCGCCGCAACGGAGGTAACCCCCGCGGGGAGGTAACCGTTAGGTTGGAACCATGGCAAACCGGCTCGCCGACGCGACCAGCCCGTACCTGGCCCAGCATGCCGACAACCCGGTGGACTGGTGGCCGTGGTGCGAGGAGGCGTTCGCCGAAGCCCGCCGGCGCAACGTCCCGGTGCTGCTGTCGGTGGGCTACGCCGCCTGCCACTGGTGCCACGTGATGGCGCACGAGTCCTTCTCCGACGCCGAGGTGGCGGCGGCCCTCAACGCGCGGTTCGTGGCGATCAAGGTCGATCGCGAGGAACGTCCCGACATCGACGCGGTCTACATGGCCGCGACCACCGCGATGACCGGCCACGGCGGCTGGCCGATGACCTGCCTGCTGACCCCGTCCGGCGAGCCGTTCTTCTGCGGAACCTACTTTCCCAAGGACGGATTCCTGCGGTTGCTGGCGGCGGCGAACCAGGCCTGGACCGAGCAGCAGGACGAGGTGCTGGCCACCGGCGGCCGGATCGTGCAGGCGCTGCAGGCGGCACTGGCCACCGGCGCCCCGCGCACGCTCGGCGTTGATGTGCTGGACCAGGCGGTAGCCCGGCTCGGCCAGCACTTCGACCGCACCTCCGGCGGCTACGGCTCGGCGCCGAAGTTCCCGCCCTCGATGGTGCTGGAGTTCCTGCTGCGCCACCATGCCCGCACCGGTTCCGCCGCCGCGCTGGAGCAGGTCCGGCACACCTGCGAGGCGATGGCCCGCGGCGGCATCTACGACCAGCTGGCCGGCGGGTTCGCCCGGTACTCCGTCGACGCGCAGTGGGTGGTGCCGCACTTCGAGAAGATGCTCTACGACAATGCCCAGCTGCTGCGGGTCTACCTGCACCTGTGGCGGGCCACCCGCTCGCCGCTGGCGGAGCGGATCGCCCACGAGACCGCGCAGTTCCTGCTGCGGGACCTGCGCACTCCCGAGGGGGTGTTCGCCTCGGCGCTGGACGCCGACACCGAGGGCGTGGAGGGCCTGACCTACGCCTGGACGCCGGACCAGCTGAGCGAGGTGCTCGGCGAGGCGGACGGTTCTTCGGCGGCCGGCCTGCTCGGGGTCACCGCGCAGGGCAGCTTCGAGCTGGGCAGCTCCACCCTGCAACTGCGCAGCGATCCGCACGATCCCGCGTGGTGGTCGGCGGTCCGGGCCCGGTTGCTGGCCGCCCGCAACCAGCGGCCGCAACCCGCCCGGGACGACAAGGCGATCACCGCCTGGAACGGGCTGGCCATCGCCGGCCTCGCCGAGGCGGGCGTGCTGCTCCAGCGGCCGGATTACCTTGCCGCCGCACGGGATTGTGCCGGTTTCCTGCTCGACCGGCACCTGGTGGACGGCCGGTTGCACCGCTCGTCGCGGGCCGGTTCGGTCAGCGCCGCAATGGGGGTGGCCGAGGACTACGGCGACCTGGCCGAAGGGCTGCTGGCGTTGCACCAGGCCACCGCCGAGCCACGCTGGCTGGCGGCGGCGGGGGAGTTGCTGGAGGTGGCGCTGACCCGGTTCGCCGACGGCGCCGGCGGTTTCTTCGACACCGCCGACGATGCCGAGGCGCTGTTCAGTCGGCCACGCGACGCCTCGGACACCGCGGCGCCGTCCGGGCAGTCGGCGCTGGCCGGTGCCCTGCTCGGTTACGCCGCGCTGACCGGTTCGGCCCGGCACCGCGAGGCCGCCGAGGCCGCGCTGGCCGCGGCCGGTGAGCTGGCGGCGGCCGAACCCCGATTCGCCGGCTGGAGCCTGGCGGTCGCCGAGGCGGCGGTGGCCGGGCCGCTGCAGGTCGCCGTCGTCGGCTCCGGCCCGGCGGCCGACGCGCTGCTGGCCGCCGCCCGGATGAGTACCTCGCCGGGGCTGGTGCTGGCCTTCGGCGAACCGGACGCCGCCGGGGTGCCACTGCTGGCCGACCGGCCGCTGCTGGCCGGCGAGCCCGCCGCCTATGTCTGCCGGGGGTTCGTGTGCGAGCGGCCGGTCGGCACTCCGGCCGAGCTGCTGGCAGCCCTCGGCTGAAGGCAGGACCCCGTCCGGGCGCCTAGGGTGATCGCATGATGAGGACGCAGCCGCCCGGCTTCCGGTGGCTGGTGGGCGGGTTCGCCCTGGTCGCCGCGATCGCTCTCGGCTGGCACTACCACACGGCCGGTGACCGGGGTGCCCTGGTGTTCGCGGTGCTGTGCCTGCTGGCTGCCGGCTACTGGTTGATCATCGACCGGGAACCGGAGTGAGCCGGCTGTCCGGGATCGGGCGGGAGGCCGCGACCCGGCCCTGGCGGTAGCGAATCCGATGGTCAGGGCGGCAGAAAAAGGAGTGCTCCGCAGGTGCCGGCAGTCCCGTACCGGTACCTGCGGAGCACCCCGGGCCCCCGCGCTTGTAGTGCTCCCCCGCTTGTACTGCATTCCCCCGTGCTTGGTACTGCCTTTCCCGCGCTGGTACTGCTTCCCCCCGTGCTGTGGTGCTCCCCGTGCTGGTACTGCATTCCCCCGTGCTGGTAGTGCTACCCCCGTTCGTACCGCATTTCCCCGTGCGGCACTGCTTCCCCCGTGCTGGTACTGCATCCCCCGCGGTCCTGCTTCCCAGGCCGGCCCGCGCAACTGCTGGTACTGCTTCCCCCGGCGGCGCTGGTCTCCCAGTTCCGCTTTCGTGTTTCCCCGTGGGCACAAGTATGGGGATCTTACGTAGACCACACAAGACGCAATCCAGTCACCAGGTCACTACGGAGCGTGCCCGGTGCGAGGGGTTCAGCTCGCCCGGTGGGCGCGCAGCACCAGGTCCTCGACGTGATGGGCGGCGGTGGCCGAGCCCGGCGGACGGGGCCGCTTGTCGTTGACCTCGATGGCCCAGCCGGGGGTGTCCCGCAGTGCCGCCACGAAGTCCTCGATCTGCAGGTAGGCGTCGGGATCGAACGGTATGCCGTGGCGGTGCGGGTCGCGCATGGCCGCCATGTCGTGACTGATGACGAGCAACCTGCCGCCCGGGGCGACGGCGGCGAGGATGTTGCAGACCCCGCGGCCATCGGGCGTCCGGGGAATCGAGGCGTAGCTGGCCGTGACGAGGTCGAACGCGCCACGGGGGAACGGCTCGAACGCGTTGGCGTCGCCCTGCCGGCAGGTGACCTGCAGCCCGCGCCGCGCCGCTTCGGCCCGGACCCGGTCGAGCGCCCGCGAGGAGATGTCGCTCGCGGTCACGTTCCAGCCCTGCTCGGCCAGCCAGATCGCGTCGCCGCCCTCGCCGGCGCCGACATCGAGCACCCGGCCGGCGGTCAGTCCGGCCGCTTCGGCGACGAGTGAGCCGTTGGGATTTCCGCTCCACATCTGCTCGCCGGAGTAGCGGTGGTCCCAGTCCGATGCCTGCCCGGAGGGGCGGCCGGCGGTGCGCACGTCCTCGTCCGCGAGGCTGAACGCGACCATTCCGCCGACCCGGCTGCCGTCCGCCGCGGCCTGCAGCAACTGCTGGCTGGGATCGGTGATGTTGCCGGCGGCGTAGATCCCCTCGACGGACGTGGCACCGGTCGCGTCGACGGCAAGCACCTCACCCAGCCCGCTGGGATGCGGCTCGGGCCGCAGTCCCAGGGCGAGGAGCGGCTCGGCCCGGGGACGGAAGCGCGGACTGACGGCGACCGCGTCGGCGCCGATCCGGGATCCGTCGGCCAGCTCGACCCCGGCCAGCCGGCCGTCAGCCCCGGCGACGACGGCCCGGACCGTGGCCGGGCGGATGTCCACCCCGGCGGCCCGCAGGGCATCGACCTGGGCGGCGTCGACCTCGACCCCGTCCTGCAGCAGCACGGTGAGCCGCTCGGTGAGCTGGCGGAACAGCGGAGCGGTGTGCAGGCCCATGGGGTGCGTGACGAGCTGCACGATCCGCTGGTCGCGGACCTCGTAGCCGTGACAGAACGGGCAATGGATCACCGCGCCGCCCCAGTGGCCGGCGAGGCCCTCGATATCGGGCAGCTCGTCGACCAGGCCGGTGGCCACGACCAGCCGCCGGGCGAGAACGGTGTGCCCCTCGGCAAGCTCGACGCGGTAGCGCTCGCCGGCCCGGCTCACCGCGAGCGCCCGTCCGGACAGGATCTCGCCGCCGTAGCCGCGCACCTCTGCCCGGCCCGCGGCGAGCAGTTCGGCCGTCGGCGTGCCGTCCCGGCCGAGGAAGCTGTGCAGGTGGGCGGCAGCCGCGTTGCGCGGCTCGCCGGAGTCGACCACGACGATGGAGCGGCGTTGCCGGCTGAGCTGCAGGGCGGCTGCCAGGCCGGCCGCCGAGCCGCCGATCACGGCGACGTCGCAGTGCCGGACGGTGGGTGCGGGAGTGTGGCTCATGCCAGCGACAGTAGCGGCGCCTGTCGATATATGCGATCCTCCTTGCAGTATCTGCAAGGAGGATTCGATGGCCGAGCTCGCCGACATCGAACATGTGGTGCGAACCCGGCTGCGCAGCCTGCGCACCACGCTCGGCCTCTCGCTGGACGAGCTTGCTGCCCGTACCAATCTCAGCCCGTCCACGATCAGCCGGGTCGAGACCGGCAAGCGCAGCATCAGCCTCGACATCCTGTTGCCGCTGGCGGCCGGACTGCAGGTCGGGCTGGATGCGCTGCTGGAGATGAGCACCGACGACGACGTGGTCATCCGGCCGGTCCCGAACCGGACGGCGGGCCGCACCACCTGGCTGCTGAGCCGGCCCGGTGGCAGCACGGTCGCGGTGAAGATGCGCCTGGAGCCGACCCGGGCGCCGGTGCGGCAGCGGGTGCATCCCGGCCATGACTGGTTGTTCGTGCTCACCGGGCGCATCCGGCTGCTGCTCGGCGAGCGCGAGATAGTCCTGGACACCGGCGAGGCGGCCGAGTTCGCCACCATGACCCCGCACGCGTTCGCCGCGATCGGCCGGCCGGCCGAGGTGGTGATGGTCTTCGACCGCGACGGGCAGCACGCCCACGTGCACAGCGGCACCGAGTGATCGCCGGCCGCGCCGCCCGGCGGGTCACTTCGAGGTTGTCCGGTAGGCCCGCCCGCCGGGTCTAGGCTAGAAAGCCGTGGACCTGCGCGCCGGGCTGTACTCGCTGTACGAGCGCCGGCTGCTGAAGGCCCTGGCGGGCCGCCCGGTTCCCCGGCACGTGGCGGTGATGCTGGACGGCAACCGGCGCTGGGCCCGGGCGGCCGGCTTCGAGGACGTCAACGACGGGCACCTGGTGGGCGCCCGCCACATCGACAACCTGCTCGCCTGGTGTGCCGAGGCCGGCGTCGAGCACGTCACCCTGTGGCTGCTGTCCACCGACAACCTGCACCGGGACCCGGCCGAGGTCGGCCCGCTGCTGGGCATCATCGCCGCCGTCGCCCAGGCGCTGTCGGCACCCGAGGAGCCGTGGCGGCTCAACGTGGTGGGCGCGCTGGACACCCTGCCCGCCGGCACCGCCGAGGCGCTCAAGACCGCGGCCGAGCGGTCGGCCGGCAAGCGGGGGATGACGGTCAACCTGGCGGTCGGCTACGGCGGCCGCCGCGAGATCGCCGACGCGGTGCGCTCGCTGCTGCAGTCGCACGCCCAGGCCGGCACGTCGATCGAGGAGCTGGCCGAGATCATCGACGTCGAGCACATCGCCGAGCACCTCTACACCCGGGGCCAGCCCGATCCGGACCTGGTGATCAGGACGTCGGGGGAGCAGCGGCTGTCCGGGTTCCTGCTGTGGCAGTCGGCGCATTCGGAGTTCTACTTCTGCGACGCCCTGTGGCCGGACTTCCGCAAGACCGACTTCCTGCGCGCGCTGCGCGACTTCTCCGAGCGGCACCGGCGCTTCGGCAGCTGAGCCCGGTACCCGCTCACCGCGGTTACGGCGTGGCGCGGGCCCGGCGCCGGTAGGCAGACGTAGCGTCCCCGGCAGGCGTCCGACCGGCAAGGGCGGGCGCTCGGGAGGTCCCTTGACGGTGGTGAAAAGCCAGCGGGGGGCCGGCATCGCCCCCGTACCATGGGGGATGACCGGAACCCTCGACCGGGCAGGCGGCGGTGCCACGCCTGTCCACGGTGTCGGTAGTGCGCGACACCGCAGCGCTCAGGAGCCCTAGTGACCCACCCTTCTTCCCCGTCCGGCCCGGCCGTCAAGACCTTCGTGCTGGACACCTCGGTACTGCTGTCGGATCCCGGAGCGCTGGCCCGCTTCGGTGAGCACCAGGTCGTCCTGCCACTGGTCGTGATCGGCGAGCTGGAAGGCAAGCGGCACCACCCCGAACTCGGCTGGTTCGCCCGCGAGACGTTGCGTGCCCTGGACGACCTGCGCATCCGGCACGGCCGGCTGGACGCGCCGGTGCCGGTGGGCGAGCAGGGCGGCACCCTGCATGTCGAGCTGAACCACTCCGACCTGGCGCTGCTGCCGGCCGGTTTCCGGGTGGAGAGCAACGACTCGCGGATCCTGGCGGTGGCGCTGAACCTGGCCAACGAGGGCCGCGAGGTGGTGCTGGTCTCCAAGGACATGCCGCTGCGGGTCAAGGCCGCGGCCGTGGGGCTGGCGTCGGACGAGTACCGGGTGCACCCGGGGATCGACTCCGGCTGGACCGGCATGGCCGAGCTGGAGGTGTCCACCGCGGTCATCGACTCGCTGTACAACGCCGACCGGGTGGAGGCCGCCGAGACCGAGGAACTGTTGGCGGTGGGCGAGCTGCCCTGCCACACCGGCCTGGTGCTGCACTCGGCCCGGGGCTCGGCGCTGGCCCGAGTGACCGCCGACAAGCAGCTGAAGCTGGTGCGCGGCGACCGGGAGGCGTTCGGCCTGCGCGGCCGGTCGGCCGAGCAGCGGATCGCGCTGGACCTGCTGCTGGACCCCGAGGTCGGCATCGTGTCCCTGGGCGGGCGGGCCGGCACCGGCAAGTCGGCACTGGCGCTGTGCGCGGGCCTGGACGCGGTGATGGAACGGCGGGCGCACAAGAAGGTGGTGGTGTTCCGGCCGCTCTACGCCGTCGGCGGCCAGGAGCTGGGCTACCTGCCGGGCAGCGAGAACGAGAAGATGGCGCCGTGGGCGCAGGCGGTCTTCGACACCCTCGGCGCGCTGGTCAGCAAGGACGTGATGGACGAGGTGATGGACCGTGGCATGGTCGAGGTGCTGCCGCTGACCCACATCCGCGGCCGCTCGCTGCACGACTCGTTCGTCATCGTGGACGAGGCGCAGTCGCTGGAGCGCAACGTGCTGCTGACCGTGCTGTCCCGGATCGGCTCGGGATCCCGGGTGGTGCTCACCCACGACGTGGCCCAGCGGGACAACCTGCGGGTCGGCCGGCACGACGGGGTGGCCGCGGTGATCGAGGCGCTGCGCGGGCACCCGCTGTTCGCGCACGTCACGCTCACCCGCTCCGAGCGCTCGCCGATCGCCGCGCTGGTCACCGAGCTGCTCGAGGACGTCGGCCTGTAGGTCCGACCGGTGCCGGGCTGGTAGCCGCTACCGGCCCGGCACACCTTCGGGGGCTCAGTCCGCCGGCGGTGCCAGTGGCTCCCGGGTCCGGTCGCCGAGGTCGCCGAGGGCGGGCAGGCCGTCGATGGACACCGCGTTCTTGGTCTCCGGGTACTCCCGGTAGACCGCCGGCCCCTTCTTCTCCTGGCGCAGGTCGAGCACGTCACGGTGCGCGGCGAAGTCCATCAGCGGCACCGCGTAGCCGCAGGAGTCGCTGACCCGGTCCAGGTCGACCAGCACGATGGCACGCTGGGCGGTGGTGCGCTGCTTGGCGAAGGCGGGCCGGAGCTCGGCGAACTCGGGATCCTGGGTGAGCACGATCCGGCCGGTGCCCGACAGCCGGACGATGGTGGGCCGGCCGGTGAAGGCGGCGAACATCAGGGTGATCCGGCCGTTCTCACGCAAGTGGGCGATGGTCTCCGCACCCGAGCCGTAGTAGTCGAGGTAGCCGACCCGGTGGGAGTCGAAGACCACGAAGGTGCCGGCCATCCCCTTCGGGGAGACGTTGACGTGGCCGTCGGCGGCCAGCGGGGCGGTGGCCACGAAGAACACCGGCTGGCTGGTCAGCCAGGCTGCCAGCTTGTCGTCGATGCCGTCGTAGACGTTCACCGCCCGCCCGGTCTGCTAGGGCTGCCCGGCCGGCCGGGTCATCGACAGCACGTCCAGCACCTCGTCCAGCTTGTCCTCGGTGATGGCGCCGGAGCTGACGTGGCCGCGCTCGATGACCACCTGCCGGATGGTCTTGCGCTCGGCCAGCGCCTGCTTGGCGATCTTGGCGGCCTCGTCGTAGCCGACGTAGTGGTTGAGCGGGGTGACGATCGAGGGCGAGGACTCGGCGTACTCGCGGCAGCGCTCGACGTTGGCCTCGATGCCGGCCACGCACCGGTCGGCGAACACCGTGCTGACGTTGCCGATCAGCCGGATCGACTCCAGCACGTTGCGGGCCATCACCGGCAGCATGACGTTCAGCTCGAAGTTGCCGGCGGCACCGGCGAAGGCCACCGCGGCGTCGTTGCCGATCACCTGGGCCACCACCTGGCAGACCGCCTCGCACAGCACCGGGTTGACCTTGCCGGGCATGATCGACGAGCCCGGCTGCAGGTCGGGCAGGAACAGCTCGGTCAACCCGGTCCGCGGGCCGGAGCCCATCCAGCGGATGTCGTTGCTGATCTTGTTGAGGCTGACCGCGACGGTGCGCAGCACGCCGGACAGCTCCACCAGCGCGTCCCGGGCGCCCTGGGCTTCGAAGTGGTCGCGTGCCTCGGTCAGCGGCAGCCCGGTCTCGGCGGCGATCAGGGCGATGACGTCGGCGGCGAAGCCGGCCGGGGCGTTGATGCCGGTGCCCACCGCGGTGCCGCCCAGCGGCAGCTCGGCCACCCGCGGCAGGCAGGCCTGCAGGCGCTCGATGCCGTAGCGGACCTGCGCGGCGTAACCGGCGAACTCCTGGCCCAGGGTGACCGGGGTGGCGTCCATCAGGTGGGTACGCCCGGACTTCACCACGGTGGCGAACTCGCCGGCCTTGGCCTCCAGCGCGCCGGCCAGGTGGTCCAGCGCGGGGATCAGGTCGGTGACCACGCCCTTGGTGGCGGCGACGTGGATCGCCGACGGGAACTGGTCGTTGGACGACAGCGGGTCGTTGACGTCGTCGTTGGGGTGCACGCTCGCGCCGAGTCTCTCGGCGCCCAGCGAGGCCAGCACCTCGTTGGCGTTCATGTTCGAGGAGGTGCCCGACCCGGTCTGGAACACGTCGATCGGGAACTCGGCGTCCCAGTCGCCGCGGGCCACCTCGGCGGCCGCGGCGGCGATGGCCTCGGCCTTGGCCGCATCCAGCAGCCCGCGCTCGGCTCGCACCCGCGCCCCGGCGCCCTTGATCAGGGCCAGCCCCGCGATCAGCTCCCGCTCGATCGGCTGGCCGGAGATCGGGAAGTTCTGCACCGCCCGCTGGGTCTGGGCCCGCCACTTGGCGCGGGCCGGCACTTCGACCTCGCCCATCGAGTCCTTCTCGATCCGGTACTCGACCGCTGCGGCGTCCGGCGAAACCTGCGGGTTCGAGTGCGCGCTGGGCTGCTCAGACATCAGCCGATGCTCCCTGGGTGTCGGCGTTCCTACCAAACAATTGGACACTCCAGAGCCTAGCCAGCCCGGCCTCGGCGAGCGTGCGGCTGTGGCGGGACTAACCCTGCCGTCCCGGCTCGTGCGAAAGGGGCTACTGCCCGCCCTGCGGCTGCTGCCAGCCGGACTGGCCGGCCGGCTGCTCCCAGGCCGGCCGGGCCGGCTGCTGCCAGCCGCCGGCGGGCTGGCCGGCGCTGGGCTGGCCCTGGCCACCGGGCTGGCTGGCGCCGGGCTGGCCCTGGCCGCCGGCGGCGCTGCCCGGCTGGCCGTAGCCCAGCTGCAGGGCGGTCTGCTTGGCGGCCTCGGTGACCGGAACCGCCACCACCGCGGTGGCGTAGGCGCAGATCTCGCTCCAGTTGCCGCCCAGCTCGGTGGTGTCGAACCGCATCGCGACCAGGGCGTTGCCGCCCCGGGCCTGGGCCTCGGCGAACAGCCGGGTCATCGCCTCGTTGCGGCTGGCCAGCACGTTGCGGGTCATGCCCTGCAACTCACCACCCACCAGGGACTTGAACCCGGCGCCCATCTGGGAGAAGGCGTTGCGGGAGCGCACGGTCACTCCGAACACCTCGCCGCAGACCCGCTGGATCTCCCAACCCGGGATGTCGTTCATGGTGACGCAGAGCATGCTGGCTCTCCCCTGGTAGCTGTCAGCCGGTGGTAACCGCTGTCCGACGGGACAGCCTAGTTCCGATCGAAGTCCACCGAGGCGTAAGCCCGCAGCTTGGACAGCTGGTGCAGCGAGTCGACGGTGCGGATGGTGCCGGACTTCGAGCGCATCACGATCGAGGAGGTGGCGACCGCGCCGCGGTCGTAGCGCACCCCGCGCAGCAGCTCCCCGTCGGTGATGCCGGTGGCGCAGAAGAAGACGTTCTCCCCGGTGACCAGGTCGCGGGTGGTGAGCACCCGGGACAGGTCGTGCCCGGCGTCGATGGCCTTCTCGCGTTCCTCGGGGGTCTGCGGCCAGAGCCGGCCCTGGATGGCGCCGCCCATGCAGCTGATCGCGGCGGCCGCGATGATGCCCTCCGGGGTGCCGCCGATGCCCAGCAGCAGGTCCACGCCGGTGCCGGCCCGGGCCGCCATGATGGCGCCGGCCACGTCCCCGTCGGAGATGAACTTGATCCGGGCTCCGGACGCGCGCACCTCGGAGACCAGGTCGGCATGCCGGGGCCGGTCCAGGATCACCACCGTGACGTCCTCGGGCTTGCCGCCCTTGGCCTTGGCCACCCGGGCGACGTTCTCCCGCACCGGCGCGGTGAGGTCGATGACGTCGGCGGCCTCCGGCCCGGTGGCGATCTTCTCCATGTAGAACACCGCGGACGGGTCGAACATCGAGCCGCGCTCGGCCACCGCGATCACCGCGATCGCGTTGGGCATGCCCTTGGCCATCAGGGTGGTGCCGTCGATCGGGTCGACCGCCACGTCGCACTCGGGCCCGGTGCCGTCCCCCACCCGCTCGCCGTTGTAGAGCATCGGGGCGTGGTCCTTCTCGCCCTCGCCGATCACCACCACGCCGTCCATCGCGACGGTGCCGATCAGGGTGCGCATCGCGTCGACCGCGGCGCCGTCACCACCGTTCTTGTCCCCCCGGCCGACCCAGCGGGCCGCGGCCATCGCGGCGGCCTCGGTGACCCGCACCAGCTCCAGCGCGAGGTTGCGGTCCGGTGCCTGGTGGCTGACGGCCAGTTCCGGAGGGACGTGACCGGACGGTGCGGGGTCAGTCATGCAAGTTCGGCCCTTCTCGACGTCGGCGGCTTCAGGCTCGATGAGCTGCACCCTATCCGGGGTCCGGGACGGCCAGCCACCGGTAGGCCTGCTCGGCGGGCCCGTCCGTCCGGCGGCCAGCCGTGGCCGGCCACCCGGTTGGCGGCCGGCCACCGGCACCGGTGACCATGGAGGGGTGACCCGTCCGCCCGACCCGGCTGCCCGGCAACGGCTGCGCACCCCGGCGAACCTGTGGCGGGCGCTGATCCCGCTGCTGGTGATCGTCGGCCTGGTGGTGCTGCTGAACCGGCCGGCCGGGCAGGGCAGCGACGGGGTGCACGTCATCGACCCCGGTCCGGCGATCGCGGCCGCCCGGCAACAGTCCGGCTTCGCGGTGCTGGTGCCGACCGGGCTGCCCGCCGGCTGGCGGCCGACCTCGAGCGAGCTGGTCCCGGCCGAGCCTGCCGCCCCGGCCGGCCTGCGGATCGGCTACGTCAGCCCGGCCGGCAAGTACGCCGAGCTGTTCGAGAGCCCGGACGCCCCGGAGGCGGTGGCGGCCCGGTACGGGCCGCTGACCACCGACGGCACCGCGCCGGTGGCCGGAGCCAGCTGGCAGCGGTACCAGACCTCGGCCGGCCGGCTGCTGTTGCGCCACACCGTGGGCACGGTCACCGCCGTGGTCACCGGCAGTGCCTCGCAGGCCGAACTGGTCGAGCTGGCGGGTTCGCTGCGCTGACCCGGCTGGCCGGTTAGCGCGCATCCGGGTCGGCGGGGGAGCGCGCCGGAGGTACGCCCGAGGCTGCCGTCCGGGCTTTCGCGACCGGGTCGCCCGCGACCGGTGGCACTAACCCCAGCCGCATCGCAATGACTGCGCGTGGCGCATCTTTTGCCGGGCTGTTACCGAATTAGCCATTCCGGACGGCCGGGTCAGCAGGTAGGGTGACGCCACCCCCGTTGTGACGGCGGTCACCTGCTTTGGCCGTCCTTCCGCTCACGCTGAAGCAGGAGATCACCCATGCGCCGTAAGCGTATTGCTCTCGTTCAACAAGGCGTGTGGGCAATGCCCCTGGAATCGATGCCGCTGGCAATCGGGTATATGAAAGCCGCTGTCGACGCCGATGAAATACTGCGCGACGAATTCGAGACCAGGATTGTCAATTTCCGGGGTGCCACCACTGTCGGCACCGCCATCGCCGCAATCTTCGGCGAGGCCGTTCCAGATGTGCTGGCAATCTCGGTGTTCGGCTGGAACTTCCGCGAGGCCCTGGTGCTGTCGGAGACGTTCAAGCAGCTCAACCCCGCCGGCCTGGTGGTGCTCGGCGGAACCCATGTCGCCAACCAGGGCGAACGAATTTTCCGGTTGTGTCCCGAAGTGGACGTCGTCGTCAACGGCGAGGGGGAGCTGGCGCTGCCCGAACTGCTGCGCGCCTGGGTGGCTGGTGAGTTCCCGCAGCCACGCGGGCCGGAGATCGCCGGCATCTCCTACCGGGCACCGGACGGCACCGCGGTGACTACAAAGAACCGGCCGGGAATCGCCGATCTTTCTCTGATCGTGTCACCCTTCCTGTCCGGCGCCATCGAGATGACCGACCCGGCGGGCCGGTTCCGCTACGACGTGGCGATCATGGAAACCAATCGCGGTTGCCCGTACCACTGTGCCTTCTGTTACTGGGGTGGCGCGATCGGCCAGAAATTCCGCAACTTCCCGCGCGAACGGCTGCTCGCCGAATTGGAGATATTCGCGCACTACAAGGTGCACAGCGTCATCCTGTGCGATTCGAACTTCGGTATGCAGGCCGCCGACGAACAATTCCTAGAAGACGTGATCAAGCTCCGGGAGCGGACCGGATATCCGCGCTCGATCGAATCGTCCTGGACCAAGAACAAGTCCCAGACCTTCTACCGCATCGTGCAGAAGATGAAGGCCGCCGGCCTGCACACCTCGTTCACCATCGCCCTGCAGACCCTCGACGATACCGCGCTGCGCGGCATGAACCGGCGCAACATGAAGCTCAACGACTGGCAGGCGCTGGCCCGGTGGCTGGCCGCGGAGGGCCTGGACACCTATGCCGAGATCCTCTGGGGCGCGCCGGGGGAGACCACCGAGTCCTTCCTGCGCGGCTACGACGAGCTGTCGCTGCACGTGCCGCGGATCGCGGCCTACCCGCTGATGCTGCTGCCCAACACCGAGTACTCCGACCGGCGCGCGCAGTTCGGCCTGGTCACCACCCGGGGCCAGTCGGACGACTTCGAGTACGTGCTGGCCTCCAACACCATGACCTTCGCCGAGAACCTCGCCATGCAGGGCTTCCTGCTGTGGGCCCGGGCCTGCGCGGAGAACTCCTTCTTCCGCTACATCTGGCGCCCGCTGCGCAGCTACGCCGGGCTCACCCAGTCCCAGGTGCTGTTCTCCCTGGCCGGCTGGTTCGACCGCTGCACCGACCCGGCGGCGCGGGCGCTGACCTCGCCGACCACCATCCTGGAGCCCGCCGCGGTGAACGCCGCGGTCCGCGCGCTGCTACTGGACCCGCGGGTGCGCGAGCTGCTGGTGCAGTGGTGGGCCGAGGAGATCCGTCCCCAGGTGCCGGCCGCCCGCCAGGCGCTGCTGGACGAGGTCTTCCGGTTCGACATGACGACGCTGCCGCTGATCGCCGGCCAGCTGGACCCGGCCGAGCTGACCGAGGAGGACGGGATGCTGCTGCACCGGCGCAGCGAGCCGTTCGACCTCGACGTCCCGGCGTTGGTGGCGGCGCTGCGGGCCGACCCGGCCGGCGAGCTGCCGGCGCCGGCGCCGACCATGTTCGAGCTGTGCTGGCGGCTGGGCCTGGAGGCCTACGTCGACAACCACGAGGAGGCCCTGCAGTACATGGGCCAGATCGTGCGTACCGACCAGCTGGAGGACCTGCCGGCCGCAGGCTGAGACCGTCCCGGCGGGGTTCGTCCGGGCTGGTCGAGACTTTCCTGGCCGCGTTCGGCCAGCCGGTTTCAGCCGCGCTCGTCGCTGGTCGCGATGGCCGCGTCCAGCCGGGCGCGGGCGCCGTCGAGCCAGCGCTGGCAGATGCCGGCCAGCTCCTCGCCGCGCTGCCACAGCGACAGCGACTCCTCCAGCGGCTGGCCGCCGCTCTCCAGCGCCTGCACGATCTCGCGCAGCTCGGCGCGGGCGGCCTCGTAGCTGATCTCCGGTTCGGGGTGTGCGCTCATCGCAGGCAAGGTTAGCCCGCTGAAAGTCAGTGGCTGACCTGCACTCCGAACTCCCCGTCGGCCACCCGCACCTGCAGCAGCTCGCCGGCCTGCGCCTGGCCGGTGCTGCGCACCAGCTCGCCGGCGGAGTTCCACAGCACCGCGTAGCCACGGTTGAGCACCGCCTGCGGCGACAGGCTCACCACCCGGGCCAGCAGCTGCGCGGTGTCGGCCTCGGCCAGTTGCAGCCGGCCGGCCAGGATGGCCCGGTTGCGCTGCACGGCCCGCTCGCACTCCTCGGCGCCCAGCGCGATCAGCCGGCCCACCCCGCGCCGCAGCCGCTGCGGCAGCCCCGCCATCAGCTGGTCCTCGGTGTCGAGCCGGCGGTGCACGCTGGCCCGCAGCCGGGCCCGGGCATCGGCCAGCTGGTCGAGCTCGGCGGCGAGGTCCGGCACGATCCGCTTGGCGGCGTCGGTGGGGGTGGAGACCGCCAGGTCCGCGACCAGGTCCAGCAACGGCTGGTCGGTCTCGTGGCCGATGGCGCTGACCACCGGCGTGCGCAGCTCGGCGACCGCGCGCAGCAGCCCCTCGTTGGAGAACGGCAGCAGGTCCTCCACGCTGCCGCCGCCGCGGGCGATCACGATCACCTCGACGTCCGGCCGGGCATCCAGGCGGCGCAGCGCGGCGATGATCTCCGACACCGCGGTGCTGCCCTGGGTGGCGGTGTTCTCGATCGCGAACACCGCACCGGGCAACCGCCGCAGGGTGTTCTCGACCACGTCCCGTTCGGCGGCGCTGGCCCGGCCGGTGACCAGGCCGATGGCGCGGGGCAGGAAGGGCAGCGGGCGCTTGCGGGCGGCCGCGAACAGGCCCTCGGCGGCCAGCAGCTGCTTCAACCGCTCGATGCGGGCCAGCAGCTCACCCAGTCCCACCTGCCGGATCTCGGTCGCGCGCAGGCTGAGGGTGCCCCGCTCGGCGTAGAAGTCCGGGCGGGCCCGCAGCACCACCCGGGTGCCCTCGGCGAGCGGTTCCACCAGCACCGAACGGTGGCAGGTGACCTGGATGGAGATGTTGGCGTCGACGTCGCGCAGCGTCAGGAAGTAGGTGGCCACGCCGGGCCGGCGGACGAACTGGGCGACCTGGCCCTCCACCCACACCTCGCCGAGCCGGCCGATCCAGTCCGCGAGGGCCTGGCTGATCCGCCGTAACGGCAGCGGAGCTTCCGGGCTGGACTCCAGCTTGCTCACTCGTCGGCGGGGTTGGCTTCGTGTGCGTGCAGGATCTCTGCGGCCATGGTGGACGGGGTCGGCGCTCCGGACGGGTCGGCCTTGCTGGCTGCCACCTCGAGCGGCTCGGCCTTGCGGGGGGCCCGCTTGGCCTTGGCCGGGCCGGTCTTGGCCGGGCTGGCCTTGGTTCCAGCCGCCTTGGCGGGTGCCTTGGCCGGTGCAGCCTTGGCGGCCTTCTTCGCGGCCTTCGCGGGCGCCTTGGCCGGGGCTGCCGGCAGGTCGGGGTGGGACACCGCGTCGGCCAGCGACGCAGCGGGCGGGGCCGGCTCGACGCCGCTCGGCGGCGGCGCGGTCCCGTCGTCGGCACCGGCTGCGCCAGCACCGGCGGTATCAGCACCAGCTGCGCCAGCACCGGCTGCGCCAGTACCGGCTGCGGCGGTGCCGGTCGTATCGAGGTCGGGAGTGGCGGTGCTGGCATCCGACTGGGTGCCGCCCACTCCGACGGCGTCCCAGCGGTCCTGGCCGTCGTCGGAGTTGCTCTCGGCGAAGCCGGTGCCGTCGTAGTCGATCCGGTCGAAGGCCGCCTTGCCGGCCTGCGGGTCGGCAGTGGCGGGCGACTCGTCGAAGGTCGCCCAGCTCGGCGGCTCCGCGGAGCTGCCGCGCAGCTGGCTGAGCACCTCGTCGCCGCGGGCGCTGAGGGTGGCCAGGTGCTGCTGCAGTCGCAACGACGCCTGCATGGCCGTCGAGACCGCGCGCAGCGGGACCGTGCTGACCATCTGCGGCAGCGTCTCAGGAAGTTTGCGTGCCTCGTCCACGGCGGTGGCGGCCAGGCCGAGGGCTGCTCTGATCGGAGTCGGGATGTTCGGCATGCCTCCAGCCTGCACCACGGCTTGACGGTGCGCGAGAGCGGGCCGTCCGCGGTGCCCGGTTGCCGGTAGCGGACGGGCCGGTGGGCCGGGCTACCGGACGAACCGCTCAGGCCGCCGGGTGAACGGCTCATGGTCCCCGCGCCGGTACGTAAGATTGGGCACATGCCCGAAGCTGCAACCCCGCCCGCCCCCGCCAAGCGGGTCCTGCTCGCCATCCCCCGTGGCTACTGCGCGGGGGTGGATCGGGCCGTCCAGACGGTGGAACGGGCGCTGGAGCACTACGGTGCGCCGGTCTACGTCCGCAAGCAGATCGTGCACAACCTGTACGTGGTGCGCTCGCTGGAGGCGCGCGGGGCGATCTTCGTCGACGAGACCGACGAGGTTCCCGAGGGTGCGATCGTGGTGTTCTCGGCGCACGGGGTGGCGCCCGAGGTGCACACCGAGGCGGCCGGCCGCGGCCTGCGGACCATCGACGCGACCTGCCCGCTGGTGACCAAGGTCCACCAGGAGGCCCGCCGGTTCGCCGCCGAGGACTACGACATCGTGCTGATCGGCCACGAGGGCCATGAAGAGGTGGTCGGCACCACCGGCGAGGCGCCCGAGCACATCAAGCTGGTGGACGGCCCGGCCGACGTCGCCGAGGTCGAGGTGCGCGACCCGGAGCGGGTGGTGTGGCTGTCCCAGACCACGCTCTCGGTGGACGAGACGATGGAGACCGTCGCCGCGCTGCAGCAGCGGTTCCCGTTGCTGCAGTCCCCGCCCAGCGACGACATCTGCTACGCCACCCAGAACCGGCAGGCCGCGGTCAAGGCCATCGCGCCGCAGGCGGAGCTGTTCCTGGTGGTCGGCTCGGCGAACTCCTCCAACTCGGTGCGGATGGTCGAGGTGGCCCGGGCCGCCGGCGCCCGGCAGGCCCACCTGATCGACAGCGCCGCCGACATCCGGCCGGAATGGCTGGCCGGGGTGACCACGGTGGGGCTCTCGTCCGGTGCCTCGGTCCCCGAGGTGCTGGTGCGTGAGGTGGCGGACTGGCTGGCCGCCCGCGGCTGGAGCGACCTGCAGGAGGTCACCCACACCGAGGAGCGGCTGACGTTCGCGCTGCCCCAGGAACTGCGCCGGGACCTGAAGCTGGCCGCCAAGCGCTGAGCCTGCGGTTTGCCGGTACACCGGCAGCGTTCCAGGGTCAGGGCCAGCCGGGCCCCGCCGGTCGATCCCGTCAGGCCGCTTCGTCGGTCAGCTGAGAGTCAGCGCCGCGCCATCAGCCGGATGCCGGCGACCACCAGCACCACCGCCGTGGCGCCCGCGATGGCCGGAAAGCCGTAGACGATCCAGTTGGTCGCCGCGTCGATCAGCTTGCCCCGGTTGTGCAGGCCGCCGCTGCGTACGTAGAGCAGCCCGGCCGAGGCGGCGAAGTACACCAGCGGCGGTGCGATCACCACGCTGAACATCTCGCTGCGCCGCACCGCCAGGATGGCCACCAGCGACGCGAGCACCAGGCTGTAGTTGAACACGCCCCGGATCGCGGAGCCGCTCACCGAGTCGATCAGGCCGCCGATCCCGGCGATGGCCACCAGCAGCAGCACCGCCAACCAGCCGGGCAGGCCGGGTTCGCGCCGGCTGCGTTGCTCCAGCCGGGTGCGCCGGGGAACCTCACCCGGCGCGGGAGAGCGGTAGGCCGGCTCGCCGTACGGACGCTGGCCGGCGACGCGGGAGTACGTCTCTGGCTGGTCCGGCACGGACGTCGCTCCGTTCGCAGGGTGCACGGAGGCCTACGGTACTCGGCTCATCAGTTCTTCCGCCGTGAGCGTGCGGGTGGCCGCCAGGATCTGTTCGGTCTCGGCAAGCTCGCCGTCGACGGCCGGGTCGACGACCGACAGCTCGGCCAGCCGCCGGGCGCTGACCAGCACCCGGCCCTCCAGGGTTCCCACCGTGTTGTTGAAGCTGCCCACCGCCGCGTTGAGCGAGCGGCCCAGCTTGTCTAGGTGCGCGCCCATGCCGGCCAGCCGCTGGTAGAGCTCGCGGCCGAGCTGGTTGACCTCGGCGGTGTTGCGGGCCAGTGACTGCTGGCGCCAGGTGTAGCCGACGGTCCGCAGCAGGGCCACCAGCGTGGTCGGGGTGGCCAGGATGACGTTGCGGGCGAAGGCGTGCTCCAGCAGGCCCGGGTCCTCCCGCAGCGCGGCGTCCAGGAACGCCTCCGCCGGGACGAAGCACACCACGAACTCCGGCGTCGGGCTGAACCGGTTCCAGTACGCCTTGGCGCCCAGGTCGTCGACGTGCCGGCGCAGCTGGCGGGCATGGGCCTTCAGCCGGGCGGCCCGGGTGAACTCGTCGCGTGCCTCCATGGCCTCCAGATAACCGGCGAAGGCCACCTTCGAGTCGACGACGATGCGCTTGCCGTCCACCAGGTTGACCACCAGGTCCGGTCGCAACGCGCCGTCGTTGGCCGGCGTGCCGGGGGAGGTCGGCTGCACCAGGTAGTCGACGTGCTCGACCAGCCCGGCGATCTCGACGGCGCGCTCCAGCTGCAGCTCACCCCACCGGCCGCGCACCTGCGGCGCCCGCAGCGCGGTCACCAGTTGCGCGGTCTCGGTGCGCAGGCCGTCGGCGGACAGCCGCATCGCCGACAGGTGCTCGTCCAGCGCCGAGGTGGCCGACAGCCGGTCGCGTTCGGCGCTGTGCAGCTGGGCCTGCACCTGGTGCAGGGTGTCGCGGATCGGGCCGACCAGCGTCTCGATCGCGTGCTGGCGCTCGGCGAGGTCACCGGCGGCGGCGCCCCGGGCCGCGTCCAGCCGGGCTTCGGAGAGCTCGGACAGGGCCCGGCGGGCGCGGCCCCACCAGAAACCGGCGGCTAGGCCGGCGACCGACCCGAGCAGCAGGCCGAGCAACAGGAATACCAGTGCGGTCATGTGTCCATGCTGACCGCTGCCTCTGACAGTTTCGCCGAAGGCGCGCGCACCGGTTCGCCGAACGCTGGCCGGTCAGCGGCGTCCGGGCCACGCCGTAGACTGCAGGCCTGTGGCCCTCACTATCGGCATTGTCGGACTTCCCAACGTCGGCAAGTCGACCCTGTTCAACGCCCTGACCCGCAACAGCGTGCTCGCCGCGAACTACCCGTTCGCCACCATCGAGCCCAACGTCGGGGTGGTGGGGGTGCCCGACGACCGGCTGCAGGTGCTGTCCGGCATCTTCGGTTCCGCCCGGATCGTGCCGGCCACGGTGAGCTTCGTCGACATCGCCGGCATCGTCCGCGGGGCGTCCGAGGGCGCCGGGCTCGGCAACAAGTTCCTCGCCAACATCCGCGAGGCCGACGCGATCTGCCAGGTGATCCGGGCCTTCACCGATCCCGACGTGGTGCACGTGGACGGCAAGGTGTCGCCGGCCGACGACATCGAGACCATCAACACCGAGCTGATCCTGGCCGACCTGCAGACCATCGACAAGGCGTTGCCGCGGCTGGAGAAGGAGGCCCGGATCGCCAAGGACAAGCAGCCGGTGCTGGCGGCCGTCAAGCAGGCCCGGGAGGTGCTCGACTCCGGCCGCACGGTGTTCGCCGCGGGCCATGCCGGCCTGGACCTGGAGCCGCTGCGCGAGCTGCACCTGATGACCGCCAAGCCGTTCCTGTACGTGTTCAACGTCGACCCGGGCGAGCTTGCCAACGCCGACTTCCTGGCGTCACTGCGCGAGCTGGTGGCGCCGGCCGAGGCGGTCTTCCTCGACGCCAAGACCGAGGCCGAGCTGGTCGAGCTGGAACCGGACGAGGCGCTGGAGCTGCTGCAGTCGATGGGGGTGGCCGAGTCCGGGCTGAACCAGCTGGCCAGGATCGGCTTCGCCACCCTCGGGCTGCAGACCTACCTCACCGCCGGGCCCAAGGAGGCGCGGGCCTGGACGATCCCACAGGGCGCCACCGCGCCGCAGGCTGCCGGAGTCATTCACACCGACTTCGAAAGGGGATTCATCAAGGCCGAGGTGGTCTCCTTCGACGAGCTGGTGGCCGCCGGGTCGATGGCCGAGGCCAAGGCGCGCGGCAAGGTGCGCATCGAGGGCAAGGACTACGTGATGGCCGACGGCGACGTGGTGGAGTTCCGCTTCGGAAAGGCGTCAGGCGGCAAAGCCGTTCAGTGACGCGCGTTTAGAGGTGCTGCCTCAACCAGTCAGGCAGGGTCGGGTCGTCGACTCCCCAGGCTTGTTGAAGCGTCTCGTCCTGCTGCCAGGTGCTCTCTTTGCCATCGAAGAACTTCTGCCGGTGACACTTGTACTTGACCACGGTGTCGCCTTCGCGCCTGTACTCGTTCCAGTAGTAGTTCTGCTTTCCGTAGCCGTCCCACTCTTGAGTTGTGTAGATCGTCGTCATGGGCCGTGAGCGTAGCCGAGAGGGGCAGGCCTTCACGCGCATTCGCGAACGCACAGCCCGCTGCGGCCGCTCGGTGTCAGGCCGCGTAGAGGTGGAGTTCCGCTTCAACGTTTAGTTCGGGAGGGGGCCAAATGAGCGGCGACCGCTCGGAGGACGTGCGAGTTGAATGGCCCGCAGGGCTTAGAGTTGGACTGATCGCTGGCCCCATGGAAGCGCAGTGCTCCGCGGACGATGAGAATTGGGTGACGACAACTAGTCGAGACGTCGGAGTGCTGCTTTGAATAACTCCTGGGCAGCTGAAGTGGGAGGGTGAGTCGTGACCATCGAGTACCGGCACAGCACCGACTACACGTTGTTCACCACCTCCAGCCAAAGTGGCAGCAACCATACTGCCGACCTGGATGCGCATATGAAGAAGTGGTCTGAGGCTGGGTGGACGCTTCATTCGATCTCGTCGGCTAATGGCGGCGACGTGTACATGGGTTTCTGCATCCAATACGTGATGGTGTGGCAACGCGAGGTGGGAGTCAATCGCGGCAATGCCTGACGGCGACGTGGTGGAGTTCCGCTTCAATGTGTAGCGGGCTTGGCTTCACCGGGCTTGCAGGCCGAGCAGTGATGGTCGGATGCTCGGCACGGCATGCGTCATACGTCCGGCATCGGCTCTGCCCTAGGCCCGTTCGAACCGGGCCAGGGTGGGTTACTCGCGGTCGTCGTCGCCGAACTCAGGCATCCGGCGAGTGTGAAATGGCTTGCGGCACAGCAGCCCGGTTGGGTTGAGTGGGCGTCCGACCCTTGGAAATGACAGGAGCTGGATGACGCTTCGTTCGACCTCTGGCATCGCCTACGACCGTGCCGGTCCGACCGGCCGGACGCCCGTCGTGCTGGTCCATGCCGGGATCGCCGATCGGCGGATGTGGGATCCGCAGTGGCCGGCGCTGGCGACCGACCGCGACGTGCTGCGACTGGACCTGCGCGGGTTCGGCGAGTCCGTCCGACGTCCGGCCGGGTCGCTGTCGCCCGTCGACGACCTGCTCGACACCCTCGACTCCGCCGGCATCGACCGGTGCCACCTGGTCGGTGCCTCGTTCGGGGCCGGAGTCGTGGTCGAGGCGGCCCTGGTTCGCCCCGGACTGGCGCGGAGCCTGTTCCTGAGCGCCCCCGGCGGTTCGCTGATCGCCGAGGCGACGCCGCAGCTGAGGGAGTTCTTCGCCGCCGAGCGCACCGCGTTGGCCGCCGATGACCTCCAGGCCGCGGTCGAGGCAAACCTGCGCTGGTGGGTGGACGGACCGCATCGGGCGCCCGGGACGGTGCCCGCGGCCGTCCGCGAGAAGGTGGCGGCCATGCAGCGGCTGGCGTTCGAACTCACCGCCAGCTGGGACGAGGTGCCGGAGGCCGAGCTGGACCCGCCGGCGCTGGAACGGCTCGGTGAGATAGGCATCCCCACCCTGGTGCTGGTCGGGGCGCAGGACATCGACGCCATCGCAGACACCGCGGCGCGGGTCAGCGCGGGAGTTCCGCGGGCCCGGCAGGTGGAGTGGCCGGACGTGGCGCACCTGCCGTCGCTGGAGCGTCCGGAGGACTTCCTGACGCTGCTGCGCCAGTGGCTGGCCGAGGCCGAAGCCGCCGGCTGAAACGCACGTCGCGCCCCGGCCGCGATCCGCTCGCACCGGCTCGGTTAACGTCTGGATTCCTATGCGATACGTGGCGATCGGGGACAGCTTCACCGAGGGCGTCGGCGACGAGCTGCCGGACGGCACGGTGCGCGGCTGGGCCGACCTGGTCGCCGAGGGCTTAGCCGGCAGCGGTGAGCCAGCCGGCACCGGAGGTCCGGTGCACTACGCCAACCTGGCGGTCCGGGGCCGGCTGTTGGACTCGATCGTCAGCGAGCAGGTGCCGGCCGCGCTCGGGCTCACCCCGGCGCCCACCCTGGTCACCTTCAACGGCGGCGGCAACGACGTGATGCGGCCGGGCGTGGAGCTGCAGCAGCTGCTCGACCTCACCGAGCTGGCCGTCCGGCAGGTAGCCGACGCCGGGGTGCGGCTGGTGCTGCTGGCCGGCGCCGATCCGTCTGAGCGGCTGCCGTTCGGCCGCACCATCCACCGCCGGGCTGCCGCGCTGACCGACGGAGTGGCCGAGCTGGCCGCCCGGTACCAGCTGACTTTCGTCAACGCGTTCGCAGACGCCGAGCTGCGCCGGCCGCAGTACTGGTCGGCCGACCGGCTGCACCTCGGACCAGCAGGGCACCGGCGGGTGGCCGGCCTGGTACTGGCCGCGCTCGGCCATCCGGGCGCCGCACACCAGGTCGAGGCCGCCGCGCCGACCGGGCGGCGGCTGCCGGCCGAGCTGCGGTACTACCGCGAGCACGTACTGCCCTGGCTGCACCGGCGGGTGCGGGGCCGGTCGTCCGGCGACGGCCGTACCGGCAAGTACCCGACCTGGATTGCGATCGAGTAGCCGGGAGTGCCCGGCAGGTCGCGGTCCTAGTACGTGCATCCCGAGGCTGACGCCGTTGCGGTGGACCGGTGGAGTTTCCGCTTCAATGGGTGCCAGCCGCGAGCGGCGGCGGGGACAGCGAGGAGCGGCCATGCCCGAGGAGATCCCGACCACCGAGCAGCTGATGCCAGCCGCGTTCTTCGGCCACGGCAGCCCGATGAACGCCCTGGAGAGCAACCGCTACACCGCGTCCTGGCAGGCGTTCGGCCGGTCGGTGCCCCGGCCGCGGTGCATCCTGGTGATCAGCGCCCACTGGTACGTCAACGCCACCGCGGTGACCGCCATGCCGCGGCCGCGCACCATCCACGACTTCTACGGCTTTCCGCGCGCGCTGTTTGAGGTCGACTACCCGGCACCCGGCCTGCCCGAGCTGGCCGGGGAGATCAGCGAGATCGTCAAGCCCACCTGGGTGGGTGCGGACGCCGACAGCTGGGGCATCGACCACGGCACCTGGTCGGTGCTGGTGCATGCCTTCCCGGACGCCTCGATCCCGGTGGTGCAACTGAGCATCAACGCCGACCGGCCCTTCGACTACCACCTGGAACTCGGCGCGAAGCTGGCCCCGCTGCGCGCCCGCGGAGTGCTGGTCGTCGGAAGCGGAAACGTCGTGCACAACCTGCGCGGGCTGAACTGGGCCATGGTGGACGGCGGGTTCGAATGGGCCCAGCGGTTCGACAGCGATGCACAGGAGCGGATGCTCACCGACCCGACCGGGTTCGCCGCGCTGGACGCCCACCCGGACTACCGCACCGCGGTGCCCACCCCGGACCACTTCCTGCCGGCGCTGTACTTCGCCGGCCTCGCCGGTGCGGCGCCGGCGGACCGGCCCGAGGTCCTGATCGGCGGCTACGCCTACGGCTCGCTGTCGATGACCGCCTACACCTTGGGGATGGCCTGCCCCTCGACCGGCGAGGGCGCCGGGTCGCCGGCGGTCGGCACCCAGGCTCCGCCGGAGTCGTCCAACCTCTGAGCGGTAGAGGAGTCAGGCGCCCCGGACGACTTGTAGGTTCTGCCCCGGCGGATTGCTCGTACCAGCTGCTACCGTAAGATGTAGTTACATGTACTACTTTACGAAGGGGTGGCCATGGCGATCGTTACCGCAGCCGAGTTCAACCAGCGACCCAGCCACGTCAAGCGCGTAGCCCAGGAAGAGCCGGTGATCATCACCGAGCACAGCCGCCCCTCCTTCGTTCTTCTGACCTACGCCGAGTATCAACGGCTCCTCCGCATGCCCGGCGACCTTGCGCAGTGGCTGGAGATGGACGAAGAGATCGAGTTCGAGATCGAGCCGGTGGGCCTGGATATTCGACCCGCGAATATCTGATGTTCCTGCTGGATACCAACGTCATCAGCGAGCTCCGCAAGCGGCACGGCAACCGCGGAGTGAAGCAGTGGGTGGCCGGTCAGAGTGTGGCTGATCTCGCCATCAGTGTCGTGACCGTCATCGAAATCGAGATCGGAATCCTGCGGAAAGAACGGACCGACCCGGACCAGGCCCGCATCCTGACCCAGTGGTTCGAGCAGAACGTGCTCACCGGCTTCGCCGACCGCATCCTTCCCCTTGATCTTGCCGCGGCTCGCCGGGTTGCCTCGCTGCACGTACCCGATCAGGCACCGCAACATGACGCTCTTATCTCGGGTATCGCACTTGCTCGCGGCCTGACCGTCGTCACCCGCAACATCCGCGATTTCGAACGTGCCGGAGTCGAGTGCCTCAACCCCTGGTCGGATAGCTGATATCGACAGCTGCGCCGGTCGAGGCCCTGGCGGATCGCGACGAGTAGGCCGTCGATAGTCAGGCACCCTGGAAGGCATGCAGACGTTCCTGCCCTACCCCGACTTCCTGGCGACGGCCCACGTGCTCGACCGCAAGCGGCTGGGCAAGCAACGAGTGGAAGTCCTGCAGATCCTGCGGGCGCTGGAACTGCCCGACTACGGCTGGCAGAACCACCCGGCGGTCCGGATGTGGCAGGGCTACACGCCGGCCCTGGTGCGCTACGGGCTGGACTGCGTCCGGGCCTGGACCGCGCGCGGGCACGGTGACTCGACGGCCGGCCAGATCGCGGAGTTCGCGCCCTGGGTTATCGAGCTCAGCCAGGCGGACCTGGAACGGGAGTCGCTGCTGCCGGGCTGGCTGGGCGACGAGCGGCTGCACCGCTCGCACCGCAGCCAGCTGATAGCCAAGGATCCGGAGTTCTACCGGCCGCTCTTTCCGGAAAGCCCCGAAGGACTCGACTACTTCTGGCCCGAGCCGGCCCCGCCGGTCGATACCGCGGAGCCCGGCCCGCCCGGCTTTCTCTGGGTGCTGCGGCCGGAGACCGAGCAGGCACTGGGCCGGTCGGTGCTGACCGGGGTGGCCGGGTTCGGGCCGGCCACCGGCGTGCCGGTGGATGCCTCGGTGGGGGAGCTCGCCGCGCTGCGCGCCCTGCAGGGCAATCCCGGACGGCGTCCCAGCCGCGCGGTGCGGGCGCTGGCCGACTTCGTCCTGGCAGTGCGACCCGGGGACGAGATCGGCGTGCTGGTCTCGGACGGCCGCTCCCTGCTGGTCGGGCGGGTAACCGGTCCTTATGCTTTCACCCCGCGTGACACCGCCGGTTTGCTGCACCGCCGCAGTGTCACCTGGGAGCGGATTGTTACCCGCTCGTCCCTGCCGCGGCCGGCCGCATTGCAAGATGTCCGGCCACTTTTCTCAGTCACCTGGAACGCGAAGTAGTCGTGGTAACCGCGCCGCCGTTGTGCTGCAGTTCCGGCCGGCGAACAATAGCCGTCCGGCACCTGTTGTATACGTTTCGACAGCGGTTATCGACGGCGCTGCCGATATCAACTCACCGGCTTGTCCGATGTGAGTTTACCGTGCCATGGACAGGTGATCCGCGCCACCACTTGCCTTCGGACCAGTATGCTGCACTAGACGAAGTATCCTAACCCGATGGTGCTGGAGAGGGTTTATCACCCATATAGTTCCATAACCATTAAAGAAAGTTCTCGAAGGAAATTTGACTGCGGACTTGATCATGCTGGACGATGCGTCCATGGCAAAAACAGTGGTTACCACCGACGACATCGACGGCTCTCCCAACGCAGAGACCGTGACCTTCTCCTTTGAAGGGCGGAACTTCGAGATTGATTTGAGCAAGAAGAGCCGCAGCGCGCTGGAAAAGGCGTTGAAGCCCTACATCGACGCCGCCCGTCCGGTCGGCACCAGCCGGGGCTCCCGCAGCGGGAGCGGCCGGAGCCGCAGCCGCCGGTCGAGTTCGGTGGACCTCGCCGCGGTGCGGGCCTGGGCCGCCGAGAACGGGATCACGGTCTCCGACCGCGGCCGGATCAGTGCCAGCGTGCTGGAGCAGTACCAGGCCGCCCAGTAGTCCCACCCGCGCAGCGGCAGATCCATGCCGCGCGACCCGACGAACACCGGCAGCCGGCCGGAAATTTTCCGCCGGCTGTCGATTCGGCTTCGGTGCGTTCGTTGTCCGGGTGAAGATCGGCAGGGAGCCGGTCGCGGAGTTCACCCAGGAGAGTGCCATGAAGCAGTACCTGTTGTCGGTGTACATGGTCGACGGTGCCGAGCAGCCCTCGCCGGAGGAGCTGCAGCAGGCCTACGCCGACGTCGACCAGCTCAACTCCCGGATGCAGGCCGAGGGCGCCTGGGTCTTCGGCGGCGGCCTGCACCCGGCCGACACCGCCACCGTGCTGGCGGTGCGGGACGGCGACCTGGTGACCACCGACGGCCCGTTCGCCGAGACCAAGGAGCACCTCGGCGGGTTCTGGGTGATCCGGGCCGCCGACCTCGACGCCGCGCTGGCCTGGGCCGCCGACGCGACCAGGGCCTGCCGGGCGCCGGTCGAGGTGCGGCCGTTCCAGGACGAGCCGGACGCCTGAGTTCCGATCGCGGGCGGGCGGTCAGTCCTCCTGGGCCGCCGCCCGCAGCACCTCGACGTCCCGGGCGGCCTGCTGACCGGCCCACACCATCGCACCGACCACCGCGCCGGCGATCAGGCCCCACATCGCTCCCATGGTGCAGTTCTCGCCGACCGGTTCGCCGGCGCGCATCAGCGCCACCAGCCCGCCCGAGATCAGGCCCCACACGCCGAAGCCGGCAGCCCAGCCGCCCACCTCGCGAACCGCCGTGACGGTCCGGACCAGGGTGGCCGGCACGAACCCGTTGGCCAGGCCCACCCGCGGGCCGATGTCGAAGGGCGGCGCCTTCCAGAACCAGGCTCCGACGACGAGGAAGGCGGCCAGCACCACCAGCTGACGCGGCGGCAGGTGCCCGGTCAGGGTCGCCAGCGCGACGAGCACCCCGACGATCAGCCGGACGGCCGAGATCTGGGGCGTACGCGGCTGCTGGTCGTCGATCGCGGCCAGTTCTGTCTCGTCCACTGTCCGTTGCCCCTTTGCCAGCGCTGCCTGCATGCTACTGGGCGGCCGTGCCGGCGGGCCGGGTCCGGAATTTTCCAGCCGGTGTCCGGCGTTACCGCGGCGGGCCGCCGGACGATGATCGTCCGGCGCAGGATCGGAGAAAACGCCGATCCGGTAACCGCTAGGCTGAGGCGCATAGGCGGAGCTGGTGCTCCGCCTTTTGTATGGGAGTTCCACTGATGTCACCGAATGTGCGCCGGGCGCGCTACCAACTCACCTTCCTGGTCCTGGCCGTCGGCGTCGGTACCTTCTCGCTGTTGCAGTCATTGGTCTCGCCGGTGCTGGCGCTGCTGCAGCACAGCCTGCACACCACCCAGAGCACGGTGACCTGGGTGCTGACCGCCTACCTGCTGTCGGCGTCGGTGTGCACCCCGATCCTGGGGCGGATCGGCGACATGATCGGCAAGAAGAAGGTGCTGGTCGCGGTGCTGGCGACCCTGGCGCTCGGCTCGATCCTGGCGGCGCTGGCCAGCTCCATCGCGGTGATGATCGTCGCCCGGGTCATCCAGGGTGTCGGCGGCGGCCTGATCCCGCTGGCCTTCGGCATCATCCGCGACGAGTTCCCCCGCGACAAGGTGGCCGGCGCCGTCGGGGCGATCGCGGCGTTGCTGGCCGTCGGCGGCGGCCTGGGCCTGGTGCTGGCCGGCCCGATCGTCGACCTGCTCGACTACCACTGGCTGTTCTGGATTCCCGGCGCGGCGATGGCCGTGGCGACGGTGGCCACCCATTTCGTGGTGCCCGAGTCGCCGGTCCGCACTCCGGGCCGGATCAGCTGGCTGGCGGCCGGGCTGCTGTCGGCCTGGCTGGTCGCGCTGCTGCTGGCCGTCAGCCAGGCGCCGAGCTGGGGCTGGGCGTCGGGCTGGGTGATCGGGTTGCTGGCGGTTTCGGTGCTGCTGGCCGCGGCCTGGATGGCGGTGGAACTGCGGTCCCGGCAGCCGTTGATCGACATGCGGATGATGCGGATTCCCGCGGTCTGGGCGACCAACCTGGTCGGGTTCCTCTTCGGCGTCGGGATGTACTCGATCTTCGCCTTCCTGCCCGAGTTCCTGCAGGCGCCGTCGGAGGCCGGCTACGGCTTCGCCGCCAGCATCACCTCCTCGGGCCTGATCCTGCTGCCGATGTCGGTGTCGATGTTCGCCTTCGGGGTGTTCTCCGGCCGGCTGGCGAGGTGGTTCAGCACCAAGGCGGTACTGGTGTTCGGCTCGGCGTTGAGCGTGCTGCCGCTGCTGATCCTGGCCTTCGCCCATGCCCACATCTGGGAGATCACCGTGGCCACCTTCCTGCTGGGTGCCGGCTTCGGGCTGGCCTTCTCGGCGATGTCGAACATCATCGTCGACTCGGTGCCCAGCAGCCAGACCGGCGTGGCCAGCGGCATGAACGCCAACATCCGCACCATCGGCGGGTCGGTCGGCGCGGCGGTGATGGCAAGCGTCGTCACCTCGGAGGTGCTGCCCGACGGCCTGCCGACCGAGTCCAGCTACACGGCCGGGTTCGCGATGCTGGCCGGAGCGCTGCTGCTGGCGGCGCTGGCCGGGCTGCTCATCCCGTCGCTGCGGGCCGTGCGGGACGACCACCAGCAGGAGCAGGCCGCGATGTCGCACCCGGAGCTGGCGATCGTGGCCGGCGGCACCCTGGTCGGCAACGACCCGGAATAGCTGCCTACCGCACCTCCACCAGCAGCAGCTCATCGGTCGTCGCGACCGGCAGTCCGGCCACCACGGGCGCCAGGTGCGGATCGTCGACATGCCCGTCCAGCTCGACCGTCCGGTAGCCGCGATCGGCCAGCACGGTCAGCGATCGCGCCAGCGCCGCGCTCAGCAGGACCGCGCCGCCGCTCTCGTCCCGGCGCTGCGTCTCGGCCACCAGCGAGACCGAGCCGTCCGGCTCGGGAAAGGCGAACACCGCCGCGGCGACCCGGCCGTTCCGCCATCCGCAACTGCTGGCGGCCAGGTCGGCATCGGCCACCGTCGCCGACGAGATCCGGGCCAACCAGGGCCGGGACGTCACCGGTGACCACCGCTCGTGCACCCAGCGGTACTGCTCCTCGAACAGGGCCGCGATCTGGTCCCGGTCCAGCTCGCCCATCGACGTCGAGGGGTCGGTCGATGCCGAGGCATCGCGGCACCAGGCGGTCAGCCCGGGTGCCGCCAGGTCGAGCCGGGGGCACAGGCAGCGCTGGTAGGGGCGGGCTCCCATCGCCTGTCCGAACAGCCGGGCGGCGGCGTCGGACTCGTGGATCTTGCCGGCCAGCGGCAGCGGCTCGGGTCGCAGCTCGCGCAGCGCCCGGACGAGCGCCGTTGCCACCCCGCGGCGGCGCCAGCCGGTGGCCACCTCGACGGCACCGGCATACCGGCCCGCGTGCACCGGATTGCGCACCACCGTCCCGGCACCCAGCACCTGGTCCCGGTGGCAGGCCACCAGCGTCCGGCGCCACCGCTCGCCCTCGCGTGCGGGGCCGTGCAGCGCATGTCCCTGAGCGGCCCACAGCGGGTCGCCGTCCGGATCGAGCAGCGCGGCGACCGCGGCCGCGTCGTGCTGCTGCCAGGGCCGAAGCTCCATGTCCTGGCACCTGCTCCCCGCCGAAGCCACCCGTCGCGCGCAGCCAGACCCTACTTCGGAGATACCCGGTTTCGCTGCGGGCGTAGCGGGGGTGGCCGTCCTGGCATCTTGTCAGGACCCGTCACTAGGGTCGGCTTCATGACAGCTGCCCCGGGTTACCTGCGGTTTCCGCACCTGCGCGCCGACCTGCTCACCTTCGTCGCCGAGAACGACGTCTGGCTGGCCGGCGCGGACGGCGGCCCGGCCCGGCGGCTGACCGCGGACGCCGTTGCGGTGGCGCGGCCGCGGCTGTCCCCGGACGGCACCCTGCTGGCCTGGACGTCGCGGCGGCGCGGCGAGCCGGAGGTCTTCGTGATGCCGGTCGCCGGCGGCCCGCCGCGCCAGCTGACCTTCTTCGGGGTCACCAGCACCAACGTGCTCGGCTTCGCCCCGGACGGCCGGCTGCTGGTCATGTCGTCGGGCTCGCAGGCGTTTCGCAGCTGGTGGTGGGCCTATGCCATCGACGTGACCGAGGGCGCCGACCCGACCCCGCGCAGGCTGCCCTACGGGCCGGTGACCGCGCTGGCGGTGGGCGAGCCGTCGGTGGTGGTCAGCACCGGCTACCTGCGCGACCCGGCGCACTGGAAGCGATACCGCGGTGGCACCGCCAACCGGCTGTGGCTCGACGCCAGCGGCGGCGGCGAGTTCACCGAACTGCTGGCCGAGCTGCCCGGCCCGAAGACCTCGCCGGTCTGGACCGGTGGCCGGCTGGCGTTCCTGGCCGACGCCGAAGGCCACGGCAACGTCTACTCGGTGGCCGCCGACGGGTCGGACCTGCGCCGGCACACCGACCACGGCACCTTCTACGCCCGGCAGCTGGCCGGGGACGGCAGCAGGCTGGTCTACCAGCACGCCGGCCAGATCTGGCGGCTGGACTCGTTGGAGCCCGATTCCCAACCCCGCCGGCTCGACATCGAGCTCGGCAGCAGCCGGTCGCTGCGCGCCAGCACGCCGCTCAAGGCCGCCGACCACCTCGGCGCGCTGGCCGTCGACTCCACCGGCCGGGCGAGCGCGATCGAGATCCGCGGCAACATCGTCTGGCTGACCCACCGCAACGGGCCGGCCCGGGTGGTCGCCTCCCGGCCCGGCGTCCGGCACCGGTTGCCGGCGGTGCTGGCCGACGCCGGCCCGGACGGGCAGTACTCGGTCGCCTACGTCACCGACGCCGAGGGCGAGGACGCCGTCGAGATCGCCGACGGCAGCGGCACCCGCCGGTACGGCACCGGCCGGCTCGGGCGGGTGCTGGAGCTGGTGGCCAGCCCCGACGGCACCCGGCTGGCCGCGGCCACCCACGACGGCCGGCTGCTGACCATCGCCACCGCCGACGGCACCGTCACCGAGCTGGAGGCCAACCCCAATGGCGACCCGAGGAACCTGGCGTTCTCCCCGGACTCGGCGTGGCTGGCCTACTCCGCGGCCGAGCCGACCGGCGGCGAGCTGCGCAGCATCCGGCTGGCCGAGCTCGCCGGCGGCCGGATCACGGCCGTCACCTCGCACCGGTTCCTCGACACCGCCCCGGTCTTCACCGGCGACGGCAAGTACCTGGCGTTCCTGTCGGCCCGCACCTTCGACCCGGTCTATGACGCCCATGTCTTCGACCTGGTGTTCCCGCTGGCAGTCCGGCCGTACCTGGTCACCCTGGCCGCCGACACCCCGTCCCCGTTCGACCCCGAGCTGCAGGGCCGGGGCGACCAGCCCCCCGGCGCGGCGCCGAAACCCGAGGACGGTGCCGCCGAGGACGCGGTGCCGCCGGTCCGGGTCGACCTCGAGGGCCTGGCCGATCGGGTGGAGCCCTTTCCGGTGCCGGCCGGCCGGCTGGCCGACCTGCGCCCGGCCCGCGGCGGGCTGGTCTGGACCGACAGCCCGGTTGCCGGGGAACTCGGCGAGTCCCGCAACCCCGACGACGACATCCGCCCCTCGCTGCAGCGCTGGGACTTCGGCAAGCGCAAGCAGCTGGAGCTGGCCGCCCGGATCGACGACTTCGCCGTATCCGGCAACGGCGCGAAGCTGGTGGTGCGCGACGGCAAGGCGCTCAGCCTGGTGCCGGCCGACCGCAAGCCCGCCGAGGACTCCGACGACGCCGTGCCGATCGACCTCGACCGGATCCGGCTGACGATCGACCCGCCGGCCGAGTGGCGGCAGATGGTGGACGAGACCGGCCGGCTGATGCGCGACCACTACTGGATCGCCGACATGGCCGGCATCGACTGGGACGCCCAGGTCGCCAAGTACCGGCCGCTGGTCGACCAGCTCGGCAGCCGGGACGACCTGTCCGACCTGCTGTGGGAGATCAACGGCGAGACCGGCTCCTCGCACGCCTACGAGACCCCGCCGGCCACCGAGCCGGACGCCGCACTGGCACCGGCCTTCCTCGGCGCCGATCTGGAGCGCACCGAGCAGGGCCAGTGGCAGATCAGCAGGATCATCGCCGGCGACAACTCCTCCCGACAGGCTCGCTCACCGCTGCAGGCGCCCGGCGTGGGGGCCCGGCCCGGTGACCTGATCCTGGCGGTGAACGGCCGGCCGGTCGGACCGGCGGGCCCCGCGGAGCTGCTGCGCGGCACCGCGAACAAGCCGGTCGAGCTGCGGCTGTCCCGGGCGGGCGTCGAACGGTCGGTGGTGGTGCGGCCGCTGGCCAAGGACACCGAGCTGCGCTACCTGGACTGGGTGGCCAGCCGGCGGGCCGCGGTGCACCGGGCCAGCGACGGCCGGATCGGCTACGTGCACGTGCCGGACATGGTGCCCACCGGCTGGGCCGCCTTCCACCGTGACCTGCGGATCGAGATCGCCAGGGACGCGCTGCTGGTCGACACCCGGGACAACAACGGCGGCCACACCTCCCAGCTGATCATCGAGAAGCTGGCGCGGCGGGTGCTGGGCTGGTCCACCGCGCGGCACTACCCCGTCACCTCCTACCCGTCCAGCGCGCCGCGCGGGCCGCTGGCGTCCCTGGCCAACGAGTGGGCGGGTTCGGACGGCGACATCGTCAACACCGCCTTCCAGGCGATGAAGCTGGGCCCGGTGATCGGCACCCGGACCTGGGGCGGGGTGATCGGCATCGACGGCCGGTACAAGCTGGTCGACGGCACCGACGTCACCCAGCCGCGGTACTCCTACTGGTTCGAGAACTACGGCTGGGGAGTGGAGAACCACGGCGTGGATCCCGACATCGTGGTGGAGCTGCCACCGCACGCCTGGGGGCAGGGATCGGACCCGCAGCTGCAGGCCGGCATCGACTACCTGCTCGGCGAGCTGGACCGCCGCCCGGCGCCACCCCGGCCGGACCTGTCCCAGCGGCCGTCCCGCCGGGCGCCGGAGCTGCCACCCCGCGGCCGGCTGAGCTGACGCGGCGGCAGGACCGGCACCTCGAAGATGTGATGATGTCCGGTGATGACCGCCGAGAACTCCACCGGGCCGGGCCACCCGCCCGGGACCGCCAGCCAGCTCGCCGAAGCCTCCGGCGAGCTGGTGCCGATGTCGTTCCCGGGCGCCCGCCGGGTCGCCGGGTTGCTGTTCTGGGTGGTGTTCCCGGTGCTGTGCCTGGGGGCGCTCGCCCTGTCGGCGCACAACATCGCCGACCACATCGGCGACCGGCCCACCGGGATCCGGGGAACCTTCGTGGTCAGCCCGCGCACCTGCGTGCAGGGCATCTGCTCCTTCGGCGGCCTGTTCACCAGCGACGACGGCAGCATCAAGAACCTGCCGCTGCTCGGCGATCCGCGCTGGCATTCCCGCGACGTGCACCACGTGGTCTATGACCCCAGCAGCGTCGAGGTGACCGCGCTGCCCGGCCACTGGGACGCGACGCCGTCGGTGCTCGCCGCGCTCGGCGCCGTGGCCTACCTGGGCCTGGTCGGCTCGCTGGCGCGTGGCGCCCGGCGCGAGCGGCCGCAGTAGCCGGCGCGCGGCCGCAGTAGCCGGCGCGCGGCCGCAGCAGCCGGCGCGAGCGAGAGGCAGTCCGGCAGGAACGGGGAGCAGCCCGGCGGGAGCGGGGGAGTAGCCGGGCCGATCAGCCGCAGTAGCGGGCTGGCCTCCGGTCGAGCCCGGCCCGCCCAGCCGCCCGCTGGCCAGGGCGAGCCCGTCGCGCCGGTAAACTGGCAGGAGGATTGCTCATCTGAAGCGATCGCCTCCGCCGTTGATCGCACCAGACAGGACGCACCCCACCGATGGCACTCAGTACCCGCAACGACATTCGCAACGTCGCGATCGTCGCCCACGTCGACCACGGCAAGACCACCCTGGTCGATGCCATGCTGTGGCAGACCGGGGCCTTCGGAGCGCACCAGCACGTCGACGAGCGGGCGATGGACTCCAACGACCTGGAGCGTGAGAAGGGCATCACGATCCTGGCCAAGAACACCGCAGTGAACTACGCCTCGCCCGACGGCGACAAGGTCGTCATCAACATCATCGACACCCCCGGCCACGCCGACTTCGGCGGCGAGGTGGAGCGCGGCCTGTCGATGGTCGACGGAATCGTGCTGCTGGTGGACGCCTCCGAGGGCCCGCTGCCGCAGACCCGGTTCGTGCTGCGCAAGGCGCTGGCCGCCAAGCTCCCGGTGATCCTGGTGATCAACAAGGTGGACCGGCCGGACGCCCGGATCGCCGAGGTGGTCGACGAGACCTACGAGCTGTTCCTGGACCTGGACGCGAGCGAGTCCCAGATCGAGTTCCCGATCGTCTACGCCTGCGCCCGGGACGGCAAGGCCTCGCTGGAGCGGCCCGAGGACGGCACCATGCCCAAGTCCGACGACCTGCAGCCGCTGTTCGCCACCATCCTGGACACCATCCCGGCCCCGTCCTACCGGGCCGGCGCACCGCTGCAGGCGCACGTCACCAACCTCGACGCCTCGCCGTTCCTGGGCCGGATCGCGCTGTGCCGGGTGTACCAGGGCACCATCAGCAAGGGCCAGCAGGTGGCATGGTGCCGGCACGACGGCACCATCAGCGGAGTCCGGATCACCGAACTGCTGATGACCGAGGCGCTGGAGCGCAAGCCCGCCGAGTCGGCGGGCCCCGGCGACATCATCGCGATCGCCGGCATCCCCGAGATCATGATCGGCGAGACGCTGGCCGACCCGGACGACCCGGTGCCGCTGCCGCTGATCACCGTCGACGAGCCGGCCATCTCGATGACCATCGGCACCAACACCTCGCCGCTGGCCGGCCGGGTGAAGGGCTCGAAGGTCACCGCGCGGCTGGTCAAGGACCGGTTGGACCGGGAGCTGGTCGGCAACGTCTCGTTGCGGGTGCTGCCCACCGAACGTCCCGACACCTGGGAGGTGCAGGGCCGCGGTGAGCTGGCACTGGCGATCCTGGTCGAGCAGATGCGCCGGGAGGGCTTTGAGCTGACCGTCGGCAAGCCGCAGGTGGTCACCAGGACCATCGACGGCAAGGTGCACGAGCCGATGGAACGGCTGACCGTGGACGCCCCGGAGGAGTACCTGGGCACCATCACCCAGCTGCTCGCGGTGCGCAAGGGCCGGATGGAGACCATGACCAACCACGGCACCGGCTGGGTGCGGATGGAGTTCCTGGTGCCGTCCCGCGGCCTGATCGGCTTCCGCACCGAGTTCCTCACCGACACCCGGGGAACCGGCATCGTGCACCACGTCTTCGACTCCTACGAGCCGTGGGTCGGCGAGTTGCGCACCCGCAGCTCCGGCTCCCTGGTGGCCGACCGGGCCGGGGTGGCCACCCCGTTCGCGATGATCAACCTGCAGGAGCGCGGCACCCTGTTCGTCGAGCCCGCCACCGAGGTGTACGAGGGAATGGTGGTGGGGGAGAACTCCCGCTCCGACGACATGGACGTCAACATCACCAAGGAGAAGAAGCTCACCAACATGCGGTCCTCGACCTCGGACGAGTTCGAGAAACTGGTGCCGCCCCGCCGGCTGTCGCTGGAGCAGTCGCTGGAGTTCTGCCGGGAGGACGAGTGCGTCGAGGTCACCCCGGAGACGGTGCGCATCCGCAAGGTGATGCTGGCCGCGCACGACCGGCAACGCCAGCGCGGCGCCCGGTTCAAGGCCAGCCAGTAAGGCTGGACCTCCCCGGGCGCCGCGCCGGCAGCCGCGTGCTGGCGGGCCGCCGCGTCGGTGCCGGCCGCCCGCCGGTGGATCCGGCCTAGAGGTCGGGTCCCTGGGCGCGCAGCTTGTCGACCTCGGACATCGCCTCGCGCAGGCTGGCCAGCCACTCCTCGGTGTGCTGGCCGACCAGGTTCACCGCCCAGGCGAGTGCCTCCGAGCGGGACCGGGCCACCCCGGCGTCGACCAGGGTGTCTAGCACCTGGCGTTCCGGCTGGCGCAACCGCGTCATCACCGGCACCGACAGGTGGGTGAACAGCACCCGGGTGCTGCCCAGCTGGGCCCCCCAGGCGACCTTGCGCCCGTAGCGGGCCTCGGCCTCGGCCGCGATCTTCATCCGCTCGGCCCGGGTGTCCTCCCGGAACCGGCTGATCCGGCCGGCTGCCGCCGCCTCGCTCTGCGCGCCGGCCGGCTCCTCACCGGCAGCCGGGCTGCCGACCGGCGGCAGCTCTCCGACCACGATGATCTCCTCGCGGTCCACGCTGACCGACGCCGGTCCGGTGAACCAGTCCGACGGCAGCCGGCCGGTGAACCAGTCCGCGGCGTCGTCCGCCGGCGGGAGTTCGGCCTGCTGCCAGCCACCCGGCCGGCCGAAGCCGCCGCCCCGGGGACCGCCACGGCGCGGGCCACCGGGCCCGCGGTGGCCCCGACCCGGGCCGAAGCCAGGTCCTCCTTCGTGTTCCGGGCCGCCTCGGGGCGGCCCCTCCTCTGCGTTACGCATCTGCGTACCTCCTACTTACTTAACTACAACAATTACATGATTACATCGTAACAATGAAAGCACAACCGCTGCTCGCCCACGGCCTGAAACGGCTGGTGGCGTCCGGCTGCCGGACAGGCAGACATCGGCACTCCGAAGCTCGCGTCCGGCCCGGGATCAGGGATGATGGGCCGATGAAGGTTGCCGCGATCCAGCACGACATCGTCTGGGAAGACGGCCCGGCCACCCGCGCCCGGCTCGAACCCCTGATCGCCCAGGCCGCCGCCGGCGGCGCGAAGCTGATCGTGCTGTCGGAGATGTATGCCACCGGCTTCTCCATGCAGCCCGAGAGCGTCGCCGAGCAGCCGGGCGGTCCCAACGAACGCTTCCTCGTCGAGCAGGCCGAGCGGCACGGTGCCTGGCTGATCGGTTCGATCGCCCAGTGGAGCGGGCCGGCCGGGGACCCGCTGGCGGCCAACGTCGCGGTGCTGGCGGGCCCGTCCGGCGAGGTGTTCCGCTACGACAAGATCCATCCGTTCAGCTATGCCGGCGAGCACGAGCACTACCGGGCCGGCAAGGACTTCCTGACCGTCGACGTCGGCGGGCTGCGGGTCAGCGTGTTCATCTGCTACGACCTGCGCTTCGCCGACGAGTTCTGGGCGCTGGCTGCCGACACCGACCTCTACGTGGTGCCGGCCAACTGGCCGCAACCGCGCTACCAGCACTGGCGCACCCTGCTGCGGGCCCGGGCGATCGAGAACCAGGCCTATGTGCTGGGCTGCAACCGGGTCGGCGAGGCCGACCGGCTCAGCTACCGGGGCGATTCGGCGATCATCGACCCGATGGGCCAGACCCTGGCCGAGGCCAGCCACACCGAGGCGGTGCTGAGCGTGGAGGTGGACCCGGCCGAGGTGCGCCGGGTGCGGGAGCGCTTCCCGTTCCTCGCCGACCGCCGGTGAGCGCGGCGGTCTGCGCTTGCTGAGCCGGCGCCGGCCGCCGGCCGCCGGCCGGGTGCTGCGGGTGGCCGAGCTGATCGACGCCGATCCCGCCGCGGTACGCCGGCTGGCCGCCGGGCTGCCGGACCCGGTCACCGCCTCGGTCGTCGAGCTGCCGGCCGGCACCCTGCTCACCCTGGAGCAGCGGTTGCCGTGGTGGGACCGCCGGCCCCGCACCACGGTGCTCGCCGGGCTGGACCGGACGCTGCGCGACATCGAGCGGCAGGTGCACCGGCGGACCGTGGTGGCCGCGGCGCTGATCCGCGATGCCACCCTGCTGATCGCCCAGCGGGCCCGTCCGGCGGCGCTTGCCGGGCAGTGGGAGTTCCCCGGTGGCAAGGTGGAACGGGGTGAGAGCGCCCGGGCGGCGCTGGTCCGGGAATGCCGCGAAGAACTAGGTTGCCAGGTGGTGGTCGGAGATGAGATCGGCCGGCAGGTGCTGCCCGACGGCGCCCTGTTCATCCTGTTCCAGGCCACCCTGGCAGCCGGCTCGCCGGACCCCGCGGCCCTGGAGCACCGCCAGCTGCGCTGGGCCCGGGCCGCCGAGCTGGCAGATCTGGACTGGGTAGCCACCAACCGTATATATGTGACCGACGTGACTACACGGTTATAGAACTCGACTACAGTCGGCGCGCTGGGAAGATCGGCGGCGCCGGAAGGTGCCCCGGAGAACCACCTACCCGCGGTCAGGAAACGGATACATGTTCAAATTCATCGCTCGGCGATTCGTGAACTACCTGGTGCTGGTGTTCATCGCGACCAGCCTGGCCTACATCCTGGGTTCGCTGACCCTGGACCCGCGCGCCCGCTACGAGGGCCGCAACCCGCCGATCTCGGAGGCCTCCCTGCATGCCAGCCTGCAGGAGCGTAACGCCGACCCGAGCACTCCGGTGCTCACCCGGTACGGCCACTGGATCAACGGCGTGGTGCACGGCGACTTCGGCATGCAGATCGTCGGCGACACCCAGGTCTCGACCGAGATCAAGCGCCGGGCGGGGGTGAGCCTGCGGCTGCTGCTGCTCGGAACCGTCTTCGGCGCGGTGGGCGGGGTGCTGGTCGGCGTGCTGGGAGCCGTCCGACAACGAAAACCCGTCGACGTCGGCTCGACGGTGGCCTCCTACGTCCTGCTGGCCTCGCCCACGGTCGTGGTGATCGTGGTGGTCCAGACCATCTTCGTCTGGATCTACCACAAGGGCGGCCCGCTGATCCCGGCGACCGGTGAGTACAACTCCAACCTGCACGGCCTGGAGTTCTGGACCGACCGGGCCAAACGGCTGATCATGCCCACCATGGTGCTGGCGCTGTTCGGCATCTCCTTCTTCAGCCGCTACCAGCGCAGCGCGATGCTGGACGTGCTGGGCAGCGACTTCCTGCGAACCGCCCGGGCCAAGGGCCTCACCCGGCAGCGGGCGCTGTTCAAGCACGGCGTGCGCACCGCTCTGATCCCGATCGTGACGTTCTTCGCCTACTCCTTCGGCCTGCTGCTGACCGGCGCCACCTTCACCGAGAAGCTGTTCGGCTGGCACGGCATGGGGGAGTACCTGATCAACTCGGTGCAGTCCCACGACGTCAACGCGGTAGCCGCGGTCGCCTGCTTCACGGCGGTGCTGGTGCTCTTCTCCGGCCTGCTGTCCGACATCCTGTACGCGGCGCTCGACCCCCGCGTCCGGTCCTCTAGGAGCTGACCATGTCGATGTCACCCCAGGAGATCTTCGAGGTCGCCTCGCCGGCGACGGCCGAGCCCGACGCCACCGAACAGCGGGTGGACCCGGGCCAGCCGATCACCCGCGGCCGGCTGATCCTGCGCCGGTTCCTGCGCCAGAAGTCCGGAGTGGCGGCGCTGGTGATACTGGTGCTGATCTTCCTGCTGGCCTACGTCGGGCCGCACCTGACCCAGTGGAAGTTCGACGACTTCGACCAGGGCAACATCCTCACCGGACCGGACAGCAACCACTACATGGGCGTCGACGAGGTCGGCCGGGACGTCTATGCCCGCACCCTCAAGGGCCTGCAGAAGTCCCTGGTGATCGGCCTGGTGGCAGCCCTGGTGACCACCAGCATCGCGGCCGTGGCGGGCTCGCTGGCCGGCTACTTCGGCAAGTACGTCGACATGACGGTGGTCTGGATCATCGACCTGCTGCTGGTGCTGCCCGGCTTCCTGATCCTGGCGATCCTCAGCCCGGCGCTGTCCGGCAAGACCTGGCTGTGGCTGGTGGTGCTGCTGGCGATGTTCGGCTGGATGGTCACCGGCCGGGTGGTCCGCGGCATGGCGATGAGCCTGCGAGAACGCGACTACGTGCACGCCGCCAAGTTCATGGGGGTGCCCTCGCTGACCATCATCCGCCGCCACCTGTTGCCCAACATGGCCTCGCTGCTGATCGTCGACGTCACCATCAACGTCGGCGGCACCATCCTGGCCGAGACCGGCCTGAGCTTCTTCGGCTTCGGGGTCCAGCCGCCGGACGTCTCGCTGGGCACGGTGCTGTCGGACGCCCAGCCGCTGGCCACCACCTACCCGCACGTGTTCATGTTCGGTGCCGGCCTGCTGGTGCTCACCGTGCTCTGCGTGAGCGTCATCGGTGACGCGCTGCGGGATGCCATCGACCCGTCGTCAGGATCGAGCAGGTTGTGACCGTCTCCACCACTTCTACCAGTCCCGAGCAGGCCGCCACCCGGCCCGGCGGCCCGCTCCTGGAGGTCTCCGACCTCACCGTCAGCTTCGGCAGCGAGGCGGGCGCGGTACGGGCCGTGCGGGGGGTGTCCTACACCGTCCGGCCGGGCGAGACGCTGGCCATCGTCGGCGAGTCCGGTTCCGGCAAGTCGGTCAGCTCGCTGGCCGTGATGGGGCTGCTGCCGTCCAACGCGGTGGTCACCGGCTCGATCCGGTTCAAGGGCACCGAGATGCTGGGCATGTCCGACCGGAAGCTGTCCAGGCTGCGCGGCTCGGGCATCTCGATGGTCTTCCAGGACCCGCTGTCGGCCCTGACCCCGGTGTACACCATCGGCGACCAGATCGCCGAGGCGGTCCGGATCCACCAGGACGTCTCCAAGAGCCAGGCCCACCAGCGCGCCGTCGAGCTGCTGGACCTGGTGGGAATCCCCAACCCGCGGCTGCGGTCCGGCTCGTTCCCGCACGAGTTCTCCGGCGGCATGCGCCAGCGCGCCATGATCGCCATGGCGATCGCCAACGACCCCGACCTGATCATCGCCGACGAGCCCACCACGGCCCTGGACGTCACCATCCAGGCCCAGGTGCTCGACGTGCTGGCCAAGGCCAAGGAGGCCACCAACGCCGCCACCGTGCTGATCACCCACGACCTCGGGGTGGTGGCCGGCTTCGCCGACCGGGTGATGGTCATGTACGCCGGCAAGGCGGTGGAACTGGCCACCGTGGACGACGTCTTCTACGCCCCGCGGATGCCGTACACGATGGGCCTGCTGGGCTCCATCCCGCGGATGGACGTGGAGGAGAAGGAGCCGCTGATCCCGATCGAGGGCACCCCGCCGTCGCTGGTCAACCTGCCCTCGGGCTGCCCGTTCCGGCCCCGCTGCCCGCTGGCGGTGGACGTCTGCCGGACCACCGAGCCGGAACTGGTCGACACCGACCGGCCGCAGCACCGGGCCGCCTGCCACCGCAGCCTGGAGATCGCCCAGCGCCAGTGGAGCGCCGGCGACGTGTTCTCCCGGCCGCAGCTGCCGGTGCTGAGCTCCACCCTGCCGCCGCGGCGGGAGGAGCGCGAGGTGGTGCTGGCCCTGGACGACGTGCACCGCACCTTCCCGATTCGCAAGGGCGCGGTGATCCGCCGGACCATCGGCCAGGTGCGCGCGGTCGACGGGGTGTCCCTCGACATCCGGCAGGGCGAGACGCTCGGCCTGGTCGGGGAGTCCGGGTGCGGCAAGACCACCACGATCATGGAGGTCATGAACCTGCTCAAGCCGCAGCAGGGCAACATCGTGGTGCTCGGCAGGGACACCAGCGACCTCAAGGCCGCCGAGCGGCGCCGGATGCGGGCGGAGCTGTCCATCGTCTTCCAGGACCCGATGGCCTCGCTGGACCCCCGGATGCCGATCGGCGACATCCTCGCCGAGCCGATGTGGGTGCAGAAGGTGCCCGAGGAGCGGATCAAGGCCCGGACGGCGGAGCTGCTGAAGATGGTGGGGCTGGCGCCGGAACACGCCAGCCGGTACCCGGCCGAGTTCTCCGGCGGCCAGCGGCAGCGGATCGGCATCGCCCGGGCGCTGGCGCTGGACCCCAAGGTGATCGTGCTGGACGAGCCGGTCTCGGCGCTGGACGTCTCGATCCAGGCCGGCGTGATCAACCTGCTGGACGAGCTGAAGGCCCGGATGGGGCTGAGCTACCTGTTCGTGGCCCACGATCTGTCGGTGGTGCGCCACATCGCCGACCGGGTGGCGGTGATGTACCTGGGCCGGATCGTCGAGATCGGCACCACCCGAGAGATCTTCACCGCGCCTTCACATCCCTACACCCAGGCGCTGCTGTCGGCGATCCCGCTGCCGGACCCGATCAAGGAGCGCAGCCGCAAGCGGATCCTGCTCTCCGGCGACCTGCCCAGCCCCGCCGACGTGCCGTCCGGGTGCCGGTTCTCCAGCCGGTGCTTCGTCTACGCCGAGCAGCTGAGCGCCGAGGAGCAGGCCACCTGCAAGGGCGTCGACCCGGGGCTCTACGAGCTCGGCGGCGACCACCGGGCAGCCTGCCATTTCGCGAAGGTACGCGAGGTGGTGTGACACCACTTCAAGGTGTCAGCAGCAAATTCCAGGGTTCGGTTTCCTATCCGAACGGTACCGATTCGGCAACGACCCTGGCACCCGGCGCTCGGAGTGCGTAGCAAGTAGCTGTCTGTGCGACATTTCTCGGGCTGCTCCAAGTCCCCCGTGCAGCATCGTGATACTCCCCGAAGGAGGAAGTGTGAAGGTTTTCGGCAAGGCAGGGCTCGCCGCGGTGATCGCCGCGTCGGTGGCCCTGACGGCCTGCAGCAGCTCGAAGGACTCGGGCGGCAGCAACAACAACGGCAACAACGGCAAGAAGGCCCAGGCGGCCTCCAACCTCAACGACACCAACCCGATGCCCTATGACCAGGTGCCCGCCGGCGGGACCCTGCGCTGGCCGATCGACAGCTACCCGGCCAACTTCAACACCAACGAGATCGACGGCAACGAGGCCAACACCAACAACCTCATGAACTCCACCCTGCCGATCGTGTGGCACTTCGACGCCGGCAGCAAGCCGACGCTGAACACCGACGTGGTGGACAAGGCCGACCAGACCTCGACCAGCCCGCAGACGCTGGAGTACCACATCAACCCCAAGGCCGTGTGGAGCGATGGCAGCCCCATCACCTACAAGGACTTCGTCGCCCAGTGGCAGGCCCTCAACGGCACCAACAAGGCGTACAAGATCGCCTCGAGCAACGGCTACGAGCAGATCCAGAGCGTCGAGAAGGGCGCCAGCGACCAGGACGTCAAGGTGGTCTTCAAGGACCCGTACCCGGACTGGAAGGCCCTGTTCACCCCGATCATGCCGGCCAGCCTGAACGCCAGCCCGGCCGCGTTCAACACCTCGTGGGTCAACGGCCCGACGCTCGCCGGCGGCCCGTTCAAGATCAGCTCGCTGGACAAGACCGCCAAGACCATCACCGTGGTGCACAACGACAAGTGGTGGGGCAAGACGCCCAAGCTGGACAAGATCCAGTTCATCGTGCTGGACCAGGAGGCCCAGGCCAAGGCGCTGCAGTCCGACCAGATCGACCTGGTCGACATCGCCTCCAGCGTGGCGACCTACGCCACCGTCAAGGCGACCCCGGGCGTGACCATCCACAAGGCCGGCGGCCCGAACTGGCGCCACATCGACATCGGCAGCAGCGGTCCGCTGGCCGACGTCAAGGTGCGCCAGGCCATCGAGCTGGCGATCGACCGGACCGGCGATGCCAAGACCATGCTGAGCCCGCTGGACTGGCCGGCCACCGTGCTGGACAGCCACATCTGGATGAACAACCAGAGCCAGTACAAGCAGACCTGCGGTGACTTCTGCAAGCGGGACATCGCCAAGGCGGGCAGCCTGCTCGAGTCGGCCGGCTTCGCCAAGGGCTCCGACGGCATCTACGCCAAGAACGGCAAGCCGCTCAGCCTGAACTTCGTCATCCCGGCCGGTGTCAAGACCTCCGCCGACGAGTCCGCCCTGCAGCAGAAGGCGCTGCAGGAGGCCGGCATCAAGGTCGTCATCAAGACGGTGCCCTCGGACCCGTTCTTCTCCGACTACGTGCTGGTCGGCAAGTTCGACCTGACCATCTTCAGCTGGATCGGCACGCCGTTCCCGGTCTCGTCGGCCCAGTCGATCTACACCACCACCGGTGGCCAGAACTACGCCAAGATCGGCACCCCGGAGATCGACACGCTCTACAAGCAGGCGGTCTCCGAGCTCGACCCGCAGAAGGCCACCGACCTGACCTACCAGATCGACCAGAAGATCTGGGAGGCCGGCCACTCGGTGCCGCTCTACCAGCGTCCGGACCTGGTGGGCACCAAGTCCAACCTGGTCAACTTCGGTTCGATGGGCTTCGCCGACTACGTCTACGAAGACATCGGTTTCAAGAAGTAAGTCCGGTTTCGAGCACCACGCACGGAAGTACCGCAGTCTCGAGCAGCACCTGAGACAGCACCAGCACTAGGCAGGACGCACGAGGCCCCGGCATCTCGGGGCCTCGTGCGCAAGCTGCTCCGGCCGGCGGGGATCTGCGCAATAACGATTGAGGCAGATCCCCGCCACCGGGCCCGCTGCTGTCCGGCGGTGGGCTAAGGTCCCACACCGCTGGTCACCCTTCGGTCACGATCTGATCGAGGGTTCGCACTTGTAGCCCCGGCGTTACCAGGAACGCCTAACGTTCCCCGCTGGCGAGATCTGCAGACCGCAGGTCCCGTGACCCGAAGGAGGCCTGTCGCCGATGTCGATGCCCCAGCAGGGCGATATCGAGGTTGCCGCCGTCGATCTCGCGGTTCCGCACGAAGAGCAAGCGATCCAGGGCCGGTCGCTGCGCCAGATCGCCTGGCGGCGGCTCAAGCACGACAAGATCGCGATGGCCGGCGCGTTCGGCATCGTGTTCGTGACGCTGGTGGCCATCTTCGCCTCGTTGATCAACAAGCTGATCGGCAACGAGCCCGGTGACTACCACTCCTCGCTGACCAGCATCGACACCACCATGCCGCTGGGCCGGTTGAGCGGTGCGTCCGCCCAGCACTGGCTGGGCATCGAGCCGGTCAACGGCCGCGACATCCTGGCCCGGTTGATCGCAGGCTCGCGCACCTCGCTGATGATCTCGGTCTCGGCGATGGTGCTGTCGCTGGTGCTGGGCCTGACCGTCGGCATCATCTCCGGCTACTACCGGGGCGCGGTGGACGCCGTGGTGGCCCGGGTGCTCGACGTGCTGCTGGCCTTCCCGACGCTGCTGTTCGCGCTGGCCCTGCTGGCCATCTTCAACCAGTCGCCGTCCTTCCTCGGGATGTCGGGCCAGACCCTGAACTTCGCGGTGCTGATCTTCGTCCTGGGCTTCTTCGGCTTCGCCTACCTGGCCCGTATCGTCCGCGGCCAGGTGCTCTCGCTGCGCGAGAAGGAGTTCGTCGACGCCGCCCGCAGCCTCGGCGCCAGCGACTGGCGGATCATCAGCCGCGAGATCCTGCCCAACCTGATGGGCCCGGTGCTGGTGTGGGCGACCCTGATCATCCCGACCTACATCCTCGGTGAGGCGGGCCTGTCCTTCCTGGGTGTCGGCGTGCAGCCGCCGACCGCGTCCTGGGGGCAGATGCTGTCGGTCGCCGGGCAGTTCTTCCAGAACGACCCGATGTTCCTGGTGTGGCCCGGCATGGCCCTGTTCCTGACCGTGCTGTCGTTCAACCTCTTCGGAGACGGCCTGCGCGACGCGCTGGATCCGAAGTCCACTCGTTGACGCCTCGCGTCGACTCTCGAGTTGCCCTCGCCTGCGGGGGGTTTCAAACCCGGCATCAGCCGGATCGGCCGATCCTGGCCGGCAGATAGTTCCGATCGCCTAGGAGGGTGAAGAACCGAAATGCTACGACACAGAAAGCTCGCGATGGCGGTCGGATTGACCGCTGCCGCGAGCATGGTGATCACTGCCTGTGGCAGTGGCGGCGACAGCGGTAACGACAACAAGCCGCAAGCCAGCTCGAGCAACCAGAACGGCAGCGACCAGTCGCTGTCGGCGGCGTTCAACGCGGCCACCATCGGCTTCGTCAACAAGTCCGACAAGACCGGCGGCAGCCTGAACCTGCTCGCCACCGGTGACTGCGACGCGTGGGACCCGGCCAACACCTACTACGGCTGGTGCTGGAACATGCAGCGGCTGTTCACCCGCACCCTGGTGGGCTACTCCTCGGTGCCGGGCGCCAACAACGTCAAGATCGAGCCTGACCTGGCGACCGCCCTCGGTGAGCACAACGGCGACTTCACCGAGTGGACCTACCACCTGAAGCCCAACATCAAGTGGGAGGACGGCACCACCGTCACCAGCAAGGAGATCAAGTACGGCATCGAGCGGGTCTTCGCGACCGACCTGTTCACCAACGGCCCGTCGTCGTACTACCTGTGCCTGCTGGCCAAGTGCGACGCCACCGGCAACCCGCCGTACACCGGCCCGTACAAGCAGCCGGACAAGCACCTCGACAGCATCACCACCCCGGACGACACCACCATCAGCTTCAAGCTGCAGACGTCGACCCCGGACTTCGACTACCTGATGTCGCTGCCGGCCTCGGCCCCCGTGCCGCTGGCCGAGAACGGTGCCAACAAGGGCTCGAAGTACACCCTGCACCCGCTGTCCAACGGCCCCTTCAAGTTCCAGAGCTACACCCCGGAGCAGAAGGTGGTCTGGGTCCGCAACGACAAGTACGACCAGTCCACGGACAAGATCCGTCACCCGTTGGTTGACAAGATCACGCTGAGCATCAGCACCAACGCCGACGACAACGACAAGCAGCTGCAGGCCGGCACCGCCGACTTCCAGGCTGACGGTGGCGTGCAGGCCGCGTTCCAGACCAACATCATCAACAACCCGGACCTGAAGAAGAACGCCGATGACCCGGTGTCCTCCTACACCCGGTACTTCTCGGTGTTCCCGTCGGTCAAGCCGCTGGACAACGTCCACTGCCGTCGCGCGATCTTCTACGCGATGAACAAGGTCGACCTGCAGCGCGCCCGCGGTGGCACCTACGGTGGCGACATCGCCCACACCATGGCTCAGCCGACCGTGCCCGGTCACGACCCGAAGGCCGACCCGTACCCCAGCGGTCCGGACAACACCGGTGACCTGGCCAAGGCCAAGGACGAGCTGCAGCAGTGTGGCCAGCCCAACGGCTTCGCCACCAAGATGGCCTACGTGAACGCGGGCAAGGGCCCGGCCGTCTTCACCGCGGCCCAGTCGGCGCTGAACCGGGTCGGCATCAAGCTGTCGGCCGCCGTGCACGCCCAGTCCGGTTACTACGGTGGCTACATCGGCAAGCCCGAGACGGTCAAGAGCGTGGGCATCGGTATGGCCCAGGCCGGCTGGGGTGCCGACTACCCGACCGGTGGCGGTTTCTGGACCTCCATCGTGGCCAGCTACGCGCCTCCGGGTGGCGGTAACTACACCCAGATCAAGGACTCCAAGATCGACGGCCTGCTGGCTGAGGCCGCCAAGTCGACGGGTCGGCACGACGATCTGTTCAAGGAACTTGACGCCCGCGTGATGGAGCTTGCGGTTGACTTGCCGTTCGTCTACGACAAGACGCTGTACTACCGCAACCCGCGTCTGACCAACGTGCGGAACAACTTCGCACTCGGTTCGTACTACGACGCCGTCAACATCGGTGTCAGCGACGGCAAGTAGCCGCTGACTCAGCGAGTTAGGTTCGACTGACTAGAGAGGTGGCAGTGTCGGTGGCCGGCCCGGGTAAGCCCGGGTCGGCCACCGACGCGCAAACGCGATGATCAGATATGTCATCCGCCGCTCGATCGGCGGCTTGCTGGTACTTCTGGTGACGAGCTTCGTCACGTTCTTCATCTTCCAGGTGGGACCCAAGATCGCGCATGTCTCACCGGCCCTCTTCTACGTCGGCAAGATCCCTCCCACGGAGGCCGGCCAGAAGCTGATCGAGCACCGCTTTGGCTTCGACCTGCCGCTGTGGAAGCAGTACTTCAACTGGGCGCACGGCATCATCTTCGGCCGTGACCTCGGAGACGACACCGGCGCGGTGGTGCACTGCGCCAAGCCGTGCCTGGGCTACTCCTTCCGCCAGCAACTGCCGGTGACCCACATGATCCGGGAGGCGCTGCCGGTCGAGCTGAGCATCGCCTTCGGCGCCTCGGTGCTCTGGCTGGTCGGCGGCCTGGTGATCGGCTCGATCTCCGCCCTCAAGCGCGGTTCGTTCTTCGACCGTGCCGCGATGACCATGGCGCTGGCCGCCGTGTCGCTGCCGATCTTCTTCACCGGCCCGATCCTGCTGCTGATCTTCAAGTACAAGCTGGAGTGGCTGCCCGACACCCACTACGAGTCGGTGTTCTCCCATCCGGTGCAGTGGTTCAAATCGATGATCCTGGCCTGGTTGGCCCTGGCGTTCATCTTCGCCGCGCTCTACGCCCGGCTCACCCGCGCCAACATGCTCGAGACGATGAGCGAGGACTACGTCCGCACCGCGCGTGCCAAGGGCCTGTCCCGGCGCACCGTGGTGATCAAGCACGGCCTGCGCGCCGCGCTCACCCCGATCGTGACCATCTTCGGCCTCGACCTCGGCCAGCTGATCGGCAACGCCGTCATCACCGAGTCGGTGTTCAACCTCCCCGGCCTCGGCCTGATCAGCATCCGCGCCATCAACAGCCAGGACCTGCCGGTCATCCTGGGTGTCACCCTGGTGGCGACATTCGCCGTCGTGGTGGCCAATATCCTGGTAGACATCGGCTACGCCTTCGTTGATCCGCGCGTGAGCTACAGCTAGAGACCGGGAGAACATGTCAGTGACTGCCCAGCCGCAGGTACGACTCGACAAGCCGAACGTCGGCGACGCATTCCTCTCGGTGCGGGACCTGCGGGTGCACTTCCCGACCGCGGACGGCCTGGTCAAGGGTGTGGACGGCCTGTCCTTCGACGTGCGACGCGGTGAGATCCTGGGCATCGTCGGCGAGTCCGGGTCCGGCAAGTCGGTCACCTCGCAGGCCATCCTCGGCCTGCACAAGGGCAGCCAGGCCCGGATCACCGGCGAGATCTGGCTCGACGGGCACGAGCTGGTGGGTGCCTCCGAGGACCAGATGCGCTCGCTGCGCGGCGATCAGATGGCGATGATCTTCCAGGACCCGCTGTCGGCGATGCACCCGTTCTACCGGGTCGGCGCCCAGATCTCCGAGGCCTACCTGGTGCACAACAAGGTGTCCAAGGCGGTCGCGAAGAAGCGTGCCATCGAGATGCTCGACCGGGTCGGCATCCCGAACCCGGACAAGCGCTACAGCGACTACCCGCACCAGTTCTCCGGCGGCATGCGCCAGCGGGCCATGATCGCGATGGCGCTGGTGTGCGACCCGAAGCTGCTGATCGCCGACGAGCCCACCACCGCCCTGGACGTCACGGTGCAGGCCCAGATCCTGGACCTGATGAAGAACCTGCAGAAGGAGTTCAACTCCGCCATCATCCTGATCACCCACGACCTCGGGGTGGTGGCCGAGACCTGTGACCACGTGGTGGTCATGTACGGCGGCCAGTGCGTGGAGACCGGGTCGGTGAACGACCTGTTCTACGAGCCGGAGATGCCCTACGCGTGGGGCCTGCTGACCTCGATGCCACGGATGGACCGGACACGGCAGGAGCGCCTGCAGCCGATCCCCGGCCAGCCGCCCTCGCTGATCCAGGTCCCCAAGGGATGCGTGTTCAACCCCCGCTGCAAGTTCACCGACCACGTGCCCGGCCGGCGCTGCTTCACCGAGCGCCCGGAGCTGCTGCCCACCTCGGGTGGCTCGGCGGGCCACGCGGTGCGCTGCCATATCGACCCGGACGAGCGGCGTCGGCTGTGGGCCGCCGACATCCAGCCCACGCTGTAGCCGACGAGGAGACCACCACCCATGAGCACCGCTGCTACTCGTTCGGATGCGCCTGAGAGCCCGAGCAGCCCCGCAGACGACACCGACGCCCTGCTTCGGGTCAGCAACATGAGCAAGTACTTTCCGATCAAACAGGGCATCTTCATCCAGCGCCAGATCGGTGCGGTCAAGGCCGTGGACGGCGTCTCCTTCGCCGTCCGGGCCGGTGAGACGCTCGGCCTGGTGGGGGAGTCCGGCTGCGGCAAGTCCACCACCGGCCGGGTCGTCGCCAAGCTGCTCGATCCGACCGCGGGCGAGATCTACTTCGACGGCAAGGACCTCGCCAAGTACAGCCGGCGCCAGATGCGCGAGATGCGCACCGACATCCAGATGATCTTCCAGGATCCGTATTCCTCGCTGAACCCCCGGCACACCATCGGCACCATCGTCGGGGCACCGTTCCGGATCCAGCGGACCAAGACCGAGAAGGGCGTCAAGGCCGAGGTCCAGGGCCTGATGGAGCGGGTCGGGCTGAATCCCGAGCACTACAACCGCTACCCGCACGAGTTCTCCGGCGGACAGCGCCAGCGCATCGGCATCGCCCGCGCCATCGCACTGCGGCCGAAGCTGATCGTCTGCGACGAGCCGGTGTCTGCCCTGGACGTCTCGATCCAGGCCCAGGTGGTCAACCTGCTGGAGGACCTGCAGAACGAGTACGGGCTGGCCTACATCTTCGTGGCCCACGACCTGTCGGTGGTGCGCCACATCGCCGACCGGGTCGCGGTGATGTACCTGGGCAAGGTCATGGAGCTGGCCCCGCGCGACACCCTGTACTCCACCCCGATGCACCCCTACACGCACTCGCTGATGTCGGCGGTGCCGGTGCCGGACCCGAAGAAGGAGGGCCGCCGCGAGCGGATCCTGCTGATCGGCGACCTGCCGAGCCCGATCAACCCGCCGTCCGGCTGCGTGTTCCACACCCGCTGCCCCAAGTACCGGGCGGTGCTGGGCGAGTCGGACCGGGAACGCTGCCGCACCGAGATCCCGCTGCTGACAGCCAAGGCGCCGCAGCAGTTCGTGGCCTGCCACTTCCCGGAGGTGCGGGCCGACATCGCCGCCGGCGAGGACGCCGGAATCACGGCCGGCACCGAGTCCGGCACCGGCACCGGCACCGGCACCACCGCGCCGTAGTCCTGCCGGCCGGCTGCCCGGCGGGTTTCGCTAGGTTGCTGGGGTGAGTTCTGACTCCGGCACCGGCCGGCGGCTGCTGCTGGTGCACGCCCACCCGGACGACGAGACGATCAACACCGGCGCCACCATGGCGCACTACGCCGCTGCCGGCGCGCAGGTCACCCTGGTCACCTGCACCCTCGGCGAGGAGGGCGAGATCCTGGTGCCGGAGCTGGCGCTGCTCGCCGCCGGGCACGCCGACCAGCTGGGCGGCTGGCGGATCGGCGAGCTGGCTGCCGCGATGGCCGAGCTCGGCGTTGTCGACCACCGGTTCCTGGGCGGCGCCGGCCGGTTCCGCGACAGCGGCATGATGGGCGATCCGGCCAACGCCAAGCCGCGGGCCTTCTGGCGGGCCGCCACCGAGCCCGCGGTGTTCACCGCCGCGGTCACCGCGCTGGTCGAGGTGATCCGCGAGGTCCGGCCGCAGGTCCTCGTCACCTACGACGACACCGGCGGCTACGGCCATCCGGACCACATCCTGGCGCACCGGGTGGCCACCGCGGCGGCCGACGCCGCCGCCGACCCGGCCTTCATCGCGGCCGGTCCCTGCTGGCAGATCTCCAAGCTGTACTGGACGGCGGTGCCCTCCTCGGTGCTTGCCGACGGCCTGCGGGCGGTGCGCGCCGCCGCCGGCGAGCACCCGTTCACCGTGGTGGACTCGGTCGCCGAGCTGGGCTTCGGCTGCGCCGACGAGCTGGTCAGCACCGCGATCGCCGCCGCCCCCGCGCAGGCCGGTGCCAAGCTGCGGGCACTGGCCGCCCACCGCACCCAGCTCAGCGTGCACCCCCCGTTCTTCGCGCTGTCGAACAACCTGGGCCAGCGGGTGGAGGCCACCGAGTACTTCCGGCTGGTGCGCGGCGTCCCGGCCGGCGAGCGCGACGCCGCCGGCCGCGAGACCGACCTGTTCGCCGGCATCGCCGGGGAGTCCGGATGAGCCGGCGCGACCGGGCCGCCGAACCGGTCGCGGCCCAGCGGGTCGAGGCCCGGCCCGCCCCGCGACCGGGCCCCGGCCTGCTGGCGCTGGGATACCTGCTGTTCGCGGTGGCAGGTGCCATGACCGCGGCGATCGAGGTGCTGCTGGTGCCCAGCCGGATCGGCCAGACCCTGGTACCGCTGGCCCCGGCGCTGGCGGTGCTGTCCAATGTGGCGCTGCCGATGCTGTCCCGCGGCCTGACCGACACCCGGGCCTCCGCGGTGCCGCCGTACGCCGGCTGGCTGGTGACCACCCTGGTGCTGGCCGGGGCCCGGCCCGAGGGCGACGTGCTGCTGCCGGCCGGCGATGCCGCCTACATCTCCTACTCGCTGCTGGGACTGGGCACGCTGGCCGGCGCGGTCACCGTCGCGCGGGCCAACCGTGCCGGCCGGCTCAGCCGTCCCGACCGGCTCAGCTTTCCCCGGGGGCGAGCCGGTAGTGGTAGCGATGGTGCTCGGTGAAGCCCAGCCGCTGGTAGAAGGCCAGCGCCGCCGGATTGTCGGCATCGACCTGCAGGTAGCATCGGTCGGCACCGCAGCGCCGGCCCCAGCCCAGCAGGGCGGCCATCAGGGCCCGGCCGACTCCCGAGCGGCGCTGCTCCGGGGCCACCTCTACCGCGGTGACGCCCAGCCAGCCCTCGTCCACCGCGCCCCGGGCGATGCCGGCCACCGAGCCTGCCGAGCGCACCGAGGCGAACCGCACCTGGTCGTGGCGGGTCAGCAGCCGTACCGCGTACTCGGGCAGCCGGCCGCCGCGGTAGTGGTAGCCGTCCAGCCAGGCCGCTGACGGCGCCTCCTCCAGTGTCACCGGCTCGCGGCCCGGCGGCGGGTCGGCCGGCTCGCCGATCGGCCGGGTGAGCATCACGGTGGGCCGCTGCAGCGTCCAGCACCGGCCGGCGAGGTCGGCGTCGAGCAGGCCGCGGGCCGGCAGCGGCAGCAGGACCTGCAGCGGCAGCCCGCGCTCGGCGTAGAACCGGCCGGCCTCGGCCAGCAGCACCGGCAGCGGCCGGTGCGGGGTGGCCAGCGGCAGCACCGAGTTGGCGCGGCCGGTCCAGCCCTGGTCGGCAGACAGCAGCCAGCCGTCCAGCTCGGCCACCTCGGCGGCGCGCCAGCCGCGCCGGGCGATGCGCTGCAGCTCCAGGATCTCGCGCCGGTGCGGGGCCACCGCCCGGGCGGCAACGATCGCGGCACGATCGACGGTGACCGGACCGTCCGGACCGGTCAGGATGGCGGTGGTCTCGGTCAGCGACGCCAGCTCGCCGACCACGTCCGACAACGGCGGAAGGACCCCGTCCGAACGCCGGTACCGCAGCACCACTCGCCGCCCCACAAGCCTTGCAGACAGCATGACCGGCATACTATGCACCGGTGTGCCGGTGCACCGCGACCAGCACCCACGACGACCAGCACCAACCCCGTACCGGGAGGACCCTCAAGTGACCTACGTGATCGCCGAACCCTGCGTCGATGTGCTGGACAAGGCATGCATCGAGGAGTGCCCGGTCGACTGCATCTACGAGGGCGCCCGGATGCTCTACATCCATCCGGACGAGTGCGTGGACTGCGGTGCGTGCGAGCCGGTGTGCCCGGTGGAGGCGATCTTCTACGAGGACGACGTGCCGGAGAAGTGGCGCGAGTACACCCAGGCCAACGTCGACTTCTTCGACGAGCTCGGCTCGCCGGGCGGTGCCTCCAAGGTCGGCAAGACCGAGGCGGACCCGGCCTTCGTGATGGGCCTGCCGCCGCAGGCCGGCGACCACTAGGGCCCGCTCCTCGCGGGGAGCAGCACGCCGCCCGCGGTCGCCGGGCAGGGCCCACCGGTCCAGTGGGCTCAGCGGCTCAGCGGGTCTAGTGGCCCAGTGGGCTCAGCGGGCCTAGTGGGCCAGGGTCGCCACCACGGCCGAGCTGGTCGCGCCCTGGTCGTCCTTCCAGCCGCCGGAGTAGCTCCAGCGCTTGCCGTCGTGGCGCACCGTGGCGATGCCCAGCCGGTCGGCGTTGCAGACGAACCAGGCGGCGGTCGCCCAGCCCGCGCCGGGAACGCTGACCGTCTTGGCCGAGGCCACCGGCTTGCCGACCGGCAGGTCCTTGGTCAGCGCGGCCGCCACCGAGGCCGGTGCCGCCGAACGATCCGGCTTGTCCAGCCGGCAGGACACCGCGGCGGGGGCGTCGCCGAACAGCGCGTCGGCGATCGCCTGCGCCTGCTCCTCGTGCCGGGCGTAGGCCGAGCCGTCCGCGGAGAACTGCACGGTCTGCACCACGGTGGCCAGCGAGTCGTCCTGCCAGTTGGGCACCCGCACCACCGCGTCCAGGAACTTGCCGGTGGCGTAGCGGACGTCGGAGATCTGCTCGGCGGTGCCCCAGCCTTGCGAGGGGCGCTGCTGCAGGATGCCCACCGAGTCCCGGTCACCCTGGCCGGCCGGGATGTTGCGCAGCTTGGACTCCTGCAGCGCGGCACCGATGGTCAGCACGGCAGCCCGCTCGGGCAGGTCGCGCCGGAGCACCACCCCGACGACGACCGAGGCGATCTGGGCCTGGCTGAGGTCGAGGGAGTAGCTGCCGAAGTCGCAACCGTTCGGGCGCACCACCGACTGGGCGGCGCGCCAGAGCGTCCGGGCGCCGAAGGCCAGCGCGCCCAGCACGACCACCACCACCAGCAGGGCAGCGCCACTGCGCCGCCCCCGACTCGCCCTCACCGCGCTCCGTCCGATCTCGATAGCCCTCTTCTAGTTGGCGTGCAGGTCGGTGTTCAGTTCGATCGGGGCTCCGCTGCGCTGCCGGACCTCCAACGCCCCGGTCACCGAGTTCTGCCAGAACTGCAACCCGGATTGCCCAGACAACTCCCGCGCCTTGCGGACGGTTCCATCCGGCAGCAGCACCTTCGAACCGGCCGTGACGTAGGTGCCGGCCGCCACCACGCAGTCGTCGCCGAGCGAGATGCCGATGCCGGCATTGGCCCCGATCAGGCAGCGGCGGCCGACCGAGATGACCTCGGTGCCGCCGCCGGACAGGGTGCCCATGATCGAGGCGCCGCCACCGACGTCCGAGCCGTCGCCGACCACCACGCCGGCCGAGATCCGGCCCTCGACCATCGACGTGCCGAGGGTGCCGGCGTTGTAGTTGACGAAGCCCTCGTGCATCACGGTGGTGCCGGCCGCCAGGTGGGCGCCCAGCCGCACCCGGTCGGCGTCGGCGATCCGCACCCCGGCCGGCAGCACGTAGTCGACCATCCGGGGGAACTTGTCCACGCCGTACACGGTGACCGGACCGCGGGCCCGCAGCCGGGTCCGCAGCTGGTCGAAGCCGGCCACCGGGCACGGCCCGTGGTTGGTCCACACCACGTTGGTCAGCAGCCCGAAGATGCCCGCGAGGCTCAGCCCGTGCGGGGCCACCAGCCGGTGTGAGAGCAGGTGCAGCCGCAGGTAGACGTCGGCGGCGTCGACCGGTGCGGCGGCGAGCTCCAGCTGCCGCAACAGCACCTCGGTACGCACCCCGCGCAGCTCGTCGAAGCCGGCCAGCGCGGCGAGCTCGGCGGGGGCCGCGGCGTCCGGGCCGGGCCGTCCCAGTGCCGGGGCGGGGTAGAAGACGTCGAGCACCGAGCCGTCGGCGGCGATGCTGGCCAGCCCGAAGCCGTAGGCGGTGGCTGAGCCGGCCGCGCCGGCCGCGCCTTCGGCAGAGTCGGCGGCGGTGCTGGTCTGGCCGTGCGGGCTGGAGGTCACGCTCGACACCCTAACCATCCCGAGCCCCCGGAGCGGGGACTAACCTGCCTGCCGTGACCACAGCTGCCGACCAACCTGCCGCCCTGGATCTGAGCAGGTCGGTGGCCCAGCTCACCGCCGACCTGGTCGACATCGAGTCGGTGTCCGGCAACGAGGCCCGGATCGCCGACGCGGTGGAGGCGGCCGCCCGGCGGCACGGGTCGCTGTCGGTGCGGCGGCTGGGCAACGTGGTGATCGTCCGGACCGAGCTGGGCCGCCCGGATCGGGTGGTGCTGGCCGGCCACCTGGACACCGTGCCGGTCGCGGGCAACCTGCCGTCCCGGCTGGCCGACGGCCGGCTGCACGGCTGCGGGACGTCGGACATGAAGTCCGGCGTGGCGGTGCAGCTGCGGGTGCTGGAACACGTCGGCAGCGGGGCGCTGCGGCCGCAGGTCGACCTGACCTGGCTGTTCTACGACTGCGAGGAGGTGGACTCGGCCCGCAACGGGTTGAACCGGGTGGCCGCCGAGCATCCGGAGCTGCTGGCCGCCGACCTGGCCATCCTGCTGGAGCCGACCAACGGAACCGTCGAGGGTGGCTGCCAGGGCAGCATGCGGGCTGGGGTGAGCACCGAGGGCCGGCGGGCGCACAGCGCCCGGTCGTGGCTGGGCAGCAACGCCATCCACGCCGCCGCGCCGATCCTGCAGCGGCTGGCCGACTACCGCGCCCGGGAGGTGGAGGTCGAGGGGCTGACCTACCGGGAGGGACTGAACGCGGTGTTCATCGAGGGCGGGGTGGCCGGCAACGTGATCCCGGACCGCTGCCTGGTGACCGTCAACTACCGCTTCGCGCCGGACCGGTCCGAGGCCGAGGCTGAGCAGCACCTGCGGTCGGTCTTCGATGGTTTCTCCCTGACCGTGCTGGACTCGGCGCCGGCGGCCCGGCCGGGCCTGGACCGGCCGCTGGCCCGCCGCGCGGTGGCCGCGCTGGGCGGCGAGGTGGCCGCCAAGCTGGGCTGGACCGACGTCGCCCGGTTCAGCGCGCTGGGCATCCCGGCGCTGAACTTCAGCCCCGGCGACCCCAACCTCGCCCACCGTCCGGACGAGTCGGTGGAGCTGGCGCAGCTGGACCGCTGCGAGCGGCTGCTGGTGGACTTCTTGCGGGCCGGTCCGGAGCAGGCCGGCGACTAGGGTGAGCCGATGACCGACGGACGTCCTGAGGGCAAGCTGCCCGCCGAGCGGCACCGCGGCCCGGTGGTGCTGCGGCGGCGCCAGATCGAGCCGGACGCGACGACCACCGACCAGCGGCTGCTGGACTCGGCCGGCCCGACCGACTGGTTGCACACCGACCCGTGGCGGGTGTTGCGCATCCAGTCGGAGTTCGTGGAGGGCTTCGGGCTGCTCGCCGAGCTGGGACCGGCGGTGTCGGTGTTCGGCTCGGCCCGCACCCCGGCCGACCACCCGGACTACCGGACCGCCCAGCAGTTGGGCGCGGCGCTCGCCGCGGCCGGCTACGCGGTGATCACCGGTGGTGGCCCAGGCACCATGGAGGCCGCCAACCGGGGCGCCTCCGAGGCCGGCGGCACCTCGGTGGGGCTCGGCATCGAGCTGCCCTTCGAGCAGCGCCTCAACGACTGGGTCGACCTCGGCCTGACCTTCCGGTACTTCTTCGCCCGCAAGACGATGTTCGTCAAGTACGCCCAGGCGTTCGTGATCCTGCCCGGCGGGTTCGGCACCCTGGACGAGTTCTTCGAGGCGCTCACCCTGGTGCAGACCCGCAAGGTCACCCGGTTCCCGGTGATCCTGTTCGGCGAGCAGTACTGGTCCGGGCTGATGGACTGGATCCGCACCACGGTGCTGCCCGAGGCCAAGATCGGCGCCGCGGACCTGGAGCTGATCCGGGTCACCTCCGACATCGACGAGGCGGTGTCGATCATCGTCGAGGCCGACGCGCACCGCTCGGCACAGGACCTGTCCGAGAAGGCCGCGCACGCCGAGGCCCGCTCGGCCGGCGCCGCCGATGCGCAGTGACCACCGGCGCTGACCCGGTGGCCGCCGGCGGTGCGGTGGTCTAGCCGATGGCCTCGATCTGCGTCTTCTGCGCGTCCGCGACCGGCATCGACCCCTCCTACCTGCAGCTGGCTGCCGAGGTGGGCGCCCGGATCGGCAAGGACGGCCACCAGCTGGTCTCCGGCGGCGGCCGGGTCTCGATGATGGGGGAGGTGGCCGCTGCTGCCCGTGCGCACGGCGCCCGCACCCTCGGGGTGATCCCGAAGCACCTGATGGGCTACGAGGTGGCCGACACCGAGTCCGACGAGCTGCTGGTGGTCGACACCATGCGCGAGCGCAAGGCGCTGATGGACGCGCACGCCGATGCCTTCCTGGTGCTGCCCGGCGGCATCGGGACCCTGGAGGAGTTCTTCGAGGTGTGGACCGCGGGCTCGCTGGGCATGCATCCCAAGCCGGTGATCGTGCTCGACCCGGACGGCTTCTACGCGCCGCTGTGGCAGTTCCTGCAGTCCCTGACCGAGCGCGGCTTCGTCCGGCCGGCCGCCTGGCAGGGATTGCACCGGGTCGGCGACCTCGATGCGGCGTTCGCGCTGGTCTGATCGGGCTGGCCGGCCGGGGCGGATGACGGTTGTCAGCCGGCCGTGTCAGGATTTGGCCATGTTGCTGCTCGGCTACCTGCTGCTGGCCCTGGTGGTCGCCGCGCTGGTGTTCTACGGCGTGGTGGCGATGCTTCCGGGCGGGCTGTCGCTTACCCCGCAGCGGGACAACCGGCCCTTCGAGCTGCCGGTCGACCGCCGGATGGTGCCTGCGGACCTGGACCGGGTGCGCATACCGGTCAGCGTGCGCGGCTACCGGTTCGCCGAGACAGACGACCTGATCGATCGGCTGGCGGCCGAGATCGTGGTGCGCGACGAGGAGATCGCCCGGTTGCGCTCCCGGGTGGGGGAGGTGCCGGACCGGCAGGTGGTGCAGCGGCCCTCCGAGCAACCGTCGATGGGGGATCAGTCGAACGCCGAACCCGGCAAGGAGTTCTGAATGGCCGAGGAGGACGCGGACGCCTCGGCTCGCCGCCGGTGCGACTGGGGCGACAGCACGCCGGACTACGTCGTCTACCACGACACCGAGTGGGGCGTGCCGCTGCGCGGTGACAACGAACTGTTCGAACGGCTGAGCCTGGAGGCTTTCCAGTCCGGGCTGTCGTGGCTGACCATCCTGCGCAAGCGGGAGAACTTCCGGGCCGCCTTCGCCGGCTTCGACATCGCCACCGTGGCCGGCTTCGGCGAGGCCGACCGGCAGCGGCTGATGGCCGACCCCGGCATCGTCCGCAACCGGGCCAAGGTCGACGCGGCGATCACCAACGCCCGCGCCATCCTCGACAACGTGCCGGAGGGGCTCACCGAGCTGCTGTGGTCCTTCGCCCCGGCCGAGCACCAGCGACCGGCGCTGATGACCGACATCCTGGCGCTGACGCCGGAGTCCAAGGCGATGGCCAAGGAGCTCAAGCGGCGCGGGTTCGCCTTCGTCGGGCCGACCACCGCGTACGCGATGATGCAGGCCACCGGCATGGTGGACGACCACGTCGCCTACTGCTGGCGCGCCACCCCGGCTCCGGTCTGACAGCGGTTCAGCGGCCGGTGAAGACCGGCTTCTGCTTGGCGACGAAGGCCGCCACGGACGCCTTGTGGTCCTCGGTCGCCCCGGCGGCGGCCTGCAGCACGGCCTCGTTGGCCAGGGCCTGCTCGAAGGTGGCGTCGGCGGCGTAGTGGATCGCGCTCTTGATGCTGGCGTAGGCCAGGGTGGGCCCGGCGGCCAGCTGGGCGGCCAGCTGCTGGGCGGTGGGCAGCACCTGATCGGCCGGCACCAGCTGGGTCACCAGCCCGTACTGCTGGGCCTGCTGCGCGGTGATCGGACGGCCCAGCAACGACAGCTCCAGCGCCCGGCCGGCGCCGATCAGCCGGGGCAGCGTCCAGGAGGCACCGCTGTCCAGGCTCAGCCCGACGTTGGCGAAGGCCAGCAGGAACTTCGCCTCCTCGGCCACGATCCGGAAGTCGCAGGCGAAGCTGAACGAGGCGCCGGCGCCGGCCGCCGTTCCGTTCACCGCGGCGATCACCGGCTTGGGCATCTGGGCCAGTGACAGCGCGATCGGGTTGTAGTGCTCGACCACGGTGCTCAGCGGAGCCGGGTCGCCGGCGTCCAGCAACTGGATGTGCTCGCTCAGATCCTGTCCGACGCAAAAGCCCCGGCCGTTGCCGGTCAGCACCACGGCGCGCACCGAACTGTCTGCCCCGACATCTGCCAGCGCCTGGACCAAGGCGTCCTTGAGCTCGGTCGACAGCGAGTTCATCGACTCCGGACGGTTCATCGTCAGCGTCGCCACACCCTCGGTGCGGTCGACCAGCAACACCTCAGCCATAGCGGCAGCCTAGGACATCGGGCCCCGCGGCGCGGCTGTCCCCGGCCCGCTTTGGCTGCCCTGCCGAGGATGCGAGACAATGGAAAGCAGCACTGCCCGGGTTGCAGGCTGATCGGCTGAGGTGATGGTGCAGTTCTTAGCGCATAGGAGGCACGGATGGCGGCGATGAAGCCGCGGACGGGTGATGGTCCGCTGGAAGTCACCAAGGAAGGACGGGGCTTGGTGATGCGCGTTCCGCTCGAAGGCGGTGGCCGTCTCGTCGTCGAGCTCTCCGCCGATGAGGCCAGTGCGCTGTCCCAGGCGCTGTCAGCGGCCGTCGGCTAGCGGACCACCGACCGGCCCCAGCCGGGTTCCGCGCCCGCGCGCACGGAGCGTGGCTGGGGCCGCGTCATGCGTGCCGCAGCTGCCACCCGACAGCCGGCCGTACTTCGTTTGACCAGCACACCCGTTCCACCGGAGAGGTCCTCGTGATCCTGCTGCAGATACCCGAACGCCGCGACGCTGCCGACGTGGTGGCCATCGGCCTGATCGGTACCGAGTTGCAGCTGCACGAGGTGTCCACCACGGTGCTGCCGGTGGCCGCCGCCGAAGCCTGCGCGCAGTACGTCTCGGCCGAGCAGCCCGATTCCGAGGCGGGCGCGCTGCACACCGTGACGCTGCCCGGCGCGGTTCCGGCCACCGTGCTGATCGCCGGCCTCGGCGACGGCGGCCCGGACGACCTGCGGGTGGCCGCGGTGGCCCTGGGCCGGCGGATCGAGCGGCTGCCCGAGTCGCGCAGCGTGTGCGTGGCCATCGACGCCCCCAGCCCGCAGCAGAGCCGGGCGCTGGCCGAGGGCCTGGTGCTCGGCGGCTACCAGTACAGCCTGGCCTCCGACGCCTCCGAGCCGCTGCACCAGATCGACCTGGTCGGCAACCTGGACCGGGCCGGTCTGACGGCCGGCGACGAGGCCGCCGACGCCGCCGGCTGGGCCCGGGACCTCGGCAACACCCCGGCCAACGACCTGACCCCGGCCCGGCTCGGCGAGCTGGCCGAGCAGCAGCTCACCCCGGCCGGCTGCAAGGTGACCGTGTACGACCCGGCGTGGCTGGCCGACCAGGGCTTCGGCGGCATGCTGGCCGTCGGAGGTGGCGCGGCCGCCGGTCCCCGGCTGATCGAGGCCAGCTACCGGCCGCGCCGCAAGAGCGGCACGCCCCGGCTGCCGCACGTGGTGCTGGTCGGCAAGGGGATCACCTTCGACTCCGGCGGCCTGAACCTCAAGCCCGCCGAGGGCATGCGCAACATGCACACCGACATGTGCGGCGGCGCCGCGGTGCTGGGCGCCATCCAGTACGCGGCGATGCAGAAGCTGCCGATCACGGTGACCGCCCTGGTGCCGGCCGCCGAGAACGCGGTGTCCGGCACCGCGATGCGCCCCTCGGACGTGATCACCCACTACAGCGGCCGGACCACCGAGGTAGGCAACACCGACGCCGAGGGCCGGCTGGTGCTCGCCGACGCGATCGGCTACGCCGTCAGCCGGCTCAAGCCGGACGTGCTGATCGACATCGCCACCCTGACCGGCGCCATGCGGATCGCCCTGGGGACCGAGACGGCCGGCTACTTCGCCAACGACGACGACCTGGCCGGACGGCTGGAGGCGGCGGCCGCCGAGACCGGCGAGCCGATCTGGCGGATGCCGCTGGAGCACCGCTACGCCAAGCAGCTGAAGTCGCCGGTTGCCGACGCCCGCAACAACCCGGGCATTCCCGGCGCGATCACCGCGGCGCTGTTCCTGCAGCCGTTCGTCGGCGAGCTGCCCTGGGCGCACCTGGACATCGCGGGTCCGGCCCGGGCGGCCGAGGACGGGCCGCTGCTGTGCCGCGGCGCGACCGGCTTCGGCACCCGGCTGCTGGCCCGCTACCTGGAGGCCACCGCCGGCGTTCTGTAGGCCGGCCAATCTGGCACCGCCGGCGTGTCGTAGGCCGGCTGTCAGACAGTCGCCGGGTCAGAGCAGCGATTCGTACAGCCGCACCGTCCGGGCCGCGATCGCGTCCCAGCCGTACTCGGTGACCGCGCGCTCCCGGCCGGCCAGACCCATGGCGCGCGTCCGGCCCGGGTCGCCGATCAACGCGTTCACCGCAGTGGCGAAGCCGCTCTCGAACTGCTCGGGCTCGGCCGGGTCGTAGTCCACCAGTAGGCCGGTCTCGCCCTCGACCACCACGTCCGGGATGCCGCCGACCCGGGAGGCCACCACCGCGGTCTCACAGGCCATCGCCTCCAGGTTGACGATGCCCTGCGGCTCGTAGATCGACGGGCACAGGAACACGTCGGCGGCGGTGAGCAGCTGCAGCAGCTCGGGCCGGGGCAGCATCTCCTGGATCCAGACCACGCCCTCCCGGCCGGCCTGCAGCCGCTGGACGGCGCCGGCGATCTCCTCGGCCAGCTCCGGGGTGTCCGGAGCGCCGGCGCACAGGGCCAGCTGCACGCCAGGGTCGAACCCGGCGGCGGCCGCGACCAGGTGGCCCACCCCCTTCTGCCGGGTGATCCGGCCGACGAAGAGCGCGATCGGCCGGTCCGGGTCCAGCCCGTACCGGGCCAGCACGTCGCGTCCGGGCACCGGGGCGTAGAGCTCGGTGTCGATGCCGTTCGGGATCAGGTGCACCCGGGCGGGGTCCAGCGCCGGGTAGGCGGCGAGGATGTCGGCGCGCATCCCGGTGCTGACCGCCACCACCGCCGCGGCCGCCTCGTAGGCGCTGCGCTCGGCCCAGGACGAGATCCGGTAGCCGCCGCCGAGCTGCTCGGCCTTCCACGGCCGCAGCGGCTCCAGCGAGTGCGCGGTCACCACGTGCGGAATGCCGTACAGCATCGAGGCCAGGTAGCCGGCCAGGTTGGCGTACCAGGTGTGCGAGTGCACCAGGTCGGCGACCGGCCGGCCGCCGGCGGTCAGGCCCGCGACCATCTCCAGGTCCACCCCCAGGGTGGCCAGGGCCGGATTGGCGCCGGCCAGCCCGGCGGGCGGCCGGTAGGCGTGCACGTCCTCGGCACCCCGGTCGCCGCCGAAGCAGTGCACCTCGACCTCGATCAGCCTGCGCAGCTCGCGGGCCAGGAACTCGATGTGGACACCGGCCCCGCCGTAGACCTCGGGCGGGTACTCGCGACTGAGCAGGGCGGCGCGCATGCCCAGACGCTATCGCCTGCCGGGCAGCTGTGACAGCGTCGGCAATCCCGCTAGGGTGACGATATGGCAGCAGGCGTCCGGGTACTCGGCATCGTGCTGGCCGGCGGCGAGGGCAAGCGGCTGTGGCCGCTCACCGCGGACCGGGCCAAGCCCGCGGTGCCCTTCGGGGGCAACTACCGGCTGATCGACTTCGTGCTGTCGAACATGGTCAACGCCGGCTTCCTGCGGATCTGCGTGCTCACCCAGTACAAGTCGCACTCGCTCGACCGGCACATCACCCAGACCTGGCGGATGTCGCAGCTGCTGGGCAACTACGTGACCCCGGTGCCGGCCCAGCAGCGGCTCGGGCCGCGCTGGTACACCGGCAGCGCCGACGCGATCCTGCAGTCGATGAACCTGATCACCGACGCCAATCCCACCCACATCGTGGTCTTCGGCGCCGACCACGTGTACCGGATGGATCCCAAGCAGATGCTGGACCGGCACATCGACTCCGGCTGCGGGGTCACCGTGGCCGGCATCCGGGTGCCGCGGGAGAGCGCCGACCAGTTCGGCGTGATCGACGCCGACGCCAACGGCAAGGTGCTGCAGTTCCTGGAGAAGCCGGCCGACCCGCCGGGCCTGCCGGACGACCCGGACTCCAGCTACGCCTCGATGGGCAACTACATCTTCTCGACCGAAGCCCTGGTCGAGGCGCTGCGGGCCGACGCCGAGGACCCGACCTCGGTGCACGACATGGGCGGCTCGATCATGCCCTGGATGGTGGAGCGCGGCCGGGCGTCGGTGTACGACTTCGACGACAACGACGTGCCGGGCTCGGAGGACCGGGACCGGGGCTACTGGCGCGACGTCGGGACGATGGACGCCTACTACGACGCCAACATGGACCTGGTCAGCGTCCACCCGATCTTCAACCTCTACAACTCGCAGTGGCCGATCTACACCTTCCACGAGCAGCTGCCGCCGGCGAAGTTCGTCGACGGCGGCCTGGCCCAGGAGTCCATCGTCGGCGCCGGGGCGATCATCTCCGGCTGCACGGTGCGCGGCAGCGTGATCTCGCCCAACGTCAAGATCCGCAACGGCGCCTACGTCGAGGGCTCGGTGATCATGGACAACGCGGTGATCGGCGAGGGCGCGGTGATCCGCCGGGCGATCCTGGACAAGAACGTGGTGGTCGCCCCGGGTGCCCACATCGGGGTCGACCTGGAACACGACCGGGAGCACTACCACGTCTCCGAGGGCGGCGTGGTGGTGCTCGGCAAGGCTGCCCGGGTCGGTTTCTGAGCCGCCGGGCCTCCCGCCGGCCGATCCGGGCAGGGGGCCAGCGTGGCGAAACCGGCGTAGCCGAAAAATGGCGCGCTAACCGGTCACGGTTGCATTGCTAGCGGAGGGTTCCTGCCTGCAGCCCGCGGCGGGAGGCCTAGAGTCGCGCCCAACCATGCCCGGAACCCTTCATCGAAGAGAGAAGTGAGAATGCGCCGTTCTATCGTCGTCTTCGCCGGACTCGCCGTCGCCGGCTCGCTGGTACTGGGCGGCTGCGCCAGCAACAAGCCCAAGAACAGCACGCCGACCACCTCGGCGACGGTGGGCGCGGTCTCCAAGGACCAGGCCGCCATCGACCTGCTGCCCGCCGCGGTCAAGTCCTCGGGCAAGCTCATCGTCGGCATCAACGTGCCGTACGCCCCGAACGAGTACAAGGACTCCTCCGGCAAGATCGTCGGCTGGGAGGTCGAGCTGTTCGACGCGTGGGCGGCCAAGCTCGGCCTCACCACGACCTACCAGGAGTCCGGCTTCGACAACATCATCCCGTCGGTCAAGGGCGGCAAGTTCAACGTGGGCCTGTCCTCCTTCACCGACAACAAGACCCGCGAGGCGCAGGTCGACTTCGTCAACTACTACAACGCCGGCATCCAGTGGGCGGCCCCGGCCGGCAAGACCGTCGACCCGGACAACGCCTGCGGGCTGAAGGTCGCCGTGCAGGCGACCACCACCGAGGAGACCGAGGACCTGCCGGCCAAGAGCAAGGCCTGCACGGCGGCCGGCAAGAAGCCGATCACCATCATCAAGATCGAGAGCCAGGACCAGGTGAACCAGTCCGTCATCCTGGGCCAGGCCGACGCGCTGGACGCCGACTCGCCGATCACCCAGTACGCCGTCAAGCAGTCCAACGGCAAGCTCGTGCTGGCCGGTGACATCTACGGTGCGGCGCCGTACGGTCTAGTGGTGGGCAAGGATGCCGGCACGCTCAAGGAGGCGCTGCAGAAGGGACTCCAGTCGATGATCGATGACGGCACGTACAAGCAGATCCTGGCCAAGTGGGGCGTCGAGGCAGGTGCCATTCCGCAGGCCACCGTCAACGGCGCGCAGAGCTGAGCCATGGCCGTCTCGCACTCCGGGACCGGTTCCGAGGCCGGGACCGGTCCCGAGCCCGGCACCGGTCCCGGAGTGGAGCCGGGCAGCCCGGCCGCCCCTGAGCTGATCCAGGCGGTGCCGCTGCGCCGCCCCGGCCGCTGGATCGCGGCCACGCTGGTCGTCATCCTGCTGTTCCTGTTCCTGTACGGGGCGGCCACCAACTCCGCCTACGACTGGTCGACCTACGGGCGGTACCTGTTCGACCAGCGGGTCAGCAAGGCGGCCGGCGTCACCCTGTCGCTGACCGTCCTGGCGATGTTCTTCGGCATCGTGCTCGGGGTGGTGCTGGCGGTGATGCGGCTCTCGCCCAACCCGGTCCTGAAATGGGTGAGCTTCGGCTGGCTCTGGTTCTTCCGCGGCACCCCGATCTACGTCCAGCTGGTGTTCTGGGGCCTGATCGTGGTGATCTACAAGCGCATCGACCTGGGCATCCCGTTCGTGCACCAGTTCGCCCACATCAGCACCCAGAACCTCCTCACCGTCTACTGGCTCGCGGTACTCGGCCTGGCCCTCAACGAGTCGGCCTACATGGCCGAGATCGTCCGGGCCGGGCTGACCAGCGTCGACGAGGGACAGGACGAGGCGGCCCGGGCACTGGGCATGTCCTGGGGCCAGACGATGCGGCGGATCGTGCTGCCGCAGGCGATGCGGGTGATCATCCCGCCGACCGGCAACGAGGTGATCTCGATGCTCAAGACCACCTCGCTGGTGATCGCGGTGCCGCTGACCACCGAGCTCTACAGCCGCACCCGGGACCTGTCGGTGGAGACCTTCAACCCGATCCCGATGCTGCTGGTGGCCTCGACCTGGTACCTGTTCTTCACCTCGGTCCTGATGACCGGGCAGTTCTACCTGGAGCGCTACTTCGCCCGCGGGGCATCGCGCAAGATGTCGGCCCGGCAGTTGCAGGCACTGGCCGACGCCCAGGCCACCGGCAACCAGAAGGGGCTCATCTGATGAGCCAGCCGATGGTCCGCAGCGAGCTGGTGTGCAAGAACTTCGGGGCGCTGCGGGTGCTCAAGGGCATCTCGCTGACCGTGGACCGCGGCGAGGTGATGTGCCTGGTCGGGCCGTCCGGCTCGGGGAAGTCCACCTTCCTGCGCTGCATCAACCACCTGGAGCAGGTGACCGCCGGCCGGCTCTGGGTGGACGGCGAGCTGATCGGCTACCACGAGCGTGGCGGCAAGCTGCACGAGATGCCGGCCAAGGACGCCGCCCGGCAACGCCGCGACATCGGGATGGTGTTCCAGAAGTTCAACCTGTTCCCGCACCTGACGGCGCTGGAGAACATCACCGAGGCGCCGATCCGGGTCAAGAAGCAGAAGAAGGCAGCAGCGGTCGACCGGGCCCGCGAGCTGCTGGCCCAGGTCGGACTGTCCGAGAAGGCCAAGGCCTACCCGGCGCAGCTGTCCGGCGGCCAGCAGCAGCGGGTCGCGATCGCCCGGGCGCTGGCGATGGACCCCAAGCTGATGCTCTTCGACGAGCCGACCTCGGCGCTGGACCCGGAGCTGGTCGGCGAGGTGCTCGACGTGATGAAGGAGCTCGCCCGCGGCGGCATGACCATGATCGTGGTCACCCACGAGATGGGTTTCGCCCGCGAGGTGGCCGACTCGCTGGTGTTCATGGACGGCGGCGTGGTGGTGGAGTCCGGCAAGCCGCGCGAGGTGCTGAGCAACCCGCAGCACGAGCGGACCAAGTCGTTCCTGTCCAAGGTGCTGTGAGCATTCCTTCCAGTTGCACGGCCGGCGCTCACCCGTGAGCGAGGTCGGCTGGGACAGCGATCCTCTGGTGGCCGGTTGGGCCGGGCTGCCGTCACTGAGCGGCGACCTGCGCGCCGACGTCTGCGTGGTGGGGCTGGGCGGCAGCGGGCTGGCCGCGGTCGGCGAGGTACTGCGGCGCGGGCTGTCGGTGGTGGGCCTGGACGCCGGCCGGGTGGCGGCCGGCGCGGCCGGTCGCAACGGCGGCTTCCTGCTGGCCGGCCCGGCCATCGCCATCCACCAGGCCGAGGCCGGCTGGGGGCTGGACGCCGCGCTGGCGCTGTACCGCCAGACGCTGGCCGAGATCGCCGAGCTGGCCCGGCTGCTCGGGCCCGGAGTGGTGCGGCAGGCGGGCTCGCTGCGGATCGCGGGGCTGCCCGGCGAGCCCGCGGATGCGGCCGAGGAGGCCGATCGGGACAAGGAGCTGGCCGACTGCGAGCAGCAGTACCAGGCGATGCTCCGGCACGGCATCGCGGTGCAGCGCTACGACGGTGAGCTCGGCCGCGGGCTGTTCCTGCCCGGCGACGCGGCGATGAACCCGGCCCGCCGGGCGCTGGGGCTGGCCACCTTGTACTCCGCGCAGGCCCGGCTGTTCGAGCACAGCCCGGTCACCGCGATCGACGGCGGCCAGGTCCGGACGGCGGCGGGCACGGTGTCGGCCGGCCTGGTGGTGGTGGCGGTGGACGGCCGGCTGGAGCTGCTGCTGCCCGAGCTCGCCGGCCGGGTGCGCACCGCCCGGCTGCAGATGCTGGCCACCGAGCCGATGCGCCCGGGCCGGCTGCCCTGTCCGGTCTACGGCCGGTGGGGCTACGACTACGCCCAGCAGGACGCGGCCGGCCGGGTGTACGTCGGCGGCGGCCGGGACCACTTCGTCGAGCAGGAGTGGACTCACCTGACGGCGCCGACCGCCGGGGTACAGGCCTGGATCGAGCAGGTCGCGGCCCGGTTCACCGGCGGCCCGGTGCGGGTCAGCCACCGCTGGGCGGCCTCGGTCGGCTACACCCCGGACGCCCGGCCGCTGGTCACCGAGGCCCGTCCCGGCGTGGTGGCCTGCGGCGGCTACAACGGCACCGGCAACCTGGTCGGGCCGGTCGCGGCCCGGGCGGCGGTGGCGCTGGGCCTGGACGGCACCGCGCCGCCGGACTGCTTCACCCGCTGAGACCGGGCTTCGACGGTTCGGCTTTCGGTTCAGGCCAGCGCGCTGCTGGTGGCCCGGATCGCTTCCAGGGCGGCGGCGATCAGGCTGCTGCCGGCGGCCGGCCGGTGCAGCGCCAGCACCGCCCGCCGCGGCGGCCGGCCCTGCAGCGGGGTGGCCAGCACCCCCTCGGTGTCGGCCAGGCCCAGCCGGGGGACCAGCGCCACCCCGAGGCCGGCCGCGACCAGGCCGCGGACCACCGAGTAGTCGTTGCTGCGGTAGCTGACCCGGGGCGAGAAGCCGGCCCGGGCCGCCAGCCGGTCCAGGTTCAGCGCGCCGGGGGAATCGGCCAGCGGCGCCACCCACCGCTCGGCGGCCAGCGCCGCCAGCCGCACCGGCCCGGTGTCGGCCAACCGGTGGCCGGCCGGCAGCAGCAGCGACAGCGGCTCGCGCAGCAGCTCGGTCTCGGCCAGCCGGGCCGGCCAGCCGGCCGGCGCCGTGTCGTAGCGGTAGGCCAGCGCCAGGTCCAGCTCACCGGACAGCAGCCGGGGCAGCAGCTCGGCGAGCTCGCCCTCGTCCACCTCGATCTCGACACCGGGCCGTTGGCGGCGCAGCGTCGCCAGCGCCGCCGGCAGCAGCCGGGCTGACGCGGTCGGAAAGCTGCCGATCCGCAGCTGGCCGGCCTCGCCGCGGGCGATCGCGGCCACCTCGCGGTCCAGGCCGTCCAGCAGCGCCAGCACCTCGGCGGCCCGCTCGGCCAGCAGCTGGGCGTGCGGGGTGGGCCGGATGCTGTGCGCGCTGCGCTCGAACAGCTGCAGGCCGCTGGCTCGCTCCAGCGCCGTCATCTGCTGGGAGACGGCGGACGGGGTGTAGCGCAGCTCGGCCGCCGCCGCGGCGTACGAGCCGGTGGCCAGCACGGTGCGCAGGGTGTGCAGCTGGTGCGGTGACAGCACCTGCCGAGAATAGCCGATGCCATTAGCAGTTCTGATGCTCAGCTGGAAAAGAATTCATACTGCTCACTTTGGTCCTGGACCGCCGGCCGGGCGAAAATGGCTGCATGAGCACCTACGACTGGCAATTGCACCCGCACGCCGAGGCCCTGGTCGACCGGCTGGTGACCGAGGCGACCGGCAAGAGCACCGAGCTCGCCGCGTTCACCGACCGGCTGGCGACCGAGACCGCCACCCGGCCGCAGGACTGGCTGGACACGGTTGCGGGCCCGGTGACCGAGGAGGAGCTGGCGGCCGTCGGCTACCGGCTGGTCGAGCAGTCCGGGCTGTGGCGGCACCCCGGTGCCCAGCTGCCGGCCGTGATCGTGGCCGAGCACTACGAGCTGGTGCTGCGCGTCGACGACATCGCCGCGGCCGCCACCAGCTACGCCCGGACCACCGGCACCGGCACCGCCGCCCCGCTGGAGGGCTCGCCGCTGTCCGGCTACCGCCGGGTGGTGCTCACCGAGCAGAACGGGGTGCTGCTGGCCTGTGCGGAGCGGCGCTCCTGGGCAGCCGGCGTCCAGCCACAGATCTTCTCCGACGAGCAGGCCCGGGCCGCCGGCCAGGCCTGGCAGGTGCTGGCCGAGCGGCCCCGGACGCTGACCGGCCCGGCCGGGGTGCGCGCCCAGCTGCCGGCGGCCCGGACGGCGGTGGAGCTGGTCGGCCCGGACCTGGCCGCCGCCTACTTCCTGCAGCAGGAGCGCGAGTACTGGCAGCGGCACAACACCGCGGGCACCCTGCAGCACGCCCGGCAGGACCGGCTGGGGCTGGGCTGGGGCAACAACGACCACCACACCTTCCGCTCGTCGCGGGCCGCGTTCGCGCCGCTGATCGGCTTCCTGACCCTGCTCGGGTTCCGGACCCGGGAGCGGTTCTACGCCGGCGCCCAGGCCGGCTGGGGCGCCCAGGTGCTGGAGCACCCGGGCTGCGGCGGGGTGATCTTCGCCGACGTGGACCTCACCGACTCCGAGGTCGACCTGGACTTCGCGCACGTCCCGCTGCCCGAGACCGGCCGGTACGGCACGGTGGGGATGTGGTGCGCGCTGCACGGAGAGTCGGTGCTGGGTGCCGGCATGCACCACCTGGAGGGCCAGTTCTCCTTCGACGAGCTGGCCGCGTCGCTGGCAGAGCTCGGCCAGCCGTCGATGCGGCCGTTCTCCGACCAGCCCTACCTGCGGCAGGCGTTCACCGAGGCGGAATGGTGGCCGGTGCCGGCCGACCGGCTGGCGGCGCTGGTGGCCGCCGGCCATCTGGACTCCCAGCGCGCCGCCGAGATCGCCAGCACCGGGGCGGCCGGCTCGCACCTGGAGAACCTGGCCCGCCGGGGCGGCTTCAAGGGCTTCAACCAGGCCAACGTCTCGGTCACCATGCGGGCCACCGACCCGCGGGAGTACCGCCGGTGAGCATCGGCTGGGCTCTTCGGGAGTGCGTTCGGCGGCCGCTGCTCACCCAGCCAGCCCGGTCGTAGGCCAAGATTGACGGCGTGAACCCCGAGACGCTGGCGGCCGAGCTGCGCCGGGCCGGCGTCGCCGAGGTGGACGGGAGCAGCCGGCGCCGCGCCGAGTACTCCACCGACGCCTCCAACTACCGGGTGGTGCCGCAGGTGGTGGCCTTTCCCCGGCATGCCGCGGAGGTGGCGCTGGCCTGCGAGGTGGCCCGCCGGACCGGCACGCCGGTGACCGCCCGGGGCGGCGGCACCTCGTGTGCCGGCAACGCTGTCGGGCCCGGCCTGGTGCTGGACTTCTCCCGGCACCTGAACCGGCTTCTCGCCCTGGATCCCGAGGCCCGCACCGCCACCGTGCAGCCCGGCCTGATCCTGGCCGAGCTGCAGCGGGCGGCCGCCGTGCACGGGCTGCGGTTCGGCCCGGACCCCTCCACCCAGGCCCGCTGCACGCTGGGCGGGATGATCGCCAACAACGCCTGCGGCCCGCACGCGCTGGCCTACGGCCGGACCGCCGACAACGTCGAGTCGCTGTCGCTGCTGCTGGCCGACGGGCGCAGCCTCGACACCCGCCCGCTGGCCGAGCTGGCCGACCCGGTCGGCGCCCGGCTGACCGAGCTGGTGCGGGCCGACCTGGCGCTGATCCGCACCGAGTTCGGCCGCTTCTCCCGGCAGATCTCGGGCTACTCGATGGAGCACCTGCTGCCCGAGAACGGCGGCAACCTGGCCCGGTTCCTGGCCGGCACCGAGGGCAGCCTGGCGATCAGCACCGCGGCCACCGTCACCCTGGTGCCGCGGGCCGCGGCGACCGCGCTGGCGGTGCTGGCCTATCCGGACATGCCGGCCGCCGCCGACGCGGTGCCGGCCGTGCTGCCGTACCGGCCGCTGGCCCTGGAGGGCATGGACGCCCGGCTGGTCGAGGTGGTCCGCCGCCGGCGTGGTCCGGCCGCCGTCCCGCCGCTGCCGGCCGGCGGCGGCTGGCTGTTCGTCGAGACCGGTGGCCAGACCGAGGCCGAGGCGGTCGCCGCGGCCGAGCAGATCGTCCGGGCTGCCGGGCCTGCCGGGTCGGCGGTGGTGACCGGCTCGCAAGCGCAGCGGCTGTGGCGGATTCGCGAGGACGGCGCCGGGCTGGGCGGCCGGACGCCGGCCAACGCACCGGCCTGGCCCGGCTGGGAGGACGCCGCGGTGCCGCCGGAGCGGCTGGGGTCCTACCTGCGCGAGTTCTTCGCCCTGCTGGCCGAGCACCGGATGGACGGGCTCGCCTACGGCCACTTCGGGGACGGCTGCGTGCACGTCCGGCTGGACTTCGACCTGGCCGACCGGCCGGCCTTTAGACGGTTCCTGCTGGATGCGGCCACCCTGGTGGCCGGGCACGGCGGCTCGATGTCCGGCGAGCACGGCGACGGCCGGGCTCGCGGCGAGCTGCTGCCGGCGATGTACTCGACCGCCGCGATCGAGCTGTTCGGCGCGGTCAAGGCGGTCTTCGACCCGGCCAACCTGTTCAACCCCGGCGTGATCGTGGACCCGGCACCGGCCGCGGCCGACCTGCGGCTGGCGGCGGCGCGTCCGCTGACCGGTTCGGGCGGCCGGTCGCTGGGCTTTGCCTATCCGCACGACGGCGGCTCGCTCAGCGCGGCGGTGCACCGCTGCGTCGGGGTGGGCAAGTGCCGCGCCGACCTGACCGCCGCCGGCGGGGTGATGTGCCCGTCCTACCTGGCCACCGGCGACGAGACCCACTCCACCCGGGGACGGGCCCGGGTGCTGCAGGAGCTGGCCAACGGCGGGCTGATCACCGGCGGCTGGCGCTCGCCCGAGCTGGCCGAGGCGCTCGACCTGTGCCTGGCCTGCAAGGGCTGCAGCTCGGACTGCCCGGCCGGGGTGGACATGGCCACCTACAAGGCCGAGACCCTCTACCAGCGCTACCGCCGCCGACCCCGGCCGGCCGCGCACTACGCGCTGGGCTGGCTGCCGCGCTGGAGCCGGCTGGCCACCCGGGCGCCGCGGCTGGCCAATGCGGCGCTGCGTCCTGCCCCGCTGGCGGCGCTGGCCAAGCGGGCCGGCGGCATCGACCGGCGCCGGCCGCTGCCGGCCTTCGCCCGGCAGTCGTTCCGGGACTGGTTCGCCGGCCGCCCCGCCGCGCCCGGCGACCCGGTGCTGCTGTGGGTCGACACCTGGACCAACGCCTTCTCACCAGAGGTCGGGCAGGCCGCCGTCGAGGTGCTGGAGGCCGCCGGCTGCTCGGTGCGCATCCCGGACCAGCAAGTCTGCTGCGGCCTGACCTGGATCTCCACCGGCCAGCTGGACGGCGCCCGCCGGCAGCTGCGCCGCAGCCTCGACGCGCTGGCGCCGGCGCTGTCCGAGGGGCTGCCGGTGGTCGGGCTGGAACCGTCCTGCACCGCGGTGCTGCGCTCGGACGCGGTCGAGCTGCTGCCCGGCGACGACCGGGCCCGACAGCTGCAGGCCGGCACCCGGACGCTGGCCGAGCTGCTCACCGAGCGCGACTGGCAGCCGCCGTCGCTGGCGGGCGTGGAGGCGGTGGCACAGCCGCACTGCCACCAGCACGCGGTGCTCGGCTTCACCGCCGATACGGCGCTGCTGGCCCGGGCCGGCGCCCAGTTGCAGGCCCTCGGCGGCTGCTGCGGCCTGGCCGGCAACTTCGGCGTCGAGCGCGGCCACTACGAGGTGTCGGTGGCGGTGGCCGAGCAGGCACTGTTGCCCGCGGTACGCGGCGCCGGCCCGGACACCGTGCTGCTCGCCGACGGCTTCTCCTGCCGCACCCAGCTCGACCAGCTCAGCAGCCGCACCGGGCTGCACCTCGCCCAGCTGCTGGCGAGCCGGCTGCCCGCCCGCTCACCGGCCGACGACGTCCCGACCTCCGATCCCCTGAACCCCGCTAGGACCCTGCCATGACCTCCGGTTTCGTTCCGCCGCCCTACCCGTACGAGCGCCTCGGCGAGATCAAGGCGATCGCCAACCGGCACCCGGGCGGTGCGATCGACCTGTCGGTGGGCACCCCGTGCGACCCGGCGCCGCCGCAGGTGATCGCGGCGCTGGCCGAGCCCGGCCGGGCCGAGGGCTACCCGCCCTCGATCGGCACCCCGGAGCTGCGGACCGCAGCGGCCGACTGGATCGCCCGCCGGCTGGGCGCGAAGGTGGACCCGGACGCCGAGGTGGCCGCCTGCGTCGGCACCAAGGAGTTCGTCGCCTCGGTGCCGCAGCACCTGCGGCTGCGCACCCCGTCCCGCGACACCGTGCTGTACCCGGCGATCAGCTACCCGACCTATGAGATGGGGGCGATCCTGGCCGGGCTGCGGGCGGTGCCGTACCAGAGCCTGGCCGAGATCGCCGACGCCGACGCCGAGCGGGCGCTGTGCCTGTGGGTGAACTCGCCGAACAACCCCACCGGCGCGCTGCACGACCTGACCGAGGCGGCCGGCTGGGGACGGGAGCGGGACGTGCCGGTGCTGTCGGACGAGTGCTACGCCGAGTTCAGCTACCGCCGGCCGGCCGGCACCATCCTCGGCGCCGGCACCGCCGGGGTGCTGGCGCTGCACTCGCTGTCCAAGCGGGACAACTTCGCCGGCGCCCGGATCGGCTTCTACGCCGGCGACGCCGAGCTGGTGCACTACCTGCGCGAGGTCCGCAAGCACGCCGGGCTGATGCCGTCCGGGCCGGTGCAGCGGGCGGCCGCGGTGGCGCTGGCCGACGACGAGCACGTCGAGGCCCAGCGCGACCGGTACTGGCGCCGGATGCAGCGGCTGTGCCAGATGCTGGACGCCGTGGGGTTGCACGCTGACCTGCCGGACGGCGCGTTCTACCTGTGGTTCGCCGCACCCGACGGTGACGCGTGGGCCGCCACCCGGATGCTGGCCGAGCGGGCCGGCATCGTGGCCTCGCCGGGGGAGTTCTACGGCCCGGTCTCGACCGGCTACCTGCGGCTGGCCGCGGTGGCGCCGGACGAGAAGATCGAGCTGGCCGCCCAGCGGGTCGGCCTCACCTGATCGACTGCTTCACCTCAACCGGCAGGTTGTCAGAGCTAGGTCATAGTCTCGCGGCCATGACGACCTACCTCTTTAACTCGTCGGGCCACTGGATCGCATTTCGCACCTCAGTCGACGATCGTTATCTGTACGACAAGCATGGAAAGTGGATCGGATGGTTTCCATGGGGCGATCAAGATGCTGTTACCAAGCAGGGCAAGTATCTGGGCACTGTGATCGGTGATCGTCTGCTTCGAAGGAGCTACAGCCCATATCGCGGCTACCCCGGATATCCGGGATACCCAGGCTATCCTGGATATCCGGGCTACCCGGGCTTCGCTGGGTATTGCCCTCGCCCATCCGGCTTCATCGATGTAGCCGAGGAGTTTCTGGCGGCGTAACTACGTGCGGGCGGGTCCGGACCCTCGGGTTTACGGTGACCGGATGACGAGTTTCCGTGACCCGCTATGTCCTACGCATGGCTGGATGACCCATGTGTTTATCCACGAGGCCGCTCATGCCGTTGCAGCTCTTGATCGTCACATACCGTTTAATGGGGTCTTTATCCAAGACCTTGCCGGTTGGGTTCGCTGGAACGCCACCGGCTTGATGTTGGGGGGCGTCCAGATCAGCTCCGATCCGGCGATTTGGCTACTACCCGATCCAGTGGCGGCCTTGGAGTTCGTCCTAGCGGGCAGCGCTGCCGAGTCGGTTGTGTTGGGCCACATATTAGAAGGATCGTATGTCGGCGATGTTGAGGTGTGGCGCCGTGGCATGGGTGAAACCGGAAGGTTGAGCCCTTCGCGACTTGACGAACTGGCTGGAGGCTCGTTCGTCAAGGTGGGGTCGCGGACCAAGGCCTGGGTGGAAGAGAACCGGGCCCGCATACGAGCCGTGGCCACCGCTTTAGGGGGTGGCGAACAGATGGGTTTTGGTATACAGGCGGTCGGTGCAGGCCCATGGCGGCTCACATCAGGCCAAGTTGCGGCCGTCGCGAGTTAGATGCCGTACCGAAACGCTCGCCGTAGTGTTGCCAGATGTGGCCGAATCCAACGACGAACAGATCGATCAGTTCATCATCTTTGCTGGCTATGGCGAGGTGATGCACCGCTTTCAACTTCTTGAAATGGGCCTGTGGGGCTTGCTTTCTAAAAGTATCAAGCCGGCTACAACGATGGACCAAGCGATCGCTAAGGTCAAAAAATGGAATGGTACAACCCTCGGTGAACTGATGCGCGGAATGAAGGGTCAGACTCACTGGCCGCCTGAGTTGTTGGCCAAGCTGCTTCGCTCGGTTGAGATTCGCAACTACCTTGCTCATCACTTCCTCCGCGAGTACTTCATCGCCGAACGCTCTATGGAGAACCGGAAGACCGCAACCCAAGAGCTTGCTGACCTCGCCAACTGGCTTGATGCTCTCTCGGCCGAACTTGACGATCATCTCGCCACACAGGGGATAACAACTCTCGAGGTACTCGACCCCGAAACGGCTGCGGAAATCGATGCGCTGCGGCCTAAAGATTGGCTCTATTTCATTGATCAATAGCAGGCTGGTTAGTAAACAGAAGAGCGGCGGTATCCTGCGGTAACTGTCCACCTGTGACTGGCCGCACCATCAGCCCTGAACGACGGCGGGCCGGTATGCCGTGACCGCTCGCGCGATCAGCGGGCATACCGGCCCTCGACGCCCAGCCCGGAGCCGTTGACCAGGCGGCACCGGGCTGTGGCCGCTCAGCCGAACTCGACGCCCTGTGCCAGCGGCAGTTCGGTCGAGTAGTTGATGGTGTTGGTGGCCCGGCGCATGTAGGCCCGCCACGAGTCCGAGCCGGACTCGCGGCCGCCGCCGGTCTCCTTCTCGCCGCCGAACGCCCCGCCGATCTCGGCGCCGGACGGGCCGATGTTGACGTTGGCGATGCCGCAGTCCGAGCCCGCCGCGGACAGGAACAGCTCCGCCTCGCGCAGGTCGAGGGTGAAGATCGAGGACGACAGGCCCTGGGCCACGTCGTTCTGCATCTCGATGGCCTCTTCGATGGTGTCGTAGCTGAGCACGTACAGCACCGGCGAGAACGTCTCGTGCTTGACGATGTCGGTCTGCCGGGGCATCTTCACGATCGCCGGCTGCACGTAGAAGGACTGCTGGGCCTGCTCGCCCTCGCCGACCAGCACCCGCTCGCCGCCGACCACCAGCTCGCCGCCGTCGGCCTGTGCCGCCGCCAGCGCCTTCTCGAAGCCTTCGAAGGACGTGCTGTCGATCAGCGGGCCGACCAGGGTGCCCTCGGCCAGCGGCGAGCCGATCGGCAGGCTGGCATAGGCACTGGCCAGCGCCTCGACCAGCCGGTCCACGATCGAGGAGTGCGCGATCACCCGGCGCAGCGTGGTGCAGCGCTGCCCGGCGGTGCCGGCGGCCGCGAACACGATGCCGCGCACGGTCAGGTCCAGGTCGGCGCTGGGGGTCACAATGGCGGCGTTGTTGCCGCCGAGCTCCAGCAGCAGCCGGCCGAACCGGCCGGCCACCCGGGGTGCCACCTGCTTGCCCATCCGGGTCGAGCCGGTCACCGACACCAGCGCCACCCGCGGGTCGTCCACCAGCGCCTGGCCGATGGCCGGGCCGCCGATGACCAGCTGGCAGAGGTCGGCCGGGGCGCCGACCCGGCGGGCCGCCTCGGCGACCAGCGCCTGGCAGGCCAGTGCGGTCAGCAGGGTCTTCTCCGACGGCTTCCAGACCACCGGGTCACCGCAGACCAGCGCCAGGGCGGAGTTCCAGGACCACACCGCGACCGGGAAGTTGAACGCCGAGACGACACCGACCACGCCGAGCGGGTGCCACTGCTCCATCATCCGGTGGCCCGGCCGCTCGGTGGCGATGGTGTTGCCGAACAGCTGCCGGGACTGCCCGACCGCCAGCTCGCAGATGTCGATCATCTCCTGGACCTCGCCGAGGCCCTCGGAGACGATCTTGCCGGCCTCGATGGACACCAGCGCGCCCAGGTCGGCCTTGTGCTCGCGCAGCAGCAGGCCGAGCTCGCGGACCAGCTGGCCGCGTACCGGGCCCGGCACCAGGCGCCACTGGCCGAAGGCCTGCTGGGCCCGGCCGACCACGGCGGCGACCTCCTCGGTGGTGTGCGAGGTCATCCGGCCCAGCTCGCCGCCGGTGATCGGGGTGCGGCAGCTGAGGTCGCCGCCGTCGGTGAACGGGTCGCCGACGCCGAGCCGGGACAGGATCTCGGTGGTGCGGGTGCGGACGTCGTCATGGGAGATGGTGGAAGTCACTTCTTCAGACCTTTCCGAGGTCGCCGAACAGGGCGCCGTTCTTGGTGGACAGCAGATCGACGAAGGAGATGTCCTCCTGCTTGATGAAGCCGGTCTGCGGCAGCCGGCCGTCGGCGACCAGCTCGACCACCGCGGCAGCCGAGGCGGCCGTGGTCCAGGAGATGGCGCGCCAGTGCCGGCCGTTGATGGTCAGCGGCTGGTAGGCCCGGACGTACTGCTTGCGGTAGGCCCGCTCGCCGGTGGCGTCGGCGTGGCCCTCGACCGCGGCGTGCAGGTACACCACATCGTCGTCGACCGGCGGCTTGGCCTGCACCAGGATCTCGCCGGCCAGCTCCCGGCGGTCGCGCAGGCCCAGCTCGTCGAAGAAGAACCGCATCAGCTCGAAGTGGCCCGGGTAGCGCATGGTCTTGTAGTCCAGCCGCTGCACCCGGCCCTCGTAGGTCTCGCACATGGTGCCCAGGCCGCCGGAGGTGAGCGAGGCCTCCAGCTCGATGCCGCCGATCACCACCCGCTCCTGCTCGGTCATCGCCGGCACCATCTGCCGGCGCCCGGACCGCAGCACCTCGCAGTCGTTGAGGTACTCGTTCACCACGCCCTCGGCCGACCAGTTGAAGGCGTAGCCGAGCAGGCCCGCCGGGTGCCGCGGCAGCGCGCCGACCTTGAGCTCGATCGAGCGGATCTCGTCGAACTGCTTGGCAAGCCAGGAGCCGACGATGCCGATCAGGCCCGGCGCCAGCCCGCACTGCGGCGCGTAGACGTTGCGCGCCTCGCCGCTGCCGGCCAGCTCCAGCACCCGGTTGGTGGTCGGCACGTCCTCGGTGAGGTCGAAGTAGTGCACGCCGAGGTCGTGCGCCGCCTCGGCGACGCCCAGGTTCAGGTGGTACGGCAGGCAGGACACCACCGCGTCGGCGCCGGTCAGCGCGGACCGCAGAGCCGCGCCGTCGCGCACGTCCAGCTCCTTGCAGGCGAACGGCAGGTCGCTGCGGGTGCGGGCGTCGTAGGCGGTGACGGTGAAGCCGGAGTCCGACAGCAGCAGGGCGACCAGCTCGCCGACCTTGCCCAGTCCCACTACCCGAACCTCGTTGATCGAGCGCGTCATGAAGACAGGTTCCTTCCTTCGTATGCGCCAGGGCCGCCGAATGGTGCATCCGGCGCGGGAAGCTGGTCCGCTTTCCATCCCTGCAAGTTGTACTTAAGTTACTCTATTAAGGGTCGTTAGAGAAAGTAACGGCTCGGCAGAGCGTGAGGATGGCAACGGTGAACCCAGCGCTGGACGTCGGCAGGCTCAGGCTGCTGCGCGAGGTCGAGCTGCGTGGCTCCATCGCGGCCGCCGCCCGGGAGGTCGGGCTGACCCCGTCGGCGGTGTCGCAGCAGCTGGCCATCCTCGAACGCGAGGCCGGCACCCCGCTGCTGGACCGCTCGCCGCGTGGCGTGCTGCTGACCGGGGCGGGGCAGGCGCTGGTGGCCCGGGCCCGGTCGATCCTGCAGCTGCTGGAGGAGGCCCGGGCCGACCTCGACCGGCTGACCGGCGAGCTGTCCGGGCACGTGCGGATCGGCACCGTCGCCTCGGCGGCCGCCACCCTGGTCAGCGAGGCGGCGATCCGGCTGGCCGAGCACGCCGCCCTGGAACTGACCGTCACCGTGGCCGAACCGGCCCGCAGCATCGACCAGCTGCTCGACGGCGACCTCGACCTGGCAGTGGTGGACGTCTACGACGGGGTGCCGGTACCGGTGCCGGACTACCTGGTGTCGGTGGACCTGGCCACCGAGCCGCTGGTGGTGGTCAGCGCGATGGACGCCCTGCCCGAGCTGTCCGGGCAGCGCGCGGTGAAGCTGTCGGCGCTGTCGGAGGCCAACTGGGTGATGCCGCCGCTGGATGCCGCCTGCGGGCAGGCCGTCCGGTTCGCCTGCCGGGCCGAGGGCTTCGAGCCGCGGGTGCGCTGGGAGACCGACGACATGCTGTTGCTGGTGCGGGCGGTGGCGGCCGGGCACGGCGTCGCGGTGCTGCCCCGGCTGGCGGTGGCCGACAACGTCGCCGACACCGAGATCCGGCCGCTGGCCGAGCCGAGCATG
>NZ_DATINC010000046.1:0-29382 GCF_035474675.1 Jatrophihabitans sp. | reverse complement strand
GCCGGCGCCTTCGGGCTGCTGCCGTTCGCCGTGGTGATGCTGCAGCAGCGGGTGTTCTACGCGATGCGCGACGCCCGGACGCCGACCTTCATCAACGTCGCCATGGTGGCCACCAAGGTGTCGCTGGTGCTGGCCGGCAGCCTCCTGCTGCACGGCCGGGCGGTGCTGATCGCCCTGACCGTCTCCACCTCGACCTCCTACCTGGTGGGCTGCCTGGTCGGGCACCAGTTGCTGCGCCGCCGGTTCGGCGAGCTGGGGTTCGCGCCGGTGCTGCGCACTACCGGCTGGATCGCCGCCGCGTCCGCCGGCGGCGGCGTGGCGGGCCTGGCGGTGGTGCTGGCCGGCGCTGCGGTGCTGGGCGATGGCCGGGTGGCCGCACTGGTCGAGCTGCTGGTCGGCGGGGCGGTGGGCAGCGCCGTCCTGGTGCTGCTGGCACTGCGGCTGCCGCTGCCCGAGGTGGCCCAGATCGCCGCCGCGGTGCGCGGCCGGACCGGCCGGGACCACGGCGACGACCCGGCCCGCACGGCGGCCGGACCGGACGCCGGACCGGACGCGTAATAGTGCGCAATGGCGCGGAATAGCGCCCGCCCTAGACTGGTTGTTCCGGCGCTCCTCTCAACCGGAGGGGCCAGCAGTCAGCCAGCAACCATCGAGGTAGGCGTGAACGAGAACCACCGCAAGGTGATCGTGGTCGGATCGGGTCCCGCGGGCTACACCGCCGCTCTGTACCTGGCGCGGGCGGACCTGCGGCCGCTGGTCTTCGAGGGCAGCCAGTACGGCGGCGCCCTGATGAACACCACCGAGGTCGAGAACTACCCGGGCTTCCCGTCCGGGATCATGGGCCCGGAGCTGATGGGCCAGATCAGGACCCAGGCCGAGCGGTTCGGTGCCGAGCTGGTCAGCGACGACGTGATCTCGGTCGAGCTGGACTCACCGGTCAAGACGGTGCGGACGCTGGCCGGCGAGTACACCGCCGACGCGGTGGTGCTGGCGATGGGGTCGGCCTACAAGAAGCTCGGCATCCCGCGCGAGGACGAGCTGTCCGGCCACGGAGTGTCCTGGTGCGCCACCTGTGACGGCTTCTTCTTCCGCAGCCAGCACATCGTGGTGGTCGGCGGCGGCGACACCGCCATGGAGGAGGCCACCTTCCTCACCCGGTTCGCCGAGACGGTGACCGTGGTGCACCGCCGCGACTCGCTGCGTGCCTCCCGCATCATGGCCGAGCGGGCCGCCAGCAATCCCAAGATCAAGTGGGCCTGGAACTCCGAGGTGGCCGAGATCCACGGCGAGTCCAAGGTGACCGGGCTGACGCTGCGCGACACTCGCTCGGGCGAGACCCGCGAGATCGAGGCCACCGGGCTGTTCATCGCGATCGGCCACGACCCCCGGTCCGAGCTGGTCAAGGGCCAGGTCGAGCTGGACGACGAGGGCTACATCCTCACCGACGCCACCTCGACCCGGACCAACCTGGCCGGCGTGTTCGCCGCCGGCGACGTGGTCGACCACATCTACCGGCAGGCGATCACCGCGGCCGGCACCGGCTGCCAGGCGGCGCTGGACGCCGAGCGCTACCTTGCCGCGCTGGAGTCGGTCGGCGACGCCGAGCTCGCCGCCATGGAGGCCTGAGCCGCCGGCAACCCGCACTCCCGGTCCGTTCGTCGGGAAGGGTTCCGGCCCGCTGCTTGTTAGGTTGGGCAGCACATACCTCGAAGCTCAAAGGAGTCGCTGTTATGGGTGCCACCCGCGCCGTCACTGATGCCACCTTCGCCAAGGACGTCCTGCAGGCCGACAAGCCGGTGCTCGTCGACTTCTGGGCCGAATGGTGCGGGCCGTGCCGCCTGGTCGCCCCGGTGCTCGAGGAGATCGCCAGCCAGCACGGCGAGAAGCTCGAGATCGTCAAGCTCAACATCGACGAGAACCCCGGCGTGGCCCGGGACTACCAGATCATGTCGATCCCGACCATGTCGGTGTTCCAGAACGGCCAGGTCGTCAAGACCATCGTCGGCGCCAAGCCGAAGGCCGCGCTGCTCAACGACCTCGCCGCCTTCATCGGCTAACTTTTCCACAAGTTACCCACAGGCCGGCCCTATCGTCTCAGGACGGTAGGGGCCGGCCTTGTGCGTGTTTCAGGGCCGGTGCGGGTCAGCCCCGGCCCGCCGCCATCCAACCCGCCGGGCGGCGGGGTGCCGAGTCAGGGCTTGCCGGGCGTGAACCGGGCCGGCGTCAGTGACTTGCCGACATTGGTGCCGAAGATGCGTTCCAGGGCGTACTCCACGTCGTAGCGCCAGGACACCGTCGAGCGCAGCTCCATCCGCAGCCGCGGGTAGGCCGGGTGCGGCCGGACCGTCTTGAACCCCACCGAGCGCAGGTAGTCGGCCGGCATCAGGCAGCCCTGCGAGGCCGGGCCGGTGGAGCCGAATGCCTCGATCGCCTTGACCCCGCGCGGCACCAGCTCGGCGGCCACCGCCTGGGCCAGCATCCGCCCGATGCCGCCGGCGCGCCAGCGCGGCACCACGTGGGCGTTGAGCAGCAGCACCGCGTCGCCGGACACCGGCGAGGTCGGGAACGACATGGCGCGCGGCACGAAGCCCGGCGGGGCGAACATCGCGTAGCCCACCGGCTCGCCGTTGGCGTAGGCCAGCTTGCCGCAGCTGCCCCAGTCCAGCAGGGTCGCCGACAGCCACGCCTCCTTGGCCAGCCGGGCCTCCTCCGCCGGTGCCGGCTCCGGGTCGGCCAGCGGGCCCAGCTCCCAGAACAGGCAGGACCGGCAGGTGGCCGGCAGGTCATCCAGGTTGTCCAGGGTGAGCGGCACCACCCGGCGCGACACCGACATGCCGGCTAGCCCAGCCGGGCGGGGGAGTAGCTGTCCAGGAAGGCGCCCAGCCGGCCGATCGCCTCGGTGAGGACGTCGGCGTGCGGCAGCGTGACGATGCGCAGGTGGTCCGGGTGCGGCCAGTTGAAACCGGTGCCCTGCACCAGCAGGACGTGCTGGTCGCGCAGGAAGTCCAGCACGAAGCGCTGGTCGTCGGCGATCGGGTAGTGCTCGGGATCCAGCCGCGGGAAGACGTAGAGCGCGCCCTTCGGCTCGACGCAGCTGACCCCGGGAATGGCCCGCAGCGCGCGGACTGCGGCGTCGCGCTGCTCGAGCAGCCGGCCCCCGGGCAGCACCAGGTCCCGGATGCTCTGTCGGCCGCCCAGCGCGGTCTGGATCGCGTGCTGGGACGGCACGTTCGCGCACAGCCGCATGTTGGACAGGATCGCCAGGCCTTCCAGGTAGCTGGTGGCGTGCTGCTTCGGGCCGGACACCAGCAGCCAGCCGGACCGGAAGCCGGCCAGCCGGTAGGCCTTGGACAGGCCGTTGAAGGTCAGCGTGAGCAGGTCCGGCGCCAGCACGCAGAACGGGGTGTGGGTGGCGTCGTCGTAGAGCACCTTGTCGTAGATCTCGTCGGCCAGCACCACCAGGCTGTGCTGGCGGGCCAGCTCCGCGAACTCCTGCAGGACCTGCTGCGAGTACACCGCGCCGGTCGGGTTGTTCGGGTTGATCAGCACCACGGCCTTGGTGCGCGGGGTGATCCTGGCCCGCAGGTCCTCCAGGTCCGGTTGCCAGCCGGCGGACTCCTCGCACCGGTAGTGCACCGGCCGGCCGCCGGCCAGCGAGGTGGCCGCCGTCCACAGCGGGTAGTCCGGGGCGGGGATCAGCACCTCGTCGCCGTTGTTCAGCATCGCCTGCAACGCCATGCCGATCAGCTCGCTGACCCCGTTGCCGAGCCAGACGTCCTCGACGGTCACCGCCGGGTCCAGCCCGCGTTCCTGGTAGTGCTGCACCACCGCGGTACGTGCCGAGAGCACCCCCTGGGAGTCGGAGTACCCCTCGGAGTGGCGCAGGTTGCCGATCACCGCCTGGATGATCTCGTCCGGCGCGGTGAAGCCGAACGGCGCCGGGTTGCCGATGTTGAGCTTGAGGATGGAATGCCCCTGTGCCTCCAGCCGCTTGGCCTCGGTCAGCACCGGTCCCCGGATGTCGTAGCAGACGTCGGCGAGCTTGCCGGACTGGGTCAGTTCCATGCCCCAAGGGTTCCATATCTGGCCGGACCGGACCATCCCCCGCCGAGCTGCCCGCGGCACCGAGCACCGTGGTAGACAGCTGGCATGGACTACACCGAGGTGGTGCGCAGGCGCCGGATGGTGCGCAACTACGACCCGGACCGTCCGGTGCCCCGCGAGGTGCTCACCGAGCTGCTGGAGCTGGCGATCCGGGCGCCGTCGGCGGGCTTCAGCCAGGGCTGGCACTTCCTGGTGCTGGACGAGGCCGAGGACCGGGCGGCGTTCTGGCAGGCCACCACGGACTCAACGGCCGACCCCGATCCCTGGCTGCGTGACATGCAGACCGCGCCGGCCTTGATCATCGCTATGTCGGACAAACAGGCATATTTAGATAGATATGCCGCGCCGGACAAGGGCTGGACCGATCGGGACGAGGCGCACTGGCCCGTGCCGTACTGGGACATCGACACCGGCATGGCCAGCCTGCTGATCCTGCTGGGCGCCGTCGACCGGGGCCTGGCCAGCTGCTTCTTCGGGGTGCCGGCCGAGCGGCACCAGCAGGTGAAGCAGGCCTTCGGCATTCCGGACCGGTTGTCGCTGGTGGGCGTGATCAGCCTCGGCCAGCCGGCTCCGGACCGCCGCTCGCCGTCCCTCAAGCGGAGCCGGCGGCCGGTCAGCGAGGTGGCCTCGTTCGGCCGGATGCAGCCGCCTGCCGGCGACTGACGTTCCGGGTCGGCCTGGCGTCCCGCGGGTCAGCCGGATCAGCCGGACAGACCCGCCGGCTCGGCCGGCCGGCCGGCCACCCGCGGCGTGGCCAGCTGTGGTGCGATCACCGCCACGATCCGCTCCAGGTCGTCGACGGAGCCGAACTCCACAGTGATCTTTCCCTTGCGCTGGCCGAGCTCCACCTTCACCCGGGTCTCCAGGGTGTCCGACAGCTTCGAGGCCAGCTCGGTCAGGGCCGGCGCGGTAGGCCGGCGGGCCGGCTTGGGCCGGTTGCGGGTGGGAGCGGCAGAGGCCGCCAGGGCGACCAGCTCCTCGGTGGCGCGTACCGACAGGCCCTCGGCGACGATCCGGGCCGCCAGCTCGTCCTGCTGCTCGCGGTCCTCCAGGCCGAGCAGCGCCCGGGCGTGGCCGGCGGACAGCACGCCGGCTGCCACCCGGCGCTGCACCGGCACCGACAGGTTCATCAGCCGGATGGTGTTGGACACCTGGGACCGGCTGCGGCCGATCCTGCTGGCCAGCTCCTCGTGGGTGACCCCGAACTCCTGCAGCAGCTGCTGGTAGGCCGCCGCCTCTTCCAGCGGGTTCAGCTGGGCCCGGTGGATGTTCTCCAGCAGCGCGTCGCGCAGCATCGCCTCGTCGGCGGTGTCGCGGACGATCGCCGGGATGCTGTCCAGGCCGGCCGCCACGGCAGCGCGCAGCCGGCGCTCGCCCATCACCAGCTCGAAGCCGTCGCCCTGCGGGCGGACCACGATCGGCTGCAGGACGCCGAACTCCTTGATGGAGTGGCTGAGTTCCTCCAGCGACTCCTCATCGAAGACCTGGCGGGGCTGCTTGGGGTTGGCGGTGATCTGGTCCGGACGCAGGTACCGCAGGCTGGTGCCCGGCACCGGGGACGGGTCGAAGTAGAAGTCGGTGGCCGCCGAGGCGGTCAGGGACGACAGCGAAGGCACCCGATTGGCGCCTTTCCCCGCTCCACCGGACGCTCCGGCGGCTTGTCCCGCACCCGCGGTCCTCTCCTCGGCGTTGGCCGATTCACCTGACATAACCGGGTCGGTACCGGCCGCCTCGTCCTCGGATGCGGTGTCCTGCTGGGGCCCGGCGGTCGGGATCAGGGCACCCAGGCCCCGTCCGAGGCCGCCACGCCGTTGAGGTTTGGTCACTTACCGGCTCCCGCTCCTGCTCGTCCTGCATCTGTCCGTAAGTCCTGCTGTGCCCGCCCGGCACGCCTGCCGTACGCCCGCCGGGACGTCCGGCAGCCGGCTGGAACGCGGCTAGTGCGTCACCGCTCCGCGTTCGGCGAGTTCCCGGGCTGCGTCGACGTAGCTGACCGCACCCCGCGACCCGGGATCGTAGGTGATCACCGTCTGGCCGTAGCCGGGGGCCTCGGAAACCCGCACGTTGCGGGGGATGACCGACCGGATCACCTTGTCGCCGAAGTGGGCGCGCACCTCGTCGGCCACCTGGTCCGCCAGCCGGGTACGGCTGTCGTACATGGTGAGCAGCACGGTGGAGACCTCAAGCGCCTCGTTCAGCTGGCTCTTCACCAGATCGACGGTGTTCAGCAGCTGTGCCAGGCCTTCCAGCGCGTAGTACTCGCACTGGATCGGGATCAGGATCTCCCGGGCGGCCACCAGCGCGTTCAGGGTGAGCAGGCCCAGTGCGGGCGGGCAGTCGATGATCACGTAGTCGACCCGCTCGTCGTAGACGGCCAGCGCCCGGCGCAGCCGGTGCTCCCGGGCCACCTGGGACGCGAGCTCGATGTCCGCGCCGGCCAGGTCGATGGTGGCCGGCACGCAGCGCAGCAGCGGGGCGGCCTCGACCGGAACGGCCACCTCGGCGAGCGACATGCCGCCCAGCAGCACGTCGTAGACCGAGGCGGTGCCGGCGGTGTGCTCCACGCCGAGGGCGGTACTGGCGTTGCCCTGCGGATCCAGGTCGATCAGCAGCACCCGCAGGCCGTGCAGGGCCAGTGCCATCGCCACGTTCACCGCGGAGGTGGTCTTGCCGACGCCGCCCTTCTGGTTGGCCACCGTGATGATCCGGCGCTGCTGGGGCGCCGGCCAGGCCTGCTGCCGGACGTTGCGCACCTTGACGGCCTGCATCGCCTCGCGAGCTATCGGGGTGTCGAACCCCGATGTTTCACGTGAAACATCGGGGTTCAGCGCCTCGTAGGCGAGGTCGGCCTGCAGCGCCTCGTAGAGATCGGTGCCCAACGATGTTTCACGTGAAACGGTCACGTCCGAGACCTTGTCCTCAGCTCGCAGATTGACATACGACACGGCAGACCACGGGTTCACACCGGACTGGTCCACCTCGGAAGCGACCACCGGGATCGCGGGAGCGTTCAGAATCGGAACAGCAGTGTCGAGCTCGTCCGGCATCCCGGAGGTCACCTCATTGCCTGATTGATTGCGGCCACTCGAAGGACCGAGCTCATCGGGTGCGAACGAGGTGCACGATCCGGGTCGGAGGATCGACCAGTTCCGCACCGCATTCGATGACCCCTCTTACCTCTGCCCGCATCCGGGACAGGAACTGCTGATGCTCGGTCAGTTCGTCCTCGGCCCCGGTTCCCTTCAGGGCTAGCAAGCTGCCACCCGGGCGGAGTAGCGGGAAGCTCCAGCGGACCAACCGGTCCAAGGGGGCCACCGCCCGTGCCGTTACGAACTGCGCTGAACCTACCTTGTCGAGCACGGCAGAGTCCTCAGCGCGGCCACGTACGACACGAACTTGTTGCCCGAGATCGAGGTCGGTGACCACCTCGGTGAGGAAATCGGTACGCCGGAGCAGCGGCTCCACCAGGTCGACGGTCAGATCCGGTCGGACGCAGGCCACCGCAAGGCCCGGCAGGCCGGCTCCGCTGCCGATGTCCACCAGTCGAGCCCGGTCCGGGAGCAGTTCGGCGAGGGCCACCGAGTTGAGCAGATGCCGTTCCCACAGCCGCGGCACCTCGCGCGGGCCGAGCAGGCCGCGGACGGTGCCCGGACCGGCCAACCAGCCGGCGTAGCGCACCAGCAGTTCGGCCCGGGAACCGAACCGCCGGAGAAGAACATCAGGCGGCGCCGGAACAGCCGGGGCCGCCTGAGGTTCTGAGCCGCCCCGCTCGGGCACCGATCCGGGACGGCCGCCGGTCACGAAGCGGGCAGGACCACGACCCGCCGGTTGGGCTCTTCGCCCTCGGACTCGCTGATCACGCCGTCGGTCGCCGAGATGGCGTCGTGCACCACCTTGCGCTCGAACGGGTTCATCGGTGCCAGCCGGTACGGCTCGCCGGAGCTGAGCACTTCCGCGGCGGCCTTGCCGGCCAGCGCGGTCAGCTCCTCGCGGCGGGCCCGGCGGTGGCCGGACACGTCGAGCATCAGCCGGCTGCGCACCCCGGTCTGCTGCTGGACGGCCAGCCGGGTCAGCTCCTGCAGGGCGTCCAGGGTGGCGCCGGCCGGGCCGATCAGCGGCTGCAGGTCCGAGCCGACGATGGCCACCATGGCGCGGCCGTTCTCCACGTCGAGGTCGATGTCACCGTCGTAGTCGACGATGTCGAGCAGCCGCTCGAGGTAGTCGGCGGCGATGTCGCCTTCCTGGACCAGCAACGACGGGGTGTCGGCGTCGTCGGTGGCGGCAGCAGTATCCGGTGAAGCGGTGTCGGTCATCTCAATCCCTTGTTCTTCTCACCTGCGCGAGGCGGTGCGGTGGCGGATGGCGCGGGGTCTACCAGCGTCTTACCGGCGCTTCTTGCTCGGCGACCGCTTGGAGTTGTTGGGCCGGTTGGCCGCCGGGCGCTGGCCACGGTTGCCGGCGGCCGAACCACCGGTGCTCGGGCCGCCGGTGGCGGAGCCGGCCGGGGTGGCACCGGCGGAGCCGGCCGGTTCCCCGGCAGCCCGGCCGGTCTTGGACAGGTTCACGTTCGGACCGTTGCCGTTGGAGCTGGCGCCGTTCGGGCTGGTGCCGTTCGGGCTGCCCGGCATGCCCTCGGCCACCGGCGGACGGGGCGCGACTCCGGGACGGCTGCCCTTCGGGTTCACCGGCTTCTGGCCCACCTTCGGGGCGAGCGTCTTGCCCGGCGGGGCCGGTGTGCTGCCACCGGCGCCGGCGGTGGCCGCCACCGGGGTGTGCGGGTGGAACCGGAAGATGTAGTACTGCTGGCCCAGCGTCCACAGGTTGCTGGTGAACCAGTACAGCAGCACGCCGAGCGGGAAGATGAACCCGGAGACAACCACCGAGATCGGGATGCCGACCAGCATCAGCCGCTGGATCATCGCGGCCTGGCCCTCGGGCGGCGTGGTCTGGTTGGCGATCACCGCGCGCTGGGTCAGGAAGGTGGCCAGTGCGCTGACCAGCACCAGCACCAGGGTGACCGTCCGGGTGGTGCTGACGTGCCCCCCGAGCTGCAGGATCTTTTCGCTGGACTCGCGCAGCGACGCGGCCAGCGGGGCGTTGAACAGCTTGGCGTGCGCGGCGTCGGTGGTCTGCTTCTCGGTGAAGCCGTACAGCGTCAGGCCGCGGGCGCCGGTGGGCAGGCCGACCGAGTTCGAGATGTGCTTGAGCACGTGGAACAGCGAGATGAAGATCGGGATCTGCAGCAGCATCGGCAGGCAGCCAGAGATCGGGTTGAAGCCCTCGGCCTGCTGCAGCGCCATCATCTCCCGCTGCAGGGTCGCCTTGTCGCCCTTGTGCTTCTCCTGCAGCTTCTTGATCTTGGGCTGCATCTCCTGCATCCGGCGCTGGTAGTGCACCTGCTTGACGAAGAACCGGAACAGCAGCAAGCGGGCGGTCACCACCAGCATGATGATCGACAGCGCCCAGGTCAGGCCGCTCTCCTCGTTCATGCCCAGCAGGGTGAACAGCTGGTACCAACGCAGCAGCACCCACGAAACCGCGGTATAGAGGAAGTCCAGCATCAACCAGCCTGTTCTAGGAGAGTCTTCTCATCCGACGAGTCGCTGCGGCAATCGGTTCCCCTCGCGGGTACCGGCCACACACCGGAGATCTCGTCGGGAGACGGCACCGGGTCATAGCCGCCCGGTCGGAAGGGATGGCAGCGCGCCAGCCGCCGCGTACCCAGCCAAATACCGCGAAGCACCCCGAACCGGGAGATAGCGGTGGCGGTGTACGCGCTGCAGCTGGGGGTGAACCGGCAGGCCGACGGCCGGCGGGAACTCCAGGCGCCCTGGTAGCAGGCGATCGCGGTGAGAGCGAGCCGCGCGGCTGGGCTCGGGCGGCCGGTCATCGGCCCGGCCGGGCACCGGGCCCGGCAGCACTGGCGGCGAGCTTGTCGGTCAACTTGGTCAGGGCCCGGTCCAGGTCGCGGCCGAGCGCGGCCGAGGAAGCGGTGGCAGCCTCGGGGAGGGCGCGGACCACCAGGGCGGCACCGGCGGGCAGGCGATCCAGCCGGAGCCGGAGCTGGGCGCGCAGCCGGCGGGAGACCTGATGGCGCACCACGCTGGTTCCGACCGCCTTTCCCACCACCAGGCCGACTCGACTGGTACCGCCGGCAGGCTCGGTCAGCAAGTACATCACCACCGAACCACTACGAACCCGCCGGCCCTGCCTGGTCACCGCGGTGAAATCAGCAGCGCGGCGGAGGCGGTGTGCCGGGGGCAGCACCGGACGAGGTCGGCTCAGGCCGACAGTTCGTTGCGGCCCTTGCGCCGGCGGGCCTGCAGGATGGCGCGACCGGCCCGGGTGCGCATCCGCAGACGGAAGCCGTGGGTCTTGGCCCGACGGCGGTTGTTCGGCTGGAAGGTCCGCTTGCTCACGGTCTGGCTCCATCACAATCTTGGGCCTGGTGCGCGGGGAGACCGGCGCACCCGGCTGGGTCGGACAACGGCCCGACATCGGTCGGAACATTGGCAGATCGGCATACGAAGTAACCGCCCCGGATCCGAGACGGCACAGGAGAGTTTCTACGGTACGGATCGACCCCTCTCGAGGTCAAACCGGCTCCGGGCTGGCCCACAGCAACGTTAAGTATATGTGAGCCAATCCTCAAGTGAGCACGGGAGAAGTGGCATTGCAGCCAGCGACACGCCCGAACTGACCGCGAACTGTCCGTTTCCCATTGTGAGGGGACCGGATGCGCTGTTAAGTTGTCGCCTCGAACCACCGCTGCGGGGATGTGAGCCACCACTCCCGGCCCTCTATCACAGGGTAGGCCGGGGCTGTTTCGGCACCCCTCCACAACTTGTGGATAATTTTGTGGATATACCCTCCGGGCTACCGGACAGTGCCGCAGCGGCACGTTCGTCCGGTCGGGCAGGATCGCGCGTTAGAGCGTAGAACCGAGGGAGTGACCCAGAGTGGCGGACGAGCTCGCCGATCTCGCGGACGTCTGGCACCGTGCGATCAACCAGCTCGACGACCCGTCGGTCCGCCCGCACCAGCGCGCCTGGCTGAGCCTGACCCGGCCGATCGGGTTGCTGGAAGACACCGCGCTGCTCGCCGCCCCCAACACCTACGCCAAGGACTACCTGGAGAACAACCTTCGCCCGCTCATCACCGCGACCCTCTCGGAGGCGCTCGGCCGCGACATCAATGTCGCGGTGACCATCCAGCCGATGGAATCGAGCGACCGGCCGAGCACCGCGGTCGAGCTGGAGCCGGCCGACGAGCCGGAGGAGAAACCGTCCGACAGCTACGACCAATTCTCCGACGGCCGGTTCGGCGGCGGCCAGTTCTCCGACAGCACCGAGCGAATCGACCCGCTGGCCGACGGCCCGGCAGGCAACCGGCTGGACGGACTGGCCGATCCGTCGACCCGGTCGCGCATCTTCGACAGCGTGCCGACGCCGCCGATGGGCCGGATGGACCACGAAGCCCGGCTCAATCCGAAGTACACCTTCGAGACCTTCGTCCCGGGTTCGTCCAACCGGTTCGCCCACGCCGCCGCGGTCGCGGTTGCCGAGGCGCCGGCCAAGGCGTACAACCCCCTGTTCATCTATGGTGATTCCGGACTAGGTAAGACCCACCTGCTGCACGCGATCGGCACCTACGGCCGCCGGCTGGAACCGACCATGCGAGTTCGCTACGTCTCCAGCGAGGAATTCACCAACGACTTCATCAACTCGGTGCGGGTCAACGACGTCCAGTCCTTCCAGCGGCGCTACCGCGACGTCGACCTGCTGCTGATCGACGACATCCAGTTCCTGGAACGGGCCGAGCAGACCCAGGAAGCGTTCTTCCACACCTTCAACACGCTGCAGCTGGCGAACAAGCAGATCGTGATCTCCTGTGACCGCAAGCCGGAACAGCTTTCCGGCCTGCAGAACCGGTTGGTCACCCGGTTCAAGTCCGGCCTGATCACCGACGTACAGGCGCCGGACCTGGAGCTGCGGATCGCGATCCTGCGCAAGAAGGCCGCCAAGGACGGCATGACGTTGCAACCGGGCGTCATGGAGTTCATCGCCTCGAAGATCCAGAGCAACATCCGCGAGCTCGAGGGCGCGTTGATCCGGGTGGTCGCCTTCGGCAGCCTGAACAAGCAGGAGATCGACCTCAAGCTCGCCGAGATCGTGCTCAAGGACCTGGTGTCGGAATCCGACCGGCCCGACATCACCGCCTCGACCATCATGGCGGTGACCGCGGAGTACTTCGGCATCACCCTGGAAGACCTCACCGGCAGCTCCCGCACCCGGGTGCTGGTCTCGGCCCGCCAGATCGCGATGTACCTGTGCCGGGAGCTGACCGAGCTGTCGCTGCCCAAGATCGGCCAGACCTTCGGCGGCCGCGACCACACCACCGTGATGCACGCCGAGCGCAAGATCAGGTCGCTGATGACCGAGCGCCGCAACGTCTACAACCAGATCACCGAGCTGACCAGCCGGATCCGGTCCCGCGCCCGCTCCTGACCTAGCTGCCCTCATCGCCTCGGGCCCGGTTCGGGCCGGCAGCCGCCCTACCACCCCTCCGCGCCGCGATAGTTGAGTGCTTCCACACCGTGTGGGTAGGGGTGTGGACAAGTCCTGATGGTCATGTGGACGGCCATAGCGCGTTACCCGCTGTCCACTTCCTCGTTGCCTGTCCTCCCAGCTTGTCCGACCTGCCGCACACATCTCCCACCGCGGCTGATCAGGGAAAACGGTAGTTCTCCACAGCATCCACACGCCTTATGACGACGAAGAATTAGTTCTTTACAGAGAGATAAGAACTACATATAGAAGTTGGGGACAGCCAGCCGGCCGGGGTGGCATGCCCGGACAGCGCCGTGACGGCTACGGTGAAATCGTTGAGGTCCGGCGCCAACCGCGCGGGGCGGGACGAGGTGGAGGCAGGCATGGAGATCGGTCTCATCGGGCTGGGCAAGATGGGCGGCAACATGGCCGAACGGATCCGCCGGGGCGGGCACACCGTCGTCGGGTTCGACCGGTCGCCGGAGTCGGCACGCGACGTCGCCTCGCTGGAAGAGCTGGTCGGTGCGCTGACCGCACCCCGCACAGTGTGGGTGATGGTCCCCTCCGGCGGACCGACCCACCAGACCATCACCGCCCTGGCCGAGGTGCTCAGCGAGGGTGACCTGGTCATCGACGGCGGCAACTCCAAGTACACCGACGACGCCAAGCACGCCGAGCTGCTCGCCGCCAAGGGAATCTCCTTCGTCGACGCCGGGGTGTCCGGCGGGGTCTGGGGGTTGAAGAACGGCTACGCGCTGATGGTCGGCGGCGCTCCCGACGACGTCGCCCGGGTCCAGCCGATCTTCGACGCGCTCAAGCCCGAGGGCGAGGGCGGCTTCGTGCACGCCGGCAGCACCGTCGGCGCCGGGCACTTCGCCAAGATGGTCCACAACGGCATCGAGTACGGAATGATGCAGGCCTATGCCGAGGGGTACGAGCTGATGGCGGCCTCGCCGCTGCTGGACAACGTCGCGGAGACGTTCAAGTCCTGGCAGCAGGGCACCGTCATCCGGTCCTGGCTGCTGGACCTGGCGGTGCTGGCGCTGGAGTCCGACCCGGACCTGAGCAAGCTGCGCGGCTACGCCGAGGATTCCGGCGAGGGCCGCTGGACCGTCGAGGCGGCCATCGACAACGCCGTGCCGATGCCGGTGATCACCGCGGCGCTGTTCGCCCGGTTCGCCTCCCGGCAGGACGACTCGCCGGCGATGAAGATGGTGGCGGCGCTGCGCAACCAGTTCGGCGGCCACGCCGTCGAGGCAGCCGGTGCCGTGTCCGCCGCGCAGGCCATCTCACCCGACGCGTCCTGAGCCGAAGTCCCGCCGGCCGCGATGTTCGTCCAGCACCTCAGCGTCGCTGACTTCCGGAGCTGGACCCGCGCTGACCTGGCCTTCGACCCCGGCGTCAACGTGCTCGTCGGCCGCAACGGCGAGGGCAAGACCAACCTGCTGGAGGCCATCGGCTACCTGGCCACGCTGGGCAGTCACCGGGTGGCCACCGACGCGCCGCTGATCCGGGCCGGCGCGGACCGGGCGGTGGTGCAGGCCGCAGTGGTCTCGGCCGGCCGGCAGCTGGTGCTCGAGATCGAGATCACCGCCGGCCGGGCCAACCGGGCCAAGCTGAACCGCGCGCCGGTGACCCGGCCGCGCGACATCCTGGGCGGGCTTCGGACCGTGCTGTTCGCACCCGAGGACCTGGCGATCGTGCGCGGCGACCCGTCCGAGCGCCGGCGCTTCCTCGACGACGTGCTGGTGCAGCTGACCCCCCGGCTGGCCGGGGTACGCGCCGACTACGAACGGGTGCTCAAGCAGCGGGCCGCGCTGCTCAAGACCGCCGGCGCCGCCCGCCGGGCCGGGGGGGCCGGCGACCTGCGGACCCTGGAGGTCTGGGACGGCCACCTGGCAAGTTCCGGCGCGCAGCTGCTGGCCGCCCGGCTGGAGCTGGTCCGGGCGATGCGGCCGCATGCCGCCCAGGCCTATGCGGAACTGGCGCCGAGCAGCGGGCAGCTGGACCTCAGTTATGTCAGCTCGGTCGAGAACTCCGCAGGTAATGACACCGGTGTAATACCGCCGGTGGAAGACCTCGAGCGGGCTCTGCTGGACGAACTTGCCAAGGTGCGACCGGCCGAGATCGAGCGCGGGGTGAGCCTGGTCGGCCCGCACCGCGACGACCTGGAGCTGCGGTTGAACGCGCTTCCGCTGCGCGGCTACGCCAGCCACGGGGAGGGTTGGTCGGCGGCGCTGGCGCTGCGGCTGGCCTGTTACGAGCTGCTGTCGGCCGACGGCGCCGAGCCGGTGCTGATCCTCGATGACGTGTTCGCCGAGCTCGACACCGCCCGCCGGGACCAGCTGGCCGGCATCGCCGCCAAGGCCGAGCAGGTGCTGATCTCGGCCGCCGTGCCGGGCGACGTCCCGCCGGCGCTGAGCGGCGCGCAGTATCTGGTTGCGGACGGTGAGGTGCGCCGTGACCGGTGACCGACGCGGTAGTGAAGATATCCACCGGGGGCAAGACCGCAATAGCGGAGCCGATCGCGGGTTACCCACAGAACCCGAGCGGTTTTCCACAGGCCACCCACCAGAGGAGCCCGATACTCAGAGTGACCAGGCCTCGGGCGGCGACCTGGCAGCCGGGGCACTGCGCTCGGCGCGGGCGATGTCGGCCGGTCGCACGGCCGGCCGGCCGGCCCGGCTCCGGCGCGGGCGCCGGGCGGGTGGCGGATACAGCGGTGCCCGGCCGGACGAGCTGGATCCGGCGCCGATCGGCAGCATCCTGGGCAGCGCGATGGCCGAGCTCGGCTGGGTGGCACCGCTGGCCCACGCCCGGTTGATGGGCCAGTGGGCGAGCGTGGTGGGCGCCGACATCGCGGCCCGCTGCCAGCCGGTCAGCCTGGTCGACGGCGAGCTGCGGGTGGCGGCCGAGTCCACCGCCTGGGCCACCCAGCTGCGGCTGATGACGCCGCAGATCCTGGCCCGGATCACCCGCGAGCTGCCGGCCGGCCTGGTCACCAAGCTGGTCATCACCGGGCCCTCGGTACCGTCCTGGAAGCACGGCCCGTGGTCGATGCACGGCGGCCGGGGCGTCCGGGACACCTACGGCTGAGCCCAGGACCCTTACGGCTGAGGCCGGAGACCTAGGGTGAGACCGGGGACAGCTCCGGCCGGAGCGTCCGGGACACCTGCGGCTGCAGCGCACGGGACAGGTGGCAGAATGCGGTCCGGCGGCCTGCGCGGTCTCGCCGGATGGTCGCCAGCCAGCCGTTCCCGGCACCCGGGTCTGGTATCCCGATCCACCAGCGGCCGCAACTTCGCTCTGTGACACGATTAGCCGTGTTGCACGCCACTCTGAAGGCCTGCGACCCAGTAGACTGGTGAAGTAGAACCCCGCTGGGGGCGCTGTGGCGCACACGCGCCGCACGGCTAGTCCGAGCAGACCAATGAAGGAGCACCGAGTGGCGGCTAAGGCTGCGTCTGAATACGGAGCAGATTCGATCACCGTCCTCGAGGGGCTCGAAGCTGTCCGCAAGCGTCCGGGCATGTACATCGGCTCGACCGGCGAGCGGGGCTTGCACCACCTGGTGTGGGAGGTGGTCGACAACGCCGTGGACGAGGCGCTGGCCGGTTACTGCGACCGGATCGAGGTCACCCTGCTGCCCGACGGCGGCGTCCGGGTGGTCGACAACGGCCGTGGCATGCCGGTCGGCATGAACACCGCCCAGAAGAAGCCGGCCGTCGAGGTGATCCTGACCATCCTGCACGCCGGCGGGAAGTTCGACAGCGACGCCTACGCCGTCTCCGGCGGTCTGCACGGCGTCGGCGTCTCGGTGGTGAACGCGCTGTCCACCCGGCTCGAGGTAGAGATCAAGCGGGAGGGCCACGTCTGGCGCCAGCCCTACGTCGACCAGAAGCCGGCCGCGCCGCTGGTCAAGGGCGAGGCGACCCGCGAGACCGGCACCGCCGTGACGTTCTGGCCGGACGGCGCGATCTTCGAAACCCTGGAGTTCTCCTTCGAGACCGTCACCCGGCGGCTGCAGGAGATGGCCTTCCTGAACAAGGGCCTGACCATCACGGTCTGCGACCGGCGCGGCGGCGACCACGAGCTGCGCGAGCAGACCTACCACTACGCCGGCGGCATCGCCGACTTCGTCCGGCACCTCAACGCCACCAAGTCGGCCATCCACAAGTCGGTGGTGTACTTCGAAGCCGAGGACAAGGAGCTGCGGCTGTCGGCCGAGGTGGCCCTGCAGTGGAACGAGTCCTACTCCGAGTCGGTCTACACCTTCGCCAACACCATCAACACCCACGAGGGCGGCACCCACGAGGAGGGCTTCCGGGCAGCGCTCACCTCGGTGGTGAACCGGTGGGCGACCGAGAAGAAGATCTTCAAGCCGAACGACGAGAAGCTGACCGGCGACGACATCCGCGAGGGCCTGGCTGCGATCGTCTCGATCAAGATGGCCGAGCCGCAGTTCGAGGGCCAGACCAAGACCAAGCTCGGCAACTCCGAGGCCAAGTCCTTCGTCCAGAAGGTCTGCAACGAGTGGCTGGCGGACTGGTTCGAGCGCAACCCCACCGAGGGCCGGATGATCATCACCAAGGCCACCCAGGCCGCCCGGGCCCGCAAGGCCGCGCAGCAGGCCCGCAAGCTGGCCCGCAAGAACGCCCTGGACACCATGGGGCTGCCGGGCAAGCTGGCCGACTGCCGCTCCACCGACCCCGCCCGCAGCGAGCTCTACATCGTCGAGGGCGACTCGGCCGGCGGCTCGGCCAAGTCCGGCCGGGACTCGATGTACCAGGCGATCCTGCCGATCCGCGGCAAGATCATCAACGTCGAGAAGGCCCGCATCGACCGGGTGCTGAAGAACACCGAGGTGCAGTCGCTGATCACCGCGCTCGGCACCGGCATCCACGACGACTTCGACATCGCCAAGCTGCGCTACCACAAGGTGGTGCTGATGGCCGACGCCGACGTCGACGGCCAGCACATCACCACGCTGCTGCTGACGCTGCTGTTCCGGTTCATGCGACCGCTGATCGAGCACGGCCACGTGTACCTGGCCATGCCGCCGCTGTACAAGATCAAGTGGGCCAAGGGCGAGCCGGACTACGCCTACTCCGACCGCGAGCGGGACGGCCTGATCGAGAACGGCGAGCGGGCCGGCCGGCGCCGGGTGACCGGCGACTCGATCCAGCGCTACAAGGGCCTGGGCGAGATGAACGCCAAGGAGCTGTGGGAGACCACCATGGACCCGGCCACCCGGATGCTGCGGCTGGTCACCCTGGACGACGCGGCGACCGCGGACGAGCTGTTCTCGGTGCTGATGGGCGACGACGTCGACGCCCGCCGGTCCTTCATCGTCCGCAACGCCAAGGACGTCCGGTTCCTAGACATCTGACGCATCTGATCGCACCCGGCGCGGCCGCGGCGAGAGTCCCGGCCGCGCCCCGCGGTGCCGCCCTACCCCGCCCGACCCGCACCGACCCCCGAGCCGAGCCTGAAAGGCCGTCATGACTGAGACTCCGCCGCCGCCCACCAGCGACCGGATCGAACCGGTGGACATCCAGCTGGAGATGCAGCGCAGCTTCTTGGACTACGCGATGAGCGTCATCGTGGCCCGGGCACTGCCGGACGTCCGGGACGGGCTCAAGCCGGTGCACCGCCGGGTGCTCTACGCGATGTACGACTCCGGCTTCCGGCCCGACCGCGGCTACGTCAAGTGCTCGCGGGTGGTCGGCGACGTGATGGGCAACTACCACCCGCACGGCGACACCGCGATCTACGACACCCTGGTGCGGCTGGCCCAGCCCTGGTCGATGCGGGCGCCGCTGATCGACGGCCAGGGCAACTTCGGCTCGCCGGGCAACGACCCGGCGGCCGCGATGCGCTACTGCGTCACCGGCGACACCCTCGTCGCCACCCCGGACGGCGAGGTGCCGATCGCCGACCTGGTGCCCGGCGCCGAGCCGAACTCCACCACCGAGGTCGACTTCAAGGTGATCGGCCGGTCCGGCACCCCGGTCCGGGTGAGCGCCTTCCACCACTCCGGCGAGCACCCGGTGCTGACCGTGACCGCCGGCGACCGGTCGGTGACCGGCACCGCCAACCACCCGCTGCTGGTGATCGGCCGGGTGCAGAACGTGCCGACCCTGATGTGGAAGCTGCTCGGCGAGATCACCGCCGGCGACGTGCTGGTGGTGCGCTCGGCGCAGTACAGCAGCCAGAGCTGGGCCACCGCGCTGCCGCTGCTGCCGGACCTGACCGCCGCCTACCGGTCGGGCCAGGCCCGGCACCTGCCCGACGACGGCGGCGACCCGCGGGAGTTCACCCTGGTGCCGGTCACGCAGGTGCAGCCGGCCGGCGTCCAGCCGGTCTACTCGCTGCGGGTCGATGCCGCCGACCACGCCTTCCTCACCAACGGCTTCGTCTCGCACAACACCGAGGCCCGGCTCTCGCCGCTGGCCATGGAGATGCTGCGCGACATCGACGAGGACACCGTCGACTTCAAGCCCAACTACGACGGCCGCTCCCAGGAACCGGTGGTGCTGCCGTCCCGGATCCCGAACCTGCTGGTCAACGGCGGCGGCGGCATCGCGGTCGGCATGGCGACCAACCTGCCGCCGCACAACCTGCGCGAGGTGTCCGCCGGCGTCACCTGGGCGCTCGACCACCCGGACGCCAGCTCCGAGGAGCTGCTCGAACAGCTGATGGCGATGATCCCGGGCCCGGACTTCCCGACCAAGGGCCTGATCGTCGGCCGGGACGGCATCGAGGAGGCCTACCGCACCGGCCGCGGCTCGATTCGGATGCGGGCGGTGGTGACCGTCGAGGAGGACAGCCGGGGCCGCACCATCCTGGTGGTCACCGAGCTGCCGTACCAGGTCAACCCGGACAACCTGGTCGAGACCATCGCCGGCCTGGCCCGGGACGGCCGGGTGGCCGGCATCGCCGACATCAACGACGAGTCCTCCGACCGGATCGGGATGCGCATCGTGGTCACGCTCAAGCGGGACGCGGTGCCCAAGGTGGTGCTGAACAACCTCTACAAGCACACCCAGCTGCAGACCACCTTCGGTGTCACCATGCTCTCCATCGTGGACGGGGTGCCGCGCACCCTGCGGCTGGACCAGATGGTCAGCTACTACGTCCAGCACCAGGTCGAGGTCATCGTCCGGCGAACCCGGTACCGGCTCCGCAAGGCCGAGGAGCGGGCCCACATCCTGCGTGCCTACCTCAAGGCGCTGGACGCCCTGGACGCGGTGATCGCGCTGATCCGCAACTCGCCGTCGGCCGACGCGGCCCGCACCGGGCTGATGGAGCTGCTCGACATCGACGAGATCCAGGCGGTGGCGATCCTGGACCTGCAGCTGCGCCGGCTGGCCGCGCTGGAGCGGTTGCGGATCCAGGAAGAGGCCGCCGAGATCGAGGCCAAGATCGCCGACTTCCGCGACATCCTGGACAAGCCCGGCCGGCAGCGCCAGATCATCCGGGACGAGCTGAACGAGATCTCGGACAAGTACGGCAACGAGCGGCGCACCCGGCTGATCCCGTACGACGGCGACATGTCGATGGAGGACCTGATCGCCGCCGAGGACGTGGTGGTCACCATCACCCGGACCGGCTATGCCAAGCGCACCAAGACCGACCTGTACCGGGCCCAGCGTCGCGGCGGCAAGGGCGTGCAGGGCGCGGCCCTGAAGACCGACGACCTGGTGGCGCACTTCTTCGTGTGCTCCACCCACGACTGGATCCTGTTCTTCACCAACAAGGGCCGGGTCTACCGCACCAAGGCCTACGACCTGCCGGAGGCCAACCGGAACGCGCGCGGCCAGCACGTGGCCAACCTGCTCGCCTTCCAGCCGGACGAGACGATCGCCGAGGTGATGACGATCCGCAACTACGAGGTCGCGCCGTACCTGGTGCTGGCCACCAAGGCCGGCCTGGTCAAGAAGACCAAGCTGAGCGACTTCGACTCCAACCGCTCCGGTGGCATCGTGGCCATCAACCTGCGCGAGGACGACGAGCTGATCGACGCGGCGTTGATCGCCCCCACCGACCACCTGCTGCTGGTGAGCAAGAAGGCCCAGTCGATCCGGTTCTCCGCCGACGACGAGACGCTGCGCCCGATGGGCCGGGCCACCTCCGGGGTGATCGGGATGCGGTTCGGCGCGAACGACGAGCTGCTGGCGATGGAGGTCGTCCAGGACGACATGGAGATCCTGATCGCGACCGACGGCGGCTTCGCCAAGCGCACCAAGGTGCAGGAGTATCCGGTCCAAGGTCGCGGCGGGAAGGGCGTGCTCACCGCGCGTATAGTCTCGACCAGAGGTGGATTGGTCGGGGCGATGACCGTCCGGCCGGAGGACGAGCTGTATGCGATCACGTCCGACGGCGTGGTGATCCGGACGTCCGTCGCCGAGGTACGGCGGGCACAGCGCCAGACCATGGGCGTGCGGCTGATCAACCTGCCGGACGGAGTATCGCTGGTCTCGATCGCCCGCAATGCCGACGAACCCGAGGAGCAGGAGTAGCAGAACCATGACCCAGGGCTATCCGCCACCTGCTCGAAGCTCCAACGCCAACGCGGACCAGGACACCGCGACGCTGCCCAAGGTGACCCCGCCGCCGGCGGGTCAACAGCCCGGCGGCTGGTCGTCGAGCACCCAGGTCGGAGCGGGCTCCCGGGACGGTGCCGGTTCCCGGGACGGGTCGGGTTCGTCCGGCGCGGGGCTCGGAGCCAAGATCGCCTCCAAGGCCTCGGCGGCGGCAGCCACCGCGACCGCGGCGGCCACCAGCGCCAAGGACGCCATGCGGACGGCGGCCAGCGAGGCAGAGGCCCGGTCCGGACGCAACGGCCGGGTGGGCCGCGGTGTTCGCCAGCCGCGGCGGGCCCGGCTCACCCTGAGCCACGTCAATGTCTACTCGGTGTTCAAGTTCTCCTGCGTGCTGGCCATCGCCCTGTTCTTCGTCTGGCTGATCATGGTCGGCGTGCTGTACGGCATCCTGGACGTGGCCGGGGTGTTCGACAAGGTCAACACCACGGTGCGCGACCTGTCCAACGACAAGACCAGCGACGTGATCAGCGGCCCGCTGGTGTTCGGCGGCGCGATCATCATCGGCGCGGTCAACATCGTGCTGTTCATCGCGCTGAGCACCATCGGGGCGATGGTCTACAACCTGTGCGCCGACCTGGTGGGCGGCGCGGAGGTCACCCTGTCCGAACGGGAGTAGCCCCGTCCGACAGCTCATCCGGCAGGGCCCCGGTTTGGGGCCTGCCCCGCCACCCGGGTAAAGTTTCACCTCGCGCGTAGAGCGTGCAGCGGGCCTATAGCTCAGACGGTTAGAGCGCATCCCTGATAAGGATGAGGCCGGAGGTTCAAGTCCTCCTAGGCCCACCCTGCGACATCGTTCGGCCTGTCCGGGCCGTGCGCAGCGAGGAGAAGCCGATGAAGAAGTTGCTCATGCTCGCCGCCGCGGCCATCGGCGTGCAGTACGCCATGAAGCGCAGGAAGGCACAGGACAGCAGCGAGGTCTGGAAGCAGGCAACCCGCTAGCTCGTCCGGCCCCGCTGTCATGCGGGGCCCGCCCCAGGGGACGTAGCTCAATTGGCAGAGCACTGCCTTTGCAAGGCAGGGGTTAGGGGTTCGATTCCCCTCGTCTCCACCCAACAGGTGTAATCCCAGTCCGGTCGAATGGCCGCGCTGCCCAACGGGGCTTCGCCGGCGTCGACGACCCATCGTGCGAGCTCCGCTTACCCCACAATCACCAGCGGGCTAAGTCTCTGTTGATGTCTGTTTTCTACGTATGTACTACGGCCTATATGCCATTCATTTATATGCGCACTATGGGAGTAGACGTGGTACGGTACCGCCGTTACCATGCCCAGCCTTTCAACGAGGGGGTTTCACATGCCGAAAATGGAATCTGATCGAGGATCCGACAGGGAAGCCAAGCTCGCTGTCCTCAGCGATACCGAGATCCGCATGAGCCGCGTCATCCGTGCCCCGATCGAGAAGGTGTGGCAGGCCCACACGGACCCGGAGGTCATGCGCCAGTGGCTGACCGGTGCCGATGGCCGGTCCATGACCACGTGCGAGTGGACGGCGAAAGCCGGCGAGAGCTACCGGTTCAAGTGGGAACGCGAGGACGGCTCGCAGCCCTTCGAGATGAGCGGCGAGGTCCGCGAGGTGAAGGAGCCGCACCGGCTCGTCACCACGGAGCGCATGTTCGGCGAGAACGGCCCCGAGCAGGTGCAGGTCCTCACGCTGGCCCCGCACGGCGACGGCACCATGCTCACCGAGGTGCACACCTTCCCCCACCGCGAAGCGCGCGACCAGGGCCTCGACTCCAGGCTGGTCGAGATGGAATCGACCTACGCGCGCTTGGAGGAGCTGCTCTCCTGACGTCTGAGACGGACGACTGACGACTGTCAGCAAGAACCCAACGGCGGCCTGACCGATCTGCACCAGCGGTCAGGCCGCTGCCATGTCCGGCCCGGCTGGCCGAGGTCGCTCCGGCGTCGTCAGTACGCTGACCGTCGTGCGCGTGGTGTCGTTACTCCCGTCGGCTACCGAGATCGTCTACGCGCTCGGGCTGGGCGATGACCTGGTGGGGGTGAGCTTCGAATGCGACGAGCCCGCGTCCGCCAGGAGCGAGAAGACCATCGTGGTGGGTGGCAAGGACACCCGCGGGATGACCCCCGCCGAGATTGACGGCTACGTCCGGTCGCAGTTCGCCGCCGGCCAGGAGCTCTACACGCTGCACGCCGACGCGCTGGCCGCGCTGGCCCCCGACTTGATCCTGACCCAGGACCTGTGCCGGGTCTGCGCGTTGCCGTCCGGTCAGGTCGACCAGGCCCTGGACTACCTGGGGTGCCGCGCGGACGTGCTGTCCCTCGACCCGCATTCTCTCGACGACGTCCTCGACTCGATCCTGCTGGTCGGGCAGCGAACCGGGTCATCGGATCGTGCCCAGGCCCTGGTCGGGGAGTTGCGGGCCCGGCTGGCCGCGATCGCCGAGCGGGTGGCGGCTCGACCGCGCCGGCGGGTGGCGGTGATCGAGTGGGTCGACCCGCCGTTCACGGGCGGGCACTGGGTGCCGGACCTGGTCACCGCCGCCGGCGGGATCCCGGTCGCCGGTCGCGCCGGCCAGCGGTCGGTGGAGACGAGCTGGGAGCTGATCGCGGCAGAGTCCCCGCAGGTGGTGCTGGTCGCGCCGTGCGGCTTTCACCTGCCGGGCGCGATCGAGCAGGCTCGGGGCGTGGTCAGCCGCTTTCCGGACGCCGAGGTATGGGCGATCGACGCCGACGGGCTCGTGGTGCGGCCCGGTCCCCGACTGGTGGACGGCGTGGCGGCGATCGCCTCGATCCTGCATCCGGAAGCCCTCGCCGCGCCGCCCGGCTCCACCACGCGGGTTGCCTGACTGCCTGGTTGCCTGACTGTCGGGTTGGTCAGACTGTCGGCTGGTCAGGCGCGCCCAGCGAGCCCGGGGGTACCGGCTCCGCGGCGCCGCCGGCCGCAGCGGCAGGGCTGTCGGCGGGCTTCGCGGCCGTCCTGCCGTGCTGGCGGGCGGCACACCCGCTGACCAGGACCACGGGCAGCAGCAGGCACGACACCCGCCGGAGGCTCGTCACGAGGGCCATCCTGCCTCAGGCGTTCGCGACATCCGGCCGGTTGCGGGTCATGGCGCGGTGCGTCTGGAAGGCGCTGAGCGGCCGGACCGGTAACGGGCTGGGCGCCCCGCCGGGGCGGATGCCGTCCAGCAGGATCGCCAGGTAGCGGCGGTACAGGTCCGGCGCGATCGCCCGGGTGCTGTCCAGAATCGCCGACAGCGCGACCTGCAGGAAGATCAGATCGGTCTGGTCCAGGTCTGCGCGTACCGTGCCCTGCTGCTTGGCCCGGTCCACCAGGGCCTCGATGAGCGGGGCGATGCGGTCGCGGGCGTCGCTGACCCGCTGCCGGCCCAGCGCCGGGTTGTTCATGATCTCGGTCAGACCCCGGTCGCCGAACTGCATGTGCAGGGTGCGTTCCAGGAACGTCACCAGGCCGCGCCAGGCGTCCGGGTCCTCCAGCGCCTCGTGCGCGACCGCCGCCACCGCCTGCAGCCGTTGCTCGAACAGCGCGTCGATGACCGCCTCCTTGTTCGGGAAGCGGCGGTAGGCGGTGCCCACCCCGACGCCGGCGTGGTGGGCGATGTCGTTGAGCGTCACGCCCAGCCCACGTTCGGCGAACAGCTCGCTGGCAGCGTCCAGCAGCAGTTGCCGGTTGCGCTCGGCGTCCCGGCGCAACGGGCGGCCCGGGCTGGTCATGGTCGCAGGTTAGCAGGCAAGCGGATTGGGCATATCCGCTTCAGTGCGCAGCCGGCGAATCCGCCGAACCGCCTTCACAGGGTAGTTCCGGGTCCGGACCGGAACCTGGGCTAGGAGCCGAGGTCGCCGTCCGGGATCAGTGGTTCCTCATAGTCGCAGCGCACGCACTGCCGGACGGTGCCGATCGGCTGCAGGCCGCGGTTGCTCATCGCGTGCATGTCGATCTCGAACCGGCCGGTGGTCTGGCACTCGTCGCACCACAGGTCGTTGCGGATGGTCCCGCCCACCACCTGGACGACGTGCCGAATCACCGCCATGGCCGGCTCCCGGCTCGTCCGGCGCGCAGCCGGCTGGGACGAACACTTCTCATCGCAACGCTCCCCTGGGTGTTCAGGGCTGTCCGCAGTGAACTGGCTACAGAGTGTGACAGGAACTTGTTTTCTTGGCGTGAGATTTCGGCAGAATTGCAGCGGCGCGTCGGAAAGTGGGCACGAAGCGACAAAGGACGGGCAGCACGCCCGTCCGGCTCGGTCGGCCCGGCCGACCCGGGCCGACTGGGTAGCCTGGCAGCACCATGAACCTCCTCGCGATCTGGCTCGGCAAGCTGGTCCTGCTGGCCTTGCGGGCCGCCGGCCGCCGGGGCACCGCGCTTCCCGGCCTGGTGGTGGAGAAGGCCTTCCCCCGCTTCCTGGCCCGCCGGCTGGCCCGGCTGCCGCTCGGCGTGGTGGTGGTCAGCGGCACCAACGGCAAGACCACCACCACCAAGATGGTGGCCACCGTGCTGGCCCAGCGGTACCGGGTGCTGACCAACGACACCGGCGGCAACTTCGTCCGCGGGGTGATCACCGCCGTCGTCCAGCAGTCGTCCTGGCGGGGTCGCACGCCGGCCGACGTCGCGGTGTTGGAACTCGACGAGGCGCACGCGGTGCGGTTCTGCCAGGTGTACCAGCCCGACCGGCTGCTGCTGCTCAACGTGCTGCGCGACCAGCTCGACCGGTTCGGCGAGATCGACACCACCGCCCAGCTGCTGGGCACGGTGGCGGCCCGGACTACCCGGCACGTGGTGGTCAACCGCGACGACCCACGGTTGGTCGCGGTGGCCCGGGAGCTGACCGCCGAGGTCAGCTACTTCGGTGTCGCGGCGGCGCTGCGCCCGCAGTTCCCGACGGACGAGGAGATGTACGGCGGCGAGGTGGCGATCTCCGAGCTCAAGGCCGCCGTCGAGCTGCTAGCCCTGGAGCTGGGCGAGACCACCGAGCTGACGCTGCGGATCGGCGACGCCGAGGAAAGCCTGACGTTGCACGCCGAGGGGGCGCACAACGCGCAGAACGCGGCCGGTGCGGCTGCGCTGGCGCTGACTTTCGGCCTGGACGCGGCCACCATCACCGCTGGGCTGCGGGCCGTCCAGCCGGCCTTCGGCCGCGGCCAGTCCTTCAACCTGGCCGGCCGCCGGGTGGTGCTGCAGCTGGTGAAGAACCCGGCCGGCTTCCGGCAGTCGCTGCGCACCGTGCCGGGGCTGCGGCCGGCCGCCACGGTGATTGCGATCAACGACGACTACGCCGACGGCCGGGACCTGTCCTGGCTCTGGGACGTGGAGTTCGCCCCGCTGTTGCAGGGCAACTCCGGACGGCTGGTGACCACCGGCACCCGGGCGGCCGACATGGCGGTGCGGCTGCACTACGACGGCCTGACGGCCGACCGGATCGATCCGGACCTGGCCGGCGCCGTCCAGCAGGCCGCCGCCGATGTCGCGCCCGGTGAGACCGTCGTGGTGTTCTCCACCTACACCGCGATGTGGCAACTGCACCAGGTGCTGGCCCGGCTGACCGGAACGGAGCTGCGATGAGCGCGCGCAAGCTGACCCTGGTGCACCTGTACCCGCGCGAGATGAACATCTACGGCGATACCGGCAACGTCCTGGTGCTGAGCAAGCGGCTGCAGTGGCGCGGCCTGGACGCCGAGGTGGTCCGGGTGCAGGTGGGCGACCCGCTGCCCGCCGGCACCGACATCCTGCTCGGCGGCGGCGGCCAGGACGCCGCCCAGGGCGAGATCGGCCGGGACTTCGTCAGCCGCGGCCCCGAGCTGCGCGCGATGGCCGACGACGGCGTGGTGATGCTGACCATCTGTGGCAGCTACCAGCTGCTGGGCCACCATTTCCGCACCAAGGACGGCCGCACCATCGAAGGCGTCGGGGTGCTGGACGTCATCACCACCGGCTCGGACCAGCGGCTGATCGGCAACAACAGCATCGACACCCCGTGGGGACGGCTGGTCGGCTTCGAGAACCACAGCGGCCTGACCGAGCTCGGCGCCGGCGTCCGGCCGCTGGGCGCCACCGAGCCCGGCCGCGGCAACAACGGCTCGGACCGCACCGAGGGCGCGGTGCGCGCCAACGTCTTCGGCACCTACCTGCACGGCCCGGTGCTGGCCAAGAGCCCGCAGTTCGCCGACGAGCTGCTGCGCCGGGCCTACGCCCGCCGGGGTTCGAACGCCGACCTGGAACCGCTGGACGACAGCCTGGCGCTGGCCGCCGCCGACGTGGCCAGCCACCGTCCCCGGTGAGCCGCGGCGCAACGGTGGCCGGGTGCTGAGCCGGTTGAGCCGGCCCGGCCGGTGGCTGCTGGTCGCCCTGGCGCTGGTGCTTCCCGCCGCGCTGGCCGGCTGCCGGCCGGACGGGAACGGCAGCGTCACCCCGGCGCCGCCGGCCTCGAGCCCTGCCACCGCACAGCCCACCGGCCTGGGCGGCGCGGCCGGCGAGCAGACCGGCGCGCCGAGCAGCACCCCGCGTCCCACCCTCAGCCCCTCGGGCACCGTGCCGGAGATGGCCGGCAGCTGTCCCTACATCAGCGCCGCCGACTTCGCCGACCTGGAGGGCGACCGGGTCGGGCGGGTCACGGTGCTGCAGAGCCGTCCGGTGGGCTGCCGGTTCTACTTCTCCTACGACCCGGCGGTGATCGTGGGCGAGATCACCATCGCCCGGTTCCGGACCGCCACCGACGCCTACAACGCGATGGTCGAATCCGCCCGCAACCACCCCGAAGTGCAGTCGGACGCAGACATCGCCGACGGTGCGGTGGCCTACCGGACCGACCTGCAGGGAGCTGAGACCTGGCAGTGCGTGTTCGCCAGGGGCACCTCGGTGGTCACCGTCCGGACCCGGCAGCCATACCCTGCATTGAACGCCTTTTCTCTCGCCCGAGCGATCGTGCCGGAGATCGCAGCCTGACGATCGCGCAACGACAGGAGATCCATTCGTGAGCACCGCAACCCACCAGGCCGTCCTGCACACCTCGGCCGGCGACATCACCGTCAACCTGTTCGGCAACCACGCCCCGAAGACGGTGTCCAACTTCGTCGGTCTGGCCACCGGCGACAAGGAGTGGACGGACCCCGCCACCCGGCAGAAGAGCAACCAGCCGCTCTACAACGGCACCATCTTCCACCGGGTGATCAAGAACTTCATGATCCAGGGCGGTGACCCGCTGGGCCGCGGCACCGGCGGCCCGGGCTACAACTTCGCCGACGAGTTCCACCCCGAGCTGAGCTTCGACCGGCCGTACCTGCTGGCGATGGCGAACGCCGGCCCGGGGACGAACGGCTCGCAGTTCTTCATCACCGTCGCGCCGACGACCTGGCTGAACTTCAAGCACACGATCTTCGGCGAGGTCGTCGACGACGAGAGCAAGGCGGTCGTCGACGCCATCGCGACCGCACCCACGTCCCGAGGCGACCGCCCGGCCGAGGAGATCGGGCTCGAGCGCGTCGACATCGAGCGCCGTCAGGACTGACCCGGGTGTCCAGCGCGGTGCCGCCCGCCGTGCCGTCCGAGCCCCACGCAGAGGCCGCGCCGCGGTGCTACCGGCACCCCGACCGCGAGACCTGGATCCGGTGCCAGCGGTGCGGCCGGCCGATCTGTCCCGACTGCATGCGGCCGGCTGCCGTAGGCTTCCAGTGCCCCGAGTGCGTGGCCGAGGGGGCGCGCACCCAGCGCCAGCCCCGCGCCCTCGGCGGCGGGCGGGTTCCCGGCTCGCCCGGCCAGGTCACGATGGCGCTGATCGCGGTCAACGTGGTCGTCTTCCTGGCCGTGCTCGGCAGCGGTGGCCGGGACAGCCCGGTGGTGCGCGAGCTGATCCTGTTCTCCGCCGACCGGCTGTTCTGGGACCGCACCACGGTGGTCACCGGCGTCGACGGCGGGGCCTGGTGGCGGCTGCTCACGGCCACGTTCCTGCACGAGCAGGTGCTGCACCTCGCGTTCAACATGTACGCCCTGTGGGTGCTCGGGCCCCAGCTGGAACGGGTGCTGGGCTACGCGCGCTTCCTGGCCCTGTACCTCACCTGTGCGGTGGCCGGCTCGGTGACGGTGCTGTGGTTCAGCGCCGCGAACGTCCCCACGCTCGGTGCGTCCGGTGCCGTCTACGGGATGTTCGGCAC
>NZ_DATINC010000045.1:0-1797 GCF_035474675.1 Jatrophihabitans sp. | reverse complement strand
GTCCAGGTGCCGTTCACCGGCATGGTGCGGGTGACGTCGGCGGTGAACAGCGAGTCCACCTCGACGCCCATGTCGGCCAGCAGCAGCTGGCCGTCGGCCAGGTCGCCGTCGTTGCGCCACCAGTGCAGCGTGGTGCTGTGCTGCCCGGCGCCCACGATCGAGGTGTAGCCCACCTCGTTGCCCTCGAACCGGGCCCGCCGCCAGAAGGTGCCCTCCAGCCAGCGCTCGCCGCGCCGGCCGCCGGCCGCCAGCACCGCCGGGAGCTCGGCGACCACATCGGCGAAGCCGCGCGAGGTGGCGTCGCAGGCCGCCTGCAGCTGGCTGATCTCCCAGTCGTCCTTGACCAGCCGCAGCTCGTCCAGGATCTGCGGCAACCGGCCGGCCTCGGTGCCGGGCAGCAGCGCGTCCACGCTGGCGTCCACCCCGCGCACCGCCAGCACCGGCCGGCCGCGGTGGGCCTCCAGGTCGCGGCGCAGCTCGGCCAGCGGCCGGGTGGCCAGGCCCAGCACCGTCTCGGTGTCGGCGGCGGTGGGCACGTTGCCCACCCACAGCGCGCCGTAGGCCCGGTTGGTGAAGTAGCCGGGCGTGCCCGGCCCGTCGTACTCCCGTACGTAGAGCGTCGCGGTGTGCCCGGACTCCGGCCCGGCCCCGGACGGGACGAGCACCAGCACCGCACCCTCGACCGTCTCACCGGTCAGCCAGGTGAAGCCGGAGAACGCCCGGAAGCTGTAGTCGGTGTCGTAGGCGCGCACCTTGGGCAGGCCGGCCGGGATCACCAGCAGCTGGCCGCCGAAAGCCGCCGACAGCGCCGCCCGGTTGCGGGCGAAGGTGGCCGCGCCCGCCGACGGCGTCCCGGCCCGGCTGGCCGGATGCGGCATCGCCGGGGCCGGCCCCCAGTTCGCGGCCATCGCCTTGGCCAGCTCGCCGGACAGCGGGATGTCGTGCGAACCGGTGCCTTCGGCGGAACTCGGGCCGGTCGCGGCCTCAGGTGCGGGCACTGCCAGTTCGGTGTCGTCGGAGTTCGGCTGCGTCTGTGCGGTCATAAGGGGAAGTCTAGGCCCGCGCCCCCGGCTGCCCGAGTGGTTTGCTGCTGCTCGCCGCCCGGCTGCCCGCGGTCATGGGCGTCCCGGCTCGCCGCCGGTGCGACGTGGTCGCCAGCGGCGCCGGCGGCCGGGCGACTAGCGTGGCCCCATGCCTGCCGAACTCAACCCCACCACCATCCGGACCGCCCCCAAGGTGCTGCTGCACGACCATCTGGACGGCGGGCTGCGACCGCAGACCATCATCGACCTGGCCGCCGCGATCGGGTACCACAAGCTGCCCTCGACCGACGCCGCCGAGCTCGGCCGGTGGTTCGTCGAGGCAGCCGACTCGGGCTCCCTGGTCCGCTACCTGGAGACCTTCGACCACACCGTGGCGGTGATGCAGACCCGGGAGGGCCTGCACCGGGTGGCCAGCGAGTGCGCGCAGGACCTGGCTGCCGACGGCGTGGTCTACGCCGAGATCAGGTGGGCGCCCGAGCAGCACGTCGGCGACGGGCTGAGCCTGGCCGAGGTGGTGGACGCCACCCTGGAGGGGTTCGCGCACGGCACCCAGGCCGCCGCGGAGCAGGGCCACTCCATCCGGATCGGCTCACTGCTCACCGCGATGCGGCATGCCGCCCGGTCCCGCGAGATCGCCGAGCTGGCGGTGGCCTACCGCGACCGCGGCGTGGTCGGCTTCGACATCGCCGGCGCGGAGGCCGGCTTCCCGCCCACCCGGCACCTGGACGCCTTCGAGTACCTGCGCCGGGAGAAC
>NZ_DATINC010000044.1:0-5677 GCF_035474675.1 Jatrophihabitans sp. | reverse complement strand
GCCGACCCCGACCCGCGCCATCGCGATGGCCGACACCACCGGCACCGGCACCCTCGACTGGGCGATCGCCCGGCAGTGGGGCCCGCCGGCCTTCTACGCCAACCAGTCCCCGGACCGGGGCAACTACCTGGACCTGCACCTGTACCGGCCGGCAGCTGACTCCAGCTCCGTCGCGGGCAAGGGCCTGTCCAACTTCGGAAGCCCCGCCTACAACGCGACGGCGACGGTGACCACCCCGAACGGCACGGCGGTCTCCCAGCTCGACGGCGGCGGCGGCCACGCCGGCTTCCGCAGCTTCGACGTGCACTTCGGGCTGGGCTCCTTCTCCGGAGCCGCGACCGTGACCCTGCAGTGGCGTGACACCAGCGGTGCGCTCCACCAGCAGAAGCTCCAACTGACGCCAGGCGTTCACTCCCTCGTCCTGACGGACACCGCTCGAGAGGTTTCAAGCCGATGACCGCCACCGTTCCGAAGCAGGCCCAGCCTGTACCTGCCAGTTCAGCACCGCCGGCGGCACCCGCACCGGCCAAGGCCAAGCCGGCACCCGATCCCCGGTACCTGGCGCTGCGCAACTTCGCCATCTCGATCAGCGTGCTCAACGTCTTCGGCTACGCCTGGCTGGGCTTCGAGCAGCCGTGGCTGTGGCCCTTCCTGGCGGTGCTGGTCGGCTACGCCACCGAGATCGTCTTCGAGACGATCAGCGCCTGGGTCTACCGCCGGCAGCCGAAGTACCGGGGCAACGGCGTCCGCGGGGTGTACGAGGCGCTGCTGCCCTCGCACATCACCGCCCTCGCGGTCAACATGCTGCTCTACGCCAACAGCCAGTTCTGGCCGGTCGCCTTCGGCGTGGTGGTCGGCGTGGCCGCCAAGCACGTCCTGCAGGCGCCCATCAACGGCCGGATGCGGCACTTCATGAACCCGTCCAACTTCGGCATCACCGCGGTGCTGCTGTGCTTCAGCCACTGGTGCAGCATCGCCCCGCCCTACCAGTTCAGCGAGAACGCCAACACCTACTTCCGGATCATGATCCCGCTGGTCATCGCCACCTCCGGCACGGTGATCAACGGAATGCTCACCAAGCGGATCCCGCTGATCGTCGGCTGGCTCGGCGGCTTCTTCCTGCAGGCCGTCATCCGGCACTGGATCTGGGACGTCGCGCTGTTCTCGGCCTGGGGCATCATGACCGGAATCGCGTTCGTGCTGTTCACCAACTACATGATCACCGACCCGGGCACCACCCCGTCCAAGCCGCGCAACCAGTTCATGTTCGGCTCCTCGGTCGCCATGGTCTACGCCGTGATGATGGCGTTCAACATCGTCTACACCATGTTCTTCGCCACCACTGCGGTCTGCGCCCTGCGCGGCCTCGGCTGGTGGGCGGCCCACTTCATCGGCAAGGCCAAGCAGCGCCGCGCACTCGCGGCCGCTGACCACCCGGTGGCAACCCCTGCGGCGGTGCGAGTATGAGTTCGGAACGTATCTCAGTAGTCGGCATATCCTGCCGCTACCCGGACGCGAACTCCCCTGATGAGCTCTGGGAGAACGTGCTCGCCGGCCGCCGGGCCTTCCGCCGGCTGCCGGACGAGCGGATGCGCCTGGAGGACTACTACTCCCCCGACCCCGCGGCACCGGACCGGTTCTACACCCAGAAGGCCGCCGTCATCGAGGGATTCGAGTTCGACCGGGTGGCCTACCGGGTGGCCGGGTCCACCTACCGCTCCACCGACCTCACCCACTGGCTGGCGCTGGACACCGCCGCCCGGGCCCTGGCCGACGCCGGATTCCCCAAGGGTGCCGGGCTGAACCGCCAGGGCACCGGCGTGGTGATCGGCAACAGCCTGACCGGCGAGTTCAGCCGGGCCAGCATCATGCGGCTGCGCTGGCCCTACGTCCGGCGCACGGTCGGCGCGGCGCTGCGCGAGCAGGGCTGGGACGACACCGCGCTCGGCGAGTTCCTCGACCAGCTCGAGGCCCGGTACAAGAGCCCGTTCGCCCCGATCGACGAAGACACGCTGGCCGGTGGGCTGGCCAACACCATCGCCGGCCGGATCTGCAACCACTTCGACTTCAACGGCGGCGGCTACACCGTCGACGGTGCCTGCTCGTCCTCGCTGCTGTCGGTCACCACCGCCTGCAACGCGCTGGCCGAGGGTCACCTCGACACCGTGATCGCCGGCGGGGTGGACCTGTCGATCGACCCGTTCGAGGTGATCGGCTTCGCCAAGACCGGAGCCCTGGCCACCGGGGAGATGCGGGTCTATGACCAGCACTCCAACGGCTTCTGGCCCGGCGAGGGCTGCGGGATGCTGGTCCTGATGCGCGAGCGCGACGCGATCGCCCAGGGACTCAAGCGGTACGCCAACATCGTCGGCTGGGGCTACTCCTCCGACGGCAAGGGCGGCATCACCCGGCCGGAGGCGGCCGGGCACCAGCTGGCCATCGAACGGGCCTACCGCAGCGCCGGATTCGGCTTCGAGACCGTCAACTACCTGGAGGGACACGGCACCGGCACCGCGGTCGGCGACGCCACCGAGCTGCAGGCCTTCTCCCAGGCCCGGCGGCAGGCCGACCCGGACGCGCCGCCGGCCGCGATCAGCACCCTGAAGGGCAACATCGGCCACACCAAGGCCGCGGCCGGTGTCGGCGGGCTGCTCAAGGCAATCCTCGCCATCCACCACCAGGTGATCCCGCCGGCCACCGGGCACGTCGACCCGCACCAGGAGCTGCTCGGCGACCGGCCGGCGCTGCGGGTGCCCAGCACGGCCGAACTGTGGCCGGCGGACGGGCCGATCCGGGCCGGGGTGTCGTCGATGGGCTTCGGCGGCATGAACACCCACGTGGTGCTCGAGCAGCCGGCCGGGCCGCGCCGGGACGAGATCGCCCCGGAGGTGCAACGGCTGGTGCGCTCCCGGCAGGACTGCGAGCTGCTGCTGCTCGACGCCACCAGCATCGCCGACCTGCGTGGCAAGATCAGCCAGCTGGCGGCGATGGCGCCGAAGATGTCCTTCGCCGAGCTCGGCGACCTGGCCGGCACGCTGTCGGCGGACCTGGCCGGCCGCCCGATCCGGGCGGCGGTGCTGGCCGGCAGCCCGGAGCAGGCCGAGCAGCGGCTCGGCAAGCTGCTGATGCTGCTGGACAACGGCGCCCGCTCGGTGCTCGACCTCGACGGCGGGGTGTTCCTCGGCCATGCTGCCAGCACGCCCCGAATCGGCCTGCTGTTCCCGGGCCAGGGTGCCGGCCGGCGCAGCGACGGCGGCGCGGTCCGCCGGCGCTTCGCGGTGGTGGACGAGCTCTACCGGCAGTTCCCGCTGCCGGCCGGCAGCCTGGCCGACACGGCCGCCGCCCAGCCCCGGATCGCCACCGCGTCGGTGGCGGGGCTGCGGCTGCTGCGGCTGCTCGGCATCGAGGCGGTGGCCGCTGCCGGGCACAGCCTGGGCGAGCTGTCCGCGCTGCACTGGGCCGGGGCCTACGACGAGGCGACGCTGCTGTCCATCGCCACCGTACGAGGCCGGCTGATGGCCGACAGCAGCACCGTGGACGGAGCGATGGCCAGCATCCTCACCTCGCCCGAGGTGGCCGGCCCGCTGCTGGACGGCGAGCCGGTGGTCATCGCCGGCTTCAACGGTCCCAAGCAGACCGTGGTGTCGGGCCCGGCGGACGCGGTGGACCGGGTCTGCGCCCGGGCCGCCGGCCAGGGGCTGACCGCGATGCGGCTGCCGGTCTCGCACGCCTTCCACTCCGACCTGGTGGCCCCGGCCGCCGAGGCGCTGCACGGCTACCTGACCGAGGACCGGTTTGCACCGGTGCGCCGGCGGGTGGTGTCCACCGTCACCGGCGGCGAGTTGCCGGCCGACACCGACCTGGCCGACCTGCTGGCCCGCCAGGTGCGGGAGCCGGTGCGCTTCGCCGAGGCGGTGACCGCGCTGGCCGGTGAGGTCGACCTGCTGCTCGAGGTCGGCCCCGGCACCGTCCTGCGCGGGCTGGCGTGCGACATCGTCCCGTTCGTGCCGACGGTCTCGCTCGAGACCGACAGCAACTCCCTCGCGGGCCTGTTCCGGGCGGTGGCGGCCTGCTACGTGCTCGGTGCCGACATCCGGCCTGCCGAGCTGCACCGGGACCGGTTCACCCGCAGCCTGGAGATCGGCAAGGAGTTCAAGTTCTTCGCCAGTCCCTGCGAGCAGGCGCCGGTGGACGAGCTGGGCGCCGGGCTGCCAGCCCTCCGGCCGGCCCCGGCCGGGCAGGTCGCAAAGCCGGCTGCCGAGCCGGTCCGGCGGGCGGAGGTGGCAAGCCCGCCGGCGACCGAGCCGGAGCCCGGCGAGGCGGCACCGGCAGCCTCCGGTACGCCGCAGAGCGCGCTGGACGTGCTCCGCCGGCTGGCCGCGGAGCGGGCCGAACTGCCACTGGAGGCGGTCAGCGCCACCAGCCACCCGCTGGACGAGCTGCACCTGAGCTCGATCACGGTCGGCCAGATCGTCAACCAGGCCTCCCGCGAGCTGGGCCTGACCGCGCCGATGGCGACCTCCACCTTCGCCACCTCGACGCTGGCCCAGCTGGCCCAGCTGCTCGACGAGCTGGGTGAGAACGCGCTGGCCTCGGACGAGCCGGCCACTGCCGCGCTCGGCGTCGCGCCCTGGGTGCGGGCCTTCGGGATCGAGAAGGTGCCGACGGCCGCGGGTCCCGCGGCCGGACCCACCGGCGCCGGGAGCTGGGAGGTGTTCGCCAGCGAACGGCATCCGCTGGCCACCGAGCTGCGGCAGGCGCTGCGCCGTGCCGAACTCGGCAGCGGGGTGCTGCTGTGCCTGCCCCGTGACTGCGACGAGAGCCACGTCCCGCTGATGCTGGCCGCGGCCCGGGCGGTGCTGGCGTTGCCGGCGCCGGCCCGGTTCGTGGTGGTCGGTGACCGGCGCGGGGCGGCGGGGCTGGCCAAGACCCTCTGCCTGGAGGCGCCGGCGGTGGCCACCACGGTGGTCACCCTGCCGCTTCCGGTGGACCTGGCGGCCGAGCAGGTGAGCGCCGTGGTGCCCGGCATCGTCGCCGACGTGGCGGCGACCGCCGGGTTCTCCGAGGTCAGCTACGACGCCGACGGCACCCGCCGGGTGCCGGTGCTGCGGCCGGTCCGGCTGGCCTCGGGCGGCCAGCCGCCGCTGGGCCCGCAGGACGTGCTGCTGGTCACCGGCGGCGGCAAGGGCATCACGGCCGAGTGCGCGCTGGCGATCGCCCAGGACACCGGCGCCGCGATCGGCCTGCTCGGCCGGTCCGGTCCGGACACCGATCCGGAGCTGGCCGCCAACCTGGAGCGGATGGCGGCGGCCGGCGTGCGGTACCGCTACGTCCGGGCCGACGTCACCTCCGCCGACGAGGTGAAGGCGGCGGTCGAGGAGGTCCGGGACGTCCTCGGGCCGGTCACCGGCGTCCTGCACGGCGCCGGCCGCAACGAGCCGAACTCGCTGCTCAACCTCGACCAGTCCGCCTTCGAGCAGACCCTGGCTCCCAAGATCGGGGGTCTGGAGGCGGTGCTGGCGGCGACCGATCCGGCGTCGCTGCGGCTGCTGGTCACCTTCGGCAGCATCATCGGCCGGGCCGGCTTGCGGGGGGAGGCCGACTACGCCACCGCCAACGACTGGCTGACCGACCTCACCTACCGGGTGGCCGAGGACTACCCCGACTGCCGGTGCGT
>NZ_DATINC010000043.1:0-3343 GCF_035474675.1 Jatrophihabitans sp. | reverse complement strand
CAGGCCCAGCACCGCGCCCATCCCGGCTGCGGCCAGCCCGACGCCGAGCGCCAGGACACCGTCGTCCGGTCGCCAGGAGCCGAAGCCCTTGACCGGTTCGAGCGAGGTGAGCGGAGTCGGCACGGCCGGAACCTTCTTCGTAACGGCCGCCCCGGTGCTGCCGGCGGTACTGGGACGACCACGGCTGATTCGGCCGGCCCGCTTGGCGCGACGCTCAGCCATGATCGGCCTCTCTACCGGCAGTGCCGATGGGCGCCGTTCCGGCAGTGCCGATGGGTGCCGTTCCGGCAGTGCCGGTGTAAATCTTGGGCACTCGGGAGCCGATTCGGGAGACCACCTCGTAGCTGATCGTGCCCGCTGCCTCGGCCCAGTCCTGTGCGCTCGGCTGCCCGGGAGCGCTGCCGAACAGCAGCGCGACGTCTCCGGGGTGCACGTCGGCGAGCGCCGCCGCGACGTCCGGATCCGCGCCGTCCGGCTGGTTCGCCAGGTCGATCACCACCTGGTCCATGCAGACCCGCCCGGCCACCTGGTGTCGCTGCCCGGCCAGCTGGACCGGTCCCTTGTTACCGGCGTGCCGGGGCAGCCCGTCGGCGTAACCGATCGGCAGCAACGCGACAGTGGTCGGCCGGCTGGTGACGTAGGTGTGCCCGTAGGAGACGCCCTGCCCGGCCGGCACTCGCTTCACGTTCGCGACCCGGCTGAGCAGCGTCATTGCCGGTCGCAGGCCCAGCTCGGCGGCGGTGGACAGCTCCGGTATCGGAGACAGGCCGTAGACCGCGATGCCGGGGCGAACCAGGTCGAAGTGCGTGGCCGGGTTGGTCAGGGTGGCGGCGGAGTTGGCCAGGTGCCGCACCTCGAAGCGAGCACCGCGTTGCTCGGCCAGCTGCACCGCGGCAACGAAATGCGAGGTCTGCTCCTGCACCGTCGGGTGCACCGGATCATCGGCGTAAGCGAAGTGCGAGAACACCCCGAACAGCCGGATCAGCCCTTCAGCTTGCAGCTTGAGCCCTGCCTCGACCAGGTCAGGCCAGTCCTCCAGGGCAGCACCGTTGCGGTTCAGCCCGGTGTCGACCTTGAGGTGCACCTGGGCCACGACACCGGCCGACTCGGCCGCGGCGGCCACCTCGGCAAGCGCCCAGTCAGTGCTGACGCCGATGTCGATCCCGGCTGCCACCGCCGCGGGATAGGCGTCTCCGGGCACGGTCAGCCAGGCCAGCAGCGGAGCCTCGATGCCCGCCGCGCGTACCGCCAGGGCCTCGCTGAGCTGGGCAACTCCCAGCCAAGACGCGCCACCGGCCAAGGCTGCGCGGGCGCACGGCAGCAGACCGTGGCCGTAGGCATCTGCCTTGACCACAGCCATCACTGCGGCCGATCCGGCTCGCTCCCGCAGTAGCCCGACGTTGTCCCGGACAGCGTCGAGATCCACGACGGCACCAGCCGGCAAGCCGGGGGGCAACCCCGCGAAGTCAACGTTCATCGCTCCACATTGTCGCAGGCCGTGGGGGTTGCTCTGGTAAGTCACCATGTTGCCTATGACCGAGAGCCTGGCTTGGAAGCCCTCGCCTACTGCGGCGTACCCGGTGGGCGCCCCGCGTCGCCCGGGAATCCCGCCCTCCGTCGGCGCTGCCACGTTTCCGCCAGCGCGCCTCCTTGCTCCGGTATGTGCTGGTTTCCTGGGCTTGCAGTGCACTCCACCGGGCACGTCCTCGTGACGGGGATTTCCAGGACCGGCTCCGAGCACGCGGACATGGTGATCACCGGAGCCCGGCTCTGGACCGGCACCGACGATCTGACCGGCCCGGTGCCCGAGGTCAGTCGGGACGGCGCGGTGGCGCTGCGGAACGGGCGCATCCTCGCGGTCGGCGACTCGGACGACATCCAGGATCTGGCCGGTCCGGGTACCGAGCGGCTGCACCTACCGGGCCGCTTGGTGCTGCCCAGCTTTCAGGACGCACATGTCCACCCGCCGTTCGCCGGCCGGTATCGGATGCACGTGTCGCTGCATGACCTGGCCGACGTACCGGCGTACCTCCAGGCGATCGCCACGTACGCGGCCGAGCACCCCGACCTGCCGTGGATCTACGGCGCCGGCTGGGCCCCGGAGAGTTTTCCCGACACCGCGCCGGTCCGCGAGCTGCTGGACGCGATCGTTCCTGACCGGCCGGTGTTCCTCTTCGACTCCAGCGTGCACTCGGCCTGGGTGAACTCGCGCGCCCTGCAGGTGGCCGGGGTGAACGTCGATACCCCGAACCCGGCGGACGGCCGCCTTCGCCGGGATCCGGCCACCGGCGAGCCGATCGGCATCCTGGACGAGGGTGCCGCCTACTCCTTCGAAGCCCGGTACCTCCCGGCCCCGGACCGGGCCGAGTGGCGCTCGGCGATCTTGCTCTCCCAGGCGCACCTGCTCTCCCTGGGCATCACCGGCTGGCAGGACGCCTGGGTCACCCCGGACATCCTGGAGGCCTACGGCTCGCTGGCCGATGACGGCCTGCTGACCGCCCGGGTCGTGGCCGCCCTGTGGTGGCAGCGCGAACGTGGCCTGGAGCAGATCGCGGACTTTCGGGCGCAGCGGGAGTCCGGCGCCCGATCGGATCGGCTGCTGGTTCGGACCGTGAAGATCATGACGGACGGCGTGGTGGAGAACGGCACCGGAGCCTTGCTCACGTCGTACCACGATGGTTGCGGTGGGCACACCGGCGACCTCGGCCTGTCGTACCTCGACCCAGAGTTACTGGCCGCGGCAGTGACCGAACTGGACCGCCTGGACTTTCAGGTGCACCTGCACACCATTGGCGATCGAGCGGTCCGGGACGGGCTGGATGCCGTGGGCGCCGCGCTGCGGGTGAACGGGCAGCGCGGTAACCGCCACCACTTGGCGCACATCCAGGTGATTCAACCCGAGGACGTCGGCCGGTTCGCAACCGTCGGCGCGGTGGCGAACTGCCAGGCCTACTGGGCGCAATCGGAACCGATGATGGATGAGCTGACGATCCCGGTGCTGGGCGCCGAGCGGTCGCGGATGCAGTACCCGTTCGCCGATCTGGTCACGGCCGGCACCGTGCTGGCGATGGGTAGCGACTGGGCAGTGAGCACCGCGGACCCGCTGCAACAGATCGAGGTCGCGGTCACCCGGGTAGACCCGCAGCGCCGGACGAACTCGCCATTCCTGCCCGATCAGCGGCTGACCCTGGGCACGGCGTTGCGCGGTTTCACCGCGGGCTCGGCGTGGGTCAACCATGACCCGGACGGCGGGACGATCCGCGCCGGGAAACGGGCCGACCTGGCGATCCTCGACCGCGACATCTTCGAGCCCCCCTCGACCGGCACCGGGATCGGCGATGCC
>NZ_DATINC010000042.1:0-14676 GCF_035474675.1 Jatrophihabitans sp. | reverse complement strand
CTCACGGTTGCCCTCCGACCTGCGGTGATCCGGCCTTTTCGTAGACTGCCAGGCATGGCCACCGTCGGCACCACGACCCGCCCCGTCACCCCGGGCACCATCGGTCCGCCGCGGCCGGTCCCGGGATGGATCGAGCGGCCGGAGTACGTCGGACGCCCCGGGCCGACCCCGTTCGCCGGCAGCGAGGTCAAGTCCCCCGAGGTGATCGAGCGCATCCGCGTCGCGGCGCGGATCGCGGCCCAGGCGCTCGCCGAGGTGGGACGCGCGGTCCGGCCGGGCGTCACCACGGACGAGCTGGACCGGATCGGCCACGAGTTCCTGCTCGACCACGGGGCGTTCCCGTCCACGCTCGGCTACAAGGGCTTTCCCAAGTCGCTGTGCTCGTCGGTGAACGAGGTGATCTGCCACGGCATCCCGGACGACCGGCCGCTGGCCGACGGCGACGTGGTCAAGATCGACGTCACCGCCTACCTGGACGGGGTGCACGGCGACACCTGCGCAACGTTCTTCGCAGGCTCGCCGCGCGAGGAGGTGCGGTTGCTGTCCGAGCGCACCCACGAGGCGATGCTGCGGGGCGTCCGGGCCGCCCGGCCGGGCCGGCCGATCAGCGTGATCGGCCGGGTGATCGAGTCCTATGCCAAGCGGTTCGGCTACGGGGTGATCCGCGACTTCACCGGCCACGGGGTGGGCTACTCCTTCCACACCAAGCCCACCATCTTCGCCTACGACGAGCCGCGGGCCGCCGGCCTGATCGAGGCCGGCATGACCTTCACCGTCGAGCCGATGCTGACCCTGGGCGGGCATGCCTGGGAGATGTGGGACGACGGCTGGACCGTGGTCACCCGGGACCGGTCCTGGGTGGCGCAGTGGGAGCACACCGTGCACGTCGCCGAGGACGGCGCGGAGATCCTGACCCTGGCCAACTGACTCTCCGGCCGGCTCTCGTCCGGTTGGGCACGGGATGGGCACGGGTCCGGGCATACCTCTTGTTCCGGGCAACTCCGGCCTCTACGGTGTGCAGCACCCACTTCCCCCGACTTGGAGAGCCGCCATGGGCATTCCGCATCGCACCCGCTCGCTACGAGCCGCCGCACTGGTCGTTCTCGGCGGCGCCGGCATGATCACCAGCGCCACCCCCGCGTATGCCACGGCCCTCACCGTCACCTCGCTCAGTTGCGAGAGCCGGCCGGTCGGCTATGCCTGTGACGGGTGGGTCAGCGGTGGCACCGGCGTGTACAGCTACGCGTGGAACCGGGCCACCCGCACCCGCAGCGACTACGCCACCGGCTCGGTCATCACCGTGTCCTGCCCGGTCGGCAGCAACAGCGGCAGCGTCACCTTCACCGTGACGGACAGCGCCGGGGCCACCGCGTCCCGGACCGCTTTCGCGGTGCCCTGCGGCGGCAACCCCTGACCTGCCCCGGTCAGCGGCCGACCGCGTAGCCCTGGGCGCCGCGCGGGTTGGCGGCTGCCCTGAGCAGCTCACCCTCCCGGGCCACTGCGCTGAGCCGGCCGAGCGTCCACCCGCCGGCCAGGGTGACCCGGTGGCCCCGGTCGCGCAGCTCGGCCAGCACGGCCTCCGGCACCCGGTCCTCGATCACCAGCTCGCCGGGGTGGGCCTCCCGCGGGTAGAACGAGGACGGGAAGTGGGTGGTGTGGAACATCGGCGCGTCGATCACCTCCTGCAGGTTCGCCCCGTCGCCGGCGGCGACCAGGGCGGTGAAGAAGGCCAGCTGCCACTGGTCCTGCTGGTCGCCGCCCGGCGTGCCGAACGCCAGCCAGGGTTCGCCGTCCCGCAGCGCCAGCGACGGCGACAGGGTGGTCCGCGGCCGCGCGCCCGGCCGCAGCGAGTTCGGCAGGCCAGGCTCCAGGTAGAACATCTGGCCCCGGGTGCCCAGCGGAAAGCCCAGCGCCGCGATCACCGGCGAGCTCTGCAACCAGCCGCCACTGGGGGTGGCCGAGACCAGGTTGCCCCACCGGTCGGCCACGTCCAGATGGCAGGTGTCGCCGCGGTTCCCACCGAGCGGGCCGACTCCCGGCTCGCTGCTCACCGACCCGCCGCCTGCCGGCTCGCTGCCTGCCGGCTCGCTGCCTGCCGGCTCGCTGCTGCCCATGGTCGGCTCGCCGATGCCGGGTGCCGGGCTGCCGGCTTCGGGCAACGTGGCCAGCCGGGGCTGGCGGCCGTCCGGGGAGCCGGGCCGCAGCTCCAGGTCGGCCCGCTCGCCCACCAGTGCCGCCCGCTCGGCGGCGTAGCCGTCCGACAGCAGGGTGTCGAGCGGGATGTCGCTGGCCAGCGGATCGCCGTACCAGGCCTCCCGGTCGGCGTAACCGAGCTTGGCGGCCTCGGTGACCAGGTGAATCCAGCGTCCGGACAGCGGGGTCTCGGCAGCCAGGCCGAGCGCGTCCAGCATCCGCAGCTGCTGGCCGACCACCGGTCCCTGGCCCCACGGGCCGGTCTTGAGCAGCTGGTACCGGCCGGCGTACGGGGTGGCCACCGGCTGCTCGACGGACGGCTGCCAGCGGGCCAGGTCGGCGGCGGTGAGCAGGCCGGCGTGGTCGCGGCCGGACGTGTCGCGCCAAGGGGTGCGGCAGAACGCCTCGACCTCCTCGGCCACGAAGCCGCGGTACCAGGCGTCGCGGGCGGCGGCGATCCGCTGCTCACGGGAGGGCCCAACCGCCTCGGCGAGGATCCGGCGGTAGGTGGCGGCCACCGCCAGGCTGCGCCACCAGCTGCCCGGCTGCGGCGGCCGCCCGCCGTCCAGCCAGGCGTCGGCCGAGGGCCGCCAGTGCTCGGTGAACAGCTCCTGGACCACGGCGATCGTCCGGCTGATCGCGGGCAGCACCGGAAAGCCGGACTCGGCATAGTGCAGCGCGAAAGCCAGCACGTCGGCCAGCTCCCAGGTTCCCCAGCGCTCCAGCATGAGCGTCCAGGCGCCGAACGCGCCGGGCACCACCGCCGCCAGCGGGCCGCTGCCCGGCACCAGGGTGAGTCCCAGCTCGGCGAAGTGCCGCAGCGACGCGGCGGCCGGCGCGGTGCCTTGGCCGCACACCACGTGCGGGCGGCCATCCGCCGCGCTCCACACGATCGCCGGCAGGTCACCGCCCGGGCCGTTGAGGTGCGGTTCGACGATTTGCAGCACGAACCCGGCGGCCACCGCGGCGTCGAAGGCGTTGCCGCCGCGTTCCAGCACGCTCATGCCGGCGGCCGAGGCCAGCCAGTGGGTGCTGGCGACCATGCCGAAACTGCCCTGCAACTCGGGACGGGTGGTCATCACCAGACCAGTCCTACCACGGGTGCGTCCGGGGCCGTCCGGCGTGCGCCTGCGGTGCAGCGGCCGGCCGATAGCCTGGGCCGATGACCGACGCGGACGTTCTCGTCATCGGAGCCGGCCTCGCCGGCCTGGTCGCCACCGCCGAACTGGCCGACGCCGGCCGCCGGGTGATCCTGCTCGACCAGGAGCCCGAGCAGTCCCTCGGCGGCCAGGCGTTCTGGTCCTTCGGCGGGCTGTTCCTGGTCAACTCGCCCGAGCAGCGCCGGCTGCGGATCCGCGACTCGGTCGAGCTGGCGATGCAGGACTGGCTGGGCACCGCCGGCTTCGACCGGGCCGAGGACTACTGGCCGCGGCGCTGGGCCGAGGCGTACGTCGACTGGGCTGCCGGCGAGAAGCGGGCCTGGCTGCACGCCCAGGGCGTCCGGTTCTTCCCGGTGGTCGGCTGGGCCGAGCGGGGCGGCTACCTGGCCACCGGGCACGGCAACTCGGTGCCCCGCTTCCACGTCACCTGGGGCACCGGGCCGGGCGTGCTCGAACCGTTCGTGCGCCGGGTGCGGCAGGCCGAGGCCGACGGGCTGGTGTCGATCCGGTTCCGGCACCGGGTGGACGGGTTGACCGGCACCGGCGGGACGGTCGACGGGGTGCACGGCACGGTGCTGGAGCCAAGCGCTGTCGACCGCGGCCGGCCGAGCTCGCGCACTCCGGTCGGGGAGTTCGAGCTGCACGCCCAGTCGGTGCTGGTCACCTCCGGCGGCATCGGCGGCGACCACGAGCTGGTCCGCCGCAACTGGCCGGCCCGGCTGGGCTCGCCGCCGGCCCGGATGGTTGCCGGGGTGCCCGCGCACGTCGACGGCAGGATGTTGCAGATCGCCCAGGCGGCCGGTGCCAGCCTGATCAACCCGGACCGGATGTGGCACTACACCGAGGGCCTGCAGAACTGGAACCCGATCTGGGCCGACCACGGCATCCGGATCCTGCCCGGACCGTCCTCGCTCTGGCTGGACGCCCGGGGGCAGCGGTTGCCGGTGCCGCTGTTCCCCGGCTTCGACACCCTGGGCACCCTGGCCCACCTGATGCGTACCGGCTACGACTACAGCTGGTTCGTGCTGAACCAGCGGATCCTGGCCAAGGAGTTCACCCTGTCCGGCTCGGAGCAGAACCCGGACCTGACCGGCAGGTCGGTGCGGCAGGTGCTCAGCCGGGGGCGCGGCGGCGCACCGGCGCCGGTCGCGGCGTTCCAGCAGCACGGGGCCGACTTCGTCAGCGCGGTGACGCTGCGCGAGCTGGTGGCCGGGATGAACATCCTGGCCGGCACCGACCTGCTGGAGCTGTCCGAGGTGCAGCGGCAGGTCGAGGCGCGTGACCGGGAGATCGGCAACCCCTTCAGCAAGGACCTGCAGGTGACCGCGATCCGAGGGGCCCGCAGCTACCTCGGGGACCGGCTGATCCGGGTGGCCAAGCCGCACCGGTTGCTGGATCCGGCGGCGGGCCCGCTGGTCGCCGTCCGGCTCAACGTGCTGACCCGCAAGACCCTCGGCGGGCTGGAGACCGACCTGGACGGGCGGGTGCTCCGGCCCGGCGGGCAGCCGATGCCCGGCCTGTACGCCGCCGGCGAGGCCAGCGGGTTCGGCGGGGGCGGCATGCACGGCTACCGGTCCCTGGAGGGCAGCTTCCTCGGCGGCTGCCTGTTCTCCGGGCGGGTGGCCGGCCGGGCCGCCGCGGCGGCGCTCGGCTGAGTTCAGGTCACCGGGGCAGGCTGGGCTGCCACCCTGTCGTCGGCGGCCTGCTCGTCGGTGGCCTGCTCGGCGGCGAACAGCTGTGCCGCCCGGTCGGCGCTGCGCTCGGCACGCCGGCCGGTACTGGCCAGTCCGAGGATCAGCACGCAGGCACCCGCGCCGGCGATGATCCACCAGCCGGGCCGGCTGGCCGACACCAGGTCGGCAGCCATCGCGCCGTGCGAGCCGGTGTTGATCACCGAGCCGATCACCGCCACTCCCAGCGCCGCCCCGACCTGCCGGCTGGTGGAGGCGACCGCCGCCGCCACGCCGGCCTGGGACCGGGGCATGCCGGAGACGGCGGTGTTGGTGACCGGGGCGTTGACGGTGCCGAAGCCGACCGCGAACAGCGCGTAGGTGGCGACCAGCCAGCCGTAGCCGGTCGTCCGGCTCAGCGCGAGCAGCGCCAGGCCGCCGGCGCACATGGTGATTCCGGCGACCAGCAGCGGCAGCCGCGGGCCGCGGGCGCCGACAACCCGTCCGGAGACCGGTGCCAGCAGCGAGGTGACGACTGCCATCGGCAGCAGGAACAGCCCGGCCTGCAGCGCTGACAGCTGCCGGACGTCCTGCAGGTATAGGGTGTTGAGGAACAGGAAGCCGCCGAAGGCACCGAACGCGCAGACCGCGATGACGGTCGCGGCCGAGAACGGCACGCTGCGGAAGAACCGGAGCTCGATCAGCGGATCGGTCCGGCGCGGCTCGTACCACAGCAGGCCTGCCACCGTCGCGGCGCTGAGTGCGAACAGCGCGCCGGTCTCCGCCGACGTCCACCCGGCCCGTGGGCCGTTGATGATCGCGTAGGTGACCGAGGCCAGCAGTACCAGCACCAGCAGTTGGCCGACCGGGTCGACCTTCCGGGCCCGCGGTGCACGCGACTCCGGTACGAACAGGGCCGCCAGCATGGCGGCGGCCAGCCCGATCGGCACGTTGATCCAGAAGATCGAGCGCCAGCCGACGGTCTCGGTGAGCAGGCCGCCGACGATCGGGCCCACCCCGAGGCTGATGCCGACCACGCCGCCCCACACCCCGATGGCGCGGGCGCGTTCGCGGGGCTCGGTGAAGACGTTGGTGATGATCGACATGGCGACCGGGTTGAGCATCGAGCCGCCGATGGCCTGCACCATCCGGAAGGCGACCAGCCAGCCCAGGCCGGGAGCGAGGCTGCACAGCAGCGAGCCGAGGGTGAACAGCACCAGGCCGGTCTGGAACGTCCGGCGCCGGCCGAACCGGTCGGCCATCGAGCCCGCCAGGATCAGCAGGCTGGCCAGCACCAGGGTGTAGCCGTCGATGGTCCACTGCAGGCCCTCGACCGAGGCGTCCAGGTCGGTGCGGATGGAGGGCAGGGCGACGTTGATGATGGTGTTGTCCATGCCGACGATCAGCAGGCTCATGCAGCAGATCGCCAGCACCAGCAGCCGGCGACGGCTGGTCAGTTCGGGCACGGACGGGACACTCCTTCGTTTCTCTGCCACTGGTCTACCACTGGGTGAGACGCCCCTCGCCGGCGTTTTACTCCATGTGGACCCAGCCGGTCCCTGTGGATAACTTCTGCGGGCGGCAGCGGAAATTGCCTAACGTGCTCCCCCATGCACGTGACCCGAGGCCACCATGACGCCTGACCGGTTCGCCCTACCGGACGACGGCGCGGCCGCAGCCCGGCTCTGCTTGGCCCAGCGCATGCCGGCCGGTGATCCGGTGCAGCTGCGGGCGGCGGCAAACCGGTCCGGCGCGATCGCCGCCGAGGTGCGGCACAGCGCCGACGTGCTGCTGACCACGGCCGAGACGGGCCTGTGGCGCGGGCCGGCGCACCGGGCGTTCACCGAGCAGCTGCGTGCGCACGCGCCCGTCCTGACGGCCACCGCCGACCGGTACGACGACTACGCCGCCGCGCTGGTCGGCTACGCCGGTGCCCTCGACGAGATCGCTCCGCCGCTCGGTGCGCTGCGCCGGCAGTTGCAGCAGGGCAGCCACGAGCTGGCCAGCCGGCCGGACGCCGGTGGTGATCTGAATGCCGGCCTGCTGTCGCTGGCGCGGGCCTTCAAGGCCCGTTACGACCAGTGGGCCGACGCGCTGGACCGGTGCATCCGGGCACTGTTCCAGGCCGGAGAGCACGACCCGACCCGGGACCTGCACGGCTGGCAGGCGTTCAGCCACCGGGTAGGCCATGTTGCGGCAGCGGCGGTGGGCACCTTCGAGCGGGCGGTGCTGCACCCGTCGCTGGCCAACATCTCGGCCTGCCTGGGCGAACTCAACGCCGGTTTGTCGATGCTGGGCCTGGGGTTGCTGTTCATCTACCCGCCGGCCGGTGCTGCCTGCCTGGCGGCCGCCACCGTGCTGGCCGTGGCACAGCTGGCGGTGGACAGCACCCGGCGGGCGCACGGTGAGCAGGTCAGCAACGCCAGCCTGGGCTTCGAGCTGGCAGCGGCGATCCCGCTGGGCGGCAATGCGCTGCGCTCGCTCAAGGTGGCTGACGATGTGGTCCACCTGGTGCCCGGCGGTGGCCTAGCCGCCCACGAGGGGGTCAAGGGTGCTCATACCCTCGCCAAGCACGTCGGCAAATCCGAAGCGTTCCTGCGCAACCGGCTCGCCACCGAACCACGTCTCAAAGCAGCTTCCACCTTCTACGACCGCCAGACCGCAGAGAATTCGATAGCCAGTGCGCTGAGGGCACATCAACGGACAGTTGACAGCTGGCTCGGAGGGCGGAGGTACGAACTTGTGCTCAAAGCTCAGTTGTCCACACCTATCGGTACCCTGTTGAGCAGAGCATCCTCCACCGCGATTCCGGCTCGTGGCATTAAGATCGTTCTCCGACGGAATGCTGAGATGCCCAGCGGCTATCTGATAATTACTGCGATGGTGATCGAATGAAACGCCTGAGGGCGCTGCATCACCTGGTGGATGCCTACCTCCATGAGGATTTTGCTGATCTTTACGGCAGTGCTTGGGGAGCTGTCGAGCAGTACGCGCGCGCCGAGCCGGAATACGCGCGCCAATTGAGCCGTGACATCGCTTATCTACTCGATGCCTGCACATCGGAATCGGAGTTGGAAAGCGCCCTTGATGACTTGGGCATCTGTTACCTGCCTACCGGGGACGGGTGGACCGACCACCGAACTTGGCTGCTAGCCGTGGCCAACCGGGTCGACTCGATCGTCCGTACGTCACCGGCTGCCTGACTCCCGGTGAGCCGGCAGGCGAATCAGGCCGGCAGCCGGAAGTGCGGGTTGTAGATGAAGCCCACCACGTTTCCGGTCGCGGCCAGCACCGAGCCGGTGATGATGCCCTCGCCCACCTCGGTGGCCGCCGCATGCTCCACCGCACCGACCGCGACGGCCGCGTCCATCGCGTCCTGCACCGACTCCACTCCCCAGTAGGTCAGCGCCCCGTCCGCCGGGCTCGCCTCAGGAAGCAGCCCGAGTTCGTACCCGGCCACCTGGAAGCCGACGTAGAACGGCTGGTCGAAGTACGGCTCCCGGCCGAGCAGGGTGGTCCACCAGAGCTTGGCCGCGTCCAGGTCGGCAACCGGGTAGATGACGGTGCGTAGGCCCTGCAACTCGATAGGCATGGCAGAACCATCCCACGAACCCCAGCGCTCGGTAAGGCATACCCGCAGACCTGTCAGGCCGGGCCCGCAACGGCGTGCTGCCGGATCCAGCAGTGCATCGCGATGCCGGCCGCCACCCCGGCGTTGATCGAGCGGGTGGAGCCGAACTGGGCGATGGACAGGGTCATCGTCGCGGCGGCCTGCGCCTGTGCAGTCAGCCCCGGGCCTTCCTGCCCGAACAGGAACAGCGCGTTGCGTGGCAGGTCGGCCGTCTCGATCGGGATGGCGCCGGGCGTGTTGTCGACCGCCACGATCGGGCAGCCCTGCTCGGCCGCCCACGCCACCAGGTCGGCGATCGCCGGCAGGTGCCGCAGGTGCTGGTAGCGATCGGTCACCATCGCGCCGCGCCGATTCCACCGCTTGCGCCCGACGATCAGGACCTCGCGAGCCAGGAACGCGTTGGCCGTCCGGACGACGGTTCCGATGTTCGCGTCGTGCTGCCAGTTCTCGATCGCCACCGTGAACTCGTGCCGGCGAGTGTCGAGGTCGGCCACGATCGCCGGCACGCTCCAGTAGCGGTACCGGTCGCTGACGTTGCGGTGGTCGCCGTGCTCGAGCAGGTGCGGGTCGTACCAGGGCTCGGTAGGCCACGGCCGGGGATGCGGACCGACCCCGACCGCCAGGTCGGGTGTCGCGTCGCCGGCCGCCGCCTCGTCCGGCGCGATCTCCACCCGCGCCTAGCCGAGGCCCAGGTCAGCCAGCGAGTACGCCGCCCGGCACGGCAGGCCGGCGGCCTCGATGGCCGGTCCGGCACCCCGGTCGACGATGAGCGCCACCCCGACCACCTCGGCACCGGCCTCCCGCAGCGCCTCGACCGCGGTCAGCGGGCTGGACCCGGTGGTCGAGACGTCCTCCACCACCAGCACCCGGCGGCCGGCCACCGACGGCCCCTCGATCCGCTGCTGCATGCCGTGCTGCTTCTCGGCCTTGCGCACCACGAACCCGTCCACCGCGCCGGCACTGGCATGCAGGATCGCGGTCCCGACCGGGTCCGCGCCCAGGGTCAGCCCGCCGGCCGCCTCGTAGGACCAGTCCGCGGTCAGCTCCCGCAGCACCCGTCCCACCAGCGGCGCGGCCCGGCGGTGCAGGGTGATCCGGCGCAGGTCGATGTAGTAATCCGCCTGCTGCCCGGACGACAGGGTCACCGTGCCGTGCACCACGGCCAGTTCCCGGATCAGCTTCAGCAGCTCGTCGCGGTCGCTCATGCGGCCACCCTATCGACGGTTCGGTGGTTCCGACGGCCCGGTGGCCGAGCCGGCTCAGTGGTTCCAACCTCAGTAGTCGCCCGGCTCAAGGCTGCCTGAGGAGCCTCAGCGGCTGACCGCCCACCGGACGACGGAGCGGGGCAGCACCTTGACCAGCAGCAACAGGCCCTTGTACCGCTTGCTCGGGACGCTGATCACCGCGCCGGACCGGGCGTCGGCGAGGCCCTCGGCCACCACCCGGTCGGCGTCCAGCCACATCCAGGACGGGGTTCCGCTCATGTCGGCCTTGGCCCGGGCGTGGAACTCGGTGCGGGTGAACCCCGGGCAGATCGCGGTGACCCGGACGCCGGTGCCCGCCAGCAGCAACGCCAGCCCCTCGCTGAACGAGGTGACCCAGGCCTTGCCCGCCGCGTAGGTGGTGGACGCCCCGCGGGGGACGAAACCCGCCACCGAGGAGACGTTGACGATCTCGCCGCGACCCCGGGCCTTCATCGCCCCGACCGCGGCGTAGCTGAGGGTCAGCACCGATCCGACGTTGAGGTCGAGCAGCCGCTGCTCGTCGGCCAGCGGGGCCTTGCCGAACGGTCGGTACAGACCGATGCCGGCGTTGTTGACCAGGGTGTCGACCGGCTGCTCCGGCTCGGCCACCCGGGCCGCCACCACGGCACACCCCTCCGCGGTGCTCAGGTCGGCGACCAGCACCTGTACCCGCACCGCGTACCGGTCGCGCAGCTCGGCGGCCATGCTCTCCAGCCGGGCCTGTGTGCGCGCCACCAGCACCAGGTCCCGGCCCTCGGCGGCCAGCCGGCGCGCGAAGGCGGCACCCAGGCCGGCGGTGGCGCCGGTGACCAGCGCCCAGCCCGGCAGGGCCGGAGCCTGAGCGGTCATTCGGTGGCCTGCTTGCGGGACTTCGCCCGCGGGGCCGGCCGCGCACCGGCCGCCCGGCCGGTGGAGGCAGCGCCGTCCGGACGCCGCTCGGCCTTGTCCAGCGACACCGGCGCCGGGCCGGCAACCGGTCCGGGATCCCCGTCGGCAGGCTGCCGGGCTGCGGCGTACCGCTCTGCCGCCAGCGCCGCCCGGCCGCCGAACAGCGTCCGGAGCGGTGAGACCGAAGCCGAACCGGCCGGCCGGAAGTAGGCGCCGGCCGACGGCGAGAACAGCAGGACGATGGCCACCACTGCCGCCACCCCGGTGAGCCCGGACAGTAACCGGAACAGCACGTTCTCCCCGGTGAAGAACCCGGCCACCCGCAGCACGTCCCCGGCGACCAGGAAGGCGAAGAAGGCGAACAGCCAGCGGGCCCAGTTCCGGCCGTCCCGGAGGAACTTCGCGAGCAGCAGCACCAGCGCGACGTAGACCAGGGTGAGCACCACGTTCGAGCGCAGCTCGCTGTCGATCCGGTCGGCCAGGGTGGCGGCCGACCATTCCGGATGCAGCTTCGCGCCCTCGCGCCGCAGCTCGTCCTTGGCCCCGAACAGGGCGAACGCCGCGGCCAGCGCCAGCACGCACCGAAGCAGGATGGCGCCTACCGCCAGGTCGACGGTGCGCGGCCGGACAACCTCATCGGCCGGGTCGGTGTCCGGTGCAGGCTTGGTCTCCATCTGCCCGAGCGTACCGGCGGCTCAGCCGGGCGGTGCCAGCCAGCGGCCCTGCGGCAGGTTGCGCAGCACGCCGAACGCCAGCACGGCAACCACCCCGGCCCACAGCAGCGGACGGGCCAGCACCGGGCCGGCTGCGCGCCGCCGCCACCAGAGCCCGGCAAGTACCGGCAGCGCCAGTACGAACAGCGCGTTGTCGCGCACCGCGGTCGCCGGATCGGCGTGCAGCAGGGCATGGACGGCCCGGGTAGACCCGCAGAACGGGCACCACAGGCCGGTCATCGCGTGCAGCGGGCAGAGCGGAATCCGGTGCCTGCCCGGGTCGACGAACCACAGCACGGCGGCAGCGAGCAGCGCCGCCCCCGCTGCCAGCGCGGGAGTGGCCCGGACCCGGAGCCGGTCGGTGAGCACCCGTGGACGTCCGGCTACCTCGTGTTGACCACGAAGTCACTGGCGGCCTTGTCGTGCCAGCCCTGGTTGCGCTTGGCGCCGTCGAAGAACGGGGAGAAGTAGCCGATCAGGCACAGCAGGCCGGTGAGGCTCTGCACCAGGTAGCGCAGCAGCCCGCGGCCGACCCCGATCGGACCGCCGGTGTTGGCGTCGACCACCTGGATGTTGAGCACCCGCATGCCCAGCGTCTGCTGCCGGACGCCGATGAAGTAGCCGAAGTAGCCGAAGCCGAGGACCAGCTGCAGCAGGCTGCTGAGCGCCTGTCCGCTGTCGGAGCCGGAGAACAGGACCCGGAGGATCACGTCGACCACCGCCAGGATGACGACGTCGATGACGAAGGCGCCGAACCTGGAACCCATGCCGGCTATCGAACCGGGACCGCCCATCACAGCCAGCTGGTTGTAGCCCGGTGCCGGCGGGTAGTAGCCGGGCTGCTGGCCATAGCCCTGGGGCTGGCCGTAGACCGGCTGCCCGTAGACCGGCTGCCCGTAGCCGGGCTGCTGCTCGCCATAGCCCGGCTGGCTGCCGGTCGGGGCCCACGGGTCGGACTGGCCGTAACCCGGCTGCTGACCGCCCGGTTGCTGGCCCGGCTGACCGTAACCCGGCTGCTGGCCCGGCTGACCGTAACCCGGCTGCTGGCCATAACCGGGCTGCGCGCCACCGGGCGCGTGCCCCCACGGGTCCGGCTGGGCCGGTTGTCCCGGCTGCCCGCCGGCCGGTGGCTGGCCGCCCTGCGGCGCCGCCCACGGATCCGGCTGGGCCGGCTGCCCGTCGCCGGCCTCTCCACCTGGATTGTTGCCCCACTGCGTCATCGCGTTTCCCCTGTCAGACGTGTCTCGGTTAGAAAGTAGACGCGGCTAGTAGGAACGGCGAGCTAACCGCTGGGTCCTGACATGTGACGTGCATGTCGAGTGTCCATCCTGCCCACAGAACCTATCGCCAAAACCGCCGGCCGGTCGGCAGCACCGCCCGAATTCCGGCTAGCGTGGGTAGTCATGACGACGGCCGGCAACCGCAAGGCGCGCCAGGACGCCCGCGAACTGGCCACCACCCCGCCGCCCGATCCGTACCGGGGCGCGCTGACCGATCCGTACGCCGGCTCCGGCAGCGCAACCCAAGCCACCGAACCGAGCCGGGCGTCATCGCCGGTCGGACAGCCGCCCGGCCGCGAGCCGGCCGCCACCTCGACCTCCGACCACCGCCCGCCGGCCGGCAACCGGACGCCGGGGCCGGCAGTGCTGGGCGGCATCCTCGCGATCGGCATCGGCGCGGTGGTGGGGCTGTTCGGGCTGCTGCTGCTGGCCATCATCAGCCTGCAGGAGGAGTACGGCGCACCGGACCGCTCGTTCTACCGGGGCAGCGACTCTAGCTACCTGCTGCTGGCGTTGCTGGACTTCGCGCTGGGCGCGTGCCTGCTGGTCGGCGGCATCTCGTTGCTGACCGGCCGGCTGGTCGGCCGGGTAGTCGTCACCGCTGCCGGCTGGACGGTGCTGGCGCTGTGCGGGTTCTGGTGGTTTCAGGCCTCGGTGCAGGCCCTGATCCCCCTGATCGTCGGGCTGCTCAGCCTGGGCATGCTGGTGCTGTGCTACCAGGCGAGCGTCACCCGGTGGCTCGGCGTGCTGCCGGCCGCCCAACCCGAGTGAGCCGCACCGCGTAACCACCGCGGAAACGGAAGAAGACCGGCCCCGGACAGGGGCCGGCCTTCTTCGCCGGGGTCGTCCGGCCTCAGACGGCGGCGGTCACCGGACGGTCGGCGCTGACCGTCAGGGCCGACCGGTCGTCGGTGACGTCGATCTTCACCTGGTCGCCGTCGGTGATCTCGCCGGCGATCAGGGCCTTGGCCAGCCGGTCGCCGATCGCGGTCTGGATCAGCCGGCGCAGCGGCCGGGCGCCATACAGCGGGTCGAAGCCGTTGATCGCCAGCCACTCGCGGGCGGCGTCGGTGACCTCCAGCACCAGCCGGCGGCCGGCCAGCCGGTCCTGCAGCAGGCCCAGCTGGACGTCGACGATGCCGGTCAGCTCGGCGGTGGTCAGCGGGTCGAACACCACGATGTCGTCGAGGCGGTTGAGGAACTCCGGCTTGAAGTGCGCCCGGACCGCGTCGAGCACCGCCTCCTTCTTCAGCTGCTCGTCGATCTCGGAGACCAGGATCTGCGAGCCGAGGTTGGAGGTCAGCACCAGGATCACGTTGCGGAAGTCCACCGTCCGGCCCTGGCCGTCGGTCAGCCGGCCGTCGTCGAGCACCTGCAGCAGGATGTCGAAGACGTCCGAGTGGGCCTTCTCGACCTCGTCGAACAGCACCACCGAGTAGGGCCGGCGGCGCACCGCCTCGGTCAGCTGGCCGCCCTCGTCGTAGCCGACGTAGCCGGGCGGGGCGCCGACCAGCCGGGCCACCGAGTGCTTCTCGGAGTACTCGCTCATGTCGATGCGCACCATCGCCCGCTCGTCGTCGAACAGGAACGCGGCCAGCGCCTTGGCCAGCTCGGTCTTGCCGACGCCGGTCGGGCCGAGGAACAGGAACGAGCCGGTCGGACGGTTGGGGTCGCTGATGCCGGCCCGGGCCCGCCGGACCGCGTCCGACACCGCCTGCACGGCCTGCTTCTGGCCTTTGACACGCTGTCCCAGCGCCTCCTCCATCCGCAGCAGCTTGGCGGTCTCGCCCTCCATCAGCCGGCCGGCCGGAATGCCGGTCCAGGCGCTGACCACCTCGGCGATGTCGTCGGCGGTGACCTCCTCCTTGACCATCACGTCGGCCGGCTGCTCGGCGGC
>NZ_DATINC010000041.1:0-3184 GCF_035474675.1 Jatrophihabitans sp. | reverse complement strand
GACGGGCAGTACCAGACGCTCGGCCTGCTGATGTACCAGCAGGGCTGGACCAACGACCGGCTGGGGCTGGCGGCCGCCACCGCCTGGACGATGTTCGCGATCATCGTGCTGGCCGTGCTGACCAACCTGCTGCTGGCCCGCCGGCGGGAGCGCCGGGTCGGCGCGGCGGTGCCGCTGATCAGCCCGGCAACCCTGGAGGTGACCCGGTGACCAGCACCGCGCAGCAAACCTCCGCCGGGCAAGCGGTTTCCCCGCCGGCCCGACCAGTCCCGGCGCAGCGGAGGCGGGACCGGGCCCGGACGGTGCGTGGCAAGCCGATGGACGCCGGCCCGCTGAGCTACCTGATCCTGGTCGTGGTCATGGTGGTGTCGGTGTTCCCGCTGTACTACACGATCGTGATGGCCTCGCACACCAATGCCGAGATGGCCGCCCGCACTCCCCCGCTGCTGCCCAGCGGCTCGCTGTTCACCAACATCGACCAGGCCCTGGACCTGGCGCCGCTGAACAAGGGCCTGATCAACTCCCTGATCGTGGCCGGCTGCGTGACGCTGGGCACCGTGACGTTCTGCACGCTGGCCGGTTTCGCCTTTGCCAAGCTGCGGTTCCGGGGTCGCAACCTGCTGCTGGGGCTGTGCATCGGCACCATGATGGTGCCCACCCAGATGGGAATCATCCCGCTCTACATGCTGATGGCGAAGTTCGGCTTCGCCAACCACCTGCAGGCGGTGATCCTGCCCACCCTGGTCACCGCGTTCGGGGTGTTCTTCCTGCGCCAGTACATCGCCAGCGCCGTGCCGGACGAGCTGATCGAGGCCGGCTACGTCGACGGCGCCGGGACGTTCCGGATCTTCCGTTCCATCGTGGTGCCGGCGGCCCGGCCGGCGATGTCGGTGCTGGCGATGCTGACCTTCCTGACCGCCTGGAACGACTTCTTCTGGCCGCTGATCGCGCTCAGCTCGCAGAACCCCACGGTGCAGGTCTCCTTCCAGAGCCTGGCCACCGGATACGCACCCGAACAGTCCATCATCATGGCCGGCACCCTGTACGGCACCGTCCCGGCGCTGGTGGTCTTCGCGCTGCTGGGCAGGCAGATCGTCGGCGGAATCATGCAAGGAGCAGTCAAAGGATGACCCCACAGCCGACGACCGACCAGGCGTCCGACCGCCTTTCCTTTCCGCCCGGCTTCGTCTGGGGCTCGGCCACCGCCGCGTACCAGATCGAGGGAGCGGTGCACGCCGACGGCCGGTTGCCCAGCATCTGGGACGTGTTCTGCCAGGTGCCGGGCAACGTCACCGGCGGCGACACCGGAGATGTCGCGTGCGACCACTACTCCCGGATGGCCGCCGACCTGGACCTGATGGCCGACCTCGGCCTGCCCTCCTACCGGTTCTCGGTGTCCTGGCCCCGGGTCATCCCGGGTGGTTCCGGGCCGGTGAACGAGGCCGGCCTGGACTTCTACCGGCGGCTGGTGGACGGCCTGCTCGAGCGCGGCATCACCCCGCTGCTCACCCTCTACCACTGGGACCTGCCGCAGGCATTGCAGTTCGAGGGCGGCTGGACCAACCGCGACACGGTGGCCCGGTTCGCCGAGTACGCCGAGGTCATCGGCCGGGCGCTCGGCGACCGGGTGCCCACCATCACCACCTTGAACGAGCCGTGGTGCACCGCGTTCCTCGGGCACGCCTCGGGGGTGCACGCCCCGGGCCTGACCGACAACGCCACCGCGCTGGTGGTGGCCCACCACCTGAACCTGGCACATGGCCGCGCGGTCCGCGCGCTGCGCTCGGTGTGCCCGGCGCAGCTGTCGGTCACCCTCAACCTGGCCGAGGTCCGGCCGGCCGGCGACAGCGAGGCCGACCTCGCCGCGGCCGAGCACGTGGACCGGATCGCGAACCGGATCTTCACCGAGCCGATGCTGCGCGGCAGCTACCCCGCCGAGCTGCTGGCCGAGACCAAGCACCTGTCCGACTGGGCGTTCGTCGCCGACGGCGACCTGGCCGAGATCAACGCCGGGATCGACCTGCTGGGCGTCAACTTCTACGCACCCAGCGCGGTGGCCGCGGCCACCCCGGAGATCCGGGCGCAGGTGACCGGCCGGTGGGTGAACGACCCGAGCCAGTCCGGGGCGGGCCCGTCGCCGTGGCCCGGCACCGACCTCGCCTACTCGGTTCCGCAGCCCGGCCCCTACACCGCGATGGGCTGGCCGATCGTGCCCGAGGCCTTCACCGACCTGCTGCTGCGGGTGCACCGGGACTACCCGGAGATCGGCCTGGTGGTCACCGAGAACGGCGCGGCCTTCGACGACGCCGTCAGCGCGGACGGCCGGGTGCACGACGCCGACCGGATCGACTACGTCCGCCGGCACCTGGCGGCCGTGCACGCGGCCATCGAGCGCGGCGCCGACGTGCGCGGCTACTACCTGTGGTCGCTGATGGACAATTTCGAATGGGCATGGGGTTATTCCAAGCGCTTCGGCATGGTCTACGTCGACTACCCGAGCCAGCAGCGCATCCCGAAGGACTCGGCGCTGTGGTTCCGCGACGTGATCGCCGCCAACGCGGTGGAGTCCTGAGCGCTCAGCGCGCTGGACCTGGAGCGCTCAGCCGGTCCGGTACGGGTTGGTCACCACGCCCCGGCCGCCGGCGTAGCGGTACACCTCGTGCCCGGACACGAACACCCGCTCGGCGCGCTGCAGCACGTCCAGCGGGTCGCCGGACCAGATCACCACGTCGCCGTCCTTGCCCGGGGCCAGCGAGCCCACCCGGTCGGCGAAGCCGAGGATGCTGGCCGGGTTGACGGTGATCGAGCGCAGCGCGTCCGCGCGTGACATCCCCTCCCGGACGGCGAAGCTGGCCTGGTGCACCAGGAAGTCGATGGCCACCACCGGGTGATCGGTGGTCAGTGCCACCAGCACGCCGGCGTTGGCCAGCTTGCCCGCGGTGGCCAGGCTGCGGTTGCGCACCTCGACCTTGGACCGGGTGTGGAACAGCGGGCCGACGATGCACGGGATGCCGCGCTCGGCGAGCACGTCGGCCAGCAGGTAGGCCTCGGTGGCGTGGTTGATCACCAGCCGGTAGCCGAACTCGTCGGCCAGCCGGATCGCGGTGGCGATGTCGTCGGCGCGGTGGGTGTGCTGGCACCACGGCAGCTCGCCGGACAGCACCCGGGCCAGCACCTCCGAGGA
>NZ_DATINC010000040.1:0-24876 GCF_035474675.1 Jatrophihabitans sp. | reverse complement strand
CCTGCTGGTGTTCTCCACGATCTCCCCGATCATGTTCATCCTGCTGTTCGCCTACGTCTTCGGCAGCGCGATCCGGGTGCAGGGGATGAACTACCGCGAGTTCCTGATCCCCGGCATCTTCGCCCAGACGGTGATCTTCGGCGCCACCCTCACCGGCGCCGGCATGGCCGATGACATAAAGAAGGGGATCATCGACCGCTTCCGGTCGTTGCCCATGTCGCGCTCGGCGGTGCTGATCGGGCGTACCGGCAGCGATGTGGCCAACAACATCCTGATCATCGCGGTGATGTCGCTGACCGGGCTGCTGGTCGGCTGGCGGATCCGAAGCTCGGTGGGTGAGGCCATCGGCGGCTTCCTGCTGCTGCTGGTGTTCGCCTACGCGATCTCCTGGATCATGGCCTGGGTCGGGCTCATCGTGCCCAGCGTCGAGGTGGTGAACAACGCCTCGTTCGTGGTGATCTTCCCGCTCACCTTCATCGCCAACACCTTCGTGCCGACCAACAACTTTCCCGGGCCGCTGAAGTTCGTCGCCAACTGGAACCCGGTGTCGTCGGTGACCCAGGCTGCCCGGCAACTGTTCGGCAACATCCCCGAGAGCGTGCCGGTGCCCGACTACTGGTCGCTGCGCCATCCGGTGCTCTACACCCTCGGCTGGGTGCTGTTGCTGCTGCTGGTCTTCATCCCGCTGTCGGTGCGCCAGTACAAGAAGGCTGCCAGCCGGTGAACCCTCCCGGACTAGCCGGAGCGGTGCTCGACTGGCTGCTCGAGTCCGACCCCTCGGTGCGCTGGCAGGCGCTGCGGGACCTGACCGACGCCCCGCCGGAGGTGGTGGCAGCCGAGCGGGCCCGGGTGACGGTCGAGGGCTGGGGCGCGCAGCTGCTCGCTGCCCGGGACCCGGACGGCAGGTGGGCCGGCGGCGCGTGCTTCCCGGCCACCGACTGGTCCCGGGAGAACGAGCACCAGCCGTGGACGGCGACGCTGCCGACGCTGGACCTGCTGCGGCTGCTCGGCCTCGACCCGGATTCCCCGCAGGCGCGGGAGACCGTCGCCCTGGTCCGGCAGAACTGCCGCTGGGAGTACGACGACCTGCCGTTCTTCGACGGCGAGGTGGAGCCGTGCATCAACGGCCGCACCGTCGCGCTCGGCGCGTATTTCGGCGAGGACGTCGAGGTAATCGTGCGCAGGCTGCTCGACGACCAGCTCGACGACGGCGGGTGGAACTGCTGGGCCGAGACCGGCTCGACGCGCTCGTCGTTCGACTCGACGATCAACGTGCTGGAGGGCCTGCTGACCCACCAGCGGGCCACCGGCGGCACCCCGGAGTCGGCGGCGGCCCGGCGCCGGGGCGAGGAGTACCTGCTGGAACGGTCGCTGTTCCGGCGCAGCAGCACCGGCGAGCCGGTGAAGCCCGAGTACCTGACGTTCGCGTTCCCGCCGCAGTGGCACTACGACGTGCTGCGGGCGCTGGACTACTTCCGGGAGGCGGACCGCCCCGACGAGCGGCTGGCCGAGGCGGTCGCGCTGCTGCGTGCCAGGCAGCAGCCGGACGGCAGCTGGCCGGTGGAGCACACCCATCCCGGTGCCGTGCACTTCGCCCTGGAAGACCGCACCGGCACGCCCAGCCGGTGGCACACCCTCCGGGCGCTGCGAGTGCTGCGGTGGTACGACCAGGCCAGCGGCTGAACCTGCCCGGCACGGGTCGGGTGCGGCCGGGTACGGGTCAGGTGCGGCCGCCCGCTGCCGATAGGGCTCCTATCGCCGCCGGTGCGGTGCCGGCGAGCTGCAGATGGGAACGTCGATGTCCTGCTCGCAGGTGGTTGCCCTCACCAGCCCAGCCCGGCCAGCCCGGCCAGTCCGGCCTGCCCGCCCGTCCCGCCGGCTGGCGCCGGCTGGACTCGCCCTGGCCGCCGCGCTGGCCTGCCTGGCAACCCTGCTGGTCCGCCCGGTTGCGGCATCGGCCGCCACCACCGCCGAAACCGCCGCGGCGACCAGCGTGCTGCGGATGCTCAACGCCGAACGGGCCGCCAACCACCTGCCGGCCCTCGGGGCGAGCGTCGCGCTGACCAGCAGCGCCCGCCGGCACAACCTGGCCATGGCCGCGGCCAACCAGCTGTCCCACCAGCTGCCCGGCGAGCCGGTGTTCACCACCCGGATCAGCCAGGCGGGCGTGGCCTGGCACTCAGCCGCCGAGAACGTCGGCTGGACCACCGACCGCAGCACCGCCGGGGCGAACGGCCTGCAGGCCGCCATGTACGGCGAGAAGCCGCCGAACGACGGCCACCGGCGCAACATCCTGTCCACTTCGGTGCGTTACGTCGGCATCGACGTGCTGATCGACGCGCGCACCGGCAAGCTCTGGCTCACCGAGGACTTCGCCGACGTGCAGGGACCGGTCGGTTCGCTGGCCGGGCACAACCCCAGCGGCTACTTCGACAGCGCGGTGGCGCTCACCAACCACCAGGTACGGCTGCGCGGCTGGGCGGTTGACCCGGACAACCGGCTGCTGTCGCTGGCCATCGCCGTCTACTACGACGGCCGGCCGCTCGGCTGGTTCAAGGAGCCGGCACTGCGCCCGGACGTCGCGCTGGCCAAGTCGGCCGGCCGGTACTCCGGCTTCGACATCACCGTGACGCTGCCGGCCGGCGTGCACTCGGTGTGCACCTACGCCATCAACGTGGGCCTGGGCACCGGCAACCCGAAGCTCGGCTGCCGCACCGTTCGCACCTGACCGGCAGCACCCGCCAGCATCCTCCAAGCCGCCGGTCAGGCTTGCCCCGGCACCCGAGGGCCGCCCATTTCCTTGGCAGCACGGCGATCCAGCCCGGCGATCCAGCCCGGCCCGTGACGCCCTACCGGAGTTTTACCCTGCCGGGCTTGCACATTCCCGCACGCGCCAGCCGCTCAGGACAAGCTTCGCGCGGGCTGCCACTGTGTGCATACCCTGGCAAATATCGCAAAACACGTGTTGAATTCCTAGGCGTTCCGTTGATCCTACGACAACGGATCGTCGAGGAAAGAGGTGCCGATGAGCGGTGGCAGCGCAGGCCCTACTGTCGTCCTGGCGGGCGCGGACGAGGTGGCCCACGAAGCCCGCGACGTGTTGGACTGGCTCGACACCCAGCGCGCGCACCTGAGATTCCAGGTGGAACGGGTCGCGCTGGCAGACATCGACGGCTGGCAGTTCGACGAGCGGTCCGGAAACCTTGCCCGGCCTGACGGCGCATTCTTCTCGATCGAGGGAATCGCCGTGATTCGCCACGATTCCTCCCCGAACCAGTGGACCCAACCGATCATCAACCAGCCCGAGATCGGCCTGCTGGGCTTGCTGGTCCGCCGCAACGGCGGTGTAGTGGAAGGCCTGTTCCAGGCCAAGGCCGAGCCCGGCCAGGCGAACCTCGTCCAGCTGGCCCCCACCGTGCAGGCCACCCGGAGCAATTTCATGCGCGCCCACGGCGGCTCGGCGACCCGCTACCTGAGCAACTTCTGGCCGCCGGTGGCCGGCGTCCAGGTCGACGTGCTGCAGTCCGAGCAGGGATCCCGGTTCCTGCGCAAGCACAATCGCAACATGGTGGTGGAGGTCGCCGGCGACGTCGAGGCCGAGGACGGCTACCGCTGGATCTCCCTCGGCGCCGTCTGGGCGCTGTTGCAGCAGGACGACGTGGTGAACATGGACGCCCGGTCGGTGCTGTCCTGCCTGCCGGTGACACTTCCGCACGCCGCCGACCGGGGTGTCTCCGGGACGGCTGACGGCCTCGGGCGGGTGAGCGGGCCGACCGCCCGCAGCCTCGTCGATCCGTACGCTTCGGTGCATTCGTCGGGAGAGATCCTGAGCTGGCTGGCGCACGAGCGACAGCGGCACTGCCTGCAGGCCCGGCTGTGCCCGATGCGCGACATCGAGGGCTGGCAGGTCGGGACGGACGCGATCGAACACACCTCGGGCAGGTACTTCCGGGTGATCGGCACCCGGGTCTCCATCTCGGGCCGGGAGGTCGCGGCCTGGTCCCAGCCGATGATCGAGGCCGCCAGTTCCGGCCTCATCGCCTTTCTGGTCAAGGAGATCAACGGCACGTTGCACGTGCTCGTCGAAGCCAGGTGCGAGGCCGGGCTGGCCTTCGGGGTCGAGATCGGCCCGACGGTGCAGTGCCGGCCGGCCGCCTCGGTGGGCCGGCACGCCGACGCCGAGCGCTTCCTGCACCGGGCGATCGACGCTGGTGAGGACCAGGTCCTCTACGACGCCGTGCTGTCGGAGGAAGGCGGCCGGTTCTACCGCGAGCAGAACCACTACCGGATCATCCAGGCCCAGGACCTGCCGGACGCCGAGCCGCTCGGCTACCGGTGGATCACCGCCGCACAGCTCAAGTCGCTCACCGCACTCACCGGCTACGTCAACATCGAGGCCCGCAGCCTGCTGGCCTGCCTCACCAGCCTGGTCTCGCCGACCCTCCTCAGCGCATGACGGCCCGGTCGGGACATCCCACCGAGCTGGGCGACGTCGCCGGTCGCACCGCGCCGACGACACCGGATCCCCTGCCGACGTCAGCCTGGTGGGACGGCCTGGCTCCCTCGGGCCCGGCCTGTACCTTCGCCCTCTCCTCGGTCCGGGTGACCGTCCGCAGCAACAACCAGCGGGTGATCGACGAGCTCGCCGGCTACCTCGGCGGCCACTTCCCGGTCACCGCGGGCAGCTCCGGGCCGCAGCCGGACTGGACGGTGGGCATCCTCGACACCCCCGACCCGCTGGCCGAGGGCATCGGCGCAGAACCGGTCGTGCTGCACGACTTCGGCGCCGACAAGGTGGTGGGAACCCGCTCCGTGCGGCATCCGGGCACCTTCACCGCCGCCGGCGGGGACTGCCTGATCGTCGCCGACGTCGCCCGCCGCCGGATCACGATCGCCGGGCAGTACCGGGCCGGTTCGCTCTACCCGCACCGGGAAGCCGCGCTCACCGGCATCGCGCACGAGATCATCCGGCACCTGATACGCCTGCAGTTGGAGTTCCAGGGCGGACTGGTCGTGCACGCCTCGGCGGTCGGCTGCCGGGACCAGGCCCTGCTGGTGGTCGGCGACAAGCGGGCCGGCAAGTCGACGCTGCTGACCGCGCTGCTGCTGCACGGCGGCGCCGACTACCTCGCCGGTGACCGGGTCTTCCTCTGGCCGGAGCCCGACCCGTCCGGCTGGCTGGTTGCCGGCTGGCCCACCGCACTGCGCCTGAACCCGGCGACCGCGGGGATCTTCGCCGGCCTGCGCGCGGTTGCCGACGCCGCCCGGCACGCCGGCCCGCCCGAGCGCGAGGCCGGCAGCCGCAAGCTGCACATCCACCCCGCCGACATTCCCGGCCTGCTGGCGGTGCCGGTCCGGCCGGTCGCCACGCTGACCACGGTGCTGTTCCTGGGCACCGCGGTCGGGCAGCCCTCGACCGAGGTCAGCGAGGTCTCCGCCGAGCGCGGCCTGGGCCTGATCGAGCCCAACCTGCTGACCCCGCACGATCCGCAGCACCCCAACTGGCTCGACCTGCCCCGGCCGTCGAGCCGCGCCCTGCAGGCCGCCAGGCAGGCCTTCACCGGCGAGCTCGGCAGCTCGGTGCGGTTGCTCGAGCTGCCCGTCTGCGGGTGGACCGAGCAGGCGTTGGCCGTCCAGGTCGGAGCCCTGCGCGAGAAGCTGGGCTGGCCGCCGGCCGCACCGGGTGCCGAGGACCGGCAGCCCGCTGCCGCCGGCCCGCGCGGCGCGGTCACCGTGCTGACCTCCGCACGCGGCCCCCTGGTGCTGCCGGGCCGGTACCCGGCACCGGATGGGCAGCAGGGCACCATAGAGCCCGACGACCCGACCGACCGAGGGCGGTCCGCCCCCGCGGAAAACCGCCACCCGACGACCGGACAGGATGACGACTGAGCATGGCACTGCACCTCCCGACACCGCTGCACGAACGGGCCTGCCAGAACGTGCTGGACTTCTTCGCACCGCAACCTGCCGTGGACAGCGTCCTGGTGGTGCGCTCGTGCGCCCGGGGCACCGCCGTGCCGGCGAGCGACCTGGACATGGCCGTGCTGGCCACTCCGGACAGCACCGCCGAGGACCAGCAGAAGTTGCGCCAGGACTGGGAGAGCTTTCGGGCCGACAACCCGGCGATCCTCGAGCTGTGCGCCTCCAACCAGTTCGCCGCGATGCACCTGGAGTTCTTCGACGGGGCGTTCGAACCGACCGTGTGGGACGACAACGGCGGGCCGGACGACTTCGAGTTCCAGCTGGGCAACTTCCTGGCCTACTCCGCGCCGGTCGGCACGGTGGGCCCGTACCTGGACGAGCTGCTGGGCACCTGGCTGCCCTACTACGACGAGCAGCTGCGCGCCGACCGGCTGGCGATGGCCCGCAAGGCCTGCGTGGCCGACATCGACTGCGTGCCGTTCTACCTGGACCGGTCCCAGCACTTCCAGGCATTCGACCGGCTGTACAAGGCGTTCCGGGAGTACCTGCAGGCCCTGCTGATCAGCGGCCGGGTCTACCCGCTGGGCTACGACCGGTGGGTGCGCGAGCAGGTGGTCGACCTGCTCGGCCGTCCGGACCTCTACCCGCAGCTGCCGCCGATCCTGCAGGTGGAAAGCATCGACGGGCGCTCGATGATGTCGAACGCCGCCAAGCTGCGAGACCTGGTCGGGGACATCGCGCCATGACGGTAGGACCGGCCGCCGCACCGGCGCTGGCCGCTTCGCCGCCGCCGGCTCCCGATCCGGCGGCTCCCGATCCGGCGCAGGGCCGGCCAGCCGGCGACGAGCACGAGCTCCTGATGCGGGAGTTCCTGGCCGCGCACCGGCACCTCGGCCAGTACGTCTCGGTGCAGCCGAACGGCTACGCCTTCCTCAACGCGGTCTGGCTGCTGCACACCGACCGCGGCGGGTTCGTGGTCAAGCGCCACGTGCCCGAGGTAGGCGCAGAGCGCCTGGAGTGGACGGCGCAGCTGCTGGATGCCCTGCACGAGCAGGGTTTTCCCAACGACCGGATCCTGCGCACCGACGACGGCGCGGCGGCGCTGGCACTGCACGGCAGGATGTTCACCGCACACACCTTCCTGCCGGGCGAGTGCTTCCGCGGCGGCATGGCCCGCCTGACCGAGGCGCAGCGCACGTCGGCCGTCGACGGGCTGGCCTGGTTCCACTCGCTGGCCGGCCAGCTGCGCGGTGCCGGGGCACCGCCGGCGCTGGCACCGGGTGCCGGCCCGGACTCGGCAGTGGATCCCGGGCCGTTGCTGTACTGCGAGGATGTCAGCGAGCTCGCGGCCTACTGCACGCCCGCCGTCGAGCAGCTCGCACCGGGCTACCGGGCCGAGCTCGACGACCTTCTCGGCCACCTCGCGGAGGTGCTGCGCGGCGAGGCCTACCGCGCGCTCGACCGCCAGATCATCCACGGCGACTACCGCCACAAGAACATGGTCTTCTCCGGCGAGGAGTTCGCCGGCCTGTTCGACTGGGACTTCGTCCAGCTCGCGCCGCGGCTGGTGGACGTGTGCGGACGGTTCGCCCAGCACTACCTGGATGTCAGCGCCACTGCCGGTCCGGACGCCATAGCGGGCTACCTGGCCCGCTACCGCGAGGCGGCCCTGCGCCACTCCGCGCCCCTGAGCCGCGAGGAGGAGCTCACCCTGCCCGACCTGCTGCGCGCCGGCGTCGTCTCCACCGGAGTGGTGGTGGCCGCCTTCCTCTGCCACGCGCCGCTGATGGCAGCCGAGACCGCCGAGGACCGGACGGCAGAAGCGCGCCGCCGGTTGCTGCGAGCCCGCGCGCAGCTGCGCACCATCGACGAGTTCTGGCCACGCCGGACCACCCCGTACCGGCCATGACCCGACCCCGACACCGTGCCCGCCTTCGACGCACCGACCGGCCGAGCTGAGGAGAACACCCCATGGATCCCGAACTCTCAGCGTGGAAGGACAACCTGCGCGGCAAGGGAGTGCTGCCCGAGGGCATGAAAGCGGCGATGCTGGCCGGTTCCTCGGCACGCGGCTGGCACGACGCCCGCAGCGACTTCGACGTCTACCTCGTCACCGACCGGCCCTGGTCGTCGGAGGGCACCCGGTCGTTCACCGTTCCGCTGGAGCCCAGCACGGTCGGCACCGAGTCCTTCTACGTGGGATCGCGGCGCTGGGAGATCAGCTACTGGCTCGACACCCAGGTCGGGCAGCTGATCGAGAAGGTGTCCTGGGAGGCCTTCCGCAGTGACCTGATGGCCGGCGACGCCCTCACCGCCCGCGAGGAGACCTTCCTGTCCCGGCTGTCGAGCGCGGTCGCCCTCGAGGGGGAGGACTGGATCCGCCAGCGGAAAGCGGAGTTGCACGACAGCGCCTTCCGGTCCTTCCTGGTCGCCAGGTCGCTGGGCTTCGCCGACGGATGTGTCGAGGACGCCCTCGGCCAGCTCGAGTCCGGCAGCGCCGAAGGCGCCACGCTGGCCGCCCGGCAGGCGTTCCACCACGCCATCGACGCCCTGCTCGAGGCGAAGGGCGAGTACGGCAGCGCGGTGCAGAAGTGGCTTCCCTACCGGGTCCGGGCCGCGCAGCCGCTGCACATCTCCTTCGCCGAGTACTGGGCGGTGGAGACCATGCAGACCTACGACCCGGCCGACCCGGCGCGCTGGATCAACGAGGTGCTGACGCTCTGCCAGGACATCTCGATGAAGATCGAGGTGTGAGGGTGGGCACGCCGGCACCGCTCGCTCCCGACGACGTCCCCGCCCGCCGGCTGGACACCCGAATCCGGCGGATGGACGGCAGCCTGGTGCTCGCCTTCGGCGAGACGGTGGTGCAGCTGTCCGAGTCCGGAGCGCTGCTCTACGAGCACATGGACGGCAGGCGGACCGTCGGCATGCTGGCCGCCGTGCTGGCCGAGACCTACGAGCTGAGCGAGCAGGAAGCCCTGACCGACACCGGCGAGTTCCTCGGCTACCTGCTGGAGAACTCGCTGGCCGAGGTAAGGACGTCCGGCCCTTGATCAGGATTCGCCTGGACGACGCGACCCTGCACCGGACCCGGGTCGCCACCAGCCCGCTGTGGGAGTCGCTGTCCAGCCTGGCGTTGCTGGTCCGCTTTCCCGGCGACGTGCCGGCGCCCTACCGGGAGTGGGCGCGCCGAGCCCGCCGGAGGATGCCGGAAGGCATGCGGCAGGAACTCCAGGACTGGCTGCCGACGCTGCGCGCCCATCGGCTGCCTGCCTTCCTGACACCGCTGCCGGAGACGCCGCGCCCCGCCATGGCCGACGAGCTCGCCGTGCTGCGCTCGGCGGCCGCCACCGCCGACGAGTCGCAGCCCGCCGCCGTCAGCCAGCGCTTCGCCGCCGGCCCGGCAGCCGTGGCACAGTTCGCCGACCGGCTCGAGGAGTACTGGGAGGCGGCCGTCGCCCCGTACTGGGCGGGAATCAGCAGCGCGCTGGAGGAGGAGATCCTGGTCCGGGGCCGCACCCTGGCCACCGACGGGCCGTCGGCGATGCTGGCGGAGCTGGGCGGCCGGGTGATCTGGCAGCCGCCCCAGCTGTCGGCTCCGTACCAGACCGACAGCGCCTACTCGCTGACCGGAACCACCTTCGTGCTGGTACCGGTGATCTTCGGAGCCGGCACCCGGATCTTCTCCTCGGCGCCGGGCGCGGCCGGCGTCTCCTACCAGGCCCGGGGTGCGGGTGTCCTGGAGGACAGCGCTGCCGAACCGGCGGTCAGCCCCGAGGCCGACCGGATGGCCACCCTGATCGGGCGGAGCCGGGCGGCGGTGGTGCGGTCGCTGGTCGCCCCCGCCACCACCACAGCGCTGGCCAGGGCCACCGGGCTGGCGCCCAGCACCGTCTCCCAGCACCTGTCCACCCTGGTCGCCGCGGGCATCGTGTGCCGGCACCGGGTGGGGTCGAGGGTGCTGTACGAGCTGGACAAGGGCGGGTTGATCCTGATCGAGCAGCTGAACGACGAGCAGTTCTGACGCCTCGCCGAGCAGCGCCAGGACGCCGGCTCAGTCGGCCCCGGTCAGCCAGCGTGCCGCGTTCAGCTCGTCGATCAGCTGCCGCAGCCGGCCATACCGCTTCGCGGTGACCAGCAGCGACACGGCCGCGGCACCGGGGACGTCGCAGTCGGTCGGCTGCTCCGAGCCCGGGGTGATCCCCTCGCCGGCGAAATCCGCGAACCGGGTGGCGAGATCGGCCAGCGCGGCCGGCGGAGGTTGGTGGTGCAGGTGCAGGACCAGCCGCCGCTCCCCCGTCCAGTGCAGGCACTGGTAGTTGGCATAGAAGCCCACCAGCTCGGCCACCGCGGCCGGCGCGGAGTCGGTCACCCGGAACAGCGCCAGGCTGTCCGGGCGCAGGTAGCCGGTATCGAGCATGGTGTGCTCGACGAAGTCGACGAACCGCGTCCAGTAGCAGCCGCCGGGCTGGTCGAGCAGCACGATCGGGGCCGGTGGCATCTTGCCCATCTGCGCCAGCGTCAGCAGCTCGAAGGCCTCGTCGGCCGTGCCGAAGCCGCCCGGCATCACCACGAACCCGGCCGAGGCCCGCACCAGGGTCAGCTTGCGCAGGAAGAAGTACTTGTGGACGACGTGGCGTTCCGCGCCGACGAACTCGTTCGCCTTCGCCGCCGAGCGCAGCGCGATGTTCACCCCGTAGCCGCCCTCGATGCCCGCGCCGGCATTCGCCGCCGCCATCAGGCCCGGCCCGGCACCGGTGATCACCTGCCAGCCGGCGGCGGCGATCAGCTCGCCGAGCAGCCGGGCCTGCTCGTACAGCGGGTCGCCGGCCGGCACTCGGGACGAGCCGAAGAAACCGACCCGGCGGTGGTCGGCGGTGCCGCCGAACACCCGTGCCGCCTGCTCGATCTCGGCCACCGCGGTCGCCGCCAGCTCGAGGTCGTCGGTCGCGTTGGGCAGCCCGGCCAATCGGCGCAGGGCGTCGCTACCGGACCGGACGAATTCCGCGCCGGGACCGGAGAATTCGTGGCCGGAAGGCTCGTTCACGAAGGGGAAACCCTCGTCCGGCGCAGCGACATACCGGCGAGCCTACCGCTGCGCCGATGCCGGCGACCGGCCTCGGTGGCGGCCCACCCAGTGCCCGACCGCGCTGCCAGCGGGCCGGTATAGGGTGGCTGCAACGGCCAACTGCCAACGGACGGATGAGATCCGGTCGGACCGGATCAGATCCCGTCCGACCCATCGGAGGACGAGAATATGCCCTTGCAGCTGGGATCGTACGGCGCGTTCGTGACCCCGCCCCGACTGGCGACCGAGGAACTGGCCGCCGGCGTCGAGGAAGCCGGCTACGGCACGCTGTGGGTCGGCGGCAACCCCGGCGGTGACCTCGGGTTGCTCGAGCGCGCGCTGCGGGCCACCATCCGGCTGGTGCTGGCCACCGGAATCATCAATATCTGGAAGGACGACGCGGCCGACATCGCCGCTGCCTGGCGGCGGATCGAGGAGGCGACACCGGGCCGCCTGCTGCTCGGCATCGGGGTGGGTCACCACGAGACCGACGGAGCCCGCTACGCCAAGCCGTACCAGGCGTTGCTCGACTACCTGGACGAGCTGGAGGCCGGCGGGGTGCCGCGCACCGCCACCGTGATCGGCGCCCTGGGGCCGCGGGTGCTGGCTATGTCGGCCGAGCGCTCGCACGGCGCCCACCCGTACCTGACCACCCCGCGGCACACCCGGCAGGCCCGCGAGATTCTGGGGACCGAGGCGCTGCTGGCTCCCGAGCACAAGGTGGTGCTCACCGAGGACGCCGAGGTGGCGCGGGCGCTGGGCCGGGACTCGGTGGTACATCCGTACCTGTCGCTGGCCAACTACGCCAACAGCCTGCGCCGGCAGGGCTACACCGACGACGACCTGGCCGGCGAGGGCAGCGACCGGCTGATCGACGACCTGGTCGCCTACGGCCCGTCCGAGCGCATCGTGGCGCGGCTTCGCGAGCACCTCGAGGCGGGGGCGGACCATCTCGCGGTGCAGGTGCTGGTCCCGCGCGGCACCGACCCGCTCGACGGATTCCGCCGGCTGGCGCCCCTGCTGGGGCTCTAGGCCGGGGCCGGACACCTCATGCGAGTACTGCTGACCACGAACTACTGGCGGGCCGGCGAGGGCAACTCGTGCTTCCAGCAGAGCGTGCCGCTCGCCCGGGCCCTGATCGGGGCCGGGCACGAGGTGGCCTTCGGGCTGCCGCAGCCGATGACCGGGCAGGCCACCGAGCTCGGCTTCCGCACCTTCGCGGCCGGCGAGCCGACCGAGTTCGTCGAGCTGCAGAAGGCTCTCGGGGTGGCGGGGTTGCCGTCCGGGCAGCGTTCGGCGGCCTACTTCGACCGCCTGCTCGCCGGGGTGTGTGCCCGACGGATGGCCGCCGACATCCTCGAGCTGGCGGAGGACTGGCGGCCGGACCTGGTCATCCGGGACGACACCGAGTTCGGCGGGTGCCTGGCCGCGGAGGCACTCGGCATTCCGCACGTCCAGCTCAAGGTGACCGGCATGCGCCCGCCGGCCGGTTCCGGCGGTTCGGCGGCGCTGGACGAGCGGCGCGCTGAGCTCGGCCTGCCACCCGACCCGGACGGGCTGATGCCCGAGCGGCACCTGGTGCTGCTGCCGATGCCCGCCGAGCTGTACGGCGGTTCGGTGCCGCCCTCGGCGATGGCGATCAGGCCCCTGATGTTCGACCCTCCGCAGCAGGGCTGGCAGCCGGACTGGCCGGGCTTCGACCCGGACCGGCCCACCGTCTATGCCACCAGCGGCAACACCTTCGCCCGCAATCCCGAGGTGCTGACGGCGATGGTGGCCGGCCTGCGCGACGAGCCGGTGAACCTCATCGTCACGGTGGGACGCGGCACCGACGTCGCCGAGCTGGGTCCCCAGCCGGGGAATGTCCATGTCGCGCAGTGGATTCCCAACGGCTCGGTGCTGCCGCACTGCGACCTGGTGGTCTGCCACGCCGGCCCGGCCACCATCCTGGGCGCGCTGAGCTACGGCGTGGCACTGGTGCTGGTGCCGTTCGCCTTCGACCATCCGTGGAACGCCGCCCGGTGCCAGGCGGCGGGCCTGGGCATCACGGTTGCCGAGGAGGAGCGCAGCCCGGACGCGATCCGGGTGGCCGCCCGCCGGGTGCTGGCCGACCCCGCCTTCGGGCAACGGGCAGCCCGGATGGGCGAGCAGATGGCCACCCTGCCCGGGGTCGAGGATGTGGTGGTCCGGCTGGAGGAGCTGGTGGGCCGGCCGGACTAGCCGAAGGCCAGCAGGTTCTGCTCGGCAAGCTCGGCCAGGGTGTCGCTGACGTCGGCGACGGTGCACTCCAGCTGGTCCAGGATCTCCCGCAGGCTGCGTACCCCGTCGATCGCCCGGAGCAGCTCCAAGGCCGGCGGCTCGCTCTCGTCCAGGACGTACTCGATGCTGCCGTCGACGGCCACGAACCACTCCGGGCTGCCCGGCCGGGCCAGCAGCAGCACCTCGGGCGCCAGCCGGGGAACCGAGTCCAGATCCCACGCCGGGCCGAGGCCCACGGCCTGCTCGATGCCCGGCCGCTCCCAGGCCCTCGCCCACTCGATCGGCGGGCCGGCGTCCGGGGTGACCGACATCGTGTCGGCCTGCTCCACCAGCTGTGAGAGCAGCCCCATGTTGACCACCCGCAGCGCCAGTTCCAGCCGGGGCGAGTCGGTCGGCCGCTCGGCGAACCGGACCAGCTCCTGCCGCAGGGCGTCGCCGTCGAGGAATCTCGCCGACTCCGCACCGGCCAGCGCCTGCTCGATCAGGGCGCCGTCCTGCTGCAGCAGCATCCGGACGAACACCTGGTAGGTGTGCCGGGTTCCGGGCCCGTAGAAGAAGGGCCCCTTCGGACGCTGCACGCTGGCCTCGGGCAGCACGCCGCTCATCGCCTCGCGCAGGATGGTCTTGTCCCACAGCAGCCGGGGCCGCAGGTGCCGCGGGACCGTCGCCGAGATCTCCACCAGCCGGTGGTCCAGGAACGGCACCCGGGCCTCGATCCCGCTGCCGGCGGCCGTCCGGTCCTCGTGCCAGACGTTGTACTGCTGGATCTTGCGGTACTCCCAGTCGAGATAGCTCAGGTACGGGTCGGCAAGCTCGGTGCCGGCCACCGACTCCACGGCTGCGTCGGTGAGGAACGACGGCTCGGCCGGGGCCCACCAGGCACTCAGCTCCGGACGCCGGCGCAGCACCCCCTGCCGGGCCAGGGAGCGCAGGTTCGCCTCGCACACCTCCCAGCCGGCACCGCCGGACAGCTCCGAGGAGTAGCCGCCGTTGAACTCGTCGCTGGCCGCCCCCAGCAGCATGGCGCGCAGGTCCGGGCGGACCTGCTTGGCGAACCGGTGCAACTCGTGCTTGTAGTAGATCTCCGGGCCGCACAGCGGCGTCTCGCACAGCCACACCAGGCGCAGCCAGTCCTCGGGTGAGGGCACCCGGGACGGGTCGAAGACCACCTGGTGGTTGGGTACGCCGAACTTCTCGGCGAGCCGGTGCGCGTGCTCGGCGTCGCCGTTGAGGTAGGTGCTCGCGCTCAGCACGGTGAAGGTGTGCAGCTGGTCCAGCTGGCCGACGGCGTGCGCCAGCACCGAGGCCGAGTCGATGCCACCGGACAGGAACAGGCCGATCTCGGTGTCGGCGGTGGCGCACTCTGCGACCGAGGAGGCCAGCACCTGCCCGTAGGACTCGACGAGGTCCTCGGCCCGCGCGTCCGGCACGGTCTCGGTCGGGAACTGCCAGTACCGGTGCCTCGCCGTCGCGCCGCCGTTCAGCTCGATGCGCAGGATGGTGGCCGCGGGCACCGACTCCAGCCCCTCGAACCAGGTGTCGGGCGCCCGGTCGTGCAGGCTGGCGGCACTGGTCAGGTAGGGATTGGCCAGCGCTGCGGCCCAGTCGAACCGGCGGGGCGTGTCGGCGTCGGCGAACAGGGTCTTCAGCTCCGAGCCGAGCACGATGCGCCGGTCGTTGCGGTGGTAGTAGAGCGGCTTGATGCCGAACCGGTCCCGGGCGAGCACCAGAACGTCGTTCTTGCGGTCCCAGAGGATGATCCCGAACATCCCCCGCACCGAGTCGAGGAATTTGAGGCCGTGCTCGCGGTAGAGGTAGAGCAGCACCTCGCAGTCGGACTGGGTGCGCAGCGTGGTGCCGGCCGGCAGGGTGGCCGCCAGCTCGCGGTGGTTGTAGACCTCGCCGTTGGCGATCAGCACCAGGTTGCCGTCGTCACTGACCAGCGGCTGCCCGCCGTGCTGCGGATCGACCAGGGACAGCCGGGTGAAAGCCATTCCGACCGGCCCCTGGCGGGTGGTCACCCGGTCGTCGGGGCCCCGGTGCTCGAGGATGTCGGCCATCCGGTCCAGGAGTGCGTCGGCGACGGGCTCCAACACCCCGCCGTCGAGCCGGGCGACGGCCGCGATGCCACACACAGGTTGCTCCGTTTCTGGCGACATCCACTGCCGGCAGGTAGGTAGGGGCTACTGAGTCAGGAGCTGCCGTGCTCCCCCTCGAGGGAGGGCACGGCAGCTCCCGGTACCTCAGGTGTTGTTGCGCAGCATCGTCGCTGACGTCACGGTCGTGCCAGCCGGCTTGGTGTACTTCTTCATCTATTTTCACCTCCCAGAACCTGGACGGTCCAGAGGCCCGGCGCTCCACCCGGCCGGACAGGCCCGGGCGGAAACGTCGGTGCACTCCTGACAGCGGCCACGCTAACCACGTCGTGGCCGTCCGGGCCATCTATTCGGCCTGCGCCGAACGTTCGCGTCGCGCGGGGGCGATCCGGCGGCCGATAGAGTCGGCGACGACGTCGTCGAGGGAAGTGAGGGGCGCATGAGCGGGCTCGACGCCGACCGGCTCAGGCGCACGCTGGGCGAGCACGGCGCGGAACTGCGCGACGGCCGGCCGCTCGCCGACGGCCTGCTCCGGCGGCTGTCCCCGGGCGCGCTGGCCCGGCTGCCCCGGATCGCCTTCATCGTGCTGCGCCCGGACGCCCTGCAGGCCGGCAGCGCCGTTGCGCTGGTCGCCGAGCTCGGCAGGCGGTGTGCGGCGTCCGTGCTGGCCCTGCGGGTCCGGCGGCTCACCCCGGCCGACTTCAACGCCCTGTACCGGCACGAGTTGACGCTGATGGGCCGGCAGGTGTGGTTGCACCACCGGCTGTTCGAGTCCGGGCCGGCCGGGCTGGTGGTGCTGGAGGGAGACCCGGGCGGGTTCGACTCGCTGGGTGAGCGAATCCAGGCGATCAAGGGCGACGCGAGCCCGGCCCGGCCCGCGGGTGAGGACCTGCGCTCGGCGATGGGGCGGTTGAGCGCCGTGCACGTCGGCCTGCACACCGCCGACGACCCCGGCGCGACCCTCTGCCAGGGCACGGTGTTCTTTGGCGTCGCCGGGCTGGCGGAGATCCTGGATGCGGCCGGCCCGCTGGCCGAGGACGTCTGGCGCCCGCTGCTGGAGACCGAGCTGCCGGCCGCGGCCACCATGCCGGCCGCGGCCCTGCAGCTCAAGCGCCGGATCCTGGCCAACCTGGCCGCGACCGGCCCGGCCGACTCCGCACCAGCCCGGCAGCTACGGGCCCTGACGGCCGAGGCCTGCGCCACCGTCGCGCCGCTCCCCTACCACCGGCAGCGCCCGGCCTACCGCGACTTCGCCCGGGCGGAGTACCCGCTGCTGCGGCAGCTGATCGCGGCCTGCGAGAGCGAAGTCCCGGCCGGCATCGCCGCGGTGCTGGCCGACCGCGAGCTGTCCCCGCAGCTGCGCGCCCGGGAGCTGCGCGGCCGCGTCGACGGGCTGCACGCCCTGTATGCGAGCTGGTACCTGTCCGGTCACGGCGCCTACACCGTCGACGACGGCGAGCCGCTCTTCGATGCGCTGGAGCGCTGCAACGTGCCGGTGTCCGAACGCGTCCGGGTGCTGCTGATGTCCGGGCTGCAGTACGACGTCAACCCGGTCGCCACCTGGTCCTCCGAGCGCCTCTACGCCAATGACTGGAGCGTGCTCGAGCAGGACTAGCGGGCCGGCCGGACTTCCCGCGGCGCGGACCGGCCGGGCTTCCCGCGACTTTCACAGGGCGGCGCGCTAGCCGACCGTGCCGGTGGCGAGCAGGTGGGCGCTGGCGGCCACCAGGGACCGTTCGCTGCTGAGGGCGCGGGCCAGTTCCAGGGCGGACTGGAAGGTCGTCTCGGCGGACTCGGAGTGCTGGGTGGCTTCGGCCACCGTCCAGGCCGGCCCCTCGACGCCGTGGATGACCACGTCCCGCAGGCCGGCGGCCCGGCACTCGTGCTCGAGCTCCTCGGCGCGATGGAAGTAGGCGTGGGTGAACCAGCCGTTGCTGGCGTCGTGCACGCCGTCGTCGATGAGCCGCCGGGACCATTCGATCCAGGGACCCACCAGCCGGCCGGTGGCCGCGAAGTCCAGCGGTCCCTGGAAGCGGGAGATCGCCGCCGCGGCGACCACGCCACCCGGCCGGGTGACCCGGACGGCCTCGGTGAGCGCGGTGATCCGGTCCTGCTCGGAGATCAGGTGGTACAGCGGTCCTAGCAGCAGGGTGGCGTCGTAGCTGTCGTCGGCCTCGGGCAGGCTGCGGCTGTCGGCCACCGCGGCCTCGACGGCGGGCTCGCCGGCCAGCGCCTGGGCCACGTGCCCGGGCACCAGGTCCAGCAGCTTGACGCGGTGCCCGGCCGCGGTGAGGGCACGCGCGTACACGCCGGTGCCGCCGCCCACGTCCAGGACCCGCGCCTTCGCCGGCAGCAGGTCGTCCAGGATCTCCAGGGTGCGAATCCATTCCAGCTTCTCGTGCACCCCCTTCAGCATCCGGCGGCCCTCGTCGTAGCGGTTGCCGTAGTACTCGGCGATCTCGGCGGTCACGCGCTCGGTCACAGGTCGTTGCCTCCGTTCGGCGAGGGGTGGCTCACCACGAGATCGGCTCCCAGGTGCGCGAGCGCACCGACCTCAGGGCGGTGTCGAGGATCTGCTGGGCCAGCAGGCCGTCGGCGAAGCTCGGCGCGTCGGAGAGGGTCGACGCGTCGGCGGAGATCGGCGCGTCGCCGGCCGCCGGGCGGCGCAGCGCCGGCAGCACGAACGCCCGGTAGAGGTGCCTGGTGGCCGGCAGCAGGTAGGCCGACGCCGACGTCGAGGACCCGGGCGGGGAGGGCCGGCCGCCCGGATGGCACAGCGCCTGCTCCTCGGCGGCGCCGGACAGCTGCTCGACCAGCTCGACCCGGTCGGATTCCGGCCGCAGCGGATTGGCGCGGGCCACCGCGCTGGCGCGGCTGCCGTGCACCTCTACCCGCAACGGGAAGTCGGTCCGGATTCCCCAGTCCTGCGAGGCCTGCAGCCGCACGCTGAGCCCGGTCTCGCACTGCAGGTGCAGCCACGCCTGGTTGGGTGACAGCCCCGCCGAGCCCGGCTCGGCGGCGGTGTGCGCCCACACCTGCCAGGTACTGGGACCGCCCGGTTGCCCCGGCGCCTGCAGGTAGCGGGCCAGATCCACCATGTGCACCACCAGGTTGCTCAGCACCCCGCCGTACCGCACGTGCTGCCACTGCCGGCCGGGGCGCGGCGGCCCGAGCCGGAACTGCATGTCCAGCGCGAGCACTGAGCCCAGCCGGTCGTGCTCCAGCAGCTCCTTCACGGTGGCCACCGGGGCGGCGTAGCGCCAGAGGAAGCCGGTGAAGTGCCGGACACCGGCCGCCCGGACCGCGTCGAGCATGGTCTCGGCCTCGGCGGCGGTCTGGGCCAACGGCTTCTCGCAGACCAGGTGCTTGCCCCGGCCGGCCGCCGCGACCGCGATGTCGCGGTGCAACTGGTCGGGAGCGGCGATCACCACCACGTCGACGTCGTCGCGCTCGACCAGCGCCTGCCAGTCCGCTTCGCGGGCCGAGGCCGGCAACCCGAGCTCGGCGGCCGCCGCCTCGCACTGTTCCGGGCGCCGGGACCAGATCGCACTGACCTCGACATCGCCGGCGAGGTCCCGGGCCGCCTGCGCGTGCACCTTGCCCCAACCGGTGCCGATGATCCCGAGACGTAGCGGTGCTGTCACTGCGGTGTTCCCCCAACCCGACGTCGTTCGTGCTCTGGCAGCGTAGTAGTTCCTCCGGGCCCGGCACCGCGACCGCGTCGGCCGGGCAGCTCCCCGGTACGCCTTCGGCGGGCGCCGGCCGGTGAGAACCGACTTTCGTCAAAAGCCGAATGGATGGCTCCGCCCGGCACCCGGCGCCTAGGGTGCTGGGGCAAGCATGCCGAGCGCCGGAGAGGACAGTGAGGGGGTGTATCGCGAAGCCGCGCTGCAGGAACTGGTGAGGGTGCGGACGAGTTCCCGCGACACCGCCCTCGCGACGGCCTGCAGCGACCGGACGAACGCCATGGCGCGCTGGGACGACCGGGCCAGCGTGCGGCGCAACCCGCGCCGGGTGCTGACCTCGGCCGGCACCGAGGACGTCTTCTTCCCGCCCGAGCTGTACCCGGTGGTCGACCATCCGCTGGTCGTCGAACTCGGGCCCGACGTCCGCCGCCAGCTGCTGATCCAGCGGCTCTACGACTACCTCGACTTCACCACCGAGCTGGAGTCGCTGGCGGTCATCCCGGTGGCCATCAAGATCAGCCGCAACCGCGCGGGCCTGCCGATTCCCGCCCAGGCCCGGGCCGACGCGTTCAAGATCGTCACCGACGAGGCCTGGCATGCCCAGTTCAGCCATGACTTCATCCAGCAACTGGAGCGCCAGACCGGCATCGGGCACGTCAACGCCGGCGGGATGGCCTCCTTCGTCGACCGGCTCGACCGGATTCACGAGGCGCTGCCCTGGCAGCTGCGCGGCATCGAGGAGCTGCTGTTCGCAGTCGTCAGCGAGACGCTCATCTCCAGCATCCTGTCCGACCTTCCGGCCGACCCCCGACTGCCGCGCAGCGTGCGTGACCTGGTCCGCGACCACGCCGAGGACGAGGGCCGCCACCACGTCTACTTCCGCGCCATCCTGCGCCACCTCTGGCCGGCCCTGACCGAGCCGGAGCAGGCCGCGGTCGGGCCCTTCCTGCCCGAGATCGTCCATGCCTTCCTGGAGCCCGACTACACCCGTGCGGCCCGCAACCTGGTGAGCGTCGGCATCGGCAAGGACCAGCTCGACCAGGTGGTGCAGGAATCCTGGCCGCGGTGGCGGGTGAGCTCGGAGATCGCGGCGGCAGCCTCCTCGGCGGTGCGCTACTTCACCGAGGTGGGCGCCCTGGACCAGCCGCGTACTCGCGAGGCGTTCCAGGCCGCCGGCCTGATCCCGGGCGCGGTAGTGTGAGCCGGTGTCCTACCGGACCTTTCGCAGCAAGCGGACATGTCGCGTCGGGCCGGGGTTGTCCACCAGGCAGGTCGCCGTTGCCCGGGCTCAGAGCAGGTCGAAGACCTCGTCGAGGGTCACGCCCCGGGACACCATCAGGCACACCACGAAGTACAGCACCTGGGACAGCTCCAGCCGGACGCTGTCCCGGTCTTCGTGCTTGGCCGCCATCCATGCCTCGGCAGCCTCTTCGAGGAGCTTCCTGCCGAGCCCGTCGGGACCCTGGTCGAGCCAGTGCACGGTGCCGCTGCCCTCGGGACGCTGGTGGGCCCGCTGCAGCACGGCGGCGTACAGCTCCTCCACGGTCACCGCGAAAGCCTATCCCCGCCCGATTTCCGGATGTGAGGCCCGGCGATGACCACTAGCGAGACGGCGCCGGTCACCCGGTCGAGCACCTCGCTGTTCTGGCGGTACTGGACCGCCTCGGCGGTGAGCGAGGTCGGCTCCGGCGTCACGCTGGTGGCGCTGCCGCTGATCGCCATCACGCTGCTCGACGCCTCCGCCTTCCAGATCAGCCTGCTGACCGCCATGGGCTACCTGGGCTGGATCACGCTCGGCCTGCCGGCCGGGGTCATCGTGGGGCGGTTGCCGCTGCGCGGCCTGCAGGTGGGCGCCGACGTGGTCCGGGCAGTGGCCATCGGCAGCCTGCCGGTGCTCTGGTGGCTGGACCGGTTGACCTTCGCCCACCTGCTGCTCGCCGCGGCCGTCATCAGCCTGGCCACCGTGCTGTTCGACGTGGCCACCGCGACCTTCCTGCCCGCCATCGTCGACAAGAGCCAGCTGACCGCCCGCAACAGCCTGGTGTCGGGCACCTACGCCGTCACCCAGCTCAGCGGCCCGTCGCTGGGCGGCCTGATGGTCCAGGCGCTGGGTGCCGCCCCGGCGTTGCTCGTCGACTCGGTGTCGTTCCTGTTCTCCGGCGCGGTCCTGCGTACCCTGCCCGAACGGCGCACCCCGCCGGTGCCGGCCGCCAGCATCGGCAGCCAGATCCGCGACGGGTGGCGGTTCGTGCGCTCGCATCCGGTGATGTTTCCCTGCGTGGTGTGGGCGACGGCGATCAACTTCACCTGCGGCGCGCTGCTGGCGCTGACGCCGGTCTACCTGGTCCGCGACCTGGGTGCCTCGCCTGCGGCGGTGGGCCTGCTGATGGCCACCGAGGGCATCGGCGCGGTGATCGGCTCGTGGCTCACGCCCCGGTTGGAGCGCCGGTTCGGCGGCGCGCGGGTGATGCTCACCGCCACCTTCACCGGCGCCGCCCTGGCGCTGCTGATGCCGCTGCTCGGCGGCGTGCCGGGCGCGCTGGTGTTCTCGGTGGGCAACGCCGGCTTCGCCGCCGGCGTGGTGATGGGCAGCATCATCACCCGCACCCACCGCCAGACCGCCAGCCCGCCGCACCTGCTGGCCCGGGTGATGGCCACCGTGCGCTTCGTGTCCTGGAGCGCCACCCCGGTCGGGTCGCTGGTCGCGGGCGGGCTGGCGGTCGGCCTGGGCACCAGGGCCGCCTTCTGGCTCTCCTGCGCCAGCGCCTTCCTGGGGCCGGTGCTGCTGCTGCGAGGTCCGGTGCCCGGGTTGCACTCGCTGTCGGACCTGGAGCCCGCCGACGCCGAGGAGGCCCGATGACCACCGTCGTGACCGAGGCGGAGGTGCTGGCCGGCCTGCGGCAGATCCGGTGGGACGACATCGAGCAGGTCGCGGCCCAGGCCCCGCCGTTGCTGCGGGAGCTGGTCGCCGACCCGGCCTGGCTGGGCCGGGCGCTGGAGGAGATGTTCGCCGACGAGCACCTGCGGTCGCTGTCGGAGCGGCTGGAGATCTTCGACAAGGTGGTGCTGCTGCACGACCGGGCCAGCGGCGTCCGGCTTCGCATGCACATCTTCCACGACGGCTACGTTGACACGCCCCACAACCACCGCTTCAACTTCACCTCCCTGATCCTGGCCGGCGGGTACGAGCAGACCTTGTACGGCGACTGGGCCCCCTTGTCCCTGGACCTCGACCCGGCGGTGCTGCGCCCCCGGTTCATCCGGCAGGAGACGGCGGGCAGCGCGTACACGATCGAGCACACCTTGCTGCACTCGGTGCGCGCCGCCGCCCAGACGGTGACCCTGACGGTCCGCGGGCCGGCGCAGAAGGACCGGATGCTGGTGATGGGTTCGGACGGCGCGCCGTTCTGGGCCTTCGGCATGGCCGACGAGGACGAGCAGGAGCGCACCAGCCGCAGGCTGTCGAGCGCGAACCTGGCCGGCATCCGCGAGCTGCTGCGGGCCCAGGGGCTCGTCCGGTAGCGGTCGCGAGCCGGCTGGTCAGCCCTCGGCGGGGTCCTCGGTGTGCTCGCGGGGCGCGTCGGCACCCTGCTCGGACGCGTCGCCGCCCTCGGTGTCGGTCTGGGTGTGCTGCCGGACGGCGTCCTCGGCGGCGGGATCCTGCTCGTTCGATGTCGGTTCGCTCATCTCTACAGTTCTACTCCGGCGGGCTGCCTGCTCGCGATGCGAGGATGGCGATCATGGACGACGCCAGCGGTGCCAGCCGGACCGCAGTGCTGGTCTGCCAGGGCCGCGCCGCCGCGCATGGCCGGCTGGCGGTGGACCGGTTTTCCGACCCGATCGCGCCGGTGCTGCTGCGCCCGGCCGAGCGCGAGGTCGTCGAGCAGGTCCGGGCCGGCCAGCCGCCCGCCGGCTGGCGCGACCGGATGGCCTACGAGCTGGTGCAGGGGTGTGCGGAGATGATGGTGCCGCGCACCGTCGCCATCGACGACGCCGTCCGGCAGCGGGCGGCCGATCAGCTGGTGATCCTGGGCGCCGGCCTGGACTCCCGGGCCTGGCGGCTGCCCGAGCTCGCCGGCACCACGGTGATCGAGGTGGACCACCCGGCCAGCCAGGCCGACAAGCTCGACCGGATCGGGACCCTGGCACCGCTGGCCGGATCGCTGCGCTTCGCCCCGGTGCGGTTCGACCGCGACGAGCTGGGCAGCGCGCTGGCCGGCGCCGGGCACGACCCCGCCCGACCCACCACCTGGCTGTGGGAGGGGGTGGTGGCCTACCTGACCCGCGGCCAGGTCCGGGCCACCGTCGCCGCGATCCGGGCGCTGTCGGCCCCCGGCAGCCGGCTGATCGTCAACTACCAGCAGCCGGCGGTGGCCAGCATGCTCGGCCGGGTCGTGGTGTGGGCGATGCTCAAGCGGGGCGGCTCCCACCCGATGGCGGGCGAGCCGTGGCGCTCGCTCTGGACCCCGGCCGCGCTGCGCCGGCTGCTGGCCCGGCACGGCTTCGCCGTCGAGAGCGACGAGAACCTGATCGAGGTGGCCGGCCGGCTGGGGTTCGAGCTCCGGCAGCGCCGGTCGACGCGCACCGGACGAGTGCTGGTCGCCGACCTGAGCAGCCCCGCCTGAGACGTCCAGCCTGAGACCCCGAACTGTCATAAGGATCGGTCGCCAGGACAACCGTTTTTTAGAACAGTCGCTCCAGGCCGGTCAGTCGCCGGCCTCAGCCGGACTGCTCCCGGCGTCGAGTCCGAAGTACGGCAGGCAGGGCTCGACGCCCTCGATCCGCACCCCGTCCGCGCCGGTGCCGGCCAGCCAGTCCGAACGACCCAGCCGCAGGTAGCGCATGGTGTCCACCCCGTCGTCGCGGCGGTGCCGGGACTCGCCGTTCGGCCGGTAGCCCAGCGCCCGGGACACCGCCAGCGAGGCATGGTTGTCCTGCCAGGCCGAGCTGACCGCGGCCTCGGCCGCCAGCGGGCCGAAGGCCAGCGCCAGGACCGCGCGGCGCATCTGCCGGCCGATCCCCCGGCCGCGAGCCGGAGCGATCAGGTGCGAGGCGCTGTAGACGGTGCGCAGCGCCGCGAAGTCCTCCGCCTCCAGCTCCTGCACGCCCACCAGCTCCCCGCCGGCCCGCACGCAGAACGGCAGCCGCCACCGCTCCGGACGCCAGCTGCCGTAGCTCTTCCAGTAGTGCTGGAAGCCGATCACCCGGCGGTTGGCCGCCTCGGACAGCCCCGGGTACCGGGTGGCGGCCGGGTCGAGCTCCACGTCGTCGGGCAGCAACTCGGCCAGCGGCAGCAGGTCGGCCTCGGTCATCGGCCGCAGTTCCAGGTCTGCCACCGACAGCCGCAGGTCGAACACCGGCCAGTACGGGTGCCCCACCGCTACTCCGTCGCCGCCAGCAGGGCCTGGGCGGCGGCCAGCACGGTCGCCTCGTCCAGCAGCACCGCCCGGGCCGCGTCGCCCAGCGGGATGAAGCTGTCGGCGCTGGTCACCCGCCGGATCGGGCCGCGGAACCCGCCGTCGACCAGCGCGGTGACGATGCCCTCCGACACCCCGCCCGAGCGCCGGGTCTCGTCCACCACCAGCACCTGGCCGCTGCCGGCCGCCTCGCGCAGCATGTCCGACACCGGCAGCGGGGACAGCCAGCGCAGGTCCAGCACCGCGGTGGACACCCCCTGCCCGGCCAGCGTGCCGGCCACCCGCAGGCTCATCGGCAGCCCGTTGCCGAAGGTCAGGATCGACAGGTCCGCAGCATCCGGCGCGTGCAACGGTCCGCCGCCCGAAGCCCGGACCAGCCAGCGCCGGGCCCGCCCGATCGGCACGTGCTCGTCCGCCCAGCGGTCCGG
>NZ_DATINC010000039.1:0-17715 GCF_035474675.1 Jatrophihabitans sp. | reverse complement strand
GGCAGGTAGGCCGGGTTCTCGGCCGCCAGCAGCCGTCGCATCTGGACGGCCTCCTCGACCGGTGCGACCGCTTCTTGCCGGCGGCCGACCTGGCTGTAATGGCTGCCGAGGTTGCTCAACGCCGTCGCCAGGTCGGGCAGGTAGGCCGGGTTCTCGGCCGCCAGCACCCGACGCATCTGAACGGCCTCCTCGACCGGTGCGACCGCTTCTTGCCGGCGGCCGACCTGGCTGTAACGGATGCCGAGGTTGCTCAACGCCGTCGCCAGGTTAGGCAGGTGAGCCAGGTTCTCGGCCGCTAGCGTCCGGTACCGCTGGACGGCCTCCTCGACCGGTGCGACCGCTTCTTGCCAGCGGCCGACCTCGCTGTAGCGGTTGCCGAGGTTGCTCAACGCCGAGGCCAGGTCGGGCAGGTAGGCCGGGTTCTCGGCCGCCAGCACCCGACGCATCTGGACGGCCTCCTCGACCGGTGCGACCGCTTCTTGCCGGCGGCCGACCTGGCTGTAGCGGATGCCGAGGTTGCCCAACGCCGTCGCCAGGTCGGGAAGGTAGGCCGGGTTCTCAGACGCCAGCACCCGGTACCGCTGGACAGCCTCCTCGGCCGGTGCGACCGCTTCTTGCCGGCGGCCGACCTCGCTGTATGGGTTGCCGAGTTTGCCCAACGCCGAGGCCAGGTCGGGCAGGTGAGCCAGGTTCTCGGCCGCTAGCGTCCGGTACCGCTGGACGGCTTCCTCGGCCGGTGCGACCGCTTCTTGCCGGCGGCCGACCTCGCTGTAGCAGATGCCGAGGTTGCTCAACGCCGAGGCCAGGTTAGGCAGGTAGGCCGGGTTCTCAGTCGCCAGCACCCGGTACCGCTGGACGGCCTCCTCGGCAAGGGCAAGCGCGCCTATTGGGTCCCGTCGCTCAGCCAAATAGGTACTCAGCGCATGACATGCCACGGCCACATCCGGGCGCAGAGAGGGTGAACCGGTGCTGAGGTCGCGTAGCATGTCTAGACCGTCTGGGCCGGCCTGAATTGCATGCCGCCAGGCGTACCGCCAGAGGTAGACCGGCTGCTCAGTTGGCATCCCGTCTTCCAATAAGCTCCGATAACGCCTCAGCAACCCCGACGCCACGGCGCGGGCCCTGGCTTCAAATGCTTCGTCGGAGAGAGCCGTTCGCAGTAGGTCGGCGATGCTTTGATGAGCCAGTCGGTATACCGCCACGCCGCCCTCGCCGTCCTGGATGACGAACCGGCCGAGCTGATTCAGCAGCCAGGAGACATCGTCACGGTTTGCGGGTGGTTCCAGGTTCGACAGCGCCTGTGAAACGCACAGCCACTCGTCCTCCGGAAAACCCGCACCGTACGCCCATGTCAGGGCGGCAAGTAACTCGCGCCCGAGTTTTGCCGAATCCGTCCCGATCCGATGCCGAGGGGGTTCCAGCATGGCCAGGTTCAGCTCAAACGCACTCGTCAGCGACGTGACGATCCGCGGCTGCCAGCCATCCGACGCCGTGTCGACCGGATCCTTGCGGAGTTGGTCGGTGAGCAGTCGTGCGATCAGGAATGGCTCTCCCGAGGTTGCCTCAGTCCGTCTCAGGAACTCGTCGGCGACCAGTTCCGGATCCATGGATTTAGCGACACCCCGCAGGCGGTTGTTGATGTAGGACCGCATGGCCCGCCGCCCACTCTCCGCAGCTGCGGCATCGTCGAGGTCTAAAAGACCGGACAGGTGGCCGAGCGAGCCGACTAGGTCGGGACTGTCACCCTCGCCGAGAATATTGCGGGTCGATACGACCACTGTCACCCATTCACCTAGCCGGACCAGCAGGTTGCGCGCGATATCGAAGGCTTCGCCTCGGGCCTCATCCAGCCCGTCCACCGCCAGTACCGGAGGCTGGCCGGCCGGCCAACCAGCCGCGGCCTGTTCGACCGCGCCGAGCAGCAGGTTCGCATTGGTCCGTCCATGTTCAGTTCGGTCCAGGAAACCAGTGGCCTCCAGGCCCGCGTTGAGCACCTCAGCAAGCCGGTTCGCAGTCAGGCCTCGGGCATGGGCATGGGCAACGATCGAGCCCAGTCCCGGATCAGCATGTCCCAGTGGACCCTGCGTAAGAAGGCGCTTTCGCTCGGCCTGCACCGATGCGCTGACCACCCGGCCGAGCACGGCCGACTTGCCGGTACCAGCGGAACCGGTAATGACGTGCACGCCGAGCTGACGTTCATGCACCCAACCGACAACCTGGTCGACTTCTGCGGTGCGACCTGTGAACCACGACTGCGGCCCCTCGCCACTTCGCGCGGCAAGCAGCAGGTGCTCGACGACCTGCGGTGGCGCGTTTTCTACCCACAGTGGATTCCGCACCATGAACCAGGCACTGCCAGTCGATTGGTAGACCGGCTGTTGAGGCTCGATAGCTGGCCATTCCTTGAGCAAGGCGTCGCATAGATCGTCACCCCGCACTTGGGGACTGTGCACCGACCACCGGCGCTTGAGGTCCGGATCTGTGGGGCCATCGGCCAACAGCCGCTGCAACTCCCTGGCGAAGACGCCGTCGCGAGCCGTCAGGTCAGCCTGGGTGGCCGCGAGAACTCCCACCCAGGGTGGCCTAGCGCTCGACGTGGTCAGCGACCCGAACAGTTCCGCGGCGATCGCTGCGGTATCCACGGCGCCGCCGGCGAAGCAGGTGTCCACCACGAACAGCAGTTGATTGGCGCCCGACAACGCGCACGGTCCGAGCACATCGGTTGGAGACAGGCCTCCCGTCGGGTCGGGGTCGCTGTTCTTGGCCATCAGTCGCAGGGACGTCTTCTGCCCGGGGGCAACGCCATGGCCTGACCACACGGCAACCAGCACACCGTCGTGGTCTGGAAAATGTCCCTTGATCTGGCGCAGTCGAGCGCGAATCTCCTCCTCAACTGGGTCGCACAGCGGCTCGCCCTCGAAGCCGACCAGCAGGCGCTGTATCCCAATGACATCGGCGATCGGATGGTCGAGTTTGGGGAGGCCCGAGTCGTAGTGGTCCACTGCGACGCCGAAGAAGAGCGCGGAACCCTCAGCCACCTCAGTCCCCCCATAGACAGGCAACGCACCACCCGCTGGCTATCCTGCCCGAGCGAACGGCACTCGGCAGGCATTCTGGACCAGCCGGTGGAATTACTCCACCGTTATCTAAGGCGGCCGACTTATCAGGATCGTCTGTCCATCGGTTGGCGCGTGTCCGTCTACGCCGTCGCTCAGCCGAGGCTGGACGCGGCGAAGGTGTCGCAGCCGGCAGGGTCACCGCCCTTGTATCCGGTGCCGAACCACTTCTGCCGCTGCGCGGACGAGCCGTGGGTGAACTTGCTCTGGTCCACCCCGCCGCTGCCCAGGTGGGACTGGATCCAGTCGTCGCCGATCCGGCCCGCGGTGTCCAGTGCGGCGTTGATGTCGGACTGGGTGAGGTTCTCGATGAACGGCCGGCCGTTGGCCGCCGGCACCGTGGTGGCGTGGTTGGCCCACACCCCGGCCAGGCAGTCGGCCTGCAGTTCCAGCCGTACCGAGTCGGAGTTCGCGCCGGTCCCGCGGTCGATCTTGCCCGAGATGCCCAGCAGGTCCTGCACATGGTGGCCGTACTCGTGGGCCAGCACGTAGGCGTTGACGAACGGCCCGCCGGTGGCGCCGAACTGGGTCTTGAGCTCGTCGAAGAACTGCAGGTCGATGTAGACCTTCTTGTCCGCCGGGCAGTAGAACGGGCCCACCCCGGAGTCGGCGGCCCCGCAGCCGGTGCTGACCTGGCCGGTGAAGAACACGGTGGGGGACTTGGTGTAGCGCTTGCCCAGCTCCGGCAGCTCGCTGGTCCAGAACGCCTGGATCGAGTCGATGTCGGCGACGATGGCACAGTCCGATCGCTGGTTGGCGTCGGCACCGGTCTTGCATTCGCTGGCCAGGTCGGAGTTGTCGACCGAGCTGGGGTTGGAGCCCTGGCCGAGGCTGCTCAGGCCGCCGGGCAGCGAGCCGGTCGAGCCGTCGCCACCCCCGCCACCGAGGACGTTGAACAGCACCACCACGATCAGGCCGACCAGTCCGAGCCCGCCGCCACCGGCAGCCAGGCCGCCCCTCCCGCCGAGGCCGCCGAACCCGCCACCGCCCCGGGCGTCCTGTACCTGCGAAGTGTCGAGCTGGGCGTCGTCGTTGAACTGCATCGTCCACCATCCGCCGTCGAGCGGTCCCCGTTGCTGGAGCCGCCGCATTCTGGAGAAACGGTACCTGGCCCGCGGTCCGGTACCCTGGTCAGACGTGAGCACCGTTCCGCGCTGAGCATTGGACCAACCGCCTCCGCAGCCGTCCGGCCCGCCAGCCCGAAACCGAAAGTGCTACTCCCATGATCACCGCGACCGACCTGGAACTGCGCGCGGGTGCCCGGCTGCTCCTGGAACCCACCACGCTGCGGGTCCAGCCCGGCGACCGGATCGGGCTGGTCGGCCGCAACGGCGCCGGCAAGACCACCACCCTCAAAGTGCTGGCCGGCGAGGCGCTGCCGCACGCCGGCCAGCTGAGCAGCAGCTCCCCGGTCGGCTATCTGCCGCAGGACCCCCGCACCGGCGACCTCGCCCAGAAGGCCGGTGACCGGGTGCTGTCGGCCCGCGGCCTGGACGCGATCCTGCACGAGCTCACCGCGGTCGGGCACCGGCTGGCCGACGAGCACGGCGACGAGGCGCTGGTCCGCCGCTACGGCCAGCTCGAGGAGCGGTTCTCCAGCCTCGGCGGGTATGCCGCCGAAGCCGAGGCAGCCCGGATCTGCGCGCACCTGGGCCTGCCCGAGCGGGTGCTGGCCCAACCGCTGGGGACGCTGTCCGGCGGGCAGCGCAGGCGCATCGAGCTGGCCCGGATCCTGTTCGCCGACTCGGCCGGCGAGCCCTCCACCCTGCTGCTGGACGAGCCCACCAACCACCTCGACGCCGACTCGATCACCTGGCTGCGCGACTTCCTCAAGGGGCACAAGGGCGGCCTGATCGTGGTCAGCCACGACGTGGAGCTGCTGGACGCGGTGGTCAACAAGGTCTGGTACCTCGATGCCAACCGCAGCGTGGTGGACGTCTACAACGTCGGCTGGAAGACCTACCTCGGCCAGCGCGAGGCCGACGAGCGGCGCCGCAACCGGGAGCGAGCCAACGCCGAGCGCAAGATCGACGCGCTGCGCGGGCAGGCCGACAAGATGCGGGCCAAGGCCACTAAGGCCAAGGCCGCCCAGCAGATGCTGCGCCGTGCCGACGCGCTCGACGCGGGCCTGGCCGAGGTGCGGGTGCGCGACAAGGTGGCCAAGCTGCGCTTCCCGGAGCCGGCTCCGTGCGGGCGCACCCCGCTGACCGCCGAGGGCCTGTCGAAGTCCTACGGCTCGCTGGAGGTGTTCACCGACGTGGGGCTGGCCATCGACCGGGGCACCCGGGTGGTGGTGCTGGGCCTCAACGGCGCCGGCAAGACCACCCTGCTGCGGCTGCTGGCCGGCGCGGAGCAGCCCGACACCGGTGAGGTGGTGCAGGGCCACGGCCTGCGGCTGGGCTACTACGCCCAGGAGCACGAGACCCTGGACACCGAACGGACGGTGCTGGAGAACATGCGCAGCGCCGCCCCGGACCCCGCCGACCTGCAACTGCGCAGTGTGCTGGGCGCCTTCCTGTTCTCCGGCGAGGACGTCGACAAGCCGGCCGGGGTGCTCTCCGGTGGCGAGAAGACCCGGCTGGCGCTGGCCATGCTGGTGACCAGCGCGGCCAACGTGCTGCTGCTGGACGAGCCCACCAACAACCTCGACCCGGCCAGCCGGCAGCAGGTGCTGGACGCGCTGCGCCGCTACACCGGGGCCATCGTGCTGGTGACGCACGACGAGGGCGCGGTGCAGGCCCTGAACCCGGACAAGGTCATCCTGCTGCCCGACGGGGTCGAGGACTCCTGGAGCGCCGACCTGGCAGACCTGATCGCGCTGGCCTGACGCCGCCGGCGCTCCGCGCCCGACCTGATCGCGCCGGTCCGGGTCCTTGACTGGATCGCCCACATTGACTGCAGCCGTGCGAGTTGCCCATTGCGGTGGGCTGGCCGGCCTGCTAGCAAGGTGATTGCGTGCAAAAAGGATCACGGCGCTCGGCATCCAATGAGAGGACTGACGGTGGCTGATCTGAAAAAGGGCGCCCGCATCACGGGGCCCGACCGAAGCAAGTTGGCGATCGAAGTCAAGAAGCAGTATGAGAAGGGCCGCAGCATCCGCGAACTGGCGGACAGCCACGGCCGCTCCTACGGCTTCATCCACCGGTTGCTGAGCGAGAACGAGGTGTCGCTGCGCAGCCGCGGCGGCGCCACCCGGGGAAAGAAGAACGTCTCCTGACGGCCGGGACTGCTACCTGGGCGTCCGGCATCCCGGCCGACGCCGGGTTCGGCGTCCAGCTGTCCCAGGCTGACCAGGTTGCCACCGTCACGCTGAACCGGCCGGCCAAGCGCAACGCCCAGACCCCGTTGACCTGGGCCTGGCTGAGCCGGACGGTCAACGCGCTGCCCGGCACGGTGCGGGTGCTGGTGGTGCGCGGCGAGGGCTCGTCCTTCTCGGCCGGGCTGGACCGGGCGCTGTTCACCCCCGACGGCATCGAGGGCATCCCCGGCGTGCTGCAGCTGGCCCGGATGGGGCACGACGAGGCCAGCGCCGAGATCGCCAGCTACCAGCACGGCCTGGGCGTCTTCGCGCGTCCCGGACTGGTCAGCCTCGCGCTGGTGCAGGGCCACGCGGTCGGGGCCGGCTTCCAGCTCAGCCTGGCCTGCGACGTCCGGATCGCCGCCTCGGACGCCCGGTTCACCATGGCCGAGGTCAGCCTCGGCCTGGTGCCCGACCTGGGTGGCACCAAGCGGCTGGTGGAGCTGGTCGGCTACTCCCGGGCCGCCGAGATCTGCCTGACCGGCCGCCGGGTGGACGCCGCCGAGGCCGAGCGGATCGGGCTGGTCAGCTCGGTGGTCGCCCCGGACGAGCTGGCCGCGGCGGGGGAGCGGTTCGTGGCCAGCATCCTGGAGAAGCCGGCGTCCGCGGTGGCGGAGATCAAGGCGCTGCTGCTGGCCGCTGCCGACCGGTCCCAGAGCGATCAGGAGCGGGCCGAGCGGGAGGCCCAGCACCGGCAGTTGCGGGTGCTGGCTGGCCTGCCCGAGTAGCGGGGGCGGCTCCCGGATTCCCAGGAACGCTGGATGGCGCCGGAGCGGGGTTGGCGAAGTTTGCGCTGCCAGCGAATTAGACCCTGGGCGGGCAGCGGCCGGTTCCGGCAGTCCGGATAATCGAGCGGTGATGACGCGATGATGCCGGGCGGCGGCATGCACGGCGGCTACTCGGTGATGCGATCGATGCGCCGGGACTCCACGCTGTCCAAGCGGGCGCTGCGGGCCGGCACCGCCCGCCGGGTGATCGCCTTCGCCCGGCCGTACCGCCTCGAGCTGCTGTTCTTCCTGGTGATCATCGTTCTGGATGCGCTGATCGGCGTCGCCACCCCGGTGCTGGCCGGCCGGGTGGTCAACCAGATCACCGGCCACGGCGAGGTCCGGGTGGTGGTCTGGATCGCGGTGATCATCGCGGGTCTGGCGGTGGTGGACGCCGGCCTGTCGCTGGCCCAGCGCTGGTACTCCTCCCGGATCGGCGAGGGCCTGATCTTCGATCTGCGCACCTCGGTGTTCAACCACGTGCAGCGGATGCCGCTGGCCTTCTTCACCCGCACCCAGACCGGTGCCCTGGTCAGCCGGCTCAACAGCGACGTGCTCGGCGCCCAGCAGGCCTTCACCTCGACGCTGTCCGGAGTGGTCAGCAACATCGTCAGCCTGACCTTCACCGCGGCGGTGATGTTCACGCTGTCCTGGCAGATCACCGCGCTGGCACTGGTGCTGCTGCCGGTGTTCGTGCTGCCGGCCAAGCGGGTCGGCGCCACGCTGCAGGTCATCACCCGCGAGTCCTACGGCCTGAATGCCTCGATGAACGCCACCATGACCGAGCGGTTCAACGTCTCCGGGGCGCTGCTGGTGAAGCTGTTCGGCAAGCCCGAGGAGGAGTCGGCGTCGTTCAGCTCGCGGGCCGCCCGGGTGCGCGACATCGGCGTCCGGTCGGCGATGTACGGCCGTGCCCTGTTCGCCGCGCTCAGCCTGGTGGCTAGCCTGGCCCAGGCGCTGGTCTACGGCCTGGGCGGCTACTACGCGCTGACCGGGCAGCTGTCCACCGGCACCGTGGTCACCCTGGCGCTGCTGCTGTCGCGGCTGTACGGGCCCCTCATGCAGCTGTCCAATGTCCGGGTGGACGTGATGAGCGCCCTGGTCAGCTTCGACCGGGTCTTCGAGGTGCTCGACCTCGCCCCGCTGATCGACGACGCCCCGGGCGCGGTGCCGATCGCCCCGAACGCTGCGACGATCTCCTTCGACGACGTGTGGTTCTCCTACCCGAGTGCTGCCGAGGTGTCGCTGGCCTCGCTGGAGGACGTCGCGGTGCTGGACCAGACACCCACCCAGGACGTGCTGCGCGGGGTCAGCTTCACCGCCGAGGCTGGGCAGATGATCGCGCTGGTCGGCCCGTCCGGCGCCGGCAAGACCACCATCAGCCAGCTGGTGCCGCGGATCTACGACGTCCGGTCCGGCGCGGTGCGGGTCGGCGGGCAGGACGTCCGGTCGGTCACCCAGCAGTCGCTGCGGGACGTGATCGGGGTGGTCAGCCAGGACGCCCACCTGTTCCACGACACCATCGCCAACAACCTGCGCTACGCCAAGCCTCAGGCCAGCGACGCGGAGCTGTGGCAGGCGCTGACCGCGGCCAACATCGCCGACAAGATCGCCGAGCTGCCCGACCGGCTCGACACCGTGGTGGGCGACCGGGGCTACCGGCTTTCCGGCGGGGAGAAGCAGCGGATCGCGATCGCCCGGCTGCTGCTCAAGGCCCCGCCGATCGTGATCCTGGACGAGGCCACCGCCCACCTGGACTCCGAGAGCGAGCGGGCGGTGCAGACCGCACTCGCGGTGGCGCTGGAACGCCGGACGTCGCTGGTGATCGCGCACCGGCTGTCCACCATCCGGTCCGCCGACCAGGTGCTGGTGATCGACGAGGGCCGGATCGTGGAGTCCGGCACCCACGAGGAGCTGCTGCGCGCCGACGGGCTGTACGCCGAGCTGTACCGCACCCAGTTCGCGCCAAGCAGCGAAGCTCGCGACGCGGACGTCGAAGCCGAGGTAGTCAGCTGACCCAGGTCCATCATGGACATGTGCAGACGACGTCGCTGTCCGATCTGAAAGCCCATCTGTTCGAGTACGTAGAGCGTGCGGAACGGGAGCACGAGCAGTACACGATTACCCGCAATGGCCGGCCCGCGGTCGTCATGGTGTCGGCCGCGGAATGGGAGTCGGTGCAGGAGACACTGTTCTGGCTCTCGCAGCCAGGTATCCGTGAAGACCTCGCCCAAGCCGAAAATGACATCGTGGCGGGGCGGGTCTACGACGAGACTCAGGTCCGGCAGGCGTTGAACTTATCCCCGAAGCGGTGACTCGGGGCACGCCGGAGTACCGCACGGTGCTCACCGCAGCCGCGTTGCGGAGCCTGCAGGCGGTCCCGCCACGGGTGGCCGAGCCGCTGGTGGCTTTCATTTTCGGCAGCCTCGCCGAAGAGCCGAAGCGTCGCGGCAAGCCACTGCGGGTGAGTTGACCGGACGATGGGCTGCCCGGCGCGGGGACTTTCGCGTCATCTACCGACTCGACGATGACGCCAAGACGATGTACGTCCTCAAGATCGCCCGGCGTGGTGACGTGTACCGCTCACGGTGAGATGCAGGCTCACCGCTCCCAGCTGCTCAAGTCGCGATCAACGAGCCCATTCTCTCGTCTGGCTAAGGTCAATCGGGTATGGCCGGGGCGGCACCTGGCGCGAGCGCCTCCGTCCGATTCTGGACCTAGAGTGCTTCATGGGACAGCGTTGGGAGTAGGGCACACGAGACCCATGACAGCGCGAAGCCCGGCTGCTCACCGTCCGGAGAGGAGCCGGGCCCACTTCCCTCGGCTAGTGCCTCGGGCTGGTCTCAGCGTACCGCCGAGTTGACCACTGTCAATCTTAAAACCATCCGAGCCGAACTCAGGTGACGGCAAGCGAGGCGACCATCTCGTCCGGCGAAGCCAGCAGGTTTCCGAACGCCAGCTCTGCGGCGCCGATCAGGGCGGAGTCCTGGTCGAGGCCGGGGAGCAGCACCTGCACGCCGGCCCGAGCGGCGGCCATGGCACGGCGGTCCAGTTCGGTCTCCACCGACACCCGGTCCAGCCGGACCACCTCGGCCAGCGAGCCACCGACCACGATGACCTGCGGATTGAAGCAGTTGACCACGTTGGCCAGGCACCGGCCGAGCCAGATCGCCACCGTGTGCACGGCGGCCACCGCCCGCCGGTCACCGGCCGCGGCTTCGGAGAACACCGCCGCCACCACCTTCGGCCCGTGCTGGTCGGTGACCCCGGCCGCCCGCAGCAGGGCGTGCTCGCCGATGTAGGTCTCGATGCAGCCGGTACTGCCGCAGTGGCACGGCGGACCGTCCGGGTTCACCGTCATGTGCCCGATCTCGCCGGCGTAGCCGCCGGCCCCGTGCAACTGGCTGCCCTCGGCGATGATGCCGCCGCCCACCCCGACGCTGCCGTTGAGGTAGACGACGTTGTCGTAGCCGATCGCCGCGCCGCGCTGGTGCTCGGCGACCGCGCCCAGGTCGGCGTCGTTGCCGACCTGCACGTCCAGGTGCCGGGGCATCCGCTTGGCCAGCAGCGCCGCGAACGGCACCGCCCGCCAGTTCAGGTTCGGAGCGTGCTCGACGAAGCCGTCCCGACGCCGCACGGTGCCCGGGATGCTGACCCCGACGCCCACCGCCCCCTGCGAGCCGGGCAGCCGGTCGGCCAGCCACGCGGCGTCGGAGACGATCTGGCCGACCACCGCCTGCGGCAGCCGGTCGGCGTTGTCGATGGCGGTGACCCGCCGGTCGTGCACGGTGCCGCCCAGCCCCACCGCCGCGGTGACGATCCGCTCGACGGCCACCTCGACGGCCAGCACGTACGGGCCGTCCGGCCGGGGCGCCACCACGTGCGACGGCCGGCCGGCCCGGTCCCGCCCGGACGGCACGTACTCGGTGACCAGCCCGAGCGCCACCAGGTCGGACACCAGGGCGCCGATGGTGCTGCGGTTGAGGCCCATCGCGGCGGTCAGGTCTGCCCGGGTCAGCTCACCGTGCTGGTGGATCGAGCGGAGCAGTTGGCTGAGGTTGTGCCGGCGGATCTCCTCCGGTCGAACGGCAACCCGTTGCGCGGCCAACGACCCACCTTTCTGCCGAGAACGTTTTCTGGCAAGGATGTCTCTGCCGGGAACGGCACGTAACCGGACGCGCCGGACTCAGCCGCCCGGGCATCAGGACCGGCCGGGTCAGCCCAGGCCGGCGGCACCCGCCCGGCGCCGGGACAGTGCATCCACCGCCGCGGCCAGCAGCAGCACCGCGCCGGTGACGATGTACTGGATCGAGTCGCGGTTGTTGCCCTGCACCAGGTCGGCCATGCCGTTGGCGATCACCGCGACCACCAGGCCGCCGATCACCGCGTCCGCCGGGCGCCCGCGACCGCCGAACAGGCTGGTGCCGCCGATCACCGCCGCGCCCACCGCCAGCAGCAGGGTGTTGCCGCCGCCGGTGTTGGCGTCCACCGAGTGGGTGTTCGACGCGATCAGCACACCGCCGATGGCGGCCATGAACGAGCTGATCACGAACACCGAGATCCGGATCCGGTCGGTCCGGATACCGGCCCGGTGGGCCGCCTCGGTGTTGCCGCCGACGGCGTAGACGTGCCGGCCGTACCGGGTGCGGGAGAGCACGAAGGTCCACACGGTGAAGAAGAAGCCGATCAGCAGCACCACCCACGGCACGCCCTGCAGGGCCGGCGGTCGGACCATCACCAGCTTGCCGCCCTGGTTGATCAGCTGGGTGCCGCCGGTGCCGCCCCGGTTGCGGTTGAGCAGATACACCGCCACCACCAGCAGCGCTGCCAGCGCCGCCACCTTGAGCGCCACCAGCGAGACCGGCTCGGCGATCAGCCCCGCCCGGCTGCGCGAGGTCACCTGCTGCAGCTTGACCAGCCCGTAGCCGACCACCGCCACCACGACCAGCAGCCAGCCGAGCCAGGGTGACATCTGGCCGTTGTAGAGGTCGGTGATGAAGTCGTCGGTGATCGAGATGTTGCCGTGCGCCCCCTTGCCGTTCAGCACGAAGAACAGCTCCACGCCTTGGAAGGCCAGGAACAGCGCCAGGGTGACCACGAAGGACGGGATGCGCACCTTGGCGCACAGCCAGCCGGTGAACGTGCCGATCACCAGCCCGCAGACCAGCGCGGCGCCGATCGCGGCCGGCCAGGGCCAGTCGTAGCCGACCGACAGCCGGGCCATCAGGGCCGCGCAGACGCCGGCCGCGGTGCCGGCCGCCAGGTCGATCTCACCGAGCAGCAGGACGAAGACCAGCCCCATCGCGATGAAGATGGTGGGGGAGGACTGCTTGAGCAGGTCGGAGAAGTTGGCCAGCGAGCCGAACGTCGGGTGCAGGATCCAGAACACGATGACCAGCACCACCAGGCCCGCCACCGCCGGCAGCGAGCCCATGTCGCCGCTGCGCACCCGTTGGGTGTAGGTGCGGAAGTAGTCGCTGATGCCGCCCTCGATCGGGGCGGTGGCGGCCACCGCGGCCAGGTCCCCGTGCGCCGGGGCGGTGTCGGGGTCGGTGCTGGTCGGGCTGGACTCCGGGGTCACGCTCGAGGTGGTCATGTCACACTCCTGCGGTCGCGCTGCTGGCTGGCAGGCCGATGGTGCCGGTTCGGCCGGTGGTGATCAGCTCGACCAGCTGTTGTTGGTCGACCTCCTTGCGGTCCACGATGGCCGCCATCCGGCCCAGGTAGAGCACCGCGATGCGGTCGGCCACCTGCAGCACGTCGTTCATGTTGTGGCTGATCAGCACCACGGCGATGCCCTGGTCGGCGAGCCGGCGGACCAGCTCGAGCACCTGGGCGGTCTGGGCCACGCCGAGGGCGGCGGTGGGTTCGTCCAGCAGCACCACCTTGGACTGCCAGAGCACCGACTTGGCGATCGCCACCGTCTGGCGCTGGCCGCCGGACAGGCTCGACACCCGCTGCCGGACCGACTTGACGGTGCGTACGTGCAGCGACTCCAGCGCGCCGGCGGCCGCCTTCTCCATGGCGATCTCGTCGAGCACCGGGCCGGACAGCGACTCCCGGCCCAGGAACATGTTCTGCACGATGTCGAGGTTGTCGCACAGCGCCAGGTCCTGGTAGACGATCTCGATGCCGAGTTCGGAGGCCTGCCGCGGGCTGTGCACGTGCACCTCGCGGCCTTCGAAGAAGAACTCGCCGGAATCGATCGTGTACGTGCCACCGATGCACTTGACCAGGGTGGACTTGCCGGCGCCGTTGTCACCCACCAGCGCGGTGACCTGGCCTGCGTAGGCGTCGAAGTCGACGCTGCGCAGCACCTCCACCGGTCCGAAGCTCTTGTTGATCGCTCGCAGGCTCAAAGTCGGTTCGGCCATGGCTGTTCCTGCCTCTGCTGGCGGGGGGATGACTGCTGGAAAGACGGGAGTAGCCGCGGTGGGGCGGCGGGGCTCGAAGCGCTCGCCGCCCCACCACGGAACTCGGGGTTACCTACTTACTTGACGCCGTTCTGGCTGCACAGGGCGGCAAAGTTACCGGTGCAGACCTGGTCCTTCGGGGTGTAGCCGTCGTTGATCGGCTGGGCCACGTTCTCCTTGGTGATCGCGATCGGGGTGGCCAGGATGGCCGGCACGTCCTGGCCGGTCTGGGTGTCCTTGATGGTCCCGGTGGTGGTCGGGGTCTGGCCGTTGACGATCTGGGCGATCGCGTCGATGGCCGGCACCGCCTCCTGCGCCGACGGCTTGTAGATGCTGAAGCACTGGTCGCCGCTCATGATGTTCTGCAGGCCCTGCGCGGTGGCGTCCTGGCCGGACACCGCCACCTTGCCGTTCAGCTTCTGGTTCTTCAGCGCCGCGATCACCGAGTTGGCCATGCCGTCGTTGGCCACCATCACCGCGTTGATGCCCGGGGTCTTGCGCAGCATGGCGGTGAAGGTGGTGCCGGCGACCGCGTTGTCCCACTTGGCGATGGACTGGTCGTCGGCCTTCTTCCAGCCCGGCTGCTTGGACAGCACGCCGTCGTAGCCCTGCTTGAACAGGGTGGCGTTGTTGTCGGTCGGTGCGCCGTTGACGTCGACGTAGGTCACCGAGCTCTTGCCGGCCACCTGCGGGCACTTGACCAGCGCGTTGCCCTGCGCGGTGCCGACCGCCACGTTGTCGTAGGAGATGTAGAGCGCGGCCTTGCCACCCAGGGTGAGCCGGTCGTAGTCGATAGTGGTGATGCCCTTGCTCTGCGCCTCCTGCTGGATGGCCGCGCCGGACGCCGAGTCCAGGTTGGTGATCATCAGCACCTTCACGCCGTTGTTGGCCATGCTCTCGGCGATGGTCTTCATCTTGCCGGCGTCGTTCTGCGCGTTCTGGATGTCGCAGTCGAGGTTGACCTTCTTGCACTCGGCCGCCATCGCGTTCGGGTCGGAGGTGACCCAGCGCTGCGAGGACTGGGTGTCGGGCAGGATGATGCCGACCTTGGCGCCCTTGCCGTCGAGCGCGCCGCCCGAGCCGGAGCTGGCGGAGGCGCTGCTGCTTGCGCTGGTGCTGCTGCCGCCGGCGGGGGCGGAGTTGTCATCGTTCTTGTCCGAGGAACATGCGGCCAGCGCGAGCGAGGCCGCGGCCCCGACAACGATGAGGCCGATTGCGCTCTTGCGCATGGGCAATTCCGCCTTTCGCGGTGCAGGATCGACGGCGCGGCTGTCAGTGAGGGCGTCGATCGGAAGAAATGTTGTCGGCGGAAACATATCCCCGAAGTTGCGCAACAGCAAAGACCCCGACACCGAGTTGTTACCGATGCGTGCTGAGCCGTGTGGTCTAGACGATTCTGCTTAACAACAAGCACACACTGAGCGGGGGTTTCGGCCTCGTTCGCCCTGTGTGATACCCAGCGGTCGCCGGGACGACGCGTGGGTATCACACCCATCGCGAGGGATGGCGCCGCGGGCTGCGCCGGCCGGTGAGTGAGTCGAGCGGCGGGCCGCAGCCCGGCGGCGGGTGTCAGTCCAGCGCGGGGGCCGTCAGTCCAGCAGCGGGCGTCAGTCCAGCAGCGAGCGCAGCACGTACTGCATGATTCCGCCGTGCCGGTAGTACTCGGCCTCGCCGGGGGTGTCGATGCGCACCGTGGCGGTGAACGTCCACGGCTCGCCGCCACCGGCTGAGCCGTCCGCCGTCGCCGGGGTGGCCCGGACCTCGACCTCGTTCGGGATCCGGCCGTCGTTCAGCGCCGTCACCCCCACGATGTCGAAGGTCTCGGTGCCAGTCAGCCCCAGCGTCTCGGCGTTCTCGCCCTTGGGGTACTGCAGTGGCAGCACGCCCATCCCGATCAGGTTGGACCGGTGAATCCGCTCGTAGGACTCGGCGATCACCGCCCGGACGCCGAGCAGCGCGGTGCCCTTGGCCGCCCAGTCCCGCGAGGACCCGGAGCCGTACTCCTTGCCGGCCAGGATCACCAGCGGGGTGCCGGCCTCGGCGTAGCTCACCGAGGCGTCGTAGATGGTGGTCACCGGCGCGTTGGCCGGGTCGCCGCCGCCGCTGAAGTCGCGGGTGAAACCGCCCTCGGTTCCCGGAGCGATCTGGTTGCGCAGCCGGATGTTGGCGAAGGTGCCCCGGATCATCACCTCGTGGTTGCCACGCCGGGAACCGTAGGAGTTGAAGTCGCGGCGTTGCACGCCGTGCTCGGCCAGGTACTTGCCGGCCGGCGAGTCCACCCGGATGGAACCGGCCGGGCTGATGTGGTCGGTGGTCACCGAGTCGCCCACCTTGACCAGCACCCGGGCACCGCTGATGTCGGTGACCGGGGACGGCTCGCGCTGCATGCCGTCGAAGTACGGGGGCTTGCGGACGTAGGTCGAGTCCGCGTCCCAGGTGAAGGTCCGGCCCTGCGGGGTGGGCAGTGACTGCCAGCGCTCGTCGCCGGCGAAGACGTCGGAGTAGTCGGTCACGAACATCTCGCGGGCGATCGAGGAGGTGACCACCTCTTCGATCTCGGCGGGACTCGGCCAGATGTCGCGCAGGTACACCGGGTTGCCGTCCTGGTCGGTGCCCAGCGGCTCGCTGTACAGGTCGATGTCCATCGTGCCGGCCAGGGCGTAGGCGACCACCAACGGCGGGGAGGCCAGGTAGTTCATCTTGACGTCCGGATTGATCCGGCCTTCGAAGTTGCGGTTGCCCGACAGCACCGCCGTGACCGCCAGGTCGGCTTCGTTGACCGCCGCGCTCACCTCCGGGATCAGCGGGCCGGAGTTGCCGATGCAGGTGGTGCAGCCGTAGCCGACCAGGTTGAACCCGAGCTTGTCCAGGTAGGGGGTCAGGCCCGCCCGGTCGTAGTAGTCGCTGACCACCTTCGAACCCGGCGCCAGCGTGGTCTTGACCCAGGGCTTGCGGGTCAGGCCGCGCTCGACCGCCTTCTTGGCCAGCAGCGCGGCTCCGATCATCACCGACGGGTTGGAGGTGTTGGTGCACGAGGTGATCGCGGCGATGGTCACCGCGCCGTGGTCCAGTTCGAACTCGGTGCCGTCGGGCAGGCTCACCCGGGTGGCCGCGCTCGGCCGGCCGTTGCCGGTGCCTGGCACACCGGTGGATTCCAGTTGACCGGGGGCGGCCTCGGTCCCGCCGCCGTTGTGGCTGGGCGGGTCGCTGGCCGGGAAGGACTCGACCACCGCCTCATCCTGTCCGTTGTGCGGGATGGCCGGATGCCCGGCCGGTTCGTCGACGTAGGCGCCGAGCGCGGACCGGAAGGCGGTCTTGGCGTCGGTGAGCGAGACCCGGTCCTGCGGCCGCTTGGGCCCCGCGATCGAGGGCACCACGCTGCCCAGGTCCAGCTCCAGGTACTCGGAGTACTCGGCCTCGCGCGCCGGGTCGTGCCAGAGCCCCTGCGCCTTGGCGTAGGCCTGCACCAGGTCCAGCTGCTCGGAGCTGCGGCCGGTCAGCTCCAGGTACTTCAGGGTCTCGTCGTCGATCGGGAACACCGCGATGGTGGAGCCGTACTCCGGGCTCATGTTGCCGATGGTGGCCCGGTTGGCCAGCGGGACGGCCGCCACCCCGTCGCCGTAGAACTCCACGAACTTGCCGACCACCCCGTGCTCGCGCAGCATCTCGGTGATGGTCAGCACCAGGTCGGTGGCGGTGGCGGCCTCGGGCAGCTCGCCGGTCAGCTTGAAGCCGACCACCCGGGGAATCAGCATCGACACCGGCTGGCCGAGCATGGCGGCCTCGGCCTCGATGCCGCCGACCCCCCAGCCCACGATGCCCAGCCCGTTGATCATGGTGGTGTGCGAGTCGGTGCCGACCACGGTGTCCGGGTAGGCGGTCAACTCACCGCCGATTTCGCGGCCGAAGACCACCCGCGCCAGGTGCTCGATGTTGACCTGGTGCACGATGCCGGTGCCCGGCGGCACCACCTTGAACTCGTCGAACGCGCTCTGGCCCCAGCGCAGGAACTGGTAGCGCTCGAAGTTGCGCTGGTACTCCAGGTCCACGTTGCCGGCGAAGGCGTCCGGGCCGCCGAACAGGTCGGCGATCACCGAGTGGTCGATCACCAGCTCGGCCGG
>NZ_DATINC010000038.1:0-13854 GCF_035474675.1 Jatrophihabitans sp. | reverse complement strand
GCCGACGCTGCTGGTGACCGGCGGTTCGCAGGGCGCCCGGCGGCTGAACGAGGCGGTGCTCGGCGCCCAGCGGCAACTGGGCGCCGCCGGCATCCAGGTGCTGCACATCGCCGGGGCCAAGAACCCGCTGACCGCGCCGGACCGGGCGGCCGACGAGCCCCCGTACCGGGTGCTGCCCTACCTGGACCCGATGGCCGAGGGCTATGCCGCCGCCGACTTCGTGCTGTGCCGGTCCGGGGCGATGACCTGTGCGGAGCTGACCGCGGTGGGGTTGCCGGCCGCGTACGTGCCGCTGCCGCTGCGCGGTGGCGAGCAGCGGCTCAACGCCGAGCCGATCGTGGCGGCCGGTGGTGGCCTGATGGTCGCCGACGAGAACTGCGATGCTGCCTGGGTGGCCCAGAACGTGACCGCCGTGCTCACCGACCCGCCCCGGCTGGCGACGATGGCCGCTGCCGCCCGGCGGGCCGGCGCGCCGGATGCCGGTGCGGTGCTGGCCCGCGCCGTCCTGGAGGTGGCTCGTGGCCGGCACCGCTGAGCCCGGGGCCGCTGAGCCTGGGGCTGGAACGGCTGAGCCCGCGGCTAGGGCCCGAGGCGGCACCGTTGAGCGGCCGGCCGGCTGGTCGGCACCCGGCGCCGCACTGGTGGCCAGCGCCGCCACCGAGGTGGTCCCGCCGGCCGCCGACCTCGGTCGGGTGCACGTGATGGGGATCGCCGGGTCCGGCATGAGCGCGCTGGCCCGGATCCTGCTGGCCCGCGGCGTCGCGGTGACCGGGTGCGAGAGCCGGGAATCGGCCACCGTCGCGCAACTGCGCGAGCTGGGTGCCGAGATCCGGATCGGGCATGCCCTGGAGCACCTGGACGGCACCGACACGCTGGTCTACACCACCGCCATCGACCCGGAGAACTTCGAACTGGTCGCCGGCCGGGAGCGGGGCCTGCGGGTGCTGCGCCGGGCCACCGCGCTGGCGGCCATGATCGCCGGCCACCGGTGCGTGGCGATCGCCGGCACCCACGGCAAGACCACCACCACCTCGCTGCTCACCACCGCGGCGCTGGCGGCCGGCCTCGATCCGTCCTTCGCCATCGGGGCGAACCTGGCCGGCACCGGGACCAACGGGCAGGCCGGCGGCGGCGAGCTGTTCCTGGTCGAGGCCGACGAGAGCGACGGATCGTTCCTGCTGCTGTGGCCGGAGATCGCGGTGCTGACCAACGTCGAGGCCGACCACCTGGAGAGCCACGGCGACCTGGAAGGGGTGTTCCGGGCATTCGAGCAGTTCGTCGACCGGATCGCCGAGGGCGGCCGGCTGTTCTACTGCGCCGACGACGCCGGCGCCCGCCGGATCGCCGGGTACGCCCGCGGCCGGGGCGTCCGGGTGATCGGGTACGGCACCGGTCCGGAGGCCGACATCCGGGTCTCAGACATCCGGGAGCTGCCCGACGCGGTGGAGTTCACCGTGCACCGTCCAGGCAGAACTCCGACAGACGTCCGGGTCGGCTCGCTGGTCGGGCGGCACATGGCGCTCAACGCGACGGCCGCGCTCGCGGTGGCCGAGGAGCTCGGCGTGCCGGCCGAGCAGGCGGTCGCCGGCTGGCGGAACTTCGGCGGCGTGCAGCGCCGGTTCGAGTTCCACGGCGAGGCGGCCGGCGTGCGGGTGTACGACGACTACGCCCACCATCCGACGGAGGTGGCCGCCCAGCTCGCCGCCGCCCGTGGCGTGCTGGCCGGCACCGGGCGGTTGATCGCGATCTTCCAGCCCGGCACCTACAGCCGCACCCAGACCTTCGCCGCCGAGTTCGGCGAGGCGATGGCGCTGGCCGACATCGCGGTGGTGATGGACATCTTCCCGGCCCGGGAGCGGCCGATCCCGGGGGTGACCGGTGAGCTGATCGCGCGGGAGATCCCGCTGCCGGCCGGACAGGTCGTCTACGAGCCGGACTGGCACGCGGTGGCGGCCCGGGTGGCCGCCCTGGCCCGGCCCGGTGACCTGCTGCTGACCATGGGGATCGGCGACGTCCACCTGCTGTGCGCCGACCTGCTGACCGAGCTGGCCGAGTTGGCCGCCCGGGGCGGCCCGGAGGCCTCCGCATGACCGGCCGGCTGGTCCGGCTCCGTCCGGCCCGGTGGTGGTACGGCGTCGCGGCGCTGCTGGTGCTGGCACTGGCGGCCTGGCTGATCGGCTTCTCCAGCGTCCTGGGGGTGCGTTCGGTGAACGTGGTCGGCGCCCGCACGGTGACCGCCGCCCAGGTGCGGGCGGCGGCCGGCATCCGGCCGGGCACCCCGCTGGCCCGGCTGGACCTGGCCGCGGTGCGCGACCGGCTGCGCGCGGTGGCGCCGATCCGCACCGTCACGGTGAGCAGGTCGTACCCGGCCACCGTGACGATCCGGATCACCGAGCGGGTCGCGATCGGCTACCGCCCGGTGGACCCGGGTACCGGTGGGGGAGCGGTGCTGCTGGTGGACCGCGACAACGTGGCCTTCCGCACCGTCTCGGCGGTACCCAAGCACCTGCCGCGGCTGCTGGTGCCGGCCACCGGAGCCTCGGCCACCGCCGCGGCGCTGGTCGCCGGAGCACTGCCCGCCGCGATCGTGGCCAAGCTGGCCTCGGTGTCGGCGCCGAGCGAGCAGTCGGTCACCCTGTCGCTGCGCGACGGTCGGTCGGTGCTGTGGGGCGGCACCGACCGCAGTGCCGACAAGGCCCGGTTGCTGGCGGTGCTGCTCGGCCGGCCCGGCCGCTACTTCGACCTCAGCGACCCCAGCGCGGTGACCAGCCGGCTCGATCCCGGCAACTGACCGCGGAGTCCGATCCTCAGCTTGTCCCGTGTTTTTCGGTGTGTCGCGGCGCGCCTGGACGGTGCCGGCGCCCTGGCGAACTACTTTTCCTGATATCGCTCAGGTTGACATAACGTTAACGGTCTACTTGAGGGTGAGGGTTTCGAACAGCGGTACCCAGCACACCACCACCGAAGACCGAAGCAAAGCGAAGGACGAGCCACATGACCTCACCCCACAACTACCTCGCGGTGATCAAGGTCGTCGGTGTCGGCGGCGGCGGCGTCAACGCGGTCAACCGGATGATCGAGCAGGGCCTCAAGGGTGTCGAGTTCATCGCAGTGAACACCGACGCGCAGGCCCTGCTGATGTCCGACGCGGACGTCAAGCTCGACGTCGGTCGTGAGCTGACCCGGGGCCTCGGGGCCGGCGCGCAGCCCGAGGTCGGCCGCAAGGCCGCCGAGGACCACCGCGACGAGATCGAAGAGGTCCTCAAGGGCGCCGACATGGTGTTCGTGACGGCGGGCGAGGGCGGTGGCACCGGCACCGGCGGCGCCCCGGTGATCGCCAGCATCTCGCGCAAGCTGGGCGCGCTGACCATCGGTGTGGTGACCCGGCCGTTCTCCTTCGAGGGCAAGAAGCGCGCCACCCAGGCCGAGCTCGGCATCGAGCAGCTGCGCTCGGAGTGCGACACCCTGATCGTGATCCCCAACGACCGGCTGCTGCAGATCTCCGACCACAGCGTCTCGGTGATGGATGCCTTCCGCAGCGCCGACCAGGTGCTGCTGTCCGGTGTGCAGGGCATCACCGACCTGATCACCACCCCCGGCCTGATCAACCTCGACTTCGCCGACGTCAAGAGCGTGATGAGCGGCGCCGGCTCGGCCCTGATGGGCATCGGTGCGGCCCGCGGCGAGGGCCGGGCCCGGGCGGCCGCCGAGATGGCGATCGCCAGCCCGCTGCTGGAGGCGAGCATGGACGGCGCCCACGGGGTGCTGCTGTCTATCTACGGCGGGTCGGACCTGGGCCTGTTCGAGATCAACGACGCCGCCAGCCTGGTGGCCGAGTCCGCCCACCCGGACGCCAACATCATCTTCGGCGCGGTCATCGACGACACCCTGGGCGACGAGGTCAAGGTGACCGTGATCGCGGCCGGCTTCGACTCCGGCCAGCTGCCGTACAAGAAGGTCGAGCTCCCGTCCGTCCGCCGCGAGCCGGAGGCCGCGCCGGTCAGCGTGCCGGCCACCCCGGCACCGGCGATGAACGGGTCCCGCCCGGTGCCGGCGTTCGCGCCCAGCACCGGTGCGCACGGCCAGTCTCCCCAGAGCGTGCCAGCTGGCAACGGATCGACCGGTGCCAGCTGGTCACACACCACCACCACCCGCAAGCCGGTTGACCTGGACGAGGAGCTGGACGTACCCGACTTCCTCAAGTAGGCCACCGGCGCGCTGTGCCCTCCTCGCCGCCGCACGCTTTGATGGGTCGGTGACGATGACTGCACCCTCTTCGCCGACCGACCGGCTGGCCGAGCTGCGCGCCAACCTGGCCGCGGTGCGATCCAGGATCGAGGCCGGCTGCCAGGCGGCCGGCCGGTCCAGCGCCGAGATCACCCTGATCGCGGTCACCAAGTTCTTCCCGGTGACCGACGTGGCCCTGCTGGCCGAGCTCGGCGTGACCGACGTCGGCGAGAGCCGCGACCAGGACGCCTCGGTCAAGGCCGCCGAGCTGGCCGAGCACACTTCCATCGCCGTCCGGTGGCACTTCATCGGCCGGCTGCAGACCAACAAGGCGCGCTCGGTGGCCCGCTACGCCGACCTGGTGCACAGCGTGGACCGGCCGGGCCTGGCGGATGCGCTGGCCGACGGTGCCCGGCGGGCCGAACGGTCGGCGCTCGACGTGCTGGTGCAGCTGAACCTGGATGAATCGGCCGAGGATGTCCCTACCGGCCGGGGCGGCGGAACGGCCGACGACCTGCTCCGGCTGGCCGATCAGGTCGCGGCCTCGGACGTGCTGCGGCTGGCCGGGATCATGGCGATCGCCCCGCTCGGCGGCGACGCCGACCGGGCGTTCGACCGGCTGGCCGAGGTGGCCCAGCGGCTGCGCGCCGACCACCCGCAGGCCGCCGTCGTCTCGGCCGGCATGAGCGAGGACCTGGAGGCCGCACTCCGGCACGGCGCAACACACGTGCGGATCGGTACGGCGTTGCTCGGCCGCCGCGAACCACAATTCGGATAGCGTCGGGCCGCAGCAGCGCGAGTACCTACACAGGAGGACGAAATGGCTACAGCCTTTCGGAAGATGGGCGTCTACCTCGGACTGGTCGAGGACGACGACTACGCCGACGGCGGCGGCACGGAGTCCTACGGTGCGCTCGCGCGCGACACCCAGTACCACCGGCGCGAGGTCGAGGTGGCGCCGGCGCGCGGCGGCTACGAGGCGGTCGCCGTCGAGGCCGAGGGTTACGAGGAGTACGAGGTGACCTACGAGCCGCCGACGCAGCGGATCACCACCCTGCACCCGCGCACCTACAACGAGGCCAAGACGATCGGCCTGCAGTTCCGGGCGGGTACGCCGGTCATCATGAACCTGTCCGAGATGGACGATTCGGACGCCAAGCGACTGGTCGACTTCGCCGCCGGGCTGACCTTCGGCCTGCACGGCAGCATCGAACGCGTCACCCCCAAGGTGTTCCTGCTCAGCCCGCACAACGTCTCGGTGACCGCTGCGGACAAGCAGCGGATCGCCGAGGGCGGCTTCTACAACCAGAGCTGAGGCGTCGGCGTACTCACCATGCGGGTGAGACAATGGGCCCATGTCGACGTTCTGGGCCGCGATCGGTCTTGTACTGCTGGTGTTCTACCTACTGGTGATCGCGCGGCTGATCGTCGAGACGACGCGCAGCTTCGCCCGGTCCTGGCGTCCGGCGGGGGCCACCGCGGTTGGCCTGGAGGCCGTGTACACGGTGACCGACCCGCCGATGAAGCTGCTGCGCCGGCTGATTCCCCCGCTGCGGATGGGCGGGGTGAGCTTCGATCTGAGCGTGATCGTCCTGTTGATCGGGATCTGGATCCTGCGCGCGATCGTCACCTCGCTGGCCGCCAGCTGACTGCACAGGCACGTCCGGACGGCGTCCCCGGGTCTTTTCGCCACTCGCGGGGTATGACCGCGACGGGGGTGGCTATCCTTCCAGTGCACCGGTTTTCCGGAGCCGGTGCTGGCAGTGACCACAACTTCGCGGTTGCCGCACTACTACATGTTTGTCCGTTGCACGCCAGGACGGCCCGTTCGCGGGCGGTCCGCACTCCACATGAGGTGACTCGATGCCTTTGACGCCCGCTGAAGTCCACAACGTGGTCTTCAAGAAGCCCCCGATCGGCAAGCGCGGGTACGACGAAGAAGAGGTCGACGCCTTCCTCGACATCATCGAAGTCGAACTCGCCCGCCTGATCGACGAGAACGCCGACCTGCGCGACCGTGCCCCCGGTGCTACCCCGGACGGTTCGGCGCTGGCGGCGGCCCGCGAGGAGAACCGCAAGCTCTCCGCCCGGGTCGGCGAGCTGGAGTCGGCCTTGACCCAGGCCCGGCAGCCCGCGGCCGGCGGGCAGAACGAGGCGGCGCTGACGGCGGCACAGGAGGAGAACCGCAAGTTGGCCGCCCGGATCAGCGAGCTGGAGACGGCCGTCACCCAGGCCCGCCAGGCCGCCACCCAGGCCCAGCAGGAACTGGCGGCTGCCAAGCAGGCCGGCTCCGCCGCCCGGGCCGGTGCTGCCGGCGGCGACGGCCTCAGCCAGCTCAGCCAGGCCGAGCGGGTGCTGGCGCTGGCGCAGCAGGCAGCCGACGAGCAGACCGCCGCGGCCAAGGCGCACTCGGAAAAGACCATTGCCGAGGCCAAGGCGCACCACGAGCGGGTGCAGGCCGAGGCGCGTGCCTTCCACGAGAAGACGGTCGCCGAGGCCCAGTCGCGCGCCGAGCAGCTCGACCGGGACTCCCGCGCCAAGGCCGCCAGCACCATCTCCGAGGCCGAGCAGCGGGCCAACCAGATCACCACCCAGCTCGAGCAGCGCAAGGCGGCCCTGGAGAAGCGGCTGGAGGAGCTGCGCACCTTCGAGCACGAGTACCGGTCGCGGCTCAAGAGCTACCTGGAGTCGCAGCTGCGTGACCTCGACACCAGCACCCGGGCCGAGCCGGTGAGCCAGCCGGCCGGGGCGGACAAGCAGTCCGGCTGAGCGTTCCCGGACAGCAGGGTTCCGGCCGGCTGAGGCCGTAGCGGAGTTACCGGAGCGAGAGGCCGCGACGTGCAGGTAGTGGTGGTTCTGCTGCTCGTCGCGAGCCTGGCGCTGCTGGTGTCGGGTCTGATCACCGGCGGTACTCCGCTGGTGGTCATCTCCATCGTGGCCAGCCTGCTGGCCGGCTACCTGATCTCCCGGTACCGCAACCGGCAGCCGGCGACCGGTACGCCATCCAGGCGGCCTGCCGCCGCGCCGGCTGACCCACCGGTCGCCCTGGTCGGCAGGTCTGGCACCCCGTCCGCTGGCTCGGTTGGTTCGTTCGCTGTCCCGGCTGGTAGGCCTGCTGTCCCCTCTGCCGGCGTGGCTGGTGCACCCACCCGCGTAGCTGGCTCGCCCGCCGACCTGGCTGGTGCGCCGCCCACCGGCCTGGCTGGTGCGCCGTCCGCCGGCGGCGGCGCCGTTTCGGCGCCCGCCGTTCCCGCCCCGCCTGCCGCGTCCGATCCGGCGGCCGGGCTCGACCCGGCGGCGCAGGCCGGGGGCGAGCCGGTTGGCAGGCACAGCCAGGAGGCGCACCTCGCCGAGCAGGACGAGCCGGAGGCCGACGACCCGCCGATCGCCGAGACCGACCCGCCGCTGCGCAGCCGGGGCGACGAGTCGGTCTGGGTGATCGACGGACGGCCGCGCTACCACCTGGCCGACTGCGACTTCCTGCTCGACCGCGAGCCCGAGCCGGTGCCGCTGCGGCAGGCGGTCGAGGACGGCTTCACCCCCTGCGCGCTGTGCGACCCCGATTCGGGGCTGGTGGCCGCCGCGAATCGCGGTTAGCCCATCCCGAGCCGGTTGGCCCATCCGAGCGGTTAACCCACTCTCCAGCCGGCTTGCTCGTCCCGAGCCGGTCAGCCCATCTCCAGTCGGCTTGCTCGTCCCGAGCCGGGCTTGCTCGTCTCCGAGCTGGCTTGCTCGTCTCCGAGCTGGCTTGCTCGTCTCGAGCCGGCTCCCGGTCTAGCCGACCCGCGCCAGCCAGAGGTGCAGGCCGAGCTCGGTGTCGCCGGCGGCGAAGAAGCCGTCCGGCTGCGCCGGGGCGCCCTCGGCGAGGGTACCGGCCAGCACCTCCCGTGACAGCTCCGCGCCGTGCTCCCGGATCGCCTGGGCGGGTTCCGGTGAACCGCCGACCGTCCAGTGCAGCACGATCCGGTCGGTGACGTCGAAGCCGGCGTTCTTGCGGGCCTCTTGCACGATCCGGATCACCTCCCGGAGCAGGCCGAGCCGGCGCAGCCCTGCGGTCAGCTCCAGGTCCAGCGCCACTGTCTCCGATCCGGAGGTCTCCACCGCCCAGCCGGACACCGGCGCCTCGCTGATCAGCACCTCCTCGGCGGTGATCTCGCCGAACTCGCCGAGCGTGAACGAGCCTGCGGTCCGGATCGAGCCGGCGATGCCGGCCGGTTCGGCGGCGCTGATCGCCGCGGCGACCTCCTTGGTCCGAGACCCGAACCGCCGGCCCAGCGCGCGGAAGTTCGGCTTGACCGTGACGTCCACCAGGTCGGCGGCGCTGGCCAGCTCGGCGAGCTCCACCACGTTCAGCTCGTCGGCGACCTCCCGGCGCAGCTGCTCGGGCAGTGCGGTCCAGCCGGCCGCCGAGATCAGCGCCCGGGCCAGCGGCTGGCGGGTCTTCACCCCGGATGCGGCCCGGGCCGCCCGGCCCAATTCCACCACCCGGCGCACCAGGGCGACCTGGGCCGACAGTGTGGCCTCGGTCGGGGCGCCGGTGTCCGGCCAGGCTGCCAGGTGCACCGACTGCACCCCGGTGACCTCGGCGAACAGCGCCTGCCAGACCCGCTCGGTGACGAACGGCACGAACGGCGCCAGCAGCCGGGTGAGGACGTCCAGGCAGCTGTGCAGGGTCTCCAGCGCGGCCGGGTCGCCGTCCCAGAACCGCCGCCGGGAGCGCCGCACGTACCAGTTGGACAGGTCGTCGATCAGCCCGGACAGGGCCCGGCCGGCCCGGGCCGGGTCGTAGGCCTCCAGGGCGGCGTCCACCTCGGCGGCGACCCGGTCGGTCTCGGCGCGGGCCCAGCGGTCCAGCACGGACAGCTCGCCGCCCCCGCTGCCCGGCGTCCAGTCGTTGGCCCGGGCGTACAGCGACTGGAACGAGGCGATCGACCAGTACGTGCGCAGCACCTTGGAGGCGATCTCCTCCAGGTTCTTGTGCCCGATCCGGCGCGCCGACCACGGCGATCCGCTGGCCAGCATGAACCAGCGCACCGCGTCGGCGCCGTGCCGCTCCATCAGCGGGATCGGCTCCAGGATGTTGCCTAGGTGCTTGCTCATCTTGCGGCCGTCCTCGGCCAGGATGTGGCCCAGGCACACCACGTTGCGGTAGCTGGACTCGTCGAAGACCAGCGTGCCGACCACCATCAGGGTGTAGAACCAGCCCCGGGTCTGGTCGATCGCCTCGGAGATGAAGTCGGCGGGGTAGTTGCGCCGGGCGAGCTCGGCGTTGCGGTACGGCGCGCCGAACTGGGCGAACGGCATGGAACCGGAGTCGAACCAGCCGTCGATCACCTGCGGCACCCGAGAGAAGGTGCCCGGCACGCCGGGCAGCGTGAAGGTCGGGGCGTCGACGAACGGCCGGTGCGGGTCCAGTTCGGACAGGTCGGTGCCGGTCAGCTCGGACAGCTCGGCCAACGAGCCGACGCAGACCAGCCGGCTCGGGTCGGTGTCGTTTCGCCAGATCGGCAGCGGGGTGCCCCAGTACCGGTCGCGGGACAGCGCCCAGTCGATGTTGTTGTTCAGCCAGTCGCCGTAGCGGCCGTGCTTGATGGTGTCGGGGTACCAGTTGGTGGCCTCGTTCTGGGCCAGCAGCTCGGCCTTGCGCTCGGTGGTGCGGATGTAGAACGAGGGCAGCGCGTAGTACATCAGCGGCGTGTGGCAGCGCCAGCAGTGCGGGTAGGAGTGCTCGTAGGCCAGGTGCTTGACCAGCAGGCCACGCTGGGCGAGGTCCTTGACCAGCTGGTCGTCGGCGTCCTTGAAGAACACCCCGCCGACCTCGGGCACCTCGGCGAGGAAGTGTCCGTCCTTGCCGACCGGGTTGACCACCGGTATGCCGTAGGCCCGGCAGGTCGCCAGGTCGTCCGGGCCGAAGGCCGGAGCCTGGTGCACCAGACCGGAGCCGTCGTCGGTGGTGACGTAGTCGGCCAGCACCACGAAGTGCGCCGGGTTGTCGGAGGTGCCGATCTCGACGTAGTCGAACGGGCGCTGGTAGCTCCAGCGCTCCATCTCCCGGCCGGTGTAGCTGCCGATGGTCTCGGTGCCCGGCGGCAGCTGGTGGCTGGCCGCGCCGCCGAGGAAGGTGACCAGCGTCTGGCCGTCCGGGGTGCGCACGACGGAGTACGTGACGTCCGGGTTGACCGCCACCGCGGTGTTGGACACCAGCGTCCAGGGCGTGGTGGTCCAGATCAGCAGGTCGGCCTGCCCGGCCAGCGGGCCCGAGGTCAACGGCAGCCGGACATAGACGGAGGGGTCGACCACGGTCTCGTAGCCCTGGGCCACCTCGTGGTCGGACAGGCCGGTGCCGCACCGCGGGCAGTACGGCGCCACCCGGTAATCCTCGACCAGCAGGCCCTGGTCGAAGATCCGCTTGAGCGCCCACCACACCGACTCGACGTAGTCGGAGTCCATGGTCCAGTAGGCGTTGTCGTAGTCGGCCCAGTAGCCCATCCGCTCGCTCATCGCGGTGAACTGGTCGACGTTGCGCTGCACCTCGGCCCGGCACTGGGCGTTGAACTCGGCGATGCCGTACCGCTCGATGTCCGGCTTGCCGGTGAAGCCCAGCTGCTTCTCCACGGCGAGCTCGACCGGCAGACCGTGGCAGTCCCAGCCGGCCATTCGGGGCACCGAGTAGCCCTTCATGGTCTTGAACCGGGGGAACAGGTCCTTGAACGCGCGGGCCTCGATGTGGTGGGTGCCGGGCGTGCCGTTGGCGGTCGGCGGCCCCTCGTAGAAGACGTAGGACGGCCCGCCGGCGGTCTGCTCCAGGCTCTTGGAGAAGATCTGGTTCTCCCGCCAGAACGCGATCACCTCGTGGTCGGTCGCCGCCAGATCCACGTGGGCGGGCAGGGCCTGGTAGGCCATCGCGGAACTCTCCTTCGCCGGACCGTGCCGACCCGGGTTCGGATCGGCCCTTCGGTGAAGGGACGACAGCGAGGCTGCCGCGGTACCACCCCTCTTGGCATTCCGCCGGAATGCCCACTCTTGTCATGCGTTCGGTTCTACTCGTGCCGTCTGACACTTTCTTCCGAAGCTCGGAGGTGATTTCGCCACTCCGGCGCTGGGCTCCGGGCTCCCACCGTCCCCGGCTCGCTGCTGCCTGCCACCGGCGCTACTTGTCCTCGTCAACGCCTGGCGCCCAGTCTACTGGCCCGCGCAGCTGGATTCCGGACGGACGCGGGGGCGCGTGCGTCGCGAGGGTCTCGGTCGGCCCTGAAGTGTGGGCAGCGCCACCCGGCGTGCCGCTACCGTCTCGGACGGTCAACTCGTATCCTGGCGACCTTGTCAGCGCCGGTGTCGTTCACCGGTGGCGGCACCGGGCGAGAGGGGCCTCGATGGCCGGCGTGCGAAACCGGATCGGTGCAGCGCTGCGGCGCGCCGGCGACGTGTCGGCCGCGGCCGCCGACAAGGTGACGACAGCCGGCCGGGCGACCAGGGCGGCGGCACAGTCGGTGACCAAGCAGACGGGCAGCTCCGGACGGGTGAGCCCGGCCAAGGCCGCCAAGAGCGCGGCGGGTGCTTCGGGAGCCGGGTCCGCGACCAAGGCGGCGGGTTCGAAGGCGCCGGGTACCAAGGCGGCGGCGAAGAAGGCACCGGTCGCTAAAGCACCGGCGGCGTCGGGTACCAAGGTCGTCGCCAAGGCCCCGGCGGCGAAGGTGGCGGGTACCAAGGTTGCCGCCAAGGCGGCGGTGAAGGCGACCGGCAAAGCAACGGGGAGCGCGGCGGCCAAGGCTGCCCCGGCCAAGACCGTTAAGACCGCGCCGGCCAAGAGCGCGGCCAAGGCTGCCCCGGCCAAGGCTGGAGCGGCTGTCAAGAGCACCGCCAAGGCCACCCCAACCAAGACGGCCAAGGCCACCCCAACCAAGACGGCCAAGACTGCACCAGCCAAGACGGCCAAGGCTGCGCCGGCCAAGACCACCTCGGCTAAGGCCACGCCGGCTACCAAGACGGTCAAGGCCGCGGCTGCGCCCACGAGCGCACCGGCCAAGAAGGCCCCGGCCGCCACCAAGACGGCCAAGGCCACCCCGGCGGCCACCAGTACACCGGCCAAGAAGGCCGCGGCCACCGCGCCGGCCAAGAAGGCCCCTGCCAAGAAGGCATCCGTAACCAAGGCGCCGGCCAAGAACACGCCCGCCAAGAAGGCGCCGGCCGAGGCCACCACCGCGCCGGCCCCGGCTGGAGCCGAACCCGCCGCCCAGAACGCCGGCGACTTGAACGCCGCGGACCTGGCTGAGATCCGCGGCCGGCTGCAGGACGAGCTGGCCGAGATGCAGCTGGAGTACGACCGGTCGATGAGCCAGCTGGACGAGCTCGCGCAGTCCCAGGACGGAGCGGGCGACGACCAGGCCGATGCCGGCAGCAAGGCGTTCGAGCGGGAGCAGGAGCAGTCGATCGCGGCCAACCGGCACCTGCTGATCGAGCAGATCCAGCACGCCATCGAACGGATCGACTCCGGCACCTACGGGATCTGCGAGGACTGCGGCAAGCCCATCCCCAAGGCCCGGCTCAAGGCGTTGCCGATGGCGACCCTGGACGCCGAGTGCAAGGCCCGGGCCGAACGTCGCTAGCCCGCAGGACCATCGGCCGGCCGCTGTGGTGCTGACCGGTCTGGCGATGCGCGAGAATGGGATGCGTGACCGACCCTCGCCCGGCTGACCCCGAACCGAGCGCCGGACCGGTGACCGGTCGGCGGCCCCGGACCCGGATGTGGCTGTTCTTCGGCACCGCGCTGGTCGCACTAGTCGCCGACGTGCTGAGCAAGGTCCTGGTGGTGGCCCACATCCAGCCGACCGATCCAGGGATTCGGCTGCTCGGCGGCGCGGTCTACCTGGTGCAGGCCCGCAACAGCGGCGCCGCCTTCTCCGTCGGCACCGGCGCCACCGTGGTGTTGACCGGCATCTCGATCCTGGTCGTCGCGATCATGCTGCGGGCGGCGCGGCGGCTGACCTCGTCCGGCTGGGCGGTCGCGCTCGGGCTGGTGCTCGGCGGTGCGGTCGGCAACCTGGCGGATCGGCTGTTCCGGGCACCGTCACCGGGCCGGGGTCACGTGGTGGACTGGATCTCGGTGTTCGCCCGCGACGGGCATGTCTGGCCGATCTTCAACCTGGCCGATTCGGCGATCGTCACCGGCGGCGCGCTGGCCGTGCTGCTATCGCTGCGCGGCGTCGAGTTCGGCTCCGAGCGCCGGCGCGACGCCGACCCCAACGCCCAGACGCCCGACCCGGCCCTCGAGCACAGGCCGCATGACTGAGGTACGGATGCTGCCGGTGCCCGAGGGCCTGGACGGCTTGCGGCTCGACGTCGCGCTGTCGCGGCTGTTCGGGCTGTCCCGCACGGTCGCCGCCGACCTGATCGACGACGGGGCGGTCACCCTGGACGGCGCCAGCCCGGCTCGCTCCGAGAAGGTGCGCGGCGGCGCCTGGCTGGAGGTCAGCATGCCGGAGCCGGTGGACCTGGCCGCCGCCCCGCCCCGGCCGGTGGACGGCCTGGTGGTGCTGCATTCCGACGACGACCTGGTGGTCATCGACAAGCCGGTCGGGGTCGCGGCGCACCCCAGCATCGGCTGGGAGGGTCCGACGGTCACCCAGG
>NZ_DATINC010000037.1:0-16808 GCF_035474675.1 Jatrophihabitans sp. | reverse complement strand
TCGACCTGGCCGACCCGAACTACGAGGTCCGGTCGTACACCCCGTGGGGCGCCTACGGGCAGTCGAAGCTGGCGAATTTGCTGTTCGCGCGCGAACTGGACCGCCGCACCCGCACCGCCGGCGTGGACGTGACGTCCGTCGCCGCGCACCCCGGCTTCACCGCCACCGAGCTGAGCGCCAACATGGCCCGCGCCCACCGCAACCGGTTCGTCGGCTTCGGCGCCAAGATCAGCGACCTCTTCGCCCAGTCGGTCGCGATGGGCACGTTGCCGCAGCTCTACGCGGCGACGTCGCCGGACGTGGAGCCGGGCGCCTACTACGGCCCCGACGGGTTCCGCGGGGTGCGCGGCCACCCCACCCGCGTCGGGTCCACCGCGGCGGCCCGCGACGACCTCGCGGCCAGTCGGTTGTGGGACCTGACGGCCGAGCTCACGGGCGTCGCACCCGATCCCTCGTGACGTAAGGTCGGTGACGTGACCGTCGTACCTGAAGGTCGGAAGCTGCTGCGGCTGGAAGTCCGCAACAGCCAAACGCCCATCGAGAAGAAGCCCTCGTGGATCAAGACCAAGGCGAAGATGGGCCCCGAGTACCGGGAGCTCAAGGGCCTGGTCAAACGCGAGGGCCTGCACACGGTGTGCGAGGAAGCCGGTTGTCCCAACATCTACGAGTGCTGGGAGGACCGCGAGGCCACCTTCCTCATCGGCGGCGAGCAGTGCACCCGGCGCTGCGACTTCTGCCAGATCGACACGGGCAAGCCCGCTGACTACGACACCGACGAGCCCCGCCGCGTCGCCGAGTCCGTCGCGCAGATGGGCCTGAAGTACGCGACCGTCACCGGCGTCGCCCGCGACGACCTGCCCGACGGCGGCGCCTGGCTGTATGCCGAGACCGTCCGCCAGATCCACGCCCTGAACCCCGGCACCGGTGTCGAGCTGCTGATCCCGGACTTCAACGCCGTCCCCGAGCAGCTGGCCGAGGTGTTCGGCTCGCGGCCGCAGGTGCTGGCGCACAACGTCGAGACGGTGCCGCGGGTGTTCAAGCGGATCCGGCCGGCCTTCACGTACGAGCGCTCGCTGGGCGTGATCAGCGCAGCCCGGGCGGCCGGCCTGGTGACCAAGTCGAACCTGATCCTCGGCATGGGCGAGGAGCGGGCCGAGATCTCCCAGGCGCTGCAGGACCTGCACGACGCCGGCTGCGAGCTGATCACCATCACCCAGTACCTGCGGCCCTCGGTGCGCCACCACCCGGTCGAGCGCTGGGTCAAGCCGCAGGAGTTCGCAGAGTTGCGCGAGGAGGCCGAGGAGATCGGCTTCGCCGGAGTGCTGAGCGGGCCATTGGTGCGCTCGTCCTACCGGGCCGGCCGGCTCTACCAGCAGGCGCTCGACGCCCGCACCCTCACCGCCACCAGCTGACCCGCCGGTACCGCACCGCCACCGGGCTGACCGGCGCGGTTGCTCAGCGCCGCCAGCTGACCCGCCTGGTTGCTCACCGCTAGCCGACCGGCGCGGCTGCTCAGCGCCGCCGGGCGGCCACCACGCTGGAGCCGACCAGGCCCGCCATGCCCGCGCAGAAGGCCAGCAGGACCAGTGCGATGTCCTTCTGGAAGACCGGCACGCCGCGGTAGCCGGAACGCGGTTCCACCAGCTGGATGACGGTGGACGTCGGGCTCGGCGTCGGAGCCGGTCCGGACGTTGCCGGAGCGGCGGAGTCCGAGGAGGACGGCGTCGCGGTGGTGCCCGGCCCGGTCCCCGGCTGGCCCGCCCGGCTCGACGAGGTGGCGGTGGCGGACGGCTTCGGGGCGGGCGTGCTGGTCACTACTCGCACCGGACTCGAGCGGGTCGGCACCGCGGTGGGCGTCGAGCTCGGCGCCGGAGTGCTGGCCGCGGACGAGGCGTGCGGCGGCCGGTGCGAGGCCCCGGTCGGGGTACGGCCCGGCGTGCTCGGTGCCGGGTGCGAGGTGCTGGGAACCGGCCGCGAGGTGCTGGGCGCCGGACGGGAGGTGCTGGGTGAGCTCGACTTCGTCGGGCTGGTGGGGACGCTGGGTGTCGGCCGGGCCGGGCTGGACGATCCCGGGCCCCCGGTGCTGGCGCAGCTGAGCCGGATGTTGCCGGAGCTGACCACCGCGCCGTCCACCCCGATCACCCGGACCTGGTACATGGCCGGCTTGGGCACCGCCTGGCTGAGCGTGACCACCGAGGCACTGGGCTCGTCGAAGCTGACCAGGGTCCCGACCGGGTCGTCGCCGGCCAGCACGCCGTCGGAGCGCACCAGCAGCACGGTGTAGTCCAGCTGCTCGATGCCCATCTTCTCCAGGCGGCGGTCCACGTCGTTGGGGTTGGCCACGGTGACCCGGAGGTTGGCCTGCGCTCCCGGCGAGCAGCTCCGGGTGGCCACCTGGACGGTGGGCTCGTCCAGGCCGAAGTCGGTGGGCTTGATCGGGTGGCAGGTGGCCTTCAGCGGCAGGGTGATGACCCCGGGCTGGTCCAGCTGCCGCAGGAAGACGTGGTCGCCGTCGTGCACGGGACCGGCCAGCCGCACCTTGGTCGGCGTGTCGTCCAGGGTGACCAGGCTCGGGCCGCCCTCGGGAAAGATCTCGGTGTCGGTCGAGCCGGGGCCGGCCAGGCCGACCTGCAAGACCAGCTCCCGGTCGTCGTCGTTGCCCTTCCACTTGTCGACCTTGAGGCCGACCTCGACGAAGTTGTCCTCGGTGTCGTCGGTCGCGCAGCCGTAGCGGACGGTGGCGTGGACGTCGTAGCGGTCCAGCGCCGAGGCCGGGCTGGGCCGGGCCAGCAGTGCCAGGGTCGCCGCGAGCGCGGTGAACAGCAGAGCTGCCACCACGCGGTCGAGACGCCTGATACGCACCGTTTTTTCACCCCGCAGACGCCCAGAAACTAACACTGAGGAAACTGTACCCGCTATTCCTTGACGCGGGTGAAACATCTTTGGCCAGTTGCTTATCCTGGTGTCATGGCGCAATCGAGCGGGGCGAAACGGAACGGCAAGACCAGGAACGGCAGGGTCAAGCTGACCAGGGCCGAGAAGAAGGAAGCCCGGGCCGCACGCCGGCAGGCGCGCCGCGACTCGTTCCGGCAGATGCGCCAGGCGTTCACGCTGACCCGGCAGAACGATGCCCGGCTCATCCCTTACCTGGTGATTGCCTTCGTGGTGGTCGCGGCGGTGTTCTACCTGCTGACCTCCCTGCTGACCGGCAGCGTCTGGCTGCCGATCTTCCCGGCGGTGCTGTTCGGGCTGCTCGCGGCGCTGTTCCTGTTCTCCCGGCGCGCCCAGACCTCGGCCTACCGCCAGGCCGAGGGCCAGGCGGGCGCGGCGGCCTACGTGCTGGGCCAGCTGCGTGGCGACTGGCGCAAGACCGACGCGGTCGCCGGCACCCCGCAGCTGGACGCGGTGCACCGGCTGCTCGGCCGGCCCGGCGTGGTGCTGATCGGCGAGGGCGCCCCGCAGCGGGTCAAGCCGCTGCTCGCCCAGGAGAAGAAGCGGATCGCCCGGCTCGCCGGTGACGCCCCGATCTATGACGTGGTGGTCGGCCGGGGCGAGGGCGAAGTGCCGCTGGCCAAGCTCAACGCGCACCTGATGAAGCTGCCGCGCAACCTGTCCAAGGAGCAGGTGGTGGCCCTGGACCGGCGGCTGGCGGCCCTGGGCACCCAGCGTCCGGCGATCCCCCGCGGACCGATGCCCAGCGGCGTGAAGATGCGCAGCGTGCAGCGCGCCGCCCGCCGCCGGGGCTGACCGCTCCGGTGCCGGACGCGGGCTCGGCCCAGCGCTACCGCGGCCAGTCGATCGGCCTGCCGCCGTCCGGACCGGGATCGCTGGCCCCCACCGGCCGCCGGCTGGCGGCGTTCGTCCTCGACCTGCTGGCCGCCACGCTGGTGGCAGCCCCGTTCGTGCACCGCCGGGACCTGTCGGGCCTGGCCGCGCACCTGCCCGGCCAGTGGAGCCTGATCCCGCTGGCGCTGGACTACCTGGTCGGGTTGCTGCTGTTCGGCCGGACCTTCGGGATGTACCTGACCGGCCTGCGGGTGATCCGGGTGGACGCCGAGCTGGCGGTCGGGCCGGGCCGGGCGCTGGTCCGGACCGCGCTGCTGATCGCCCTGCTGCCGGCCCTGGTGGTCGACCAGGACTTCCGCGGCCTGCAGGACCGGTTGACCGCCACCGCGGTGATCGTCCACTGAGACCTGCCCGTCCGGTGCTGCCTCAGCCGGCGCGGCCCCGCTTGCCCGGAGCCTGCCGGGCGGTGAAGTCGAGGGCTTCGGAGATCCAGAACTCCAGGTCGGCCTCGGCGGCCACGCCGCCGGCCCGGATGCGCAGCCAGCCCGGGCTCATCCTGCGCCGCCCCATGACGACCGGCTCCGCGTCCTGGTGCTCCAGCAGTTGCTCGGCCCGGTCGGGCGAGCACCGGATCATCAGGTCGCCGTGGGTGTCGGCGCTCACCGCCAGCTTGCCGTCGACGAGGAACGACAGGCCGCCGAACATGCCCACCTCCCGGACGTCGGACCGGCCGGCGAGGCTGGCGAGGCTGGCGCGAATCCGGTCGGCCAGTTCGCGGTCATAGGGCATGGGGCAATCATCCCCCTGCCGGGTGCCGGGACCGAGCGGCCCCGCCGCCCTGAGCGAGACCGAAACGCCGGCTGTGTAACGTCACGGAAACACTCGGGACACCGGCCAGCAACCGGACGGCGCTAGGTTGGCAGCACGTTCCGGTGATCGGATCCCATCCGAGGCAGACGAGAAGGACTTTCGCTGATGTTCAGTAGTGCTGACGAGATCCTCAGCTACATCGACACCGAAGGCGTCGAGTTCATCGACGTCCGCTTCACCGACCTGCCCGGCGTGCAGCAGCACTTCAACGTGCCCGCCGCCGGGTTCGGCCCGGACGCCTTCACCGACGGCCTGCTCTTCGACGGCTCGTCGATCCGCGGCTTCGCCGCCATCCACAAGTCCGACCTGAAGCTGCTGCCGGACCCGGCCACCGCCTACGTCGACCCGTTCCGGGCCGCCAAGACGCTCAACCTGAACTTCTCCATCGTCGAGCCGCGCACCGGCGAGCCGTACGACCGGGATCCGCGCCAGGTGGCCACCAAGGCCGAGGAGTACCTCAAGACCACCGGCATCGCCGACACCGTGTACTTCGGCCCGGAGGCCGAGTTCTACATCTTCGACGACGTCCGGTACGAGTCGAAGATCAACGGCTCGTGCTACTCGGTGGACTCGATCGAGGGTTCCTGGAACAGCAACCGGGTCGAGGAGGGCGGCAACCTCGGGTACAAGACCCGGGTCAAGGGCGGCTACTTCCCGGTCTCGCCGTACGACCACTACGCCGACCTGCGCGACGAGATGAGCCGCGAGCTGACCCGGGCGGGCCTGGTCGTCGAGCGGGCGCACCACGAGGTGGGCACCGCCGGCCAAGCCGAGATCAACTACCGGTTCGACACCCTGACCCACGCTGCCGACCAGATCCTGACGTTCAAGTACATCGTCAAGAACGTGGCCTGGCGCAACGGCAAGACCGCCACCTTCATGCCCAAGCCGCTGTTCGGCGACAACGGCTCCGGCATGCACTGCCACCAGTCGCTGTGGCGCGACGGCGAGCCGCTGTTCTACGACGAGACCGGCTACGCGGGGCTGTCCGACATCGCCCGGTACTACATCGGCGGGCTGCTGCACCACGCCCCGTCGCTGCTGGCCTTCACCAACCCGACGGTGAACTCCTACCACCGGCTGGTGCCCGGCTTCGAGGCGCCGGTCAACCTGGTGTACTCGGCCGGCAACCGGTCGGCCTGCATCCGGGTGCCGATCACCGGCACCAGCCCGAAGGCCAAGCGCATCGAGTTCCGGGTGCCGGACCCGTCGGCCAACCCGTACCTGGCCTTCTCGGCGATGCTGATGGCCGGCGTGGACGGCATCCGCAACAAGATCGAGCCGGCCGACCCGATCGACAAGGACCTCTACGAGCTGCCGCCGGACGAGGCCGCCTCGATCCCTCAGGTGCCGGGCTCGCTGGAGCGGGTGCTGGAGCACCTGGAGGCCGACAACGAGTACCTGCAGGAGGGTGGCGTGTTCACCCCCGAGCTGATCGAGACCTGGATCGACTACAAGCGGGCCAACGAGATCGACCCGGTACGGCTGCGGCCACACCCCTACGAGTTCGAGCTGTACTACGACATCTGATCGGCACCCCTCGGCACGGGGGCGGCGTTACCTGGCACCCGAGGATCGGACGAACCCTGGAGCGGAGCGATGTCGCCGCTGGTGGCAGCCCTCCGCTCCAGGGGAAGATCGAACGCAGCCACCATCGCTGCGGCGTGCGCCATGGCGTCGGTGAAGGTGTGATCGACATGCGCCGCGACGAGGGAGCCGTCGGCCATAGCAGTGTCGGCAGCAGCCTGCACCGTTGCGGCCATGCGTTCGGCGACGAGCGGGTTCTGGGCCTCGGTGCCCGAGAAGCCGACGAGCCTGTTGGCCTGGGCCGCCCCCTCGGCGAGGCGTGCCGCCTGCGCTGTGACCAGCGACCGCATCGCGGCCGCGGCCAGGCCTGTGTCGCCGGCATTCACCTTCGCAGCCGCAGCAACGGCGAACGTCCTCGCACGACGAGCCTTCACCGCTGCCGATGCCGCCTTCTCCGCAGCTACCACGACCGACACAGCTGTCTCCAGCACGACTTCGGCGGCCGCTTGGGCCTGCGTCTCCAGCACGAGGGCCACCGCCTCGGCCACCACGGCGTCAGCAGTGGCATCCGCGGCGAGGTAGCCGGAGCCACGAGTGGCAGGCGCGACCCAGGGCTCCTCGGTGCTGTTCGCACCAGACCGCCCTTCGAGCATCAGGTGGTTCGTGCCCCCGATGACCAGGGCGCTCATGGCTTCGGCCTGGAGGGGGTCCTGGCTCAGAACCTCGAACATGAGCGCTTGAACGTCTGAAAATCGGAACCGCCGGTGCCCGCCCGGTGTGCGCATGAAGGCAATCTTGCCTTTACTGGCCCAGCGGCTGACTGTCTTCGGGTCGACGAAGACCAGGGCTGCTACGTCCGCGGGGGTGAGGAGATGCTCTGTTGGTGCCTTCTGCGCGGCCATCGAACTCTCCTAGGTGACAGCGACCCGCCCCCGCTCCGCACCAGGAACGCCTGGGCAGACCCTGTCGCCACCGGTTCAAGAGTAGCCCACAGTCACCGTTGCCCCCGTAAGAATGACTTGGGCGAAAGGTCGTCCCTTTCAGAGGGCAAGCGGTCCTGTTCAGGCGATCTGCCGGCCCCGGACAGCTCGTAGCGTAGACAGTGGGCGCCCTACCCCGCCGCCGACCGGCGTCAGCCCAGGGTGCTCCCTTGGGAGTTCCTCATGGAGCGCTTCGCCCGCCTCGTCCTGCATCACCGCCGGATCGTCAGCGCCATCTGGTTGGCACTCTTCATCGGCGGCCTGGCCTCGGTCAGCCCGTTGGGTGACCGGTGGTCGTTGGACTTCTCACTGCCCGGACAACCTGGTGACAACGCCGAGCAGCAGCTCGTCGACACCTACGGCGTGAGCACGTTCGACTCATACATCGCTGTCGTGACGGTGCCGCAGGGAAAGACGGTCGAGGGCAACAGCGCCGCGGTGGCCGGTGTGATCAGTGCAGGCGTCGCGGCTGTGACAGACGTGGAGCTCCGCGTGGTGGACTTCGCCAGCACCAAGGATCCGGGCTTCGTGACTGACGACGGCCGCACGACGTACGCCTTGATCCAGGCACCGGTCCCGGTGACGTTCGGCCCCTACATCGAAACCCAGCTCGACCCCGCATTGACCGAGGCAGCCCGGGCCGCCGGCTTCGAGAGCGGCCTGACCTCCTACGGGCTGCTGTCCGCGGGCGGTGACCAGGAGGGCTCGAGCGTCCTGGTCGAGACCCTGATCGCCGCTGGGGGTGCGCTGCTGGTGCTGCTCTTCGTGTACGCGTCGTTCCTGGCGCTGCTGCCGCTGCTCATCGCCGGGGTGTCGATCCTGGTCACGTTCATGCTCGTGCTCGGGCTCACGACGTTCACCGATGTCAGCATCATCGTCAAGTTCCTCGTCGCGCTGATCGGGCTCGGGGTCGCCATCGACTACTCGCTGATCCTGGTGTCACGGTGGCGGGAGGAACGCGCTCACGGCCGCAGCAACGAGGAAGCTGTCGTCGTCGCGATGAAGACGGCCGGACACGCCGTCATGGCCTCGGGCGTCACCGTGGCGATCAGCCTGCTGGCGCTGCTGATCCTGCCGGTGCCGGCCCTGCGCAGCATGGGCGTGGCGGGGATGCTGATCCCGCTGGTCAGCGTGGCTGTAGTGCTCACCCTGCTCCCGGCGCTGCTGTCCAGCGTCGGCCCGCGCATCGACTACCCTCGCATCCGCAAGGAAGGCACCGCCTCACGTGGCTGGTCGGCCTGGGCGCGGCTGATCGTCAGGCACCGCGTCATCGCCACCGCGACGGCCCTGATCGTGCTCGGCCTCATGATCGCGCCCGTGTTCAGCCTCAAGATCGGGCCGGGCTCCAGCTTGGAGTCTCTCGGGAGCAACGGCCCCCGCTTCGACACCCTGCAGACGCTGACTGACGGCGGCGTCGGCGCCGGGGTCATCACCCCCATCGAGGTGCTCGTCCCCGCCCGCGACGCGGGCGCAGCTGCGCAGGCAGCCCGCGGTGTCGCCGGCGTCCAGCTGGCCGTGGTGGGCACCATCCGCGGTGACAACGCGGTCGTAGACGTGTTCCCCAGCGCGCCGACGCTCGACAGCGACGCCGCGACGGTCGTCACCGACGTCCGGGCAGCCGTCGAATCCACGGTGAGCGAGGAGGTCGGCATCACCGGCCTTGGTCCCACCATCGAGGACTACTTCAGCGCGGTCTACGACAAGTTCCCCTACGTGCTGGCGCTGATCGCCCTGATCACCTTCGTGCTGCTGGTCCGCACCTTCCGGTCGGTGCTGCTGCCGCTCAAGGCTGTGCTGCTCAACCTGGCCTCGCTGGCGGCCGTGTTCGGATCGATCGTGTTCTTCTGGCAGCTCGGCCATGGTTCCGATGTCGTCTTCGACGTCGCTCCTACCGGAGCGATCAACTTCTGGCTCCCCGTCGTGATCTTCGCGTTCCTGTTCGGGCTGTCGATGGACTACGAGGTCTTCATCCTGACTCGGATGCGGGAGGAATACGACCGCACTGGCGACACCGGCATGGCCGTCATCACCGGGATCGGCCGGACCGGTCGGCTCGTCACCTCCGCGGCCCTGATCCTGTTCTTCTCCTTCTCGGCCATCGCGACCTCGCCCGGGACCGACACCAAGGTCCTCGGAACCGCCCTGGGAGTCGGCATCCTCATCGATGCCACCATCGTCCGCGCCCTGCTGGTACCCGCCCTGGTCAGCCTGTTCGGCCGGTGGAACTGGTGGCTGCCCGGCTGGCTCGCGCGCGTCTTGTTCGTCGAGCCTTCGCCGCTGCGCCCGGTGGGCATCGTGCCGCCCGAAGCGCTGCCGGATTCGGACAAGGTGCCCGCCGGTATCAGCTAACCACCTGGCCGGTCGCGGTGGACTCCACGATGGCTCGACGCGGTCACCGGTCCACGGGTCGCCGGTCGCCCGGACATAGTGCTGCCACACGGTCACGGTCAGCTCGGAACGAGTCGGGCGGGTGAGGGTGGTCCTGGCTGTTCCTTCGATGGCGTAGGGCTAATGGGTGTGATCGAGACGAGCGCGATGCCGAGGTCGCGGACCTTCGCCAGCAGGCCGTGCAGTGCGGCCTGGTCCGCAACGGGCCCGGTGAGGGTCGAGGTGCCGTCGGCGTGGTGGGTGACGGTGAGATCGCCGAGCCAGCCGGTCCAGTGCCGGTCGAGGTGCCCCTGCACCCGCACCTCGTAGACCGAGCCGGTCATGACAGCGCTCCGGACGCGGCACGCCCAGCCACTGCGGGACGACGGACCGGGCGGCGACGGACCGGGTGGCGGATCGCCCACTCGGCGACGGCGATGTTGAGGATCCAGGCAACGCCCTTGGCCAGGTCGCCGGCGAGCACGCCGGGGCCGAAGATCGCTTCGCCGAAGCCCTCGGTGAAGACCTGGGTGCCGGCACCGAGCCCGAGCGCGTAGGCCCGGATCATCCAGGCCCGGTGGCTGCGGATGTCCCGCCGGCGGATCGCCGCGAACCCGAGCACGAGGCACCCGGCCATCGCGGGTGCGACGACGAGCCGGAACCCGAACAGGACCCGGCCGGTGCCAGCCTGCGGGTCATAGAACAGCGTCAGGCACAGAGCCGAGGCGACGACGAGCAGGCCGGCCGCGACCAGCACCCGGCCGGAGCGCCGGTGCCACGCCGGGTGCCGCCGGCGGAACCGCGGCACGAACTGCAGCGCGCCGGCGAGGGCGAAGGCGGCCGAGCCGACGATGTGCATCACCAGCGCCACCGGGAAAGCCTCGAACCGCGGGTCGTCCGGCAGCACCGCGGGCCCGCCGGCGAGCTGGATCAGGCGCAGGGTGCCGGCCGTCAGCGGGATCACGCTGAGCAGCACCAGCCCGACCGCGAGTCGCCATCCGCTCCGAGCGCCCGGCCGGGAACGGGCCGGGCGCTCGGTGAGCTGTTCGGTGGTCATCGGACGGCTGCCGGCTCAGCGGCGGCGACCTGAGCGGCGGGAGCCGAAGCAGTCTCGGTACGGCTGGTCCGGTACAGCGACAGGCCCAGACCGATCAGGGCGATCCCGACCGGTACCGCGAACGGGCGGCTGAACGACTCGGGCAGGAAGGCCAGCGCGAGGGCGGAGACGGTGCCGGCGGCGAACAGCGCCGAGGCCCAGCGGGCGAGGATGCCGGCCCGGAAGAGCGCGATGCCGAACAGCAGGCCGCCGATCGAGTAGCCGATGCCGGTGACGAGGAAGAGGTCGGCCATATGCCCGATGTCGCCCGCCGGCTTGTTTCCCATCGCCGCGTCCAGGTAGTCCTGGACGTAGCCCGGGCTGGTGCGCGCCACGACCGGCAGGACGCAGGCGACGATGCACTGGTTGGCGAACATCGCGAAGTAGCCGATGCTCACCAGCAGGTACCCGACGACGCCCAGGGCACCGAACCGTTGCCGGTTGCGCAGGAACATGCCGGCGAATCCGGTCAGCGCCAGTACGGCCATGCCGGCCTTCGCCATCTCGCGCACCAGTACGTCGGTGGTCACGACGTGCGCGACATCGGCCGTCGGGTGGTTGACCTGCACGCCGATGTAGATGGCGCCCGCGACGGCGGCGCAGAGCCCGGCCGCTGCGGTGATGCGGGAGGTGGTGATGGTCATGTCGAACTCCTCGTCCTGGTCGGGTGCCGGGGTTCCGGCGATGTCGAGGACGTTAGGAATCAACGTGGTGAGACCACATCACCAGACGATGTGATTGGAGTTGGTGATTCGCCGCTACCGGCGGTAAGGGCGCTACCGGCGCTACAGCAGGCCGAGCTCGCCCGCCCGGCGCACCGCGGCCCGCCGGGTGGTCACGTCGAGCTTGGTGAAGATGTGCTTGGTGTGGGTGCGCAGCGTGTTGACCGACACGAAGAGCCGCCGGGCGATCTCCGGACCGGTCAGGTCGGTTCCGAGCAGCCGCAGCACCTCGAGCTCCCGCTCGCTGAGGGTCTGGTCGGCGCTCGGCACGGGAGGCCGCGGCGTCGCGGGCGCCTGGGCGGCGGCCAGCAGCTGCCGTGCGTACCCCGGCACGTCGCCTGCTCCGGCCGAGCAGGCCCGCCCGAGCAGCTCGACCAGTGCCGGCCCCTCGTCGAGGAACAGCCGGCGGTAGCCGGCCGGCACCCCGGCTCGCAGCGCGGCGGCCAGGTCGGAAGCTGCCGCGTCCGCGTCGCCGGCCGCGGAGTGCGCGAGCGCCCGCACCAGGCGTGCCTCGATCACGCTGCCGCCACGGCCGGCCGCCTGCGCGGCGACGACGATGCGGTCCAGCAGCGCGAGGGCATCGGCGGCGGAACCCTCGGCGACCAGCAGGCGGGCCAGGGTGAGGTGGTCGTACTCGGCCAGGTAGCTCGGTTCGTCAGTCGGCCGGACGCCCCGCTCCCGCGCCCAGGCCCGGGCCTCGTCGAGGCGGCCCTGGACGATCCGTATCCGGGCCCGGGTAGCCGCGATCGGCCGGACGTCCGGAAAGTAGCCGGGCAGGAACAGCGGCTCAGCCTCGTCCAGCATGCCGATCGCAGCGTCGGAGTCCCCGTCGGCTCGCAACAGTCCGGCTGTGGCGGTGTACCAGCGGTGCCGGTTCTCCGGCAGCGACGCCCGGTCGCCGAGCTGGTGGGCGGTCGCCAGGTGGGAAGCGGCCGCATCCCGTTCGCCCTGCTCGCGCAGCACGTCGGCGAGCCCGACGTGCAGGTCGCCGGTGGTGGGCAGCACCGGCCCGGGGTGCCGCTCGGCGGCGGCGAGGGCCCGCTCATAGCACCGACGGGCCTCGTCGGGGCGGCCGCGGGCCAGCCACAGGTTCGCCAGCACGACGGTCGCGCCCAGCTCGTCGGCCACCATGCCGGCAGCGCGCAGGCTGGCGACCGCGTCGCCGAACGTGTCGACGGCGGTTTCCAGGTCGCCGGCGGCCCAGGCGGCCAGGCCCACGAAGCCGGCGGCCGCTGCCCGCGGGAAGTGGTCGGCAGGCCCGGCCAGTTCGAGTGCGTGGCGGGCGTGGCTGACCGTACCGTCGACGTCTCCGCGGGCCTGGGCGACCGACGCGCGGTAGACCGCGATCATGGCCGGCAGCCCGCGCACCTCGGCCTGCCGAGCCTCGACCGCCTCCGGGTGCCCGATGGTGGCCAGGGCAGCCGCCGGTGCTGCCGGGTCCAGCGCCGCCTCCGCGTCGTCCAGCCAGGCCGCCACGCCGTCGAAGTCGCCGGCGGCCAGCCGGCTCCAGCCGGCAGCGGTGGCCAGCAGCGGCCGGCGCCGGACCACGTCCTCGGGCACGGCGGCCAGCCAGTCGAGGATGGTGCGGTCCTGCCGCCCCTTCCGCAGGCCCGCCAGCGCCAGCTCGACCAGGTCGGCGGTGAACTCGGAGTCGCCGCCGGCGACGGCGTGCCGGACCGCGTCCGCGAGCAGGCCGTGCTCGGCGAGCCAACTGCCGGCCGCGATGTGCAGCGGCCGGACCCGGTCCGGATGCCGGTCGACGAGCCGGGCGCGCAGCACGTCGGCGAACAACTGGTGGTAGCGGTACCAGCGGCGTTCGTCGTCGAGCGGGACGACGAACACGTTCTCCCGCTCCAGCATGCCGAGCATCTCGCGCGAGCCGTCCCGGCCGGTGACCGCGTCGCACAGCGGCGCGGTCAGCTCGCGTAGCACCGAGGTGTCGAGCAGGAAGGCGCCCACCTGCTCGGGAAGCCGGTCGAGGACCTCTTCGACCAGGTAGTCCAGCACGAAGCGGTGGCTGCCCGCGAAGGCCGCGACGAACGACGCCGGATCCGCCCGCCCGCGTAGCGACAACGCCGCCAACTGCAGGCCGGCGGCCCACCCCTCGGTCCGCTCGTCGAGCGCGCTGACGTCGTCCGGGGCGAGGGCGAGGCCCATCCCGTCGTTGAGCAGGGCGCTCGCCTCGTCGGGTGTGAACCGCAGGTCGGCCGCCCGCAGCTCCACCAGGCCGCCGTTGCTGCGCAACCGCGCCAGCGGCAGCGGCGGATCGGACCGGGTGGTCATGGCGATCCGGACGTGCCGAGGGAGGTGGTCGAGCAGGAACGCGATCACCTCGTGCACCGCGGGCGTGGTGATCTCGTGGTAATCGTCGAGCGTCAGGACGGTGGCCTCGGCGAGGGTGTCGAGGTCGTTGAGCAGGCTGGTCAGCACCGCCTCGGCCGGCACCTCCGTCGCGGCCTCGAGCACCGCTGCCGCTTCGGTGCCCAGCTCCGCGTCGGTGGTCTGGAGCGCGGCGATCAGGTGGCGCAGGAACCGCCGCGGGTCGTTGTCGCCCTGGTCGAGGGACACCCAGGCGACGCGGCGGGAGCCGGCGGCGAACCACTGGCTGAGCACGGTGGTCTTTCCGAAGCCGGCCGGCGCCGAGACCAGCACCAGCCTGGTGGCGTCGCGCTCGGCGGCTACCAGCCGGTCGCGCAGCCGGGGCCGGGTGACCAGGTCGGCACGCGGTTCGGGGACGTGCAGCTTGGTGGCCAGGACCGGCATGGTCGCCAAGGATAGGTTCGGCGCGTCGCGGACGACAGGAAAACGGGTCTCAGGCGGCCCGGCGGGTGAGGAGTCGTACCCGCAGGTAGTGCAGTCGTGGCATCAGCCCGTAGATGACGATCGGCACGGCGACGGTCGCCAGGACGAAGGTCCGCAGCACCGGACCGGCATCGGACAGCCACGGGCCGATGGTCAGGTTGAGGACGGTGAGGGTCGGGAACACCGCGATCCAGATCATCAGCGCCAGTTGGTGCTTGGTCGGCGGTCCGACCTGCTTGCCAGCCACCGGAGCGGTCCGGACGTGGTCGTTCGACATGAGGGTTTCTCCTTTGGATCCAGGGATGTTACGGATGGAGGGTTATCGCCGGCTGGCGCCGCGGTGCTCGTGGACCGCGTGCCGCACGTCCTCGTCGACGAGGTCGGCGTTGATCGCGATGGCAGCGGTGGATCCCTCACCGGCGGCCGTGATGACCTGGGCGCGCGGGTTGCGGACGTTCCCGGCTGCCCAGACGCCGGGGGCGGTGGTCCGGCCGGTGTCGTCGGTGACGACCCAGCCGTTCTCGGCGATGTCGCAGCCGAGTCCGGTGAACACCTCGTTGTTCGGTACGAACCGAGGCGGGACGAACACCACGTCCCTGGCGACGGTCCGACCGTCGCCGAGCGCGACGGCCCGCAGCGCGTCGTCCTGGACGACGAGCCGGCTCACCTCGCCCTCGACGATGCCGACCGCCCGGGCGGTCAACTGCTCGCGATCGTCTGCGGACAGGCTCCCCGGCGCAACGAACAGGACGACGTCGTCGGACCACTGGCGCACGATCTGGGCGTAGCGGACAGCCTCCGGCGACCAGCCCAGCACGCCGAATGCCTGGCCGCGGACTTCGTAGCCGTGGCAGTACGGGCAGTGCAGGACGTCGCGCGCCCAGCGCTCACGCAGTCCGTCGACGTCCGGCAGCTCGTCTCGCAGGCCAGTGGCCACCAGGATTCGCCGGGCGCGCACCGCGGGTGCGTCGCTGGTGTCCAGCCGGAACCAGCCGTCCTCACGCACCACGGCCACGACGGCACCCGGGCAGAACCGGCCGCCGTAGCCCTCGACCTCCTGCCGACCCGCGGCCAGCAGCTCGGCGGGCGGCATCCCGTCGCGGGACAGGTACCCGTGCATGTGGGTCGCGGGAGCATTGCGGGGCTGCCCCGCATCGACCACCAGCACCTGCCGGCCGGCCCGGGACAGGACCATTGCCGCCGACAGCCCGGCGGCTCCGCCGCCGATCACCACTACGTCATAGGTGTTCATGTGCACAGCGTGCTGGCACGTTCCGGTCCGGACAACGTTCGTTGCGGTTTCCGGGAAAAGTTCGGACGATGGTGGCGTGACCGACCACGAGCAGGCCATCGCCACGGCGCTCGACCAGGTCGGGCCCCGGCTCCAGCGGCTGCGCAAGCAGCGCGGGATCACCCTGACCAGCCTGGCCACCGCGACCGGCATCTCGAAGAGCACCCTGTCCCGGCTCGAGACCGGCCAGCGGCGGCCGAGTCTGGAGGTGCTGCTTCCGCTGGCTCAGGCCTATCGGGTTCCGTTGGACGACCTGGTCGGCGCACCGGAGGTCGGAGATCCCCGCATCCGGCTCAGGCCCCGGCGGGTCAACGGTCGCACCGTGCTCCCGCTCACCCGCCCCGGCGGCGTCCAGGCCTGGAAGATCGTCATCCCCGTCTCGCAGTCCGAGCCTCGGCCCCGGACCCACGACGGCTTCGAGTGGCTCTACGTGCTGTCCGGCCAGATGCGGCTCATCCTCGGTGACCAGGACCTCGTGCTGGGCGTGGGCGAGGCTGCCGAGTTCGACACCCGGGTACCGCACTGGTTCGGCAGCACCGGCGAGAGCCCTGCCGAGGTGCTCAGCATCTTCGGCCGGCCGGGTGAGCGGATGCTGGTTCGGGCGGGCAACGGTGAGCCCGACGCACCGGCGGACTCGCACCACGCCTGAGGGACCCGGCTGCTCCAGCGGAGCGGCTCCGTACGACAGCAGCCGGAACAGAACGGCGCCCCGGGACGGGGGAAGTCCCGGGGCGCCGTGCGTATCGCGGTCGAGCAGGTGGTGCTACCGGGTCAGCCCCGGGTGTGGAACCAGGCGTCCTTGCCGGCCGTCCCGTAGGCGGCGATGGAGGTGGTGTCGGTGCCCAGCGATGCCCAGCTGCCGCTGTTGAAGTAGCCGATCGAGACCAGGCCCGGGTAGGCCTTGATCTGACTGGGGATGGCCTTGAACCAGTCCGGCCGGCGCGGGTCGGCGATGCAGCCGTACTCGCCCAGGCCCAGCGGCAGCTTCTTGGCGTTCACGTCGACCGGGTCCAGCAGGCCGCCCCGGATGGCGTTGTAGAACGGCGCGATCATCTGGCCGAAGCTGCGCCAGCGCGATGCGTCGTGGTTGTAGGGGTCCCACATGATGACGTTGACGTAGCTGGAGCCGGGCCACAGCTGCTGCAGCGACCAGGCCTTGCTGGGGTCCGACGCGGTCCAGCCCGACATGGTCCAGCTCCACAGGATGTTCGTGACGCCCCGGGCACGGAACCGGTCGACGATGTGGCGGTAGGCCGCCACGTACTCGGCCCGGGTGCCTGCGGCCGCCCGGATCTTGGCGGTGCCGCCGATGTCGGGACGGTCGTCGGTCTCGGGGTCGATGTCGACGATGAACTTGTACGAGGTGG
>NZ_DATINC010000036.1:0-58952 GCF_035474675.1 Jatrophihabitans sp. | reverse complement strand
AGCGCGACGTTGCCGGCGAAGACCAGCAGGTCGGCCCAGGAGATCTTCTTGCCGTACTTCTTCTTGACCGGCCAGAGCAGCCGGCGGGCCTTGTCGAGGTTGGCGTTGTCCGGCCAGCTGTTGAGCGGGGCGAACCGCTGCGCGCCCTGGCCGCCGCCGCCGCGGCCATCCTCGATCCGGTAGGTGCCGGCGGCGTGCCAGGACAGCCGGATGAACAGGCCGCCGTAGTGGCCGTGGTCGGCGGGCCACCAGTCCTGCGAGGTGGTCATCACCTCCATCACGTCCCGCTTGAGGGCCTCGACGTCGAGAGATCTGAACTCCTCGGCGTAGTCGTAGTCCTCGCCCATCGGGTTGGACCGGGGCGAGTGCTGGTGCAGGACCTGCAGGTTCAGCTGGTTCGGCCACCAGTCCTGGTTCGTCCTCGGCCGATGCGGGGCGGGCTTCGGGGAGGGGATTACCGGGTTCTCGCTTTCGGACACGTCGGTCGCTCTCCTGTCTGGGGTATCTCTGGTGTTGACGGGGATTGCTCGGGTCTTGCGGCTAGGGGCGGTCGGCGCCGGCCGGGACCGCGGCGGCGCATTCGGGGCACAGGCCCCAGTAGACGACCTCCGCCTCGTCGATCAGGAAGCCCTGGTCGTCCGACGCGGTAAGGCAGGGGGTGTCGCCGACGGCGCAGTCCACGTCGGCGATGGTCCCGCAGGACCGGCACACCACGTGGTGGTGGTTGTCCCCCACGCGCGCCTCGTAGCGGGCCGGAGAGCCGGCCGGCTCGATCCGCCGGACCAGCCGGGCGATGGTCAGCGCGCGCAGCACGTCGTAGACCGCCTGGTGGGACACCTCGCCGTAGTCGGCACGCACGAAGGAGATGATCGAGTCGGTGTCGGCGTGCGGGTGCTGGTGCACCGCGGTGAGCACCGCCACCCGCGGCCGTGTCACCCGCAACCGCGCCGCGCGCAGCATGCGCTCGAGCTCGGCGGTGGTGGGCACGACCGCGAGTCTTGTCCATTTTCTGGAATCAATCAAGTCCTCGGGACGCAGCTCTCAGCGAACACCGCCGGCCCGCACACAGCGGTGCCGGTGGTCACCGTACGTGACCACCGGCACCGGAGGTGTTCAGGTACTACAGGGTGAGCTCGCTGATCCGGGTCGACCAGTTGCCCAGCGCCGTCCGGGAGCCGGCGCCGTGCGAGGCACCGGCGCAGGTGCCGAGCAGGTTGTCCCCGCTGCCACCGGCGAAGAACGGGCCGCCCCAGGTCTGGTAGTCGCACGAGTGCGCGATGTACTCGCTGGCCAGCCACACGTGGTTGCCGTCGACGGCAGCCGCCCCGTAGTCACCCCAGCGGGTACGCGGCGGGTTGCCGCCCACCTGGGCCTTGTAGCTGGTGAAGCCGTCGTCGGCCGCCTGCCCGGCACCACCCGGCAGCACCGCCCACGCGCCGACGCCGACCAGGGCGTCGATCGGGGCGTAGGCAGCGCTCGGGAAGGCCGAGTCACCGCTGTAGGTGAAGCCCATCGCGCCGCGGCCGCTGGCCGTGACCCCGATGGTCGGGTAGGTGAAGTCGGCACCGGCGGCGCCCAGGTAGCCCTGCAGCGCCATCTTGGCCGCCAGTGTTCCGCTGGAGGTGTCCGGCTTGACCTGGAACCAGGCGATGCCGGCCCGCTGGGCCGTGCCGCCCGGGTTCAGGGCGGTGTCGAGCGCGCCCCAGATCTTGCCGTTGGCGTACATCACCTGCTGCATCCGGGTGTCGTTCGAGTCCGGCCGCGAGATCACCTCGTTGTGCGCCGGCTCAGCACCGACCAGCAGCCGCCAGCACCCGACACCGGCGATGGTGGAGGTGGTGGTGTCGTTGATGCAGTGGCCCTGGGGGGTGTCGATGCCCGGAGGCGTGCCGGCACCCTGCTGCCGCTGCTTCGGCGGGATGGCGTAGGTGTTCGAACTGAGCTCCTTGGTGGACAGGTGCAGGTCCGGAGTGGCGGTGTTGAGCGAAGAGGTGTTGGTCAGCGCCCAGGTGACGATCTGGCTGGAGACGTAGTTCCCGCCGGTGCCGGTGATCGGATGGGTCGCCTCGTCGGCGGCGTTGGAGCTGAGCAGGTACTCGGTCCCGCCGGCGTTGGCGTCGTAGGACGACGAGCCGGGCGAGTGGGCCGGCCACACCGTGAAGCCCGGCTGGGTCGCGCCGGCCTCGCTGGGCACGTTCACCTTGCCGAAGGTGTCGATGTGCACCACGTTGACGTTGGCGGACCCCGCCGCCAGCTGGGCCTTGGACAGCGCGTAGATCTGCGCGCCGGCGAAGCCGTTGCTGTTCCAGGGGTAGGCGTTCGTCGTCAGGTAGACGCCGTTGGCGTCGGCGCCGATGTGCGGGTAGTCGCCCAGGTACGGACCGGGGTTGACGCCACCGGCGTTGGTGCCGTCGTTGGTGACGTCGATCTTGTAGATGTTCCACGAGCCGGTCGGGTTCGCCGTCTGGCTGACCGCGAGGTCGAGGTGGTTGACCTGGGTCAGCGTGCCGCCGGGTGTGGACTCCAGGGTCAGCACCAGCAGGAAGAACCGCTGGGTCGCGGCGTCGAAGATGCAGGTGGGGTCGGTGATGTTCTGCGCCCGGACGCCGGTGGTGCGGTTGATCGCCGGGGCGTAGCCGTAGAAGGAGTTCAGGTCGACGGCGTGGTTGACGTTGCGGGGGAACCCGCTCACGACGTTGGTCGCGGTGTTGTCCGGCAGCACCGACTGGCCGGCGGAGTTGAAGATGTTCAGGACGTCGTTGACGGCTTCCAGCACGTAGCCGTTGCCGACGCACAGCGCCTGGTCCGGAGGCTCGACGGTGAACTGGTTGCCGCCGCGGGCGTAGCGCTGCTGGTAGAGGTTCAGGCCCTCGAAGCCGGTGGTGAACTCCGGCGTCGACTTGGCCTTCTTCCCGCTGGCCACCGAGACGCCGTGCCCGGTGCCGTCCGACAGGCTCCGGTCGTTGATCATGCCCGGGAACTCGTCGACGTCGGCCTCGTCGTCGGTCTCGCCGACGAACTCGGCCTGGGTGACGTCTCCGGCTCCGGACGCCGGGGCGTCGCCGGTGATGGGCGCTCCGGTTCCGGACAACGAGACCTGGCTGGCTGCCTGTGCGTCCTGCATCCCGACCAGGAACGCGGCGACGGTGGCCAGCGAGACGAGCGGGACCGTGAGCCGGTTCCGCTTCCGCCTGGATGCCATGAATTCCCCCTTCGTGGCGGCTCCGAGGTGTCGGAGAGGCCGCCGGATCCACTGAATGTGGTGCTTGCAGACGCGCACTCTCGTCCTCCGGATGCGCCTTGTCCAGCGTCTCGGGTACCGTGATCAGGGAGGGAATCCTCTTGTTTTCATGGGATTCTCATCCCATTACCGATCAGCTCTCACGACACTCACACGCTGGGTCTCCAGGTACCTGCCGTCGGCGGGGCCGCTGCCGGTTGAGACCATGTCTGCTACCGGTGGCCGAGCCACCCCGCGCCGAGGCGAGGAGCTGACATGACCGAGCTGGACCTGACCGCGTTCGAGGCGCTCAGCTTCGACTGCTACGGCACCCTGATCGACTGGGAGACGGGCATGGCCGCGGTATTGGGGCCGTGGGCGCGCGAGCAGGGGCTGCAGGTCGGCAACGAGGAGCTGCTGCTCGGCTACGGCGGCCACGAGGCGGCCGTCGAGCGGGAGGCACCCACCACCCGCTACCCCGAGGTGCTCGCCACCGCGTTCCGCCGGGCCGGTGCCGACCTGGGTGCTGCGGTGAGCGAGGAGTGGGCGCAGCGGCTGGCCGGCTCCGTTCCGGACTGGCCGGCGTTTCCCGACTCTGCCGACGCCCTGGCCCGGCTGGCACGGCACTACCGGCTGATCATCGTGTCCAACGTGCACCGCGACGGGTTCGCCGGCAGCAACCGGCAGCTGCGCGGCGAGTTCGCCGCCGTGATCACCGCCGAGGACGTGGGCGGCTACAAGCCGGCCGACAACCACTTCCGCGCGCTGTACCGGACGCTGGAGGAACTGGGCATCGAACGCACCGAGTTGCTGCACGTCGCGCAGAGCCTGTTCCACGACCACACGGTGGCCAAGCGGGAGAATCTGCGATCGGTGTGGATCAACCGCCGCCACGACCGGCCCGGCTGGGGAGCGACCAAGCAGCCCACCGAGCAGTGGAGCTACGACCTGGAGTTCCCGACCATGGCCGCCTTCGCCGACGCCGTGGACGCCGCCTTCGCCGCCAGGTAGCGGTGGTCACAGGACGGCTGCCGAAACGGTTCGGTTGAGCATCTGATCCATACCGATTCGGCATCGCCGCTGGTCTCTGCCTCGGCCGCTGGTAACAAGGCATCAGAAGGCGACATGCACGACGCCGTAGTGGCGGCGGGTCAGCCGGACAAACACCGTCCCGGGCCTGGTCAGATCGGCTTGGGAGAAGCGCCCCGAGGCGCACGACGCTCTCCCGGGGTGACTTCAACGCGCGCAAGGTCGTCGCGCTGCTCGCAGCCGGCCACCTGGCATTTCACTCGTTGGTGTACGGAGATGGAGAACACCCATGCCGAAAAACAGGAAACTAGCGATGATGGTCGGACTGGCCGCCGTCGCGACCATGGTGATGACCGCCTGCCAGAGCAGCGGCGGGGGCGGCGAGCGACCGCCGACGACGAGTACCGGCAATGCGAGTGGGAGCAATCTACCGGTGGCGGCGGCGTTCAACGCGGCGACCATCGGCTTGGTCAACAAGTCCGACAAGACCGGCGGCAGCCTGAACCTGGTCGCCACCGGAGACTGTGACTCCTGGGATCCCGGAAACACCTACTACGGCTGGTGCTGGAACATGCAGCGGCTGTTCACCCGCACCCTGGTGGGCTATTCCTCGGTACCGGGCGCGAACAACATCGGGATCGAGGGTGACCTGGCCACCGGACTGGGCGAGCACAATGCCGACTTCACCGAGTGGACCTACCACCTCAAGCCCAACATCAAGTGGGAGGACGGCACCACCGTCACCAGCAAGCAGGTCAAGTACGGCCTGGAACGCGTGTTCGCCACCGACATCTTCACCAACGGCCCGTCCTCGTACTACCTGTGCCTGCTGGCCAAATGCGACGCCAGTGGCAACCCGCCGTACGCCGGCCCGTACAAGGACAAGGGCAAGGGGCTGGACAGCATCAGCACTCCGGACGACACCACCATCAGCTTCAAGCTGCAGACCTCGACTCCGGACTTCGACTACCTGATGACACTGCCGGCCTCGGCTCCGGTTCCGTTGACCGAGAACGGTGCCAACTCCGGATCGAAGTACACCCTGCACCCGCTGTCCAACGGCCCGTTCAAGTTCTCCAGCTACACCCCGGAGCAGAAGGTGGTCTGGGTCCGCAACGACAAGTACGACCAGTCCACCGACAAGATCCGGCACCCGCTGGTCGACAAGATCACCCTGAACGTCAACACCAACGCCGACGACAACGACAAGCAGCTGCAGGCCGGCACGGCTGACGCCACGGCCGACGGCAACGTCCAGACCGCGTTCCAGACCAATATCATCAACAACCCGGACCTGAAGAAGAACGCCGACGACCCGGTGTCCTCCTACACCCGGTACTTCGCGATCTTCCCCTCGGTCAAGCCGCTGGACAACATCCACTGCCGTCGCGCGATCTTCTACGCCGTCAACAAGGTGGACCTGCAACGTGCTCGTGGTGGCACCTACGGTGGCGACATCGCGCACACCATGGCGCAACCGACCGTTCCGGGACATGACCCGAAGGCCGACCCGTACCCCAGCGGCCCGGACAACACCGGTGACCTGGCCAAGGCCAAGGACGAGCTGCAGCAGTGCGGTCAGCCCAACGGCTTTGCCACCAAGATGGCCTACGTCAACACCGGCCGTGGCCCGGCGGTGTTCACCGCGGCGCAGTCGGCGTTGAACCGGGTGGGCATCAAGCTGTCGGCCGCGATACACGCCCAGTCCGGTTACTACGGTGGCTACATCGGAAAGCCGGAGACGGTCAAGAGCGTGGGCATCGGGATGGCGCAGGCTGCGTGGGGCTCTGACTACCCGACCGGTGGCGGTTTCTGGACCTCCATCGTGGCCAGCTACGCACCTCCCGGTGGCGGCAACTACACCCAGCTCAAGGATCCGAAGGTGGACGCCCTGCTGGCCGAGGCCGCCAAGTCCACCGGCCGGCACGACGACCTGTTCAAGCAACTCGACGCCCAGGTCATGAGCGACGCCGTCGACCTGCCGTTCCTGTACGACAAGTCGCTGTACTACCGCAACCCGCGGCTGACCAACGTGCGGAACAACTTCGCACTCGGCTCCACCTACGATTTCGTCAACATCGGGGTCAGCGACGGCAAGTAGCCGCTGACTCCTGACCGGACCGTCCGGCCGGTGCCTGCTCTGCGTTCCGCGAGCCGGCACCGGCTGGCACGGTCAGCCGGTAGCTGCCTCCCGCACGGACAGTGCGCGATGCGGGCAGGCCCGTGCGGCGCGGCGTGCGCCGGTCGTCTCCTCGTCCTCGAGCGTCCTCGGCAGGATCGGGTAGCCCCAGCTGTCCAGGCGTAGCAGCTCCGGCGCCGCGTACGCGCACATTCCCACGCCGCGGCAGGCCGTCGGGTCGAGCGTCATGCGCGCCGTCATCCGTGCCGGCACCTGCCCCGGTTGACGTGGCTGTCCAGGTCGGCGGCGAAGCAGGCAAGGGCCGTCGTGGTGATGTTCACGGCTGCCTCGGGCAGATGGCAGGCGCCCCGTCCGGTGACCTCGTCGAGCAGTTCGCGTACCCGCCGCAGCCGGCGCCGCCCGCCGCGGCCGTCGGCCACCTGCCGGAACAGGTCGGCCAGGGCAGGCAGTCCGAACATGCACGGCCCGCACTGCCGGGCACTCGCGGCGGCGAGATAGTGATCCAGCTCGGCGGTCAGGCGCAGCCCGCACCGGTCCCGGGCGAGCGGGATGAGGATGCCGGCGCCGAGGCTCTTTCCGAGCGCCGACAGCGGCAGGTCCGCGGCGTCCGACCAGGACAGCCACTGCCCGCCGTACCCGCCGAGCAACACCGCCTGCAGGGTCTTCGGGTCGACCCCACCCGCGGCGACGGCGTCGGTGACCGTCGCGGCCGGGTCGATCTCGATCGCGGTCCGGACGCCGTCCCCGGTGATCGTGAGCAACCGGGTGTCGGCAACGAGTCCGTAGCGCGCGAGGAGCGCGATCCTGGCGAGCGTCTCGACATTGTGCAGCAGGGTCGGGCGACCTCCGACACCGCTGACCGTGGCCGGCACGGAACGGAACGCCGGCAAGGCGGGCCCGCCGGACAACGCGCGGATCACCGCGCTGGACTCACCGGTCAGGTACCCGGCCGGACCTACCTCGACGCGGATCGGGCTGCGCGAGCCATGCTGCCCACGCTGGGCGATCGCCTCCCGGACCGCGAGCTCGGTGCGGTCGTCGCCCTGGTGCAGCCAGATAACTTTCTCTGTCGCACCGACCGCCTCGGCGGCGATCTCGATGCCGTCGAGTACCAGGTGCGGGCGGCTCTGCAGAACGGCGGCATCCTTCGCGCTGGCCGGCTCGCCCTCGGCTCCGTTGCCGACGACGACACCGCCCGGCGGCTGCGCCAGCATCGATCGCCACTTGGTCGCGACCGGGAACCAGGCACCGCCGCGGCCGCCCTCGCCGCGGCTGCCGAGAACGTCGATCAGGCCGGCCGATCCCGTCGGTCGCGGGCCGAGACGAACGGTGTGCTGGTGCAGGGACTCGGCGAACACCGGCTCGACCGGCACGGCCTCGACGGGATCGAACCGGACCGGACCGCAGAGCAGACCGGCGCCGGTGGCGAGGCGGGTGACGGCTGAGAACATCAGGCTTCCTGCCGGACGGCCGGGCGACGGCGCTGCGGCGCCACCGCGAGGTAGCGGCTGGCGGCAATCGCGATCACCAGCCCGGCGGTGGCGAGGTACCAGGTGAGCAGCGCCACCGAGTCGGTGCCGGCCAGCACGGCATGTGCCCAGACCGCGACGATGCTGACGATCGCCACCTTGTGCACCGGCCACCACACCCGCGGGCGGATGTGCGGCGCGAGGGCGGCGGTAACCCCGGCCGCCAGGCCCAGCCACATGCCGACGAGTCCCAGCGTGACCGGGACCGGGCGGTACTGCGCCCCCATCGGCAGCAGCGCGCCGGCCCAGCCGACGCCCGCATGGTGGTCGGTGGCGAGCACCGCAATGTGCAGTCCGGTCAGGACGAACGCGGCCGCGGCGAGCGCGGCGTGCACCCGGATCCGGGTCAGGGTGCCCGGCCGGCCGAACTCGGCGCGCCCCGGGTGCGAGAGCAGCAGCCCGGCGAGGACGAGCAGCACCATCAGCAGGTAGGCGGCCAGGCCGGTCGCCCGGCCGACGATCCACGGGGCCATCCGGTTGCCACTCACCGCGGTCGCGACCTGCCCGCCGAACACGCCGACGACCGCGCCGCCCGCGATCGTCGCGACCGTGGACACCACCCGGTTCACGACCGGCTCCAGACGAGCATCGGCTTGATGTCACCGGTGATACCGAGCGCGCCGTCGTCGCGTACCCACAGCGCCGTGATCCCCTCAGTCGCAGCAACCGAGGAGATCCGGTCGGCCCCGTGCAGGAACAGCGTCTTGCTCCAGACCTCGGCCGCGGCGGGATCCGGCCCCACCACGGTCACCGATGCCAGCCCGCCGGCGCTCGGGCCGCCGGTCCGGGGATCGATCAGGTGATGAGCCGGGCGGTCGCCGACCCGCCACTGCCGCAGTCGGGTCGAGGACGTCGCGCACGCCTGGTCCCGCACTGCCAGCACCGCGACCGGGTCGGTGCCGCCGAGCGGGTCCTCGACCCCGACCGACCAGCCGCGACCGGTCGGGCCGGCGCCGGCGAAGTACCCGTCGCCACCGGCGTCCACGAAGAACGTGTCGGCGCTGTCGCGCAGCAGGTCCACCGCCCAGCGCACCGCGAGCCCCTTCGCGATGCCGCCGAGGTCGACAGCAGCCGGGCCGACCGCGACGGCCTGGGCGGCAGCGTCGAAGCGCGGCTGCCACGGCAGCACCCGGACGGTGCGCACCGGCCGCGACTGCCGCGACGGCAGCGAGACCGGACCGGTGGCGAACGGCAGGCTGGTGTCGTAGCCGAGCTCGACGAGCTCGGTCAGGACCCGCGGATCGAACAGCCGGCGGGTGCGCACGTGGGCCGCCGCCGCCTCCTCGAGCGCGGCGTAACACCATTGCGGCACCTGGTGCCAGCCGCCGGCGGCGTTGGCCCGCATGAGCGGGCTCGCCGGGTCGAACCGGGTGCACTGCGCGTCGACCGCACCGAACAGTTCCTCGACCGCGTCGACGGCACGCTCCGCGCCGGGTCCGGGGCGTTCGACGCGCACCCGGGCGGTCGTCCCCATGGTGGCGAACCGCCGGACCAGCGGCCGGGCCAGCAGCGCGGTCACGACGCCCCCGTCGAGGCGTCCACCGGCGGCGCGGGTGCGGATGCGGGCGGGGCGACCTGCTCGAGCGCTGCGGGTACGACATCCTCCGGCGGCGCGGCGGATTCTCCGCGCGGAGGTGCGACGGGCGCTGCGTCCGCCTTCGCGAGTTCGGAGTTCAACTTCGCCAGCTGCGCACGTAACCGGGTGAGTTCGGCGTCGGCGGTCTTGGCCTGCTGGCGCAGCCGAGCCGCGGCAACGTCGTCGGTCCGGGTGCCGGGCACCGCTGCCTGCACCGGCTGGGCCTTGGGGGCCGGATTGTGGTGCAGCGCAAAGGCAGTTGCCGCGGACAGCAGGGCGGCCGCGCCCGGCGCGACCACGGCTGCGACCGTGCTCGGCCGGGAGCGGGCGCGCTCAGTCATCGTCGCCCCCGCCGCCGTGCCCGCTGTGGTCGTCGTCGCTGCCGGAGGATCCGGAGGAACCGCTGTCGTCGCTTCCGCCGCCGTGCCCGCTGGAGTCGTCGTCGCGGCCGCTGGAATCGTCACCGCTGCCGGAGGATCCGGAGTGCCGGCTGTCGTCGTCCCGGTCGTCGTCCCTGCCGTCGTGGGAGCCGTGATCGTCACCGGCAGCGTGGGCGAGGCTGGCCTGCCGCGCCGGTGCCTGAGCGCGGTTGGAGCCGACAGGAGCCGGCGCCGCCGCCACCCGGCGGGCGGCAGCCGCGGCCCGCGCCTGCTTGGCGGCGAGCGCGGCCCGCGCCTTCGCGATCTTCGAGCGCAGCTCGGCGGCCTGCTTGCGCTGGACCGCGAGCCGCGCTGCGACCGCGGCGCTCTCGTTGCGATTGCTGGTCACCGCACCGGAGGACACCGTGCCCGTCGGTTCGGATCGGCCCGCGGCCGCGACGGACAGCGAGATGGCGATGACGCACACGGTGATCGCGGTGACGACCACGCCGGTCAGCAGCGTTCGGGACAACCGATTCATGCCTACCGTTCTCCCCTACCGAATGGGCGCTGCTCAATACGACGATGGGATTAGCACCAATCCGGGGTGCGAACGGCTTCTCGGGCGGAGATCAGCCGGCGGCCGGCTAGCGAGCACCTTCCGAAGCCCAGGAACAGGCGTGCGGAGCGTCGACGCTGGCACTCCTAGCACTAGGACTAGTACCAGTGACCAATTGCGCGGAGGGCGAGAATGCAGGTAAACCATACGATTGAAATGTTCTAGCGATGGCGTTCGGTGCCCACGCTAGATCTTTCTCCCGGTCCCCTCGGCCGAGGCGTGATGATCCATTGCCAATGGGGGCTATCGCAACACAGGTGTCGGGCCTCGGTCGGCTGAGACACCGGCCGGTTCGGCGGGCAGCGATGCCCCGACTCGTACGCCACACCTTCAGGCGGTCAACCCCGCGACCCTACTCGTCGCGGACCTCGATGCGTGAAGGCCGGTCTTCGGAGGACAGGGCCTCAGCCACCTGGCCAGTAGCTTCGGAAGTTGCCACCGGGCCGTTCCTCCAGGTAGCCGCGGTACTCGCCGCTGTCGGTGGCCGGCAGTTCGGGGCGCAGGGATTCGTAGGGGCCGGTCTGGAGATCGGGCAGGGCTGCGTTGGCCGGCCGAGCGATGCCGATGGAGATGCCGGGAAGGAAGACCATGTCTACAACCACGTCATGGACGACGAAGCGGTAGCTATTCACAGGCTGACCGTCGATCCGCAGCGCATTAGGTACTACAGCTTCCTGCGACAGGTCGGCTTGCAGCCTGGCCGGTTGAGGAGATTCTGGCTGAGACCAGGGGTAGAACTGTAGGAGATTGAGGCAGTGGATGCTGCTCATCTCGGCGGCGTCCTCAAGCACCCACTCCGGTTCGAGGCGGTAGATCACGAAGAGCGGATCACCGGTTGAGGTGCGGAAGGTGACGGCCACCGCTTTCGTGCGGCGCCGTTCGTCCCAGCTCTTATCCCGCACACTGTCGAGGCGGTAGCCGGGCGGAGCGAGGGGGGTGCGCACGGTCACCATCCCATGCCGGAGGTGTTGGCCAACTCCATACTCCAATCGGCTTACTCAGTCACCGGGCATTCCCTCTCAGATGAGTATCCGCAGATCTGTCCGGGGTGGCAGAACAAGTTAACGACGCTACTGCCTGTTTCCCACATCGAAGGCAGAAGGATGAGACGGCCTCTCACGAAGGTCGGTGATGCGCGAGACCTCGTCGCCCAGACTCAAGTAGTCGAGATGACCGCTCAGCAGGACGACGTGGAGTTCCCCAGCCGGTTCGCCGCGGTCGGCAATTGGGCTGGTCGTGCCGGTATCGGTACGGCGGCTGTCGGCAAGCACCAGTGACCAGCCTTCATCGCCTGGCCAGGTCCAGAGTGGCGCCCGCCCCGGATAGAGCAGGCTCTCGGTCACAAAGCCGACCGGTATACGAGGCCGGCCACGGTGTAACACCCGGCCCTCGGCCATCACCACTGCCTCTCGGCCGTCCGAGATATAGGTCAGGTCCGTACTCAGTTCCAGCCGCCACTTGTCCGGCGCCTGATGGTAGAAGCGTTCAGTCCAATCACCCACCACATAGTCGTCGAGGAAACCGTGGCGAGCGATGACTCCCTCGACGTAGTCCCAGCTGGCTAGCAGCATGTGTCCGACCGCGTCATCCGGCGCGAGCATCCTCAAGCCCTCAGAACTTTCAACTGACGGTGTTCTGGTGGGCGATACTGGGATCGAACCAGTGACCCCTGCCGTGTGAAGGCAGTGCTCTCCCGCTGAGCTAATCGCCCGCAGCGTCCTGCGGCTGAACGTCGGCTAGCTTACATGGCCTCGAGCCATCGCCCGAACGGCCCCGCCACTCCTCCAAGCCAGCAGGCTCAGAAGAACGTCCGCCAGCCCAGGTACGCCAGCCCGGCCAACACCAGCAGCCCCACCAGCCCCAGCAACAGCCGGACCATCAGCGACTGGCGCTTGACCCAGTCCGTCCAGGACGCCAGCACCCGGCGGCCGAACTGCAGCAGCCGGTACGCCCACTCGAACTCGGTCGCCCACACCGCCACGCCCACGAATACCAGCGCCCAGCCGGGCCCGGGCAGGGGGATCAGCAGCAGCCCGATCACCACGATGATGGTGCCGACGGTGCCGATCAGCACCCGCCAGACCGTGGCGCCCCCGGGCAGCCGGCGCACCCCGTTGCGGACCGGCCGCAGCCAGCGCGGTGGGTGCGGGCGGTACGGCTGCCTGGCAGCGGCAGGCTCGTGCTGGCTGGTGCTTGCCCCCGGTTCGCCCGCCACTCGCGCTCCGCTCGTCCCGGCGCCGCCGGAGCGGTCGCGTTCGTTGGCCTCCTGCAGGCCAACGCGGCACCCATTCTTGCAGTTCCGCCCTCCCGGGCACGGGCACGCCGACTGCGAACCCAACCGGACGAGGCAGGCCACTACGGTGGTCGGTGTGCAGCGCACCCCCGCTCCGGCGTGCACCCGCATCGGCCTGGTGATCCACCACGGCCGGCCGGCCGCCGTGGCCGCCGCCGACCGGGTACGGACCTGGGCCGCCGCCCACGGGGTCGCGGTCACCGAGGTCGACGTCTGGCAGGACCAACCCGACCGGCCCGGCCTCCCCCTTCCCACCCGCCGCAACTCCGCCGCCGAGGTGGCCGCCAGCGGGCACCCGGACCTGATCGTCACCGTCGGCGGCGACGGCACCTTCCTGCGCGGGGCCCGGGTCGCCGCCCAGGACGGCGTGCCGGTGCTCGGCGTCAACGTCGGCCGGGTGGGCTTCCTCACCGAGGTCGAGCCGGACGACGTGGAGTCCGCGCTGGCCGCCTTCGTCGCCGGCCGCGCCCAGCTCGACGAGCGGCTGATGCTCACCCTGCGGGCCTCCCGCCCGCTGGACATCCCGCCCGGCCTGCAGTCGATGCTCTGCTACGGCCGCGGCCCGCTGCTGCCCCCGCCCCCGCAGCGCGACACCGACTGCCCGAACGGGGTGGACCTCGACGTCACCGCGGTCAACGACATCGTCTTCGAGAAGCTGGCCCGCGACCGGCAGGCCAGCCTCGGCGTCTTCGTCGAGGACACCCTGTTCGCCAGCTACTCCGCCGACGCGCTGATCGTGGCCAGCCCCACCGGCTCCACCGCCTACAACTTCGCCGCCGGCGGCCCGATCGTCTCGCCGCGGGTCCGGGCCCTGATCTTCACCCCGGTGGCCGCCCACATGGTGTTCAACCGCAGCCTGGTGGTGGCCGCCGACGAGCCGATCACCGTCCGGGTGCTGGACCGGTCCGGCCAGATCGCGGTCAGCATCGACGGCCAGCTGCGCGGCGTGCTCGAGCCCGGCGACTGGGTCAGCGTGCTGCCCGCGCACCGGCCGGCCCACCTGGTGCGGCTCGGCCCGTCGGACTTCTACGCCCGGCTGCGCTCGCGGTTCGGGCTAGCCGACGCACCGGCCGCGGTGGCCGACAGCGCACCGATCGTCGTGGACTGAGTCTGCCGGAGACCCTCAGCCCTGGCCGGGCTGCTGCTCGCCGTGCTTCATCTCCGCCTCGTAGATGTGCGCCGTCCCGTCGCCGAGCCGCTCGCGAACCGCGGCCTCCACGGCCTGGAACGGCTGCCAGTACTGGGTGTCATACCCCTCGACGATCTGGAACGTCCAGAACCCCGGGATCACGTCGCGGCCCACCAGCAGGTCGGCCACCTGCCGGGCGGTCTCGGGCTCGCCCGCGTCGTGGAACGCCTGCACCGCGTCCTGCAGGATCCGGTCGGCCGTGCCGGAGCGGCGGTGGAAGGTGTAGAGCAGCCCGCGGGCCTCCTCCACCACCTCCAACGCCTCGGAGAGCTTGCCGAGCGCTGCCACCAGCTCGTCGCTGGCACCGGCCGGACGCTCCTTGGCCACCGGCCGCTCGGGGTGGGCCGCCGGGCCGAAGCGCTCCAGCAACTCGGAGTACCAGTCGGCCATCAGCGCAGGCCGCCGGGGACGTTCTTGCGCAGCGCCCGGCGCAGCTGCGCGATCCGCAGGCTGCCGGGAATGGCCACCAGCAGCATGCCCAGCACCGCCGCCAGCAGGATGGTCAGCGCCAGCGAGAACTGCCCGTTCCAGCCGAAGAAGTGGATGCTGACCCGCCGGGAGTTCTGGGCGACGAAGATGATCAGCAGGATCACGAACAGCGCCGTGGCGATCAGCCCGATCCAGACACCGCTGGCCTTGGTGGACCGGACGTGGCCCCGATCGTCGAAGCCCGGGGCCGGCGTGCCGACCGAGCTGCCGGTGACCGGGCCGCCGCTGGCCGCAGCCGCGCCGGCCGGTGTCGCCAGCGGCTCGCGTTCGGCCGGCACTCCGGCACCGGCCAGCCCGGGAGCCGGCGGCGGCGTCACCCGCGGACCGGTGCCGGGCGGCCCGCCGAGGTCGGAACTCGCCCGGGGCAGCGATGGGTCGTGGGGATCGGTCATGGCAGGACTCCTTCGACGCCGCACCGGTAGCACGCTGCTGGCACCGGCGGGCCGTTGCCGTCACGTTACCGCGCCGGCCGCCACCTCACCGCTGGACCTGCCGGTCAGCGCCGGTTGCCGCGCCGCTGCCGCCCACTCGGCGGCGAACAGCGCGCTGACGCACCGGTGCGCGTCCGACACCGGCCGGGAGAAGGCACCCGGGGACGGCACCAGGTGGTTGTAGAAGGTGGCCCCCTCGCACAGCGGGCCCAGCACCCACAGCCGCCGGTCCGGCCGGCCCGCGACGTCGAGCGGGTGCTGGTCGGCGTCGATGTCGATCCCCACCAGCTGCCGGCTGCCCGGCCGATGCCGGCGGATCCAGCCTTTGGCATGCAGGGCATTGAGCAACGGGCTGGTCGAGGCGTCCACCGCTGGCGAGTCCACCCGGGCCGCCACCAGCCAGTCCGCCTCCCGGCTGCACGGCTCGCGCAGCCGGGACGACGCCAGCCGCCACCGCCCGGACTCCGGCTGCCAGTCCGCCGAGGCCGCCGGCCCGAACGGGGCCGAGGCGATGCCCGCCTCCAGCAGCGCCAGCAGTTCCAGGTGCCGCTCGTACTGCGGTCCGACCACCGCGCGGTTCAGGGCCGGCACGATCCGGGCCGCGAAATCCTCGCCGGACTCCGGCGTCAGCCCGCCGAAGTCGACGACGTAGCGGAACTGCTCGCGCAGGGCGCGCAGCACGTCCAGCGCGCCCTTGACCGGGCTGCGGGCAAAGCCGTGCACCGCCTCGGCCAGGTCCGCGCTGATCACCGCCGCCAGCCAGCGCTGGTAGGAATCGCTGCTGTGCAACGACATTCCCGCCGAGCCGTCCAGCGCCGCGGCCGGGTCGAAGCGACCCAGCCGGGCGTCCAGGGCGTCGAGCACCGCGACGATCCCACCGATTCCCGCCGCGGCGGTCACCGCCGCGAGCTCCTCGGCCAGCGCCACCTCGGCCGCGGGGCCGGCACACCGGGCCTGGGTCCGCCGGTAGGCGATCCGCACCTCGGTCAGGATCAGCGGCCAGACGTCGCGTCGGAAGTCCAGCGGTCCCTGCCGCTGCCGGCGCAGCTCGTCGACGGCGGCCCGGGTGAACACCAGCGGCTGGTAGGCGGGCCCGAACTCCACCACCTTCGGACGCGCCCGGCACGGGAGGCCAGAACGGGAGTAGAACAGCAGCTCCGGTTCCCGCCCGCTGGCGAGGTAGCGCAACCGGTCGCCGTCCGGCACGAACTCGCCGCCGCGTCCCACCGTCAGGCTGGACATCACATCCATCGCCGACAACCCGAAACCACCGATCGCGACCACCTGGCCGGCTCGGACCTCCGCCAGCCGGTCCGGCAACGGATACGGCACCGCGATCACCCGCTCGGCGCCCGGCCAGTCACCCTCGGGTGGCCGGTTGCCGGTGTAGCCGGTGGTCAGGAAGGCGTACCGCACCGGCAGCCGCAGGCCATCGGACAGCGTGACGACCAGCCCGTCCCCGCCGTCGGAACCGAGATCAGTCGCGCACGCCCGGTGCAGCCGTACCGACACGTGCTCGGGCAGCCGGGCCAGCAGATACCCCAGGAACCACTGCAGATACTCCCCCAGCACCCGGCGTGGCAGGAAGTCCGTCGGCCTGACCGGCCGGCCGGTGCCGCCGACCGTGAAGCCGTCCGCGGCGATCCGCAGGCCGCGCTCGGTGGCCCACTCGTACAGCGACGGACCGGTGCCGCGCAGCTGCTCGCCGACCGAGCAGGCGTCGGGGAACATCGACACCTGACCGCAGGTGGTGTTGAGCAGCAGGTAGTCCGGCTGGCCCAGGGCGTGCACGCCGGCTCCGGTTCCCACCGGGTCGATCACCTCCACCCGCAGCGGACGAGCCGGGTCGGCCAGGCAGATCAGCCGCTCCAGCACCCCGAGCCCGCGCGAGCCCAGGCCGACGACGGCCACCGACATCTCTGCGGGCACGGCTACCTCCTCCTGACCGATCGGTTCCGGCCTAGTTCAACTGCTCAACCGGATGCGTACCCGGCGGTTCTGCCGGCCCTTGTTCTCCACCTTGGTGATCTGCAGGTGCCCGATCTGGCGAGTGGAGGCGACATGCGTGCCACCGTCTGCCTGGGCGTCCAGGCCGACGATGTCGACGATCCGCAACTGCGCCGTCTCCGGCGGGAACACCGCCTGGGTACGGATGATGTCGGGAATGGCCAGTGCCTCCTCGCGGGGCAGCAGTCGCACCTCGATGGGCCGGTCGGCGACGATCTCGGCGTTGACCGCATCCTCCAGCCGCTGCTTGAAGTCGGCGGGGATCTCGGGCAGGTTGAAGTCCATCCGGGCCTCGCCAGGCTCCATGTTGCCGCCGGTCACCAGTGCGCCGAAGTCCCGGAACACCGTTCCGCACAGCACGTGCAGCCCGGAGTGGGTGCGCATCAGGGTGCTGCGCCGGACGTCGTCCAGCGCGCCGTGTACTGCCGTGCCGGCCGGCGGCACCGGGTCGCCGGGAGCCGGCAGCAGGTACAGGTCGTCACCCTTGCGGGTGCCGACGATCCGGGTCTGCACGCTGCCCCACAGCAGCACGCCGTGGTCGGGCGGCTGGCCGCCGCCGCCGGGGTAGAAGGCCGACCGGTCCAGCACGATGCCGGCCTCGGGATCGGCGGGATCGGACCACAGGACGGTGCAGTCCCATTCCCGCAGGGTGACGTCCTCCCAGTCCAGCCGATGGGTGTGGTGGGTGTGCTCTGTCACGGGTGGCTGACACCTCTTCCGACAAGCGAGGCGGGGACGATCCGGGCCTCGATCAACGCCAGCGCACGCTCGGCCCTGTCGCCGGCGGCCCCGCCATCCTCGCCCACGCTGATGAGGTAGCCAAACCTGTCGGAGAAGCTGTGCCGGATCTCGATGTCCTGCCCCGGTTCGGCGGTCAGCACCACCTCGCACACCCCCGGTTGCCGGGCTGCCTCCACCAGCCCGTGCACCTCGCTCAATCGCCCGGCCGCCGCGGGCAGCAGGAACCGAATCGCCGCCCCGCCGGACCGGCTCGGCGTCACCGGCAACTGCAGACCGGCCGCCCGGGCAACGCAATGCCGGATCAGGTCCACTCCGATGGCGGCCTGCACCACCCGCGGGATCATTCCGCCGGCCAGCCGCGGATTGACCTCGACGACCCGGATCCCCCGGCGGGTCCAGCGCAGTTCGGTGTGCGCCGGGCCCCAGCCCAGGCCCAGGGCACGCAGCGCCGAGACCGCCGCCTCGCCCAGCCGGCGCCGGTCGTCGTCGGCGAGCCGGGCCGGGAAGTCGTGGCCGGTCTCGACGAAGTACGGTTCCGGACCCAGGTACTTGCCGGTCACCCCGACCACCTCATCGTCCAGGGTTTCCACCGAGAACTCCGGGCCGTCGAGGTACTGCTCGACCAGCACCGCCGACTGCGGCGGCAGGCCGAGCGTGCCGGGCTCGGCGTCGAGCACGGCAGCGGCGGCGGTGCGGACCTGCTCGGCGTCGGCGCACCGGCGCACCCCCACCGACCCGGAGCCGGCGGTCGGCTTGACCACCACCGGAAAGCCGATCCGGACGGCGGCCGCCACCGCCTCGGCGGGGCTGATGGCGGCGGCGAAGTCCGGGCAGCCGATGCCGGCGGCCCGCAGCAGGCGGCGCTGGTTCGCCTTGTCGCGACAGGCCCGCACAGCCGCCGGATCCGGATGTGGCAGGCCCAGCGTCCGGGCCACCTCGCTGGCCGTCGCCACCCAGTACTCCGAACTGCTGGTCACCCCCAGCACCGGACCGTCCAGCTGCCCGCAGGCGTCCAGCACCGCCTCGGCGCTGCCGGTGTCGCAGACCCGGTGCTCGACGGAGTCCGCGGCCAGATAGGGATAGCGGGCCGGATCCCGGGCCAGCAGCACCGGCCGCAGGCCCAGTTCCCCGGCCGCCGCGCAGAACAGCCGTCCGGTGCCGGTGGTGTTGCTCTCCACCAGCACCAGCCAGCCGGTCACCCGGTGCCGTCCGGATACGGACCGTCGGCATCGTCCAGCACATCCCGGACCGCCCGGTCGAGCTCGCCGGCCGACTCGCGCAGCTCCTCCCGCCAGCCCGCCAGCCAGCGGCGATGACGCTGCCAGCTGGCGCAGGCCTGCCCGAACGGCACGTCGAAGTCACCGGGGCCGCCGCCGTAGCGCTGCGCGGTGACCAGCTCGCCGAGGTCCAGGTCGGTCAGGCCGATGCCGTCCAGCCAGCCGGGCGGGCCGAACTCGGCCAGTTTCGTCGAGCCGGCCTGCACCGCCCGGCGCACCGCGTCGCCGACCAGCCGGTGCGCGGTGCGGAACGGCATGCCCTGCTGCACCAGGCGGTTCGCGATGGAGGTGGCGGCGGTGAAACCGCCCTCGGCCCGCTCGGCCATCCGGTCCGGAACCGGCCGGGCGCCGCCGATGAGCACCTGGCCGAGCAGCACCGCCTGCTCGCCGGCGGTCAGGCCCTGCCAGATGCCGGTCATCGCCTCGGTGCCGACCTCGATGGAGTTGCTGAACGGAGTGCCCGACATGGTGCCGGCCGCCGCGGTCCAGGCCCCGATCGCCAACCCGGCTTTGGCCTTGAGGTGTTCGAGCAGAAAGGCGTTGCGCTTCTGCGGCATCGCCGAGCTGCCGCCGACCAACCGGTCCGGGAACGCCACGAAGCCGAACTCGGCGGTGCTCCACAGCTGCAGGTCACTGGCCAGCCGGCTCAGGGTGATGGCCAGGCCGCTGACCGCCCCGAGCAACCGGAGCGCGACGTCGCGGCTGGCCACCGCGTCCAGGGCATGCGGAGCGCCGGTGCGGAAGCCCAGCAGCCGGGCGGTGCGCGCCGGGTCGATCGCGAGGTCGGTGCCGGCCACCGCACCCGCGCCGAGCGGGCAGTTGGCCAGCTCGGCCGACGCCGAGGCGAGCGCGTCCAGATCGCGCTGCACCGCCAGGGCGAGCCCGAGCAGGTAGTAGCCGTAGCTGATGGGCATCGCGGCCTGGTAGTGGGTGTAGACCGGCATCACCACCGAGCGGTACGCCCGAGCCCGGCCCAGCAGCACCGCCGTCAGCCTGCCGGCCTGCTCGCCGAAGTCGAGCAGCCAGTCGCGCAGCCGCATCGCGGTGATGCAGGCCTTGAGGTCGTTGCGGGAACGGCCGGTGTGCAGCACGCCGCCGATGTCCGGGCCGAGCCGCTCGATCAGGTATCCCTCGTACATCAGGTACAGCCCCCGCGGGGCGGGCCGGCCGAACAGCGGCCCGAAGCCCTGCGCGGACAGTTCCGCGATGCAGCCCAGCAGGCTCCGCGCCGCGGCCGGGTCGATCAGGCCGGTCGCGCTCAGCATCGCCAGGTGTGCCCGGTCGACGCGGGTCATCAGGGCAAGCTCGGCCGCCAGCTCGGCCGGTGTCTGCTCGCCGTACACCACCTGCCGGGTCCGGGCCGAGACCTCGGCCACCAGCCGTCCGGTGCCGGTCATCGACTCCCCCGGCACCGGCCGGCGCGGCTCATCCGGCACCGAGCGCCGCCCCGGCCATCACCTCGGCGAAGCTGCGCCGGTTCCAGTCGTAGGCGGTCCACGACCCGGACGGCCGGGTCGGGTCGGCCACCACCACCGGCTCGACGGGCGCCGGTGCGTCGAGGTGGCCGGCGCTGCGCAACCAGCTGTCGTCATAGACGGTGTCCTGGTAGCGGTAGCCCTCGTCGGGCAGCATCACCACGGTCAGCGCGGCCGGATTGGCCGCCGCCCACCACCGGGCGACCAGGTAGGCGGCACCGCCGGACGGGCCCATGAACAGCGCGTGCTGCCGGTGCAGCTGCCGGGTCGCGGCGTAGGCGGCCGAGGCCGAGCACCAGTGCACCTGGTCGAAGACGCTGTGGTCCAGGTTGGCCGGCATCAGGCTCATCCCCAGCCCGCGCAGCTCGCGGTGGCCGTCCTGGTGGCCGAACAGCACGCTGGCGTGAGTGTCCACCGCGATCGCCCGGCATTCCGGCAGCACCGTGCGCAGGCTGGTGACCGTGCCGCACATCGAACCGCCCGAGCCGACCGGGCCCACCACGCAATCGACCTGGCCCAGGCATTCCAGGAACAGCTCGGCCACCGTGGCGTAGGACCGCGGGTTGTCCGGATTGGAGTACTGCTCGGGCCAGAAGGTGGATTCGTGCTCGGCACGGACCTCGGCGAGCCGCTGGAGCCGGGCGGCCTGGTAGCCGCCGGGTACCGCGCCGGCGGCCGCCGGCACCCGGTCCACCACCGCGCCCAGGTCCACCAGCCGCCGGTAGAGCCGCTCGTCGATCACCGGGTCGCTGACCAGCACTACCCGGCGGTCCATGTGCACGCCCTGCATGGCCAGCGCCAGGCCGAAGGTGCCCGAGGTGGTCTCGACGATCACCGTGTCCGGGCCGAGCAGGCCCTGGGCCTCCGCGCGCCGCAGGATGTAGCGGGCCGGGATCATCTTCATCAGCGTGAAGCAGGCGCCGTAGAGATTGGGGGCCAGCCTGATCAGCCGGGGGATCTGGTAGGTCTCGGTAGCCTCGGCGTACGCCGTCTGGATGGTCATCAGGCCAGCACCTCCACCTGCTGCAGGTCGGCTGCCGACCCGTCGCCGAACGCCGCCGACACCCCGAACAGCCCGGTGACCGCGATGCCGAGCTCGGCCGCGGCCGCGTGCAGCTCCGCGGCACACCGGCGCAGCCGGCCCTCGGCATCCGGGACGAGCGCATCGAAGAGCAGCCCAGCGACGGTGCCGCTGTGCGCCACCTGGATGCCGCAACCGCCGTAGTCCAGGCACAGCCGCACCAGCAGCTCCAGGTGCGGCTTGGGCAGGTAACGCTGGTTGATCCGGGCACTGGCGGTCGCCACCCGGCCGAGCAGTGCGGTGTCGGCGAGCGCCACCGCGCGCCGCAACGCCGCTCGCAGCACCCCGAAGTTGGCCACCTCGGACTCGTCGTAGTCGGCCGGTCGCAGCCGGAGGGTGTCCACCCGGGCCGCGGGCTCGGTGTCGCAGCTGAGCACGAACATCGGCGGCAGCCGGTGGCCGAAGGTCTCCAGCACCACGCCGTCGCGATGGGCGAACAGCACCACCCGGTCGTCGATCATGATCGAGTCCGAGGCGCACTCGGCCAGCACCGCGAGCCGGGCGACCTCGTCCTCGGCCAGTTGCACGCCGTGGAAGTCGGCCACCGCCCGGATGGTGGCGGTGACGTCACTGGTGGACGAGCCCATGCCCACCCCGCGCGGGATGTTGCTGCTGATCTCGACCCGGCCGCCCTTGGCCGCCGCCGGATGGTTGGCGAAGGCCCGCAGCGTGAGCATCGCGGCCCGCCTGACCTTGGTCATCTCCGGTGGCCCGAGCACGCCGCCGTGGCTGTAGCTGGGATGGAACGCCGCCCGGGTACCGCGTCCGGGTTGCGGCAGGGTGACCAGTGCCCGGCGCGGCTGGCCGGCCGGGTCGCGAAACATTCCCTGCAGCAGTTCACCGTGGTGCGCCGGGGCATAACCGACCCCGACGTCCGGGCCCGCCTCCGGGCGGTACGGTCGATCAGCTGGCTGCGACAGCTCCTGAACGGGCGCCGACACCGACCACACCCCTTCCTGTCGCTATCGATTCCCGTTTCCCGGTACCGGGTCCATCCCCGGTCAGCCGGCTGGCTTGGTGATGCGGAAGATCAGGCTCTCGTGCTGGTGGACGTAGTCCCGGTAGCCGGCGTGCGGCGGCTCCCACCAGCTGGCCACCTCGACCGACTCGGCGCGCAGTCCCACCGAGTCGAGCAGCGCGGTCAGGTCGTCGGCGTCGAAGAACCGGCAGTAGAAGTCGAAGTGGTCGATGTACTCCTTCGGGCCGACCTCGCGGATGTTGGGGTCCGATACCTGGCAGTCGTTCATCGTCCACATGTTGGCGATCAGGCTGCCGCCCGGTGAGAGGACCCGGTACAGCTCGCGCAGCGCATCCTCTGGATTGGTCAGGTGCCCGAGCAGGTCCCAGCAGAAGATGCCGTCGATGGAGGAGTCCAGGAAGCCGGTGGCGAACGCGTCCACCTCGACGAAGACCACCCGGTCGGCGACGCCGGCCTTGACGGTCACGGTGCGGGCGATCGCCATGGCGTTGGTCGAGGTGTCGCCGGCCAGCAGGATCGGAGCGCCACCGGCCAGTGGTGGCAGGTTTCGCCCGTCTCCGCAAGGCAGGTCGAGCAGCACCGACGCCGCGTTCTGCCGGAACAGCGCCGCAGCGGTCTCGGCGTAGGGCACCGGCGGGTCGCCCCAGAGGTTGGCGTGCCCGTTCAACCGGGCCGGCTCGTACGCGCCGTTCCACAGCGGAATGGCGGCGGCGTCCCGGGAGAGGGAATCTGTGCTCACTCGAAGGCCTCCAAATGCTCGACCGGCGGCGTCGGACCGGGGGTTGCGAAAGTGCACAAGCCGCAGTCACGACGCTGTAAAAGACGCGAGTACGTCCGAATTGCACGGCAGGATGTCGGGAGGCCGAGCCGACACGCCATACCGGTCACTTCGGAGACTCAGTGCTCACCGGTGGGGATGTGGCAGAAGGCTACTCGGAATCTCCCATTACCCGCAATGCCCTACCGTAAGTGACTGAATCGCTTTGAAACACGGGAGATCCGGCGTCTTGGCCGCGCTACGGGGAAGCGATTGGTGACCTGCTGTGATAATTGCCGGACGATCCGTCGCGAGCATTACCGGTTGACTGCTTCATTTGCCGCAACAACGATTCTGGCATTTCTGCAAAGGCGATCGTTCCCGTGACAGGAAGCGGCCGAACCGTTTACGCTCACCGTGCAACCACATGGTTCGGTGTGCAGTCGACGACGCGGCCAGTGTTCGTCGAAGGATCGCTGGTGCTCGGGCTCCAGACCAGCCGGGCACCTCCTCCGGTGCTTGTCGTGAGCCTGGCCTCGTACGAGCTGGCGCAGCCCCTGCCCAGGACGCCGCACCGTCGGCGCGCGTCAGATTGGATGACAGATATGCCTTGCGAAGCTTCCGTTCGAACGTCGGGGCCTGCTCCCGCTCGTCGTGCGCCGGAACCGGGCCTGGTCCGATGACCCAAGCTGCCGGCGGCGCGACCGTCATCGTGATTCCGCAGCCGACCCTCAATGGTCCGCTGCATGTCGGGCACCTGTCCGGGCCCTTCATCGCCGCCGACATCGCCTCGCGGGCCGCCCGCGGCCGCGGCGAACGGGTATTCACCCTGGCCGGCGTCGATGTGCACCCGAATTTCGTGATGGCCAAGGCGGACAACCGCGGCGTCGACGTGCACGAGATGGTCGCCGACTACCGCAGCCAGATCCAGGTCGCCTTCGACCTGGCCCGGATCGGCTACGACACCTTCCTCGATCCCGAGCAACCGGCCTTCGAGCGGGCGATCAACCTGATGCTCAACCAGATGCTGGACACCGGCAGCCTGGAGATGCGCGAGATGGTGCTGCACCAGTGCGCGGACTGTGGCCGGACCCTGCACCACGCCTACGTGGTCGGCAAGTGCCCGCACTGCGGCAGCGGCGCGAACGGCCTTTCCTGTGAGCCGTGCGGCGGATTCACCTCCGCCAGCACCCTGATCCAGCCCAGCTGCGCCCGGTGCGGCGGAGACCCCCAGCCGATGGTGGCCACCGTTCCGGTGCTGCGCCTGGAGAACCATCGCGAGCAACTGATCGCCGAGTGGACCAAGGCGGAACTGCCCGCCCGGGTGCGGTCGGTGATCGGCCAGTACCTGACGGTGCCGCTGCCGGACTATCCGGTCGCCTATCCCACCGACTGGGGCATCGAAGGCACCGGCGCGCTGTCCGGCCTGCGGATCGACTTCCCCGCCGAGCTCGGCCTGAGCTACCTGTACGGGCCGGCTTCCGCGCTCGACCCGTCGGCTGACTCGCTCGCCGACTGGGTGGCCGTCTGGCAGCAGCAGTTCAGCGGCCTGTGGCACTTCAACGGCATCGACAATGCCTTCTACTTCGCCGTGCTCTACCCCGCCGTGTTCGCGGCGGCCGGCATCCCGGAGCCGAAGATGCGCGGCGCCACCGTGAACGAGTTGTTCCTGCTGGAAGGCCTGAAGTTCTCCAGCAGCCGCAACCATGCCCTGTGGGCAAACGAGTTCCTCGCCAGCGAGGATCCCGAGCTGGTGCGGCTGTTCCTGTCCTGGCACCGCCCGGACCGTTACGAGACCAACTTCACCGACGAGTCGTTCCGGGCCTTCTCCAGCTACGTCCGGCCGCTGCTGGACGGCACCTTCGCCGGCGCCGGCCTGCCGGCCCAGCTGGCCGCTGGCGAGCTGGAACGGGCCGAGCAGTCCCTGCAGTTGACCAACCTGGACCCCGCGATGGCCCTGCGCTGCCTGCTCGGAGCACTGAGCAGCGGCCACGGCTACGACTCGGTTGCCCTGACCGCGCTGACTGGGCGGCCCGCCGGCCGGTGAGCGCGAGCACTGCCGCCGCTCGGTGAGGATCGCCGGGCGGCGGCAGTGTTTTCACCTATCGCGGCGAGGAATCCAGATGGGCGGAGCCGGGTGTCACAGCGCCAGCCGGCGCGCCTCGCTCCACGGGGTGTCGGTGATGGTGGCCGGCCGGCCGACCAGTTTCACCTCGATCTTGGCGGCGTAGTCCTCCAGGGTCTGCTTGACCTCGGCCGCGCTGGCACCGGTGACCACCAGGAACCCCAGGATGTTGTTGCCGTCCGGTGGCCGCCGGATCAGCGCGCCGGGCCGAGCGGTGATCCTGGCCAGCAGGGTCTTGTCGGACTCGCTCACCTCGGCAGGGACCGAGACGTACTCGAGCTCACCGGGCTCGCAGATCAGGCAGGTGCCCATCATGTACACGCCGGTCGGCTGGTAGTGCGAGACCTGCGGCCGGACGCCGCGGGCGACGTCCATGCTGCCCCGGACCGGGCAGTAGCCCGCCGTCACCCGCGCCACCATGTCCAGCCCGCCGCCGCCGGGCCGGGCCGCGATCTCGACCAGGTGGGGTTTGCCCTGGTGGAACCGGATCTCGGCGTGCAGGACGCTGCGGTGCAGGCCCTGGGCCACCGCCGCGTCGGCGACGATCTGCCGGATCTCCTCCAGCTGTTCACCGGTCAGCGAGGTCGGTGCCACGTGGACGTCGTCGTCGAAGTTCTTGCCCTCGACGGTGGCCCGGTCCACCGCCGAGCCGATGAAGACCTCGTCGTCCCAGACCACCGCCTCGAACAGGTGCTCGTGGCCGTCGAGGAAGGACTCGACCAGCAGGCCGTGCGGGCCCAGGTCCACTCCCTCGGGCTCCAGCACGTAGGCCAGCATCCGCTCGATCCCCTCGCTGGCGTCGCGGAAACGCATCGCCAGCTCCTGCGGGTTGTCGACCCGGAACACGAAGTTGCTGGCCGTTCCCATCGTCGGCTTGAGCACCACCGGGTAGCCGAACTCGGTTGCCGCGTCGAGCGCGCTGGACAGGTCGGCAGTGAACCGGAACCGCGGGTGCGGCACCCCGCCGCGCTCGTGTGCCTGGCGCATCAGCAGCTTGTTGCGGCTGTTGCGGGCGGCGTCCAGACCTATCCCCGGCAGCCGGAGCGCCTCGGCGACCAGCGCGACGGTCATCACCGAGGATTCGGAGAAGGTGAGCACGCCGTCGAAGCGCTGCTCGGCATGCCAGTCGGCCGCCGCGGCGATGATGTCGTCGATCTTCGCCGAGCCCGCCACCCGGTACCGGGGGCTGGGCCAGAAGTCGGGATCGCCGACGCCGTGCAGCAGGTGCAGGTTGCCGCCGTACTCCTCCACCTGCTGGTAGCGCGGCAGGTAGTAGGAGGCGAACTGCTGGGCTTCGATCGCCAGGAGCTTCATGGCAGGTCCTCGCAACGGCACTATCGAGAGGAGGCGGAGAAGAATCGTTCGGTCATCTGCGCGTCCCACCACACGCTGTACATGCGGAAGTCCTGGTCTCCGACGTTGACGATCTGGTGGGTCTCGCCGGGCGGCAGGTAGGCGGTGTCGCCGGCCACGAACGGGCTGGTGCGGCCGTCGGAGGAGATGGTCGCGGTCCCCGACACGGCGATGAAGAGCTCGCACTCGTGGTGGGCGTGCGGGGTGGTGGCCGCGCCCGGCTCCAGGACCGCCCAGGCGCCCTCGAACGGCGGGCTGAGCTGCGACCACGGCAGCAGCCGCTGGGTCAGCACCCCGTACTCGGCGCACATGTTGTGGCGGTCGAGGCTTCGGATCTCCATGGACGCTCCCGGTGCTTACAGTGCGGAGTGGACGAGGCGCCGGGCGCTCAGCCGGCGGCCGCGGCGGCCGCGGCCAGCGACTGCTCCGCGGGCCGGCTGGCCAGCAGGTCGTTGACGATCTCACCGGCCCGGATGGCCAGGATGCTGATCAGCGAGTCGGCGATGCCGTGGCTTTCCTCGTTGGTGCCCTGGAAGTAGCAGTTCGCGGTCACGCCCGGCGGCATCACCGCCCGGTAGGCCCGGCTCACCACGAACCGCTCGACCCCGACCAGGGCGGCCACATTGCGCACCAGGGCCGGCAGGGAGCGTTCGAAGCCGGTGCCGAGTAGCACCACGTCGCAGCGCAGCTCGTCGTTCAGGCCACCGATCCGGTCGACCAGGTCGAGCACGACGTCGTCGCCCTCGATCCGGGCGCTGGCGACGTCGACGGCCGAGACCATCCGCAGCCGCTGGGTGCCGGTGAGCCGTTCCAAGTACATCTGGCGGTAGATGGTGTTCAGCAGTTCCGGGGTGACACCGGCGTAGTTGGTACGCCGCATCTCCTGCAGCACCCGCTGCCGGTTCTCCGGACGGGCCGAGTAGAAGGAGTCGGTGAACGACGGGAAGTACCGCTCGTTGGTGAACTTGCTGGTCTGGTAGTACTCCAGCCCGATCGCCCGCATGATCATGGAGCACTCGGCTGCCGGCATCCGCTGGTGGGTCTCCCACAGCATCTCGGCGGCACTCTGCGCGGCGCCGACCACCGCGATCCGGTGCGGGGCGGCGGGATCGAGCTGCCCGATCCGCGCGGAGTACTCGGTGCTGTGGATGACCCGTTCGCGCGGCAGGTCGCCGAACGCCTCCGGGATGTGCGGATCCCGGCCGGCACCGATCACCAGGGTGCGGGCGGCGATCGCCGAGCCGTCGGACAGCCACACCAGCCAGCCGGTGATGACGTCGTCGTCGGACCGGATCGCCTCGATGCGCTCGCAGCGCCGGCCGTAGCGGACTTCCACCCGGGACAGCGACTGGGCCACCCACTCCAGGTAGTTCGAGATCTCCAGCCGGAACGGCAGGAAACTGGCCATGTTGATGAAGTCGTGCAGGGTGCCGGTGGAGTGCAGGAAGTTGACGAAGGAGAACCGGCTGCACGGATTACGCATGGTCACCAGGTCCTTGAGGAACGACACCTGGCTCTGCGTCCACGGCAGCAGCATGCCGCGCTGCCACACGATGTTGTCGTGCTGCTCGAGAATGACCGTCTTGTCCGCGAAGTCGGCCGGAGCCATCTCCTCGATAGCCACCGCCAGGGCCAGGTTGGCCGGCCCGGCACCGATGGCCAGCAGCTCGACCTGTTCGTGATCCAACGCCGTAACCCACCCTTCGCCCGCGATTGGCAATGGGCGGCCATAAATACATGGCCGCACAGCGCGAATTCATATACAAGGAGTGATTCTCGGGGGGCCCTGATCTGGCGGCCTCACCGCGGTAAGGCGACAATACACCGATCACGAGGCCCGTCAATAGGACTTGATAGTTGCACAGTCTGCAAATCCGGCGGACGGCTTTCCGACCGGCGCGGCCACCGAACCGGCGCGCCGGCCGGTGACTCTCGGTAGCCCGGTACTGCCATTGTATTTCTACGCCGAGTGACTGCTCAGCGAATTTCGCACATACATTTTGGAAATAAATCCCGGCAAATTGGCCCCGCCACGCATACGGGCGCCGCAGCGGGATGCTGCGGCGCCCGTAGGGAGCGGGCCTGCTACCCCGGCTCTCTGCCGACCCGGGGTGCCGGCCGGTGTCAGGTGAGCGTCATGACCTTGTACATGCCGCTGTTGCGGGTGTGGGCGATGCCGGTGACGACGTCGGGAACCGCGCAGACCAGCGCGTACTCACCGGCCGGGATGTCCATCTGCAATACCGCGAACCGTCCCGGGGACATCGCCTGCAGGCCCCGGGTCGGGCCGGCGTACGGTGACGGCAGCCGCGGCAGGTTCTGGTTGATGGCGCGGTAGTAGTCGTCGATGTAGGACTGCGTGGTGCCCGGCACCACCGGCCGCCAGACCGCCTCGTGGATCTGGTCGGCGTTGTTGTAGACCAGCACCGTGCCGTCGGCGTCCAGGCTGGACGGCGCTTCGAACATCGCCATCCCGTCGTGGCCGCCCATGCCGATGGCCGCGCTGAATTCGGGCATTCCCTCCCACTTCATGTTCCCGTGCACGCTGAGGGTGTGCATCCGCGGCGGTGCCGAGCCCGGCTCACCGATCTCGTTCTGGTCGAAGAAGTAGTAGGTGCCCGCCTCCAGCGGGATCGTGAACGACATCGGAGCGAAGTCGCTGGTCACCACGCCGCCGATCAGCACGGCGTCGCGCAGCAGGTTGCGGTGCCCCTCGGCGTTCTCCGCGCGGCTGTCGGACAGCCCCATCTGGAAGTCGGCGACCACCTCGTCGATGGTGTGGCCCGGAGTCACCGCCACGCCCTGCAGCGCGTGGTAGGTGGCGTCGGGGCTGCCCACCCGGAAGGTGATGAAGCCGGCGTGCACCGAGTCCGGCAGGGCGAAGCCGTCGTTGGTCATGGTGACGTCGATGACCGGCGCCTTGTGGCCCCAGGACGCCGGGATGACGACGTTGCCGTGCTCGGCGCCCACCACGGTGGAGGCGGCGGCGGGGGCGGCCAGGGTGAGGGCGCCGGCGGCGACCATGGCAGCGGATAACCTCAAACAGCGGGTGCCGGCTTTGGACATGGACATCTTCCTCTCGGAGTCTTGAGCGGCGGAGAGCCGAATACTGCGAAATCAGCGGCCGGAAGAGGCGCTCGCCGCGCGAACTCGCGCGCCGCCTCCGCCGCACCACGTATTTCGATGATGGATTTCAGAAATTGCTTGCGCAGTCAACTGGTTGACTGCGTAGGACTGTGTTACGGCCTCGATCGTGATGCGGCACTCTGCACATCGGCCTCGTTTCTCGGACGAATACCGATCCTGGACCGGGCGCCCCGTAACCGACAATCGGCTCGTCGGTAACGCGGGATGCTAGGACCGCCCGAGAAGCGTTGTCAATCCCTCGACGGAACGCCGCCGAGAGATATACCGTCATTCCCGCGCGGGGGTTTCTGCACGTAGAAGCAGGCGAACTTCGCAATGTTCTACAGCAGCACCGGTGACTGCTGGCACCGCGGTTACAGCTGAACGGCCGAAGGCCAATCGGCAGGCAGGGTGGCCAGGAAATCAGCGGCTGCTCTCCTCGAGACCACCAGGCACCAGGCGTCGAGCACCAGTTCGGCCATCTCCACCGGATCGATCTCGGCGGTGCGGGCCACCACCCACTGATATCTCTGATCGGACTTACGAGGCATCATGAACTTCGCCGGCTCGGACGCGATCAAGGCGGCCCGTTGCTCCCGCGGGTACCCGAAACCCATGGTGGCCTCGTCGGGAGACAGGGAGACGTAGACGATACGACCGACCCGGAACTTCAGGTGATCGCGCACCAGGCCCTCGGTGGTACGCGGCAGGCTCATCGCGACCCGGCGGATCTGCTCGGCGGTCACCGCCATCGCTGCCTCCTTCTCCGGCTGCGGGTGCGCCGAACAGTAGCAACCGCGGACCGGTCCGCGGCGGCGTTCCGCTCCCCGATCGAGCGGCGGGCCCGCCGCATTCCCCGACCCGGACGCTTCTCCAGTGCAGGAAGGCTGCTGCCGATGTCTGATCAGCCGTCACCGTCCGGCCCGCCGCCGGCCGGACGGCATCGCCGCGAGCCCGGACGGCATCGCCGCGAGCCCGGGTGGGATCGATGACGGGCCTGAAGACGGCCGGCAAGGACGACGCCGGCGTCTGGATCACCCTGCGCGAGTCCTCGGTGCCGGTCCGGGCGCTGCTGGCCGGCGTCCTGCTCAACCAGCTGGGCGGGTTCCTGCAGACCTTCCTGGTGCTGTTCCTGACCGAGCGCGGTTTCAGCGCGGTGCAGGCCGGCACCGCGCTGGGCGGCTACGGTGCCGGCTGCTTCGCCGGCGTGCTGATCGGCGGCGCGTTCTCCGACCGGCTCGGGCCGCGGGCGGCTGCCTTCGCCTCGATGGCCGGCTTCGCCGGGCTCCTGATCGTGGTGCTCTACGTCAGCAACTTCGCGGTGCTGCTGACCGTCATCACCCTGGCCGGACTGGTCGGGCGGTTCTTCCGGCCGGCGGCCGCGGCGATGCTGTCGGAGCTGACTCCCCCGCACCGGCAGGTGATGATCTTCGCCATCTACCGGCTGGCGATCAACGTCGGCACCACCGCCGCGCCGCTGCTGGGCACGCTGCTGATCTCGGTCTCCTACCAGCTGCTGTTCTGGTGCGACGCGGCGACCGCGTTGCTCTACGCCGTGATCGCACTGCTGACGCTGCCGGGCCGGCCGGCCCGGGGCGCGCGGCCCGACCGGGCCACCCGGCGGGCCGAGGGCTACCGGGCGGTGCTGGCCGATCGGCGCTACTGCCTGTTCCTGCTGGCCACCCTGGTCAACTGCGCCGTCTACATCCAGTACGTCAGCACGCTGCCGCTGGCCATGAAGGACGCCGGCCTGGCGATGTTCTGGTACAGCGCGGCGGTCTCGTTGAACGGGCTGATGGTGATCTCCTGCGAGTTGCTGCTGACCAAGGTCACCCAGCGGCTGCGGATACGGTTCATCGTCAGCGTCGGCTTCGGGCTGCTGGCGCTCGGCCAGCTGATGTACGCCCTGCCGTGGGGGGTGTGGGTCTTCCTCGCCGGCACCATGGTCTGGACCGTCGCCGAGATCACCGCCGGGCCCACGATGTTCTCCTACCCCGGCCGGATCGCGCCCGAGGCGCTGCGCGGCCGCTACATCGCCGGGATGCAGACCATGTTCAACCTGGGCGCGGCGATCGGCCCGGTGGCCGGGGTGGCGGTCTACCACGCGGTCGGTTCCCAGGTCTGGCTGTGGTGCGCGGCGGCCAGCGCGCTCGGCCTGGGACTGGCGTTGCCGGGCATGCGCCAGCCGGAAGCCCGGACCGGCCCGAGCACGACCGGGCCAGGCACGACCGGGCCGAGCACGGCAGGCCCCAGCCCGGAGGCGCCGGCCGGCCAGCCGATCCCGCCGGCCCAGCCAGCCCTGACCACCCAACCGGCGGCCCAGGCCGGCACCGTCCCCAACCTGGCACCGGTAGCGGGTGAGACGTGATCGGCCAGCGCGGCGGACCTGCCGGAACGCCGGCGCCGGCTGCCGCGGCAGCCGGCAGCGACGCAGCACCGGACGGCTGCACCCTGACCGAGCGCTACCTGGCCGGGTTCGCGGCCAGCGGGGTGTCCGCCGGCGCCATCCTGGACGGCGTGCGGCCCAGCACCGTCGACACCGGCTTCCTGGGCCGCTCGCTGAGCCGGCCGGTCTTCCTCGACCGGGCGACGGTCAGCCGGCTGGCCGACGACCTCGAACAGCTGCACCTGGCCCTGACCGGCCTGCCCGACCGGCTGTTCGGCGGCGACATGGCCGCCTTCGCACGCGCGATCGGAGCCACCGAGACCCAGATCGACATCCTGCTGCGCGGCCGGGCCAGCGTCCCGTCCCGGATGGGACGCGCCGACTTCTACCGGGACGCCGCCGGCTTCCGGCTGCTGGAGATCAACTGGGGTGCCGCGCTCGGCGGCCTGGACAGCGCCGTGCTGAACGAGCAGATGCTGCTGCAGCCGTTCGTCGGCGACTTCGTCCGGCAGCACCGGCTGGGCTACGTCGACCCGATGGCCGAGATGGTGCACACCCTGTTCACCGAGTGCGCGGTGCCGGCCGGGAGCCGCCCGGTGGTGGCGCTGACCGACTGGCCGGAGAGCTTCCGCACCCTGGAGCCGCGGTTGCGCAAGAACGTCCCCGCCTATGACCGGTTCGGCATCGAGGCGCTGCCCTGCCACGTCGGGCAGTTGCGCTACGACCGCGGCCGGGTGTGGCTCGGCGACCGGGCGATCGACGTGGTGTACCGGCTGTTCCTGCTGGAGGACCTGCTGGCGGCCGACGGGCCGGCGCTGATCGAACCGGTGCTGCGGGCCGCCGAGCGCGGCGAGGTGGCGATCTTCTCCCCGATGGACGCCGACCTCTACGGCAGCAAGGGGGCGCTGGCGCTGCTGTCGGACGAGGCCAGCCGGCCGCTGTACCCGCCCGCCATGCTGGCCGCCCTGGACCGGATCCTGCCGTGGACCCGGATGGTGCGTCCCGGGCCGGTGACGGTGGCCGGCACCCGGGTGGAGCTGGGCGAGCACGCGCTGGCCCAGCAGCGGGAGTTGATCCTCAAGCCCACCCTGATGCACGGCGGGCTGGGCATCGTCGCCGGCTGGCTGACCGAGCCCGCGGAGTGGCGGGCCCGGCTAGCCGAGGCGATGGGGCAGCCGTACGTGCTGCAGCAGCGCATCCACCCGGTCGCCGAGCACTTCCCCACCGACGGCGCGCCGCAACCCTGGACGCTGACCTGGGGCGCCTTCCTGGCAGCGCGCGGGTACGGCGGGATGTACGTGCGCGGCAGCCAGGACCCGGACGCCACCGTGAACATGTCCAGTGGCGCCACCGGCACCTGCTGCTTCACCGAGAGTCCGGCCGACTAGCCCGATCGATCAGCCCGGCCGGTAGCCCGGCCGGTCACCCCCGAGCGCGAGGTCAGCGGGCCGTCCGGCCGGCACTGACCAGGTAGGCGAACACCGCGCGGTGTGGCGGCAGGCCGCCGTGGCCGATGCTGCCCAGCACCGTCAGCGACTGCGACCCCGACGACGACGCCGGGACGGTGAACCGGTACCGGACCAGGCCGTGCCGATCCGCACGGCCGGTCCAGACGGTGCCGCCATCGGCCGAGCGGCGCAGCCGGACCGGTTCGCCGGCGCCGAAGCCGGAGACCACCAGGTCGGCACTGGCCCCGGGCCGCAGCCGGGCGGGGCTGGCCAGCAGCCGGCCGGTGGCGTCGAAGGCGACCACCGGAAGGTCCTGGGCAACCGGGCGCAGGGTCGGGAACACCGACCCGGAGCCGGCCAGCAACGAGGCAGGCACCGACAGCAACAGCAGGCCCAGGGCGGCCACCCCGAGCGTGGCGGCACGCAGCGAGCGGGCGGATTCTCCCGGCATGGAACTTCGTCCTCACTGTGCGGTGTCCGATGTTCTATCGGCCACCGCGGGCCCGGCTGAACACCGGTGCCGGGACTGATCTGGCAAATGCTGCGCTACCGGTTCGGCCGGCCGAGCCAGTCCGGATGGGCGTAGAGGGTGCGGGAGGTGGCGACCGCGGGCCGGGCCCCGTCGCTGAGGTACAGCACGTGCGACCCGCCGCCGGCCCGGGACTGCTCCAGCGCGGTCCTGGCCTGCGCCAGCAGCGTCACGCTCTGGCCGGCGTCGTCACCGGGGCCGTCGGACAGCACCGACAGCCCCAGGTTGACCGCCATCGGGAACTGCCGGCCGTCGATGCTCTCCGGCACGGCCAGCGCCTGCTCCAGCCGGCCGGCCACCGCCTCGGCCTGCTCGGGCCCGACCTCCTCGGCGATGATGACGAACTGGTTGTCGCCGACCCGGCTGATCACGTCGCTGCCGCGCAGGGTGGTCTGCAACCGCCGGGCCAGCGCCACCTGCAGCCGGTCGGCCAGCTGCTGGTCGCCGCCGGCCAGCTCCTGCCACCCGGCGAGCTCGGCCACCAGCACGGCGCAGCCGGTGCCGATCCGGTGCGCGCGTTGCACCGTCTCGACCAGGCCCTGCTCCAGGGCGGCCGAGTTCAGGGTGCCGGTCAGCGGGTCCAACCGGGCCGCGAACTCCACCTCGCGCTCGGCCCGCTGGCTCAGGTCCTCCACCTGCGCCAGGGCGTACAGCGGCCGGTCGTCGTCGTCGAACAGCGGGGTGGTGGTGACCCGGACCCAGCAGGAGCTGCCGTCGGCACGCAGCAACCGCTTCTCGGTGCGGAACGGGGTGCGCCGGCCGGCCATCGCCCGGCGCATCGCCGAGGCGGTCGGGCCCCGGTCGTCCGGATGGGTGAAGCGTTCGAACTCACCGGTCACCAGCTCCTCGCGGGGACGGCCGGTGAGACGGCAGAGCGCGTCGTTGGCGCGCAGGCAGCGGCCGGGGTCGGCGGCGTCCAGGCTGAGCATCGCCATTCCCACCACCGACTCCTCGAAGGCCACCCGCAACGCCTGCTCGGAGGTGCGCAACTGGTCCAGCCGGTCGAGCAACAGGTCGTCCTGCGCGCTCACCCGGGCGGCCAGCTCGTGGTGTTCCAGGACGGCCGCCGCCTGGGCCAGCACCAGCCGCAGGGCGGTCTCGGCCAGCCGGGACGACGGCTCGGCGGACGCCCCGCGCTCGAAGGTCAGCCAGCCCAGCCGCCGGCCGGTGCCGCTGAGGATCGGATGGCTCTCCACCTCACCGGCGCCGGCGTGCTCCCGGCGACGCCAGCGGCCGCGGGCCGGCGCCACCGGCTCGTCGGGACCGGCCACCAGGGCCGCGGCATTGCGGCCGGCCAGCGCCACCGGCTCCAGGTCGCCGTCCCGGTCGAACACCCGCACCGCCACGGCCGCCGCCCCCAGCAACGCCAGGGCGTCATCGGCAAGCTCGGAGAGCCGGGCGGAGACCGCTGCCATCGGATGCCTTCTCTTCCGCAACGAGGCCAGCGCAGGCGCGCTGCCGGGCCCGCTCGATGTGCTGTTAGCGAACCATCGTCACCATACGCAGCTAACTGAGCGGATACGCCGGATTAGCCCGACGTGGTGTGTCCGCGCCGCGGCAGGCCGAGCGGGCCTGGCCACCGCCCGTGCTCGGCCTCGGCGGCCGGCTGCGGGGCGAGCACGTTGCCGGTCGAGGGTTGGGTACCCGGCTGCCGGGTGAGCGAGGCCAGGTGCAGCAGCGGCGTGACCAGCGCATCGTAGACCCGGGGCAGCAACCGGAAGCCGGCCACGATGAGCGGATTGGCCGGTCCCACCGACACCCGGGCCCGGCGCCGGTCCACGCAGCTCACGATCGCCCGGGCCACCTTCTCCGGAGAGTCCACCGGCGCCGGCGGCCGCGCCGAACGGCCGGTGACATTGGCCGCCTGCGAGTAGATCGGGGTGTTGACGCCGCCGGGCGACACCGAGCTGACCAGGATGGCCGGCTCGTCCCGGGTTTCGAGCTGCAACACCCGCAGCATGCCGGCCTGGCCCCACTTGGCCACCACGTAGGCACCCATCTGCGGCGCGGCGATCGAGCCGAGCAGCGAGTTGACCACCACCAGGTGACCGCGGTGCTGGGCGCGGAACGCGGCCAGCGCCGCGCGGGCGAGGAAGAAGGTGCCCTTCACCGCGGTGTCGACCACCGCGGTGAAGATCTCGGTAGGCAGCTCCTCCAGGTTGCCGTAGGCCATCACGGTGGCCGCGTGCACCACCACGTCGAGCCGGCCGTGCTGCTCCACGGCACCGGAGATCAACCGGCCGACCGCCTGCTCGTCGGCCACGTCGGTCACCGCCACCGAGGCGCCCGCCGCACCCTCGGCCAGGCACTGCGCGGCCACCACGGCCAGCCGCTCGGCGCTGCGCGAGGCGAGCACCAGGTGGGCACCGCGGCCGGCGAAGGCCCGGGCGGCCGACAGCCCGATGCCGCTGGAGGCGCCGGTGACGACCACCACCTCCGGCCGCGGCGACTCCTCGGTCACGGCTGCAGCACGACCTTGATGCAGCCGTCCTCCTTGTTGCGGAACATCTCGTAGCCGGCCGGCGCCTCGGCCAGCGGCAGCCGGTGGGTCACCAGGTCCAGCACCCCCAGCGGGTCGTCCGGGTCCATCGCCAGTTCCAGAACCTGGTCGCTCCAGCGGCGCACGTTGGCCTGCCCCATCCGCAGCTGCACCTGCCGGTCGAACATCTCCATCATCGGCATCGGGTCGACCTCGCCGCCGTAGACGCCGCTGACCGACACGGTGCCGCCGCGCCGGACCCCCTTCACCGCCGCGTGCAGCGCGTCCAGCCGGTCGACGGCGAACTTGTCGGTGACCCGCTGCGCGATCGGGTCGGGCAGCAGCCCGGTCATCTTCTGCGCCAGCGCGACCGGCCGGTTGCCGTGCGCCTCCATGCCCACCGCGTCGATCACCGCGTCCGGGCCGCGCCCGTCGACCAGCTCGATCAGGCTGCTCGCCACGTCGTCGACCGTCTCGAAGTCCAGCGGCTCGGCGCCGTAGCGGGCGGCCAGCGCCAACCGCTCGGGCACGGTGTCCACCCCGATCACCCGCTCGGCACCCAGGTGCTTTGCGATCCGGACCGAGAACTGGCCGACCGGGCCGAGCCCCAGCACCGCGACGGTGCTGCCCGGCTGCACGTCGGCATAGGCCACCGCCTGCCAGGCGGTGGGCAGGATGTCGGACAGGAACAGGAACTGCTCGTCCGGGGTGCCCTGCGGGACCTTGATCGGGCCGAACTGCGCCTGCGGCACGCGCAGGTACTCGGCCTGCCCGCCGGGCACCGAGCCGTACAGCGAGGTGTAGCCGAACAGCGCCGCGCCCTTGCCCTCGGAGCGGACCTGGGTCGTCTCGCACTGGGAGAACAGTTGCCGCGAGCACATCCAGCAGAACCCGCAGGAGATGTTGAACGGCACCACCACCCGGTCACCGGGCTGCAGGTGGGTGATGTCGGAGCCGACCTCCTCGACGATGCCCATCGCCTCGTGGCCGAGGATATCGCCGGGCTCGAGGTACGGGCCCAGCACGCCGTACAGGTGCAGGTCCGAGCCGCAGATGGCGGTCGAGGTGACCCGGATGATCGCGTCGGTCGGTTCCAGGATCTGCGGATCCGGCACGTCGACGACTTCGACCTTGAGATTTCCTTGCCAGGTAAGAGCTTTCACGGTGGTCTCCCTGCTCGTCGGCAGGAGCGGGAGCACGGCAAGGACTCGGCCTGCAGACGGCGTCTGGCCAGTTCGGCACGATGGCCGCTGCTGCTCAGCGGATACCGCCAGTTAACCACGGCAGCTGCCGGGGAGCCCGTCGCGGTACGGTCGAATTTATGCAGCCCCACAGCCAGTACTCCCCCTCGGCGACGGTGCGTGCCGACGGCGCGCCGGACGCGGTGGTGATCGGCGCCGGCCACAACGGGCTGGTGGCGGCCAACCTGCTCGCCGACGCCGGCTGGGACGTCGTGGTGTGCGAGGCGACCGAGCACCTCGGGGGCGCGGTCCGCTCCGCGGAGGTGACCAGTCCCGGTTACCTGTCGGACCTGTACAGCGCGTTCTACCCGCTGTCGGCTGCCTCTCCGGTGCTGCGTGGGCTGGAGCTGGACTGCTACGGCCTGCACTGGACGCACGCGCCCAGCGTGCTGGCGCATGTCTTTCCCGACGACCGGTGCGCGGTGCTGTCCCGCGACCTGGAGGTGACGGCGGCCTCGGTGGAGGAGTTCGCTGCCGGCGACGGTGCCGCCTGGCGGCAGCTCGCGGCCGAGTGGGAGGAGATCCGGCAGCCGCTCATCGACGCCCTGTTCACGCCGCTGCCGGCGCTGGGCCCGGCCACCCGGCTGCTGGCCCGGCTCGGCACCGCGGGCGCCCTGCGGATGGCGCGGCTGGGCCTGCTGCCGGTCCGCCGGCTCGGCGAGGAGCGCTTCACCGGCGCGGGGGCGCCGATGCTGCTGGCCGGCAACGCGCTGCACGCCGACCTCTCCCCGGAGGGGGCCGGCAGCGGGATCTACGGCTGGCTGCTGGCCATGCTGGGGCAGAGCTACGGCTTTCCGGTGCCGGTGGGCGGCGCCGGCATGCTGACCCGGTCGCTGGCCGACCGGCTGGCTGCCCGGGGCGGCAGCATCCGGTTCAGCTCCCCGGTGGAGTCGGTCGAGGTGCGGTCCGGCACCGCGGTGGGCGTCCGGCTGGCTTCCGGCGAGCGGATCGCCGCCCGGCGCGGGGTGCTCGCCGACGTGACCGCCCCGGCCCTGTACCGGGAACTGGTCGGCGAGCAGCACCTGCCGGCTCGGTTCGTCCGCGATCTCGACAACTTCCAGTGGGACACCCCCACCATCAAGGTCGACTGGGCGGTCCGGGCCAAGGTGCCGTGGACGGCCCCCGGCGCGCGCGGTGCCGGCACCGTGCACCTGGGCGTCGACCTCGACGGGCTGACCCGGTACGCGGCGGACCTGGCCACCCGGCAGGTGCCGCAGGCGCCGTTCCTGCTGTTCGGCCAGATGACCACCTCCGACCCCAGCCGGTCCCCGGCCGGCACCGAGTCGGCCTGGGCCTACACCCACCTGCCGTCCGGGGTGCCGCTCGGCGAGGACGTGATCGCCGAGCACGTGGAACGGATCGAGGCGTGCATCGAGCGGCATGCGCCCGGCTTCCGGGAGCTGGTGATCGGCCGCCGGGTCGCCTCGCCCGGACAGCTGGAGCGGGAGAACCCCTCGCTGGTGCACGGTGCCGTCAACGGCGGCACCGCCCAGCTGCACCAGCAGCTGGTGTTCCGTCCGGTGCCCGGCCTCGGCGGCGCCGGCACCCCCGTCGACCGGCTGTTCCTCAGCGGCTCGTCCGCCCATCCGGGCGGTGGCGTGCACGGGGCGCCGGGGTCCAACGCCGCCAAGGCCGCGCTGGCCCGGGCCGGCCTGTTCGGGGCCGGCCGGCGCAGGGCCACCCAGCTGCTGAGGAACCGGATCTACCGCGAGCCCGGCAAACGGCACCCGTCGCTGTCCGGCGCGCGCTCCTAGCTACCGGCCCGCCCGGCCAGCCGTCCAGGCGGCGGGGGCAACCGGCATGGTTGCGCTCACCGGGGTGCAACGCTTAGCGTCAGCATTGCCGGTTGCCGACAGCGCTCCGGCTGGCTGAACATCCAGCTGCCCGCCCGTTCCGGGCTCGGGGCCACCATTGCCTATAGGCCTGCCGTGCTGTGCGCACCGCGCACGCCGACCGCCGGCACATCCGCTGAGGAGTTCGCAGCCGTGAACATCGACAAGGACCAGATCATCTCGCTGCTGCGCCAGCAGAACCACCCGCAGGCCGACCAGGCCGAGCAGGAGCTGCCGGACCAGGTCGATCCCGAGCAGCATGCCGACCTGCTGGCCAAGTTCGGGCTGAACCCGCAGGAGTTGCTGGGCACGTTCGGCGGCCTGGGCAACCTGCTGTGACGCATCCCCTCCGAGAGGACCTTCGATGACCGAGCACGACCTGTCCGACCAGCCGCCCACCGACGGCAAGCCGGCCACCGAGGCGCCGGTGGTCGCCGGTGCCGGTGAGAGCTTCGACGCGCTGGACAGCGACACGCCGCTGTCGGTGGACTCCGAGCAGGACGGCTCGGGGCAGCCCGGCTCCGGCTCCGGTACCAGCTGATGACCCTCGACGAGCTGCCCGCCGAGCTCCGGTCGCTGGGTGACGCCGCGCAAGAGGTGCTGCTGGACCGGCCCGCGGCGGTGCGGCAGCTGGCTCCGGTGCCGTTGCTGCAGCTCGGCACCGGCTCGGACGGAGCAGCCGAGCCGCACTGGCCGCCGAACGCCGACCTGTGGGTGTGAGCCCGCGGAAGAACTGGCGCCCCACCATCGCGATCGGCACGTACAACCCCGGGTAGATCGGGGTGTTCGGCAACGCGAGGGCGACCTTGGGGTACGACGTCAGCTGCCAGTAGTTGTGCCGCTCCTGCAGACACTCGATGATCCAAGCCGGCCCGTCCGGACATCCGGATGGGCCTGGTAACCGAATCCCTGGGCAGCATCCGACGCGCCGCGTCGTCGCGACGAGCAGGAGCCCCGGTGACCAGATCCGACCACTCGGACCAGACCAGCATCAGAACGCAACGAATCGCGAGAGCGTGGCCGCGCCGAGTCTGCCTCGGGGTGGTTGGCGCCGTCAGCGTGACGGCGCTGGCCGCGTGCGGTTCGTCCTCCTCGCAGTCGCCTACTCCGGCATCTTCGACTGTCTCCGCTTCATCGGGCGGCGGCACGAGCCCAGGGGCTACGGCCTCCTCGACTGCCGACTCTTCGCAGCCGGCCGCTCAGCCGGCGGTCATCACGATCAGCAAGTTCGCCTATACGGTTCCAGAATCGGTAAGTCCCGGCGCCATGATCACGGTGGTGAACCAGGACGAGGAGGCGCATACCGTCACGGCCGACTCCGGTGGCGCCTTCGACGACAAGGCGACCGCGGGTGCCAGCACCCGGTTCCAGGCACCGACGAAGCCGGGAACTTACCCGTTCCACTGCACCTACCACTCGAACATGCATGGTGTGCTGGTCGTCACATGAGCCCGGCATCTCCACTGGGGGGTGGCCGGCGGCTCGCCGACATCACACTGCGCGGGATGACCGCAGCAGGACTGCTGGTCGATGCGGTGCTTCATCTGCAGCTGGCAGCGAACTACCAGTTGGCCGCGCCGGGCGGCATCGGCCAAGGCAACCTGTTCCGGATCGAAGCAGTACTCGCCGTCCTGGCGGCGCTGTTGCTGGTACTGCGGCACGGTAACCGGACCGCCTATGCCATGGCCCTTCTGATGGCGGGCGGCGGATTGACCGCCCTGCTCGTCTACCGCTACTACCAGCTGCCCGCGTTCGGACCCTTTCCGGCAATGTATGAGCCGGTGTGGTTCTTCAAGAAGAGCCTTGCCGCCATCGCGGAGGCAGTGGCCACTGCCGCAGCTCTTGCCGGGTATCTGCAGGCTGGCCAATCCATTTCGGTGAGCGCGGCGAACCACTGACACGTCTCACTCGCTGCCGGCATCCCGTCCGGCTGACGTCCCGGAGGAATCGTATGAAGAAGTCCCTGCTCCTGTGCGCGCCGGCGCTCGCCCTGGGCGCTGCTGCCCTGGCGATGCCGGGGGCGGCATCGGCCGCCGGTAGCACGTCCTATCAGGCCCAGCTGAAGGCGCTGAACCACTCGTCGGCCTCGGGCACCCTGATGATCTCGTTGAACGGATCGCAGGCGACCATCACCGAGAACGTCTCGGGCCTGGCAGACAAGTTCGGCGGCAACCCCTACCCGCACGTGCAGCACATCCACATCGGCGCCAAGGGCGACTGCCCGACCACCGCGGCCGATGCCAACAACGACGGCGTGATCAGCACCACCGAGGGTGCGGCCAACTACGGCGGCATCGGGACGACGCTGTCCACCTCGGGCGACACCAGCCCCGCCGCCGGCACCACCCTGACCGTCGCGCCGTCTGGTGCCTCGTTCAACTACTCGCGCACCATCTCCCTGGATTCCAAGACGATGGACGCGCTCGCCGCCGGAACCGCGGTGGTGGTCGTGCACGGCCTGGACCCGGCCACCCTCAGCAAGCAGGCCCAGGGCGAGAAGAGCGACCTGGTCCCTTCGCTGCCGCTGGCCGCCACCTCTCCGGCACTGTGCGGAACCCTGGTGGCCTCGCAGATGTCGTCGATGCCCGGTGGTGCGGCTGACACCGGCGGTGGCAGCACCGCGGGGATCGAAGACCAGGCAGTGCTCGGTTTCGGGGGAGCCCTGCTCGTGGCCGGCATCGGTGCCGGCGCGCTGGCGATGCGTCGCCGAACCGCGTCGGAGAGCTGACCGAACAGGACTGAGCGGATCCATGCCTGGTATCGCACCGCACGCTCGCCGTGGCCGGCTGACAGCCGCCGCGGCGGGCGTGCTGGTCGCGGTCGGGGTGCTGCTGCTGGTCGTCGGCCTGCGCGCCCAGCGGCAGCCACCGCAACCACCGGCGGCAGCCGCCGTTCCGTATTCTGCCGCACCGCAAACGCCGTTCCCGACCGGATCGAGCAGCACCACGCGACCCGCCCCAGCGACGCCGGGACGGCAGCTGCTGGCCAGGTCGGTACCGGTGACGCTGGAGATCCCGGCGATCAAGGTGCGCTCGGAGTTGCTCCAGCTCGGCCTCAATCCCGACCGGACGGTGCAGGTTCCGCCGCTGGCCCGCGATTCACGGGCCGGCTGGTACAAGTACTCCCCCACTCCCGGCCAGCTGGGTCCGTCGGTGATCCTGGGCCATGTCGACTCGGCCGAGTACGGTCCCGGGATCTTCTTCCGGCTCGGCGCGCTGCGCCCGGGGAGCACGGTGACCGTCACCCGGGCCGACCGGAGCACGGCGGTGTTCCGGGTGGACCGGGTGGTGTCCTATCCCAAGGACCACTTCCCCACCCTCGAGGTGTACGGCAACACCGACAACGCCCAGCTGCGGTTGATCACCTGCGGCGGCAGGTTCGACTTCAGCACGCACAACTACCAGGACAACATTGTCGCCTTCGCCACCCTGGTGTCCAGCAAGCGCGGCTAGCGCCGCCGACGGATAAGGAAATGCTGATGAACACAAGGCAACTGGCCACCGGCCTGGGTGTGCTGGCGGTGCTGCTCACCGGCTGCGCCTCCGGTGGGAACTCCGGCAGCCCGGCCCCGGACAGCACCGCCATGGCCGGCATGTCCATGGCAGCCGGGGAATCGATGGCCGGCATGACGATGGCGCCCGGCCAGTCGATGGCCGGCATGACGATGGCGCCGGCCGCGAATGTGCCGTCGGAGGCAGCCGCCATGGTGTGCTCGCAGGACATCCGCGACCAGGTCCGGACGGTGCTGCAGCTGGACGCACCTGCCCCGGTGCAGTCCAGCTGGCGCGACAAGCTCTACACCTGCAGCTACACCCTCCCGATGGGGCGGATGGTGCTGTCGGTCAAGGAATCGGCAGACAAGCCCGCCGCGCGCGAGTACTTCGAAGGGCTGCGCGGCCAGCTGGGCAGCACCGAACCGCTTCTCGGACTGGGCGAGCAGGCCTACGCGACCAAGACCGGAATCGCCGTCGTGCTCAAGGACAACATGACGCTGCGGGTGGACACCACCGGCCTGCCGGCGGTCTTCGGCCCGCAACAGCAGCGGCGCACCGACCTGGCCTACGAGATCGCCTCGGACGTGCTCGGCTGCTGGACCGGGGACGGTGACGAGTAGCCCTTCCGACAGGGGTCAGGACCGCCGCGGCGCCGGACCCATCGCGCGCGCCACGATGTCGGGTGTCATCAGCGTCTCCGGCGAGTCGAGCAGGCCGGTCACCCGGAGCAGTGCCTTGGCCAGCACCGGATCCCGGGTCGCGCCCGCCCGCACCCTGGCCAGGAACGCCGCACTCACCTCGACGTCCTCGCTGCAGGCACCGGCCATCCCGGCGAGCTCCAGGTCGGCCCCGGCGGCCATGTTCCAGGGGACATCGAGGGCGACGGAGACGTCCTTGGCGAAGACCAGCGGTTGTGGCAGGCCGTACTGCAGGTGCTCGCGCAGCAGCAGGGCCTGCTGCGCGGCCACCGTCATGCCCTGTCGGTAAACCGGGTTGATGCTGCCCACCGCGTCGCCCACCACCAGCAACCGTTCCGGCAGCCGGTCCAGCTGCTCGTAGCGCCGCCGCAGGCTGCCCGCGAACTCCTCGGTCACCACGTCGTCGAGCGGCCGGGCGCCGGCCAGTGCGGAGTAGACGTCGGGGACCGGCAGCGCGCGCGTCCAGGCCAGCGCACTCGCCGGCGTGGACGGCACCGGGCCACCCGCGGGCCCGGTCAGGGTCAGCACGCATCGGCCGTGGCCGAGGTGGAGCAGCAGTGCACCGACCGGCTGTCCGGCATCCGCGGCCACCTCGATGCCCAGGTCGCCGTCGAGCACCGCCTCGTCGCGCAGCCGGTAGTGCCGGCTGGTGAAGGTGCGGCCGACCGGAATCCGCTCCTCCGCCGGCCGGCCGTAGCCGAGATCGGCCAGCCAGTCGGGCGTGTTCGAGCCGCGGCCGCCGGCATCGACCACCAGGTCCGCCTCGAGCACCTCGACGCCGCTGCCGGGCCGCCGGGACCGTACCCGCACGCCGCGCACCCGGCCGGCGTCCGCGGTGACCTCCAGGCCGAGGACGTCGGTGTGCTCGCGCAACCGCACGTTCGGCAGCGCCTGCACCCGAGCCGCCAGCTGGCTGTCCAGGGCCGACCGGTCCCACGCCACGCAGAACGCCCCGGTGGCGACCGGCTGCACCCGCTGGCCGCCGACGTAGTGCCGCACCGCCGCGAGGTCCGCGATCGGGCTGCCCGCCGCGACCGCGTCCTCGGCCAGCCCCGGAAACAGCTCCGCCACGATCTGCTGGCCCCGCCCCAGCAGCAGCTGGGCATGCCGGGCGGCCGGGCCACCGAGCAGGGTGTTGCGGTCCAGGACGAGCACCTCGGCGAACGTCTCGGCGAGCACCCGGGCCGCCAGCAGCCCGGCCACGCTGCCGCCGAGCACCACCGCACGGTCTGCTTCGCGCCGTCCGGACATGGGCATCCTCCTCGGACTGGTTGGATCGGTAGTCGTCGCAGCCGAAGTCCCGCGTCGGGGCGGTTCGCCACCGGGCCGGCTGCCTTCAGCCCATGATTGGCGACCGCGGCCGGCCCCGGCACCTTCACGATTGCTGTCTGCAGACAGTGCGTCCGCGAGGCGTGCCATGATCACAGGCGTGCCGATCGAATCGTGGACGCCGAATTCCGGGCAGGGAATTGCCCGTGCGTCCCGGACGGTTCGGGCAGGGCGCGATTCCCTCGCGAATGACCCCGGCGGGTGCGACCGGTTCGCCAGCGCCAGGTTCTCGGGCCGCCGATGCCGCTGACCCGGGAGCCGGCCTGCCCCAAGCACATGGTGTTCGGCCCGTGCGGCGGGGTACGCGCCGACCTGTCGTGCGAGATGGCAGCGCACCGGTGCCCGTTCACCGAACGGCCGGCGGTGCCCGAGTGGACCGAACCCGCGGCTGGCCAGCTACCTGCTCAGCCGCCGGCGGCCAGCGCCCTGCTGGACGCGGCCCGCCATGGCCCGGTGGTGGTCACCGACCTCACCCTGCCGCCCTACGACGCCGCCGCGGTGGCCCGGATCACCGGCATCCTGGCCGGCTCCTGCGACGCGCTGCTGGTCGGCGAGCACCAGAACCGCCCGGACTTCCCGCCCACCCTGATGGCGGCGCTGATCCGGCAGGCCGGCGGCACCGGCTGGCTGACCCTGACCTGCCGGGACCGCAACCGGTTGATCCTGGAGCAGGAGCTGGTCGGGCTGCGGATCGCCGGCGCCGACGGGGTGCTGTGCGTCACCGGGGACGGCCGGGCCGAGGGGGTGCGTCCCGGCGTGACCCAGGTGTTCGACCTGGACGGCACCCGACTGGCGGGGCTGGCCGCCTCGCTGGGGGTGACCGCGGCGGTGGCCGAGGCACCCGACGCCCCGCCCCGCCCGCTGCGGCCGGCCCGGCTGCTGGCCAAGCAGCGGGCCGGCGCCCGGCTGGCGTTCCTCAACCACGTCGGCAGCGCGGCGCGGCTGGCGGCCTTCGTCCGGGCCGGCCGGGACCTCGGGGTCAGCCTGCCGCTGATCGCCGGCGTCGCGGTGTACACCGACCAGCGTTCGGCCCGGGTGCTGCAGAACTTTCCCGGACTGGAGCTGGATCCCGAGCCGGTGGCCCGGGTGCTGGCGGCACCCGACCCGGTCGCGGCCGGCATCGAGGCCGCGGTCGCCGAGGCTCGCCAGCTGCTGGCTCTCGACGGGGTGGTCGGGGTGAACCTGTCGGGCCTGGCCTCGGACCGGGGCGAGGACTACGCCGCCGAGATCAAGGCCGAGGTGGGACGCCGGATACGGTCTGAGCTGTGACCGATGACGAGGCGATGGCCGACGAGTTCGACACGATGGCCGCCTGGACCGCCGACGCGGTGGCTGAACTGGGACCCGAGCATGCGGTACCGGCGGGCTGCCGGGGCAGCGGCAGCCCGGCCGCGCTGCGCTGGCTGGCCGGCCGGTTGGGGCTGGGTCCGGGAACGCGGCTGCTCGACTGCGGTGCCGGCGTGGGCGGCCCGGCGGAACTGGCCGCCCGGGAGTTCGGCATGCGGCCGGTGCTCGCCGAGCCGATGCTGTCCGCCTGCCGGGCCTCGGCCCGGCTGTTCGGCCGCCCGGTGGTGGCCGCTGCCGGTGAGCGATTGCCTTTTGCCGACGGGATGTTCGACGCGGTCTGGAGCCTGGGGGTGCTGTGCACCGCGCCCGACCAGGCCGGCCTGCTGGCCGAGTTGCGGCGGGTGGTCCGGCCCGGCGGCCGGATCGGGTTGGTGGCCTACCTGCGCACCGTGCGGCGGCTTCCCGAGCAGCCGGAGGGCAATTCCTTCCGCACCGACGCCGAGCTCGCCGGCCTGCTGTCGGCAGCCCGGCTCGGGGTGCTCGAGCAGGCCGAGCTGGCCGACTTCGCCGCCCCCGGGCCGGACTGGCAGGCGGCCGCCGACCGGGTGGACGAGCTGATCGAGCGCCGGCACGGCAGCGATCCGCGCTGGCAGACCGCCCGGCACCAGGAGCAGATCATCGGCCGGCTGATCTCCGACGGCCGGGTGGCCGGCCGGGTGCTGGTGCTCAGCCCGGCGTGACCGCCGCAGCCCAGTCGACGGCGTCCAGCGCGGACCGGAAGGAGGCCACGGTGGCGCCCAGCTCGGCCGCCGAGGCACCGGCCAGCACGTCGCGCATCAGCGCCGAGGCCACCACCACGCCGTCGGCCTGGTGGCTGGTCTCGACCGCCTGGGCGGGTGAGGAGATCCCGAAGCCGACCAGCACCGGCAGGCTGGTGTGGTTGCGGATGCCGGCCACCGTGCGCTGCACGGTGGCCGAGACCTCGTCGCGCAGGCCGGTGACGCCCATGTTGCTGACCGCGTAGACGAATCCGCTGCTCAGCTCGGCGATCCGGCTGACCCGGTGCGGCCTGGTCGACGGGGCGACCAGCAGGATCAGCTCGAGCCCGGCAGCCCGGCTGGCGACCAGCAGCGGCTCCACCTCGTCGACCGGGGTGTCGGGCACGATCAGCCCGCGGACGCCGGCCGCTGCGAGTCGCTGGCAGAACGCCTCGTCGCCGGAGCGGCGCACGATGTTGCTGTAGGTCATGACGATCAACGGCACCCCGGCGTCCAGCGCCGCCAGCTCGTCCAGCAGCCCGGCGGTCCGCGCCCCGCGCGCCAGCGCCTGCCCGGAGGCGGCCTGGATGACCGGGCCGTCCAGCATCGGGTCGGAGAACGGCAACCCGATCTCGATCGCGTCGGCACCGTGCTCGGCGCAGGCCCGGACGTAGGACGTCCAGTCCGCGGTGATGCCGGCAGTCACGAACGGCACCAGCGACTTGCCGCCGGACGCCCGGCGCTGCCGCAGCGCCTGCTCCACCGGGCCGGGCGCCCGCCGGCCGGGCTCGGTCAGAGCCGGATCGGCCATGCTCGGGCCGGTCAGGGCCGGATCGGCCATGCTCGGGCCGGTCAGGGCCGGATCGGCCGTGCTCGGGCCGGTCATGCTCGGGCCGGTCATGCCAGCAGGCTCATCAGCTGGCCGGCGTCCTTGTCGCCGCGTCCGGACAGGGTCATCAGCACCGTGGAACCGGCGGCCAGCTCGCCCGAGCGGGCGGCCTGCAGGATCCAGGCGAGCGCGTGTGCGGACTCCAGCGCAGCCAGGATGCCCTCCGTCCGGGCCAGCGTGACCACCGCGTCGAGCACCTGCTCGTCGGTCGCGGTGGTGTACTCCACCCGGCCGGAGCTGCCCAGGCTGGCGTGCTCGGGCCCGACTCCGGGGTAGTCCAGGCCGGCCGAGATGGAGTGCGCCTCGGTGACCTGGCCGTCGGAGTCCTGCAGCACCTGGGAGTAGAAGCCGTGCAGGATGCCGGGCGAGCCGTCGGTCATCGCCGCGCCGCCGGCCGCCTCCACCCCGACCATCCGGGCCGAGGTGTCGACGAAGCCGGCGAACGTCCCGGCGGCGTTCGACCCGCCGCCGACGCAGGCCACCACCACGTCGGGCACCCCGCGCCGCAGCAGGCCCGCGCACTGGCCGCGCGCCTCGGTGCCGATGACGCTCTGGAACTCCCGGACCATCCACGGATAGGGATGCGGGCCCATCACCGACCCGAGGCAGTAGTGGGCCTCGTCCACCTGCGACACCCACTGCCGCAGCGCCTCGCTGCAGGCGTCCTTGAGGGTGCGGCTGCCGCTGGTGACCGGCACGACCCGCGCCCCCAGCAGCTCCATCCGGAACACGTTCAGCTGCTGGCGCTGGGTGTCGACCTCGCCCATGTAGACCGTGACGTCCAGGCCGAGCAGCGCGCCGGCGGTCGCGGTGGCCACCCCGTGCTGGCCGGCGCCGGTCTCGGCCAGCAGCCGCTGCTTGCCCATCCGCTGGGCCAGCAGCGCCTGGCCGATCACGTTGTTGATCTTGTGCGAGCCGGTGTGGGCGAGGTCCTCCCGCTTGAGCAGCAGGGTGATGCCCAGCTGCTCGGACAGCCGCCGCGCCGGGGTCACCGGGGTCGGCCGGCCGGCATAGACCTCCAGCGTCTGGGCCAGCGTGCGCTGGAAGCTCGGGTCCGCGCGGGCCTCGCGGTAGGCCGCTTCCAGCTCCTCGCAGGCCGGCACCAATGCCTCCGGGACGTAGCGGCCGCCGAAGTCGCCGAACCGGCCGAGGGCACCCGGATCGGTCATCGCCGAGGGGCCGGTGGTCAGCAGCGTGCCGGTCGTCTCGGCCGCGATCGGCGAGCCGGGGTACGGGGCGGGCGAGGAGGTCATCGCTGGTCGGAGTCCTTCGCAGTCTCGTAACGTCCGGGGCGGGCGGTCGGGGGCCGCCGCCGGCACCCACCCTACCAGCTAGCCGAAACTCTTCTAGAAGTGTTGTCGCCCGCGTCGAGAGTGTGCCGCACCGGCCGAGCGCCGACTAAGGTGATCCTCTCGCGGCGGAGCTGTTCCGACGAGGCGGAGGAGGTGCCCGGTGGCGAGGGCGGGAATCGCGAAGTACCGGCAGATCGGGCAGGACCTGGCCGCCCGGATCGGCCGCGGCGAGTTCCAGCCCGGGACGCCGCTGCCCTCCCAGGCACTGCTGAGCCGGGAGTACGGCGTCACCCTGATGACCCTCCGGCAGGCGTTGGGCCTGCTGGAGACCGACGGCCTGATCGCCCAGCTGCCCGGCCGCGGCACCTATGTCACCCCGGTGCCCACGCTGGACCTACGCTCGCTGAACAGCCTGGCCGAGGACCTGCGGCAGCAGGGGGTGGAGCTGGCCACCGTGGTGCTGGGCTGCCGGCTACGGGCGCTGCCGGCCGGCGTCGCCGCCGCGCTGGACCGGCTCCGGGGAGAGCCGGCGCTGCGCCTGGAGCGGCTGCGCCGGATCGGCCGCCGGCCCGCGGTGCACCAGGTGTCCTGGGTGCCGGCGCCCTGGTGCGAGGCACTGCTGGATGTCGACTTCGAGGCGGCCTCGCTGTACCGCTCGCTGGAGCAGCACGGCCGGCTGGCGATCGTACGGGCCACCGAGAGCCTGCGCGCCCGGGCGCTGCCCGCGGCGATCGCCACGGCCGTCGGCAAGCCTGCCGGCCGGCCGGTCCTGGTCGCCGAACGGATCACCTACGACGCCCGCAACCTGCCCATCGTCCATGACCTGGCCACCATCGTCGACGACTCGATCTCGGTCCTGGCCCAGCGCGCGCACCGGGGCACCGAGCTGTCCTGGGCGGCCAACGGCTGATCCCGCCTGATGCCGCGCCGCCCGGCGCCGGGCCGGCAGTAAGCTGACCCGACAGCCGATGGACGAAGGTGGTGCGCCCGCATGACGAACGACGCCTCGGCGGTTGCCGATCCCGAGGGCGCCCGGCCGCCCGGGGCGTCCCCGGACGGGATCGAGGCCGGCATCCGGTTGGACTTCCGCGAGGAGATGTCCTACGGCGACTACCTGCACCTCGGCGAGCTGCTGGGCGCCCAGCATCCGCTGTCGCGGCCGGTGGCGCACGACGAGTTGCTGTTCATCATCCAGCACCAGACCAGCGAGCTGTGGCTCAAGCTGCTGCTGCACGAACTGCTGGGCGCCCGCGAGGGGCTGCGCACCGACGACATCGGACTGGCCCTCAAGCGGCTGGCCCGGGTCAAGGGCATCCTGCACACCCTCACCGACCAGTGGACCATCCTGGCGACCCTGACCCCGAGCGAGTACCTCAGCTTCCGGGACTCGCTCGCCAGCTCCTCGGGCTTCCAGTCCTTCCAGTACCGGGCCGTGGAGTTCATCCTCGGCAACAAGAACGCCCGGATGCTGCAGATGTTCTCCCGGGACGCCGCCGCGCACGCGCTGCTGACCGACCTGCTCAACTCCCCCACGCTCTACGACGAGTTCCTGGGCTACCTGTCCCGGCACGGCTACCCGCTGCCCGCCTCGGTCACCGGGCGCGACGTCACCGAGGCGCACACCTTCACTCCGGAACTGGTCGACATCTTCAAGGTGATCTACGACGCGCCGGCCGAGAACTGGGACCTGTACGAGGGTTGCGAGGCGCTGGTCGACCTCGAGGACGCCTTCCAGTTCTGGCGGTTCCGGCACCTGAAGACGGTCGAGCGGATGATCGGCGGCAAGACCGGGACCGGCGGCTCCAGCGGAGCCACCTTCCTCCGCAAGGCCCTGGACCGGACCTTCTTCCCCGAGCTTTACTCGGTGCGTACCGCGCTGGACTGAAAGCGCTGTCTTCTCCTCCGGTCGTCCGGGAACGTCCGGCGCGCCGCCGGTCCGGCCGTAACTTCGTCCGGACTGCCTCGTTCCTTCTAGCACAGGCCGGGTTTCTTGACCCTGGCCAAAGGCCGCTTTTCCTATGCTTTCAGTACTTTGCTTCCCCCGTTCCCCTTTTCGAGGAGGTCACCCAGTGAGCACGCCGAGGTTTCGACGAGTCCTGGCCCTAGCAGCCGGCGCAGCCGCAATCGTCGCCGTCACCGCACTGCCGTCGGCCAAGGCCACCGCCGCGACGCCGCAGTGGGCGCCGGCCGCGACCGCGACGATCCACCCGGGCACCCAGATGTTCACCAACGGCGCCCAGTGCACCGCCAACTTCGTCTACTCCGACGGGGTCTCCACCTACGTCGGCTACGCCGCGCACTGCGCGGGCACCGGTGCCGCCACCGACACCAACGGCTGCACCACCCAGTCGCTGCCGCTCGGCACCCCGGTCACCTTCAACACCGGTGCCAACCTGGTCAGCGAGGGCACCCAGGTCGGCACCGGCACGCTGGCCTACTCCTCGTGGCTGGCCATGCAGCAGGCCGGCGAGACCAATGCCGACACCTGCGCCTACAACGACCTGGCCCTGGTGAAGGTGGATTCGGCCTACGTCGGCAGCGTGAACCCGTCGGTGCCGTTCTGGGGCGGCCCGCTGGCGCCGACCACCCAGGGCACCACGCTGGGCGCCTCGGTCTACAGCTACGGCAACTCGCTGCTGCGCGGCGGCATCGAACTGCTCTCGCCCAAGCGCGGCGTCAGCCTCGGTGACGACGCCGGCGGCTGGACGCACACCGTCTACACCGTGACCCCCGGCATCCCGGGTGACTCAGGCTCGGGCTTCATGGACGCCTCCGGCCATGCCCTCGGCGTGCTGTCCACGGTGGCGCTGGCCCCGCTGGCCGGCTCCAACGGCGTCGGCGACCTGGCCAAGGAACTGGCCTACGCCAACAGCCACGGCATGTCCGGTGTCGCGCTGGTGCCGGGCACCGAGGCCTTCTCGCCGATCATCTGACAGCCCCTTACCGCCACCCTCCAGGCGGGAACGGCCCGCAACCCACCCGGGTTGCGGGCCGTTTCGGTTCTCCGGCGTGCGTCGAGGAATCTTCCGACATCCGAGACAAGATGCCGTCCGGCAGGGCATTCTCGACCTGCTGGGAAACGACTCGGGGGAGATTTCCATGGTGCGCATGTTTCGGGCCGGAGCCGTCGTAGTCACCCTGCTGTGGCTCGGTGCCTTACCAGCGGCCGCACAACCGGCAGCCATCACCGTGCAGACCTCGCCGATCACGCTCACCGTTGCCGACCCTGGCAAGGGCACCGGAACGCTGACCACCACGAACCTCACGGACGCACCGGTCACGATCCAACTGGCGATCGAGAACCCAGCGGGTTGCCGCATCAGCCCCACCCAGGAGCTGATCCCCGCCGCGATCCAGCACGACACAGCTGTCACGGTCACCGGATGCGGCCTGCACGCGGGCAGTGCCGTCGACGTCAAGGTCACACCCGGCACCGGCAATGCCATCACGATCCAGGCCACGGTCGACGCACAACCGTCACCCAGGTGGTCGATCATGAGCAGGTCGTTCTTCTTCGCGCTCGTGGGTGCCCTCGTGATCTGCGTCGGCGTGCTCGTCTGGGCAGGCCGGAAAGGCCTTGCGGGGAAGAGTCTTCAGGGCCTCGGCAAGGACTACGACCTGTCCAAGAGCTGGGCAACCACGGCGACCCTCATCTCCACCGCGTTCGCCGGCCTCTTCGGTTCCACCGACGTCCTCAAGAAGTTGCTCGGCAAGGACGATGCGGATCTCACCACCCTGGTCGGCGTATCCGCGGCACTCGCCCTTGCCTTCGTCACCGCCGGACCACTGGTCCTCGGCGCGCTCAAGAACAAGGAAGGGCAGGTTACCGTCCCCGGCCTGCTGGCCGGAGCGCTGCTGACCCTGGCCGGCACCGGCGGCCAGGTGCTCGTCCTGTTCCAGGTCGGACACCAGTTGGATCTGGGTACGTTCGCCGGCATCAAGACCAACACGATCGTGCTCTGGTTGGGCTTTCTCGGAACGGCTTTACTGGCTTGGTACGCGTGGCGGTCGCTGAGAACCGCAATCGAGCAAGGGGTCAAACCGCTCGAGAAATCGACCACCACCATCACATCGCAACGGCCCAAGTCCCGCAGAGAAGTGGCCAAGCAGGTCGACAGGCTCCGCGAGATCAGCCCCGACGCCCTCGAAGACGCGATAGATCAGCTGCATGAGGAGGAGACCGCCCAGCAGTACGAGATCGCCCTCGCCGAGCCCAGCCGCCCCCGGCCAGCGATCCTGTAGCGCCTGCCGTGCGGGACGCACCTCGGAACGCGTCCTTCCCGCGTCGGTAGCATGGCTGGCAGGCCTGCACCGCCGGCCGGACCGCGGCAGGGGGCCAGCATGAACGACACGAGCCAGCCGTCCGGCGCTCCCCGGCTGCTGCTTGGCCCGGCGCTGCGCCACGTCGGCCGGGACGACGCCACCGTCTGGGTCGAGACCGACCGGGCCTGCGAGGTGGAGATCCTCGGCCACCGGGAGCGGACCTGGTGCATGGCCGGCCACCACTACGCCCTGCTGGTGCTGAGCGGACTGCCGGCCGGGCAGAGCACCCGCTACGACGTCCGGCTGGACGGCCAGCCGGTCTGGCCGCTGCCCGACGACCCGCGACCGCAGCCGCGCATCCGCACCCTCGGCGACGGCGGGCCGGTCCGGGTCGCGTTCGGCTCCTGCCGCTACGCCCGCTCCTCGGCGGTGACCGACGACCAGAACTTCGAGCCGGACGCCCTGATGGTGCTGGCCCGTGAACTGGCCGGGCAGGACGAGGCGAACTGGCCGGACGCGCTGCTGATGCTCGGTGACCAGGTCTACGCCGACGAGACCACCGAGGCGACCCAGCAGCGGATCCGGCAACGGCGCGACATCACCACCGGTTCGCGCGAGCAGGTGGCCGACTACGAGGAGTACACCTGGCTCTACGCCGAGTCCTGGAACGATCCGGACGTGCGGTGGCTGATGTCGGTGCTGCCCAGCTCGATGATCTTCGACGACCACGACATCTGCGACGACTGGAACACCTCGCGCGCCTGGCGGGAGGACATGCAGGCCACCGACTGGTGGGCCGAGCGGGTGATCGGCGGGCTGGCCTCGTACTGGGTCTACCAGCACCTGGGCAACCTGGGCCCCGCGGACCTGGCCGCCGACGAGCTCTACCAGCAGGTCCGCGGCCACTCCGGCGACGTCGAGCAGCTGCTGCGCGCGTTCGCCGAGCACGCCGACGCCGAGGCCGACGGCGCGAAGGGCACCCGGTGGTCCTACCGGCGCGACTTCGGTCCGATCCGGCTGCTGATGATCGACTCCCGGTGCGGGCGGATCCTCGACGGCGAGCGCAGCATGCTCGGCACCGGCGAGCTGGCCTGGATCAGCGAGCAGGCCGACGGCGACTACGACCATCTGCTGATCGGCACCTCGCTGCCCTGGCTGCTGGCCCGGGCGCTGCACGACATCGAGTCCTGGAACGAGGCGCTGGCCGACGGGGCGCGCGGCGCCCGGCTGGCGCGCTGGTCGGAGTCGCTGCGCCGGGCCGCCGACCTCGAGCACTGGGCCGCCTTCCACCGCTCCTTCGAAGACCTCACCGACCTGATCGGCGAGGTCGCCCGGGGCAAGCGCGGCAGCCGGGCACCGGCGACGGTGTGCGTGCTGTCCGGCGACGTCCACCACGCCTACGTGGCCCGGGTCGACTTCGGCGAGCCGGTGGACTCAGCCGTCTACCAGCTGACCTGCTCGCCGCTGCACAACTACGTTCCCACCGCGATGAAGGTGGCGTTCCGGTTGGCCTGGAGCAAGCTGGCCGAGCGCACCACCCGCACCCTGCTGGGCGTGCTGACCAAGGTGCCGCGCACCCGGGTGAGCTGGACCCGGGAGGCCGGGCCGTACTTCGGCAACGAGCTGATGACCTTTTCCGCGGCCGGCCGGCTGGCCGTGGTGGAGCTGGCCAAGACCCGCTCGGAGTCCCGCGAACCCGGCCTGCGGGTGGCGAAGCGGATCGCTCTGTCCAGCGGCTGAGCTCCCGATCGGACCACCGGCTAAGCTGCCCTGCGGAGCGGCCGTGCTGCCGAAGCCGATGCATCCGGCCGGGCATTGCATGCTGGAGGCGGACACCGCCATGGACCGCATCGCTGATATCTGGGGACAACGCACACCGCACGACCGGGGCACGGTATGGCCGGCCCGGGTGGACAGCCATCTCACCGACGGGATTCCCGAAGCCGAGGTCGACCGGTGGGTGGTCTCGGCCTGCCTGCTGTGCAGCAACGGCTGCGGCTGCGAGATCGCCGTCAAGGACGGCCGGATGGTGGGCATCCGGGGCCGCGCCACCGACGTCATCAACCACGGCCGGCTGGGGCCCAAGGGCCTCTATGGCAGCACTCCGTTCGCCTCGTCCGCCGACCGGCTGACCCGTCCGCTGGTGCGCGACGGCGGCCAGCTCGTCCCCGCCTCGTGGGAGAGCGCGATGGGACGGGTGGTCGAGGTCTCGCAGCGGCTGTTGCGCGAGAAGGGCCCACTGTCGCACGGCTTCTACACCAGCGGACAGCTGTTCGCCGAGGAGTACTACACCCTGGCGGTGATCGGCAAGGCCGGCATCGGCACCCCGCACATGGACGGCAACACCCGGCTGTGCACCGCCACCGCCGCGGCGTCGATGAAGGAATCCTTCGGCTGCGACGGGCAACCGGGCAGCTACACCGACATCGACTCCTGCGACGCGATCTTCCTGTTCGGGCACAACATGCCCGAGACCCAGACCGTGCTCTGGGCGCGGATCCTGGACCGGCTGGCCGGCGGCCAGCCGCCGGCGATCGTGTGCGTCGACCCGCGCCGCACCCAGGTCGCCGAGGCCGCCGCGGCCAGCGGCGGGGTGCACCTGGCGCCGCGACCGGGCACCAACCAGGCGCTGATGAACGGGCTGACCCGGGAACTGATCGCCAACGGCTGGCACGATGCGGCCTGGGTGTCCGAGCGCACCGTCGGCTTCGACGACCTCGCCGCCACCGTGGAGCCCTACACCCCCGAGCAGGTCGGGCAGATCTGCGGCATCGACCCGGCCGACCTGCGCCGCGCGGCGGCGATCTTCGGCACCTCGGAGCGGGTGCTCAGCACGGTGCTGCAGGGCTTCTACCAGTCCCACCAGGCCACCGCCGCCTCGGTGGCGGTCAACAACCTGCACCTGCTGCGCGGCATGCTCGGCCGGCCGGGCGCCGGCATCCTGCAGATGAACGGCCAGCCCACCGCGCAGAACAACCGGGAATGCGGAGCGGACGGTGACCTGCCGGGTTTCCGCAACTGGGACAACGACAAACACGTCAGCGAGCTGGCCCGGCTGTGGAACGTCGACCCGCTGGTCATCCCGCACTGGGCGCCGCCCACCCATGCGATGCAGATGATGCGCTACGCCGAGCAGGGCAGCATCTCCTTCCTGTGGATCTCGGCGACCAACCCGGCGGTGTCGATGCCCGACAGCGCGCGGATCCGCCGCATCCTCGGCGGCCAGCAGTGCTTCGTGGTGGTGCAGGACCTGTTCCTCACCGAGACCGCGCGGCTGGCCGACGTGGTGCTGCCGGCCGCGGGATGGGGCGAGAAGACCGGCACGTTCACCAACGTCAGCCGCACCGTGCACCTGTCGGACAAGGCCGTCGACCCGCCGGGCGAAGCCAAGAGCGACCTCGACATCTTCCTGCTCTACGCCGAGCGGATGGGTTTCACCGACTCCGACGGGGCGCCGCTGGTGCGCTGGCGCACGCCGGAGGAGGCGTTCGCCGCCTGGCAGGAGTGCAGCCGCGGCCGTCCGGTCGACTACACCGGGCTGAGCTATGACAAGCTGCGCGGCCCGACCGGGATCGCCTGGCCGTGCAACGACCAGGCCCCGGACGGCACCGACCGGCTCTACACCGACCCGGTCTTTCCCTCCGACACCGACCAGTGTGAGAACTACGGCCACGACCTGCTCACCGGCGGCACGGTCACCCGGCAGGAGCACCTGGCGATGCGGCCTGCCGGGCGGGCGTTCCTCAAAGGCGCGCCGTACCAGCCGGCGCACGAGCCGGTGAGCGCCGAGTACCCGCTGCTGTACTCCACCGGCCGCACCGTCTACCACTTCCACACCCGCACCAAGACCGCCCGGTCGGCGGCGCTGCAGCAGGCCGCTCCGGACGCGTGGGTGGAGCTGTCGGAGACCGACGCCGCCGCGCTGGGCATCACCGAGGGCGACCAGGTCGCCGTCGAGTCACCCCGCGGACGGATCGAGGTGCGGGCCCGGATCGGGCGGGTCCGTCCCGGCGCCGTCTTCGCCCCGTTCCACTACGGCTACTGGGATCTCGACGCCGCCGGCCCGGACGGTGGCCCCGCTCGGGATGCCAACGAGCTGACGATGACCGTCTGGGACCCGGTCTCCAAGCAGCCGCTGTTCAAGACGGCCGCCTGCCGGGTCACCAAGATCGGCGATGCCACGGGCCCGGCCCCGGCGCCCAGCACCGCCGCGTCCGCGCCACCGCAAGGGCGCCCGGCGCCAGCCACCGCGGGTGGCCAGCCGACCGTCACCCGGATCGTGACGCCGACCCCGGGCTACCCCAACGACCCGTCCTTGGGAACCGACTCGCCGGCCCCCACCAGCACCGTCGCAGGGAGGAAGTGATGCCACAGCTGGCCACCTACCTCGGCCTGCTGCACCACGCCGAGCAGACGCTGACGGACTCCTTCGTCACCGTGGGGCACGGCCACCAGGCAGAGGTCGACGTCTATCACACCTGCGAGTCACTGGCGCGGATGAGCCTGGAGCACGAGAAACAGCTCGCTCCGGTCGTCGCCCGGTACGGCGAGCAGCGCCGCGGCGAGGACGTCGAGGAACCGGAGCGGTTGCACGCCGCCGGCGTCGCGGAAGTCCGGGCGGGCCCGGTGGGCCTGCTGCGCGACCTGCAGGACCTGTACCTGCTCGCCACCCTGGTGCACAGTTGCTGGACGGTGGTGCTGCAGGCCGCCCAGGGCACCCGGGACCAGGAGCTGATCGAGATCGCCCAGACCTGCATGGGCGAAACCTCCCGGCAGCTGACCTGGCTACAGACCCGGATCAAGGTCGCCGCGCCGCAGGCGCTGCTGGTCGCCCCCTAGGACGGGTCACGCCCTGGCCGGCCGGTCCACGGTCAGCCCGTGGCATCGGCCGCAACGCCGGCCAGCTCGGCCAGCGGCGTGCCGGGGTCGGCCAGCCGATCGGCCGGGATGCGGGCCTGCGAGCGGATGAGTCCCTTGATGTCGTCGACGACGTCCCAGATGTTGACGTTCATCCCCGCCAGCACGTGCCCGTCCCGGACCCAGAAGGCGATGAACTCCCGGCTGGCCACGTCACCGCGGAATACCACCTGGTCATAGCCGCCGGGATCGACGTAGCCGACGTACTCCATCCCCAGGTCGTACTGGTCGGTGAAGAAGTAGGGCAACTGGTCGTGGTGGGCGGGCTGGTCGAGCATCGAGGCTGCGACCGTCACCGGCTGGTTGAGGGCGTTG
>NZ_DATINC010000035.1:0-24738 GCF_035474675.1 Jatrophihabitans sp. | reverse complement strand
CAGGAACACCAGCACCCGGGGCGAGAAGAGGGCGTGGTTGATGACGAACCAGAAGTTGCCGAAGCTGCCTTCCTGCGGCCCCCACATCAGCGACAGCACCAGCGCGCCGGCCAGGCAGGCCGCCAGCCTGCCGGCCAGCTCGGACGGCCGGGTCATGCCGCACGCCCCAGGCGCTCGCCGAGGATCCCGGTCGGCCGGAACATCAGCACCAGCACGAGCACCACGAACGCCACCACGTCGGTCCATTTCGTATCGATGTTGATCAGCGGCACCAGATTCTCGACGATACCCAGCAGCAGCCCACCGATCATGGCGCCGCGGATGTTTCCGATGCCACCGAGCACCGCCGCGGCGAACGCCTTGACGCCGGGGATGAAGCCCATGGTGTTGCCGAAGCTGAAATTGAGGCCGAACAGGAAGCCGGCGGCGCCGCCGAGCAGCCCGCCGATCACGAAGGTCCGCGAGATGGTCTTGTCGATGTCGATGCCCATCAGCGCCGCGGTCGGGGCGTCCTCCGAGATCGCCCGGATGCTGCGGCCGAGCTTGGTGGCCGAGACCAACCGGTCCAGGAAGATCATCATGACCACCGCCGCGACGATGATGACGACCTGCAGGACGTGCACCTCCGCGCCGAACGGCTTGAAGATCACCGCGTTCTGGTCGAAGAACTCCGGAAAGGCGTTGGAGGTCAGGCGGCCGAACAGCTTGCCGGCGAGCTGGGAGAGGAAGAAGGATGCGCCGATCGCCGAGATCAGGAACGCCAGCTTGGGTGCCCCCCGCCTGCGCAGCGGCCGGTAGGCCACCCGCTCGAGCATCCACGCGATGACGGCGGCGGTCAGCGCGCCGGACAGGATCCCGACGATCAGGATGAACGGCACCGCCCAGGACGGAGTGGCCTTCCCGTCACCCACCAGCAGGTGGACGATCGCGTAGCTGCCGAAGGCGCCGGACATGAACACCTCGCTGTGCGCGAAGTTGATCAGTTGCAGCACGCCGTACACGAGCGTGTAGCCCAGCGCGATCAGGGCATACATCGATCCTCGGGTGATCCCCAGGATCAGGTAGTTCATGAAGTCGGTCACGCTTCATACCTTCCGGCAGGACGACGGGATGGTGATGCGAACTCACAGATGAGGGGCGCGTCCGGCCACTGCCGAAATTACCGCGCCCCTCATCTGGGGTTACTGCCTTACCGAGTGATCAATCGGTTACTTTTGGTCCTGGATCTTGCCCAGCATGACGATCTTGCCGTCCTTCTGCTGGTACAGGTTCACCGTGGCAGCGGCGACCTCGCCGTTCGGGGCGAACTTCACCTGGGTGGTGATGCCGGTGTAGTCCAGGTTGTTGACCGCCTCCTCCACGTCCTTGCGGGTCGGGTTGCCGTTGGTCTTCTGCACGGCAGCCTTGAGCGCCTCGATCAGGGCGTTGGTGGCGTCGAAGCACTCCGGGGAGTACGTCGAGGGCGGGGTGTTGAACATCTGCTGGTAGGCCGCCGCGAAGTCCTTGGCCTCCGGAGCGGTGGTGGCGTCCTGGCAACCGCAGGAGAAGTACCAGCCGTTACCGGCCGCGCCGGCGCCGCTGGTGAACACCGAGGACTTGCCGCCGTTGCCGGTCATCTTCAGGCCCTTGTAGCCGGCCGCGGCCAGGCCCTTGGCGAACAGCGCCGCCTGGGCGTCGTACCCGCCGTAGAACAGCGCCTCGGCGCCGGACTGGGTCACCTTCTGCGAGATGGCGCCGTAGTCCTGGGTGTTCTGGGCGACACCCTGGCTGATGACGGTGGTGCCCTTGCCGGACAGGGTCTTGCGGACCACGTCGGCGACGCCCTTGCCGTAGGTGGTGGTGTCGTCGACGACGAACACCTTCTTGAACTTGCTGGCCAGCCACTCGGCGGCCTGGGTGCCCTCCACGCCGTCGGTCGGCACCACCCGGTGGAAGGTGGTGAAGCCGGACGAGGTCAGGGTGGCGTTGGTAGCCGAACCGCTGATCAGGGCCATGTTGGCGGCGGCGTAGGTCTTGCCGGTCGCCGAGGTCGGGCCGGAGAACGCGGGGCCGATCACGCCGAGGATCTGCGGGTCCTGGATCAGCTTCGCGGCCGCGGCCGGAGCCTTGTCGGCGGTGCCCACGTCGTCGGACTCGATCATCTGGATCTTGAAGCCGAGGTCGGACTTGGCGTTGGCCTGCGCGACGGCGAGCCGCGAGCCGTTCACCTCGTTGATGCCCAGCTGCTGGTTGTCGCCGGACAGCGGTCCCTGCCAGCCGATCTTGTAGGTCTTGACGGTGCCGTTGCCCGCGGTGTTGCCGCTGGTGCCGTTGTTCTGGGGGTTCAGGTTGTTGCCGTTGTCGTTCTTGTCGTTGGAGCAGGCGCTGAGTGCCATGACCCCAACTACGCCGATAACGGCGATCTTCGCCAGGGAACTAGTCCGCACTGACGTTTCCTCCTCATTCCTCGTGCCTCGATGGCCATCGATGGTGTTCGTCCGGACGCCACGAGCCCGATACCGGCGCCTCTGCTCGCGGGGAGTACAGGGCTCGTGACGGTGCACGCTAGCCTGAGTTTTGCTCTCCGTGAGGGCATCCGGATCAACTACCGGAGGTCGTAACCAAATCGCGTCCCGGCGTCACTTACATTTAGCGAATCTCCGGACATACCCCACCGCAACTGTGAGCGCTCGACTACTCTGCGCCGCTAATTCCGGCAGGTGCCTCGACTACTCTGCGCCGCTAATTCCGGCAGGTGTCACCGGTGGCCGGTCTCGCTCAGCACCACCTCGGCGACGGTCCGCATGGTGGTCCGCTTGTCCATCGCGGCCCGCTGGATCCAGCGGAAGGCCTCCGGCTCGGACAGCCGGTGCTCGGCCATCAGCACCCCCTTGGCCCGCTCGATCAGCTTGCGAGCCTCCAGCCGGTCCTGCAGCCCGGACACCTCCGCCTCCAGGGCACGGATCTCGGCGAACCGGCTGGTGGCCATCTCGATGGCCGGCAGCAGGTCGCGCTTGTGGAAGGGCTTGACCAGGTAGGCCATCGCGCCGGCGTCGCGAGCCCGCTCGATCAGGTCGCGCTGGCTGAAGGCGGTCAGGATGACCACCGGGGCGATCCGGGCCGCGGCGATCTGGCCGGCGGCGGTGATGCCGTCCATCTTGGGCATCTTGACGTCGCAGATCACCACGTCGGGCCGCAGCTCGGTGGCCAGCTGCACCGCCTTCTCGCCGTCGGCGGCCTCCCCGACCACCTCGAAGCCCTCTTCCTGCAGCATCTCGCGCAGGTCGAGCCGGATCAGCGCCTCGTCCTCGGCGATCAACACCCGCCGGGCGGGCGGCTCGGCCCCTGGTGCCCGTTCGCTCACGACAACGGCCCGCCCTTCTCCACCAACCGACCCGGCCGGTGCGCCCGCGCCTCCGATGGCAGTGGCTGCACCGTATCGAGGGTATCCGGCTAGACTTTCGTCGGCTCGAAGCCCCTGTGATGGAATGGCAGACATGGTGGACTCAAAATCCATTGCCGAAAGGCGTGTGGGTTCAAATCCCACCGGGGGCACCGATCTCTGGCCCGGGAATCCGGCCGGGCACCACCGGCTCTGACCGCCGGCCGCATCCGTCCCCTCTCGTCTTCCTCCCACCCGGTGAGCGTGCTGGCCGGGCTGCCGTGGAGCGCGTGTGGAACGCCCCTCATTTCGTATCCGATTCGGTTGCCAGGGCGTGCGGATCGGATACGAAATCGAGCAGCCGGCTGCCTCGTAACAGGTTAAACCGGAACAAATTTCCTGATATGTTCAGCGCCGGCATCTCGTGCCTGCCCGGTCGAGGACGAGGACAACCGGAAAGGTGCCCACCCCCGGCCGGAGCGGGCAACTTCGGTACGAGAGGCCACCCCGCAGGCGGAGATCCGCGCTGACCCGCCTCACCGCCTACCCCCGTCCATGCGCGAGTACCACGACCACCCGGGAGTGCACAGTCTTGAAGAGCCGCAGAAGTTTCCTTGCCCTGTCCGGTGCCGCCGCTGCCGAGGCGGCGCTGCTGGCCTACGGGATGCGGTCCCGGCCGGCCACCGCCGAGGCCGGCGCCCTCGCCCCGGCCCAGCAGCCGCCGCAGGCCCGGGCCGCCGGCGTCCGGAAGAACCTGACGGGCGAGCCGTTCGGCGTCGCCATGCCCGTCCCGCGGGTGCTGCGGCCCACCCGGACCACCTCCGACACCGACTACTACGACGTCGACATCCGGGAGGCCGACGTCGAGATCCTGCCCGGCACCACCACCAGGGTCTACAGCTACGACGGGCAGTACCCGGGCCCGACCATCCGGGCCCGCACCGGCCGGCAGGTCAAGGTGCGCTACCGCAACCAGCTCCCGGACGAGACCAACGTGCACCTGCACGGCGGCCACACCCCGGCCGACAGCGACGGCCACCCGATGGCGTTGATAGCCCCGGGCGGCTACCGCGACTACACCTATCCGAACCGGCAGCAGGGGACCACCCTGTGGTACCACGCGCACGGGCACGGCACCGAGGCCGAGCAGGTCTACCGGGGCCTGCACGGCTTCTACCTGATCGAAGACGACCGTGAGCGCAACCTCCGGCTGCCCTCGGGCAAGTACGACGTGCCGATCCTGCTGCGCAACATCGCGCTGGATCCCGACACCGGGGAACTGATCCTGTCCGACCCCAACGACCGGCCCATCGTGCAGGTCAACGGCAAGCCGCAGCCGCACTTTTCGGTGGCTGCCCGCAAGTACCGGTTCCGGCTGCTGAACGCCTCCGACCACGCCACCTTCACCCTGACGCTGCCCAGCGGCCAGCTCGTCCAGGTCGGCTCCGACGGCGGCCTGCTGCCGGCGCCGGTGACCCGCTCGCAGGTCACCATCAGCGCCGGTGAGCGGGTCGACCTGGTCGTGGACTTCTCCCGCTTCCCGATCGGGACCCAGCTGTTCCTCAACGAGGCGGCCGCCGGTGCCATCCTGCGCTTCGACGTCACCCGGCACGCCGACGACGACAGCCGGCTACCGGCCCAGCTGCGGGCACTGCCGGCGCTGCCGCCGGCCACGGTGCAGCGCGACGTCACGCTCAGCTTCAACCTGGACCCGGACAACACCGCGGGCCTGATCAACGGCAAGCCCTACGACCCGGACCGGGTGGACTTCACCGTCAAGCGCGGAACCACCGAGATCTGGCAGGTCAGCAACGGCGACGTGGAGTTCGGCATCCAGCACAACTTCCACCTGCACCTGGTGCAGTTCCGGGTGCTGGACCGCAACGGCCAGCCGCCGGCAGCCGACGACCGGGGGCTCAAGGACACCGTGCCGATCGGGCCGGGTGAGTCGGTGCGGTTGCAGGCCACCTTCACCGACTACCTGGGCGAGTACGTCTATCACTGCCACGTCCTCGCGCACGCCTCGTTCGGCATGATGGCCCAGCTGAACATCGTCGAGTGACGCCGGGCCGCCGGCTCCGGCCGTAGCCACGTGCCGGCAGCCCTGCCGCGCCGGATTAGATTGGCCGGTCGTGAGCGCGCACATGAGCCCGGAGGAGTTCCGCCGGCACGGTTACCAGATCATCGACTGGATCGCCGACTACCAGTCCCGCCTGGAGTCCCTGCCGGTGCTGTCCCGGGTGGCTCCCGGCCAGGTGCGCGCCGGGCTGCCGGCCGAGCCGCCGGTGACCGGCGAGGGCTTCGACGGGGTGCTGGCCGACCTGGACTCGGTGATCGTGCCGGGCCTGACCCACTGGCAGCATCCGTCCTTCTTCGCCTTCTTCCCGGCCAACGCCACCGGCCCGTCGATCCTGGGTGACCTGCTGGCCTCCGGGCTCGGCGTGCAGGGCATGCTGTGGGCCACCTCGCCGGCGGCCACCGAGCTCGAGACCCTGATGCTGGACTGGCTGGCCCGGCTGCTGGACCTGCCGGCCGGCTTCCGGTCGGACTCGGCCGGCGGCGGGGTCATCCAGCACTCGGCCTCGGACGCGGCGCTGGTGGCCCTGGTGGCCGCCCTGCACCGGGTCAGCGGCGGCGCCACCGAGACCGACGGGGTGGGCGCCGGCCGGTACTGCGTCTACACCTCCGGCCAGACCCACTCCTCGGTGGAGAAGGCCTGCCGGATCGCCGGCATCGGCACCGCGGCGCTGCGCAAGCTCGATGTCGATCCGGACACGCTGGCCGCCCGGCCGGCCCACCTGGCCGAGCTGCTGGCCGCCGACGTGGCGGCCGGCCGGACGCCGGCGCTGGTGGTCGCCTCGGTGGGCGCGACCGGCACCGGCGCGCTGGACCCGGTCGCCGAGCTTGCCGAGCTGGCGCACCGCTACGGCGCCTGGTTGCACGTGGACGCGGCCTGGGCCGGGGTGGCGGCGGTGTGCGAGGAGTTGCGCTGGATCAATGCCGGCGTGGAACTCGCCGACTCCTATTGCACTAACCCGCACAAGTGGCTGTTGACCAATTTTGACTGCACTGCATTCTGGGTGGCCGACCGGTCAGCGCTGATCTCGGCATTGTCGATACTGCCGGAGTATCTGCGCAACAGCGCCACCGAATCGGGTGCGGTGATCGACTACCGCGACTGGCAGGTGCCCCTGGGTCGGCGTTTCCGGGCGCTGAAACTTCTGACCGTGCTGCGCTGGTACGGCGCCGAGGGACTGCAGGCGCACATCCGCTCGCACGTGGCGCTGGCGCAGGAGTTCGCGTCCTGGGTGGCGGCCGACAGCCGGCTGGAACTGCTGGCACCGCACCCGCTGGCGCTGGTCACCTTTGCGGTACGGGCCGGTGATGAGGCCGGACGGCAGTTGCTCGCGGCCGTCAATGCCTCCGGGCAGGCCTATCTGACCCACACCGTAGTCAACGGCCGATTCGCGATCCGGATGGCGATCGGCGCGGTGCTCACCGAGCGCCGGCACGTGCGGGCGGCCTGGCAGGCGATCTGCGACCTGTTGCCGGCCGCCGCCTCCGGCAGCGATCAAGACGCGTCCGGCTAAATCGCACTTGACATTATCGTTGACTGCGCCTATGCGCTTATCTGTCTATAGCTATTGCCTAATGTGCGGGAGTGTGATGATACTTGCTCCGCGCGCAGATTTTGCTTGTTTAGGTTTATAACCACCCTTTTAGAGATAGCCCAGCGCGGCTGACGCAACATAGCCACGCCATCCCCGTGCGTCCGCCGCCCTCCCCCCATTGTCGGAGGCTTACCCCCCATGCAGCAGAACCAGACAGAACCCGACCTCGACCTCGACGGCTCCACCGGTGTGTTGCTGGCACCCGTGGCCGGCCCCGAGACCCGCCGGGACCTCGGGCCGGAATACTTCCAGAAGCGTCCCGCGGTGTTCCTGGCGAAGTTCCTGGTCGCCCTCGTGATCATCGCCGCCGGCTGGGTCTGGGTCGCCCTGCGGACCGACGTGGTCTCGGTCGTGGTCACCATCATCACCACCGGTGCGATGTATGCCCACCTGGTGGAGCTACAGCACGAGTGCCTGCACGAGCACGCCTTCCGCTCCCGGACCCTGAACCGGCTGTTCGGCTTCGCGGCCGGCGTGCCGATGTTCAGCTCCTACTCCCACTACAAGTACGACCACCTGCGCCACCACGCCTTCCTGGGCACGCCGCAGAACCGGGAGTTCTTCAACTACCAGTTCCACAACCTCGACACGCCGCTCGGCTTCGTTCTCGGCGCCTACAACCTGGGCCGGTACTCGAACCTGGTGCGCGACCTGCGCCGCTCCCTGCTCGGGCGCACCAACCCCAACGTCACCAAGACGGTGGCCGCCCGGCGAATTCGCACCGAGTACCAGGCCTTCCTGGTGATCTTCGCGGTGGTGCTGGCCGCCTCGATCGCGATGCACTCGCTGTTCTTCGTCTGGGTATGGCTGCTGCCCTCGGTGCTGGTCGCCGAGCCGGTGCACTTCCTGATCGAGCTGCCCGAGCACTACGGGCTCAACACCCAGACCGACCCGAACGTGCTCACCAACACCCGCACGGTGCGGGCCAGCCGGTTCGGCCACTGGTTCACCAACGGCAACGACCTGCACACCGCGCACCACTTCCACCAAGGCGTCCCGATGGTGAACGTGCCCAAGCTGCACGAGGTGATCAAGCACCGGGTCAACACCGTGGACCCGTCGTTCGTGAGCTTCTACTCCGGTGTCGTCAAGGGCCGGATCCGGTTTCAGGGCGACGACAAGACCTGCATGACCCGCTAGTACCCACCCTGCGCCGGCCCTGGTGGCAGCCCCGAGCTGCTGCCAGGGCCGATGCATGGCCGGTGGTCAGGACGGCAGCAGCGTCCGGCCGGTTTCAGAGGGGCTTGATCACGACGTCGTGCGGGGTGACCGTCACCAGGTCGCCGTACCGGGACAGCAGGACGTCCCGGTAGGCGTCGGTGTAGTGGGCCAGGCTGATCTCCACCTTGTTGGTCGTGATGTCCGGCCCCCAGCTCGACAGCTCGATCCCCTGCTTGGCGAGGTCGTCGTCGTCGGCGCGGATCCGCTGTACCACCGCCTTGAGCTCCCGCTCGGAGTAACGCACCAGCCGGTAGCGGACCTCGATCTCCCTGCCCTGGTACCGGTACCGCTGCACCGCCCGGGTGACTGCCGCGCGCAGTTGCGGATCGGGCGAGCCGGCGGTGTCCACCTCGATGCCGTAGCGGAGGATCTGCAGGCCGGCATAGCCGTCGAACCTCGGGATGACGTTCAGGAGCGCCTGGCCCAGTTGCGAGGCGGCGAAGTTGGCCTTCTGGTCCTCGGCGTAGTCGACACCGCCCGCCCGGGGCGAGGAGGTGCGGGACCCGCCGTCCGCCTCGGCCGGGGAACTGCGGAACTCGGCGTAGCCGACCGAGCCGGCCGCCACCAGCAGTGCGGCGCCGGCCGCCAGCACCGTGCGCCGCCCGATCTTTTCCATGGACGCCTCCTCAGCCGGAGAACCACAGGAGCCCACTATGGCGACCGGGCACAACGCCTGGCACCGGGCGATACCGTTCCGATGCCGTTCCTTCACCCGATCGGCACACCTGGCCCCAGAGCACCGAAACCGGGCAGGTCAGCCGTTCGGCAGCCGGATCATGCCCTCCTGGGTGACGCTGGCCACCAGCCGGCCGTCCCGGGAGAAGAACTGCCCGCTGGCCAGCCCCCGGCCGCCGGAGGCCGAGGACGAGGCGGAGACGTAGAGCAGCCAGTCGTCGGCCCGGAACTGCCGGTGGAACCACATCGCGTGGTCCAGGGAGGCCATGCTGATCGGGTCCAGCCGGGCGGCCAGGCCGTGATGGATCAGCACCGAGTCCAGCAGGTTCATGTCGGAGGCGAAGGTGACCACGCAGACGTGCAGCAGCGGGTCGTCCGGCAGCACCCCGTCGGCCTTGAGCCAGACCCGGTGCGGCTGGTGCTCGCGCGGCCCGTGCATCCGCTGCACCCACGGCGGGTCGTCGACGTAGCGGACGTCGAAGGGCTGCGGGATCTGGCGCATCGCCTCGGCCAGCTCGTCGAAGCCGGCGAAGCGCTCGGCCAGCGTCGGCAGCGACTCCGGTGCCGGCGCCGCGGGCATCTCGGCCTGGTGGTCGATGCCGTCCTGGGCCAGCTGGAAAGACGCCGACAGCGTGAAGATCGGCTGGCCGTGCTGGATGGCCAGCACCCGGCGGACCGAGAACGACCGGCCGTCCCGAATTCGCTCGACGGTGTAGATGATCGGGATCGACGGGTCGCCGGGCCGGATGAAGTAGGAGTGCAGCGAGTGCACCAGCCGCTGGCTGTCCACGGTCCGCCCGGCCGCCACCAGCGCCTGGCCGGCCACCTGGCCGCCGAACACCCGCTGCATCGCCACCTTCGGGCTGACGCCCCGGAAGATGTCGGTCTCGATGGCCTCCAGGTCGAGCAGGGCCACCAGGCCGTCCACCACCAACTGGCCACGCAGGTAGCCGTCGGCGGTCGCCACCTCGCTGTCAGCGGTCACGTTGCAGGATGCCTCCGATGTGATGGACCCGGATGGTGTTGGTGGAGCCCGGCGTCGACGGCGGGGTGCCGGCCACGATCACCACCAGGTCGTCCGGACGGCAGACCCGCTGGGCCAGCAGTGCCGAGTCCACCTGGCGGACCATCTCGTCGGTGGTCTGCACCGTCCACACCCGGTGCGCCACCACCCCCCAGCTCAGCGCCAGCTGGCGCTGCACGGTCTCCTCGGGGGTGAAGGCCAGCACCGCGCAGCGCGCGTGCAGCCGGGCCAGCCGGCGTGCGGTGTCACCGCTCTGGGTGAAGGCGACCAGCGCGGTGGCGCCGAGGGACTCGCCGATCTCCTTGGCGGCCTTGGCGATCACCCCGCCGGTGGTGCGCGGGTCGTGCAGCAGGGCGGCCACCTCGACGGTGGACTGCTCCACCGAGGTGATGATCCGCGACATGGTGGCCACCGCCTGCACCGGGTAGCTGCCCACGCTGGTCTCGCCGGACAGCATCACCGCGTCCGCGCCGTCCAGCACCGCGTTGGCCACGTCGGAAGCCTCGGCCCGGGTCGGGCGGGAGTGGCTGATCATCGACTCGAGCATCTGGGTCGCCACGATCACCGGCTTGGCGTTGTCGCGGCAGATCGCGATGGCCCGCTTCTGCACCATCGGCACCTGCTCCAGCGGCAGCTCCACGCCGAGGTCGCCGCGGGCCACCATCACGCCGTCGAAGGCCAGTGCGATCTCGACCAGCCGCTCGACCGCCTCCGGCTTCTCGATCTTGGCGATCACCGGCCGGCGCACCCCGACCCGGTCCATCACCTCGTGCACCAGCTTGACGTCGTCCGGCGAGCGGACGAAGGACAGCGCCACCCAGTCCACGCCGAGCTCCAGCGCGAACTCCAGATCCTCGATGTCCTTCTCGCTCAGCGCCGGCACGCTGACCGCCACGCCGGGCAGCGACAGGCCCTTGTTGTTGCTGACCTTGCCGCCCTCGGTGACATCGCACACCACGTCGGTGCCGTTCTCGACCGCCACCGCGACCAGCGCGACGTTGCCGTCGTCGACCAGCAGCTTGTCACCCGGCCGGACGTCGGCAGCCAGCTGCTTGTAGGTGGTCGAGACCCGGTCGTGGTCGCCCTCGACGTCTTCGACGGTGATCCGGATCCGCTCGCCGGTCGCCCACATCACCGGACCGTCGGCGAACCGGCCGAGCCGGATCTTGGGCCCCTGCAGGTCGGCCAGGGTGGCGACGTTGCGGCCGGCGACCCGGGCCGCCTCCCGGACCTGGTGGAACCGGCTGGCGTGGTCGCCATGCTCGCCGTGGCTGAAGTTCAGCCGGGCCACGTCCATGCCGGCCTCGACCAGCGCCCGGGTGCGTTCCGGGGGGTCGGTGGCGGGACCGAGGGTGCAGACGATCTTCGCGTGGCGGATCACTCCTCCCACCCTATCCGCTGCCGGCCGCGCGCGATAAGCCCACTGTTGCCCGATCCCGCCGGCCGGCCGCGCTCTCACTGGCCGGCCGCCGGTCAGCCCGCCGGCGACAGCGTCTGGTCGATGCCGCTCACCGTCGTCTCGGCCGGCACCGACACCGTGGTGGGAGTGCCGCCGGGCAGCACGTCGTGGTAGTACCGGCTCTGGTAGCCCCAGCTGTCGGCATCGAAGAACACGGTGTAGTCGCCGGCGGCCAGACCGCCGAACTGGTAGGCGCCGGTGTCGAAGTCGGGCATCACGGTGGCCAGCACGGTGTCGCCCTGCATCAGGTTGACCGGCGCGAACACCGGTTGGCCGTCCGGATCGGTGACGTGACCGGTGATCGCGGACGGCGCGACCAGCCTCAGGTCGACGGTGTGGTGCTCCCCGGCGGCCACCGCGATCGGGGTCGGGGTGGCGCCGACCGGCTGTCCGTCGTAGCAGCCGGGTGCGTAGCCCGTCGGGCTCGGCCCGGTGCCGTAGTAGGACTGGTAGCACAGCGTGTAGTTGCCGGCCGGTATGCCGTCCTGCCGCCAGCTGCCGTCCGGAGCGGTGTACAGCAGGTAGGAGGTGCCGCCCGGCCCGGTCACCGTGACCTGCTCGGAGTCGACGGGGTTGCCGTGCGAGTCGGTGACGGTGCCGCCCAGGCTGGCCAGTTCCTGCAAGGTGAAGTCGATGGTGCGTGCCTGGCCGGCGGTCACCGAAACCGGGGTTGCGCTGCTCTCGTCGGGCGCGTCGAGATAGCACTGGCGGGCGTAGCCCAGCCCGTTCGGCGAGGGGCTCTGCCAGGACGGGTAGGCGCACACCAGGTACCCCGAGCCCGGCGGCAGCGAGGTGATCCGGTAGTGGCCGTCGGCATCGCTGTACCCGGTGCCGCCGACCGCGAAACCGTCCTTGGACACCGACAGCTGCACGTCGGGCACCGGGCTGCCGGTCCGGTCGGTCAGGGTGCCGACGATCGCGGCGCCGTCGCTGAGGCTGGCGTCGGTCCGGCTGAGGGCCCCGGCGCTGACCTGCACCTCGGTGGGCGCGTCGAGCGTGCTGTCGTCGAAGCACTCGTTGAGGTAGCCGGTGTCGGAGTCCCCGCCGGACACCGGCAGCGGGTAGCCCTGGCCGGCGTCGAAGCAGACGCTGTACGGCGCGTCCTCCAGCCGGGTCAGCGAGAAGGCGCCGTCGGCGCCGGTGCGGAGGAAGTACGGCTGGTAGAAGCCGTCGCGCCGGGTGATGGTGACCGCGACGTAGCGCAGCGGGTGGCCACGCAGGTCGGTCACGGTGCCGCCGATGGCGCCCATCGCGCTCAGCTTCATGGGCAGCTCGGTGAGCTGGCCGACTTGGACGCCGACCACCGCCGGCGGGTCGTCGCCGCTGAACACGCACCGGTCGCGGTAGCCGCCGCGCGAGTCGCCGCCGCTCACCCCGGCCCCGTTGCCGTCGGTGCCACCGGCGTCCAGGCAGATCTGGTAGTCCCCGGTGGCCAGCCGGCCCAGCAGCAGGTGTCCGTCGGCGTCGGTGCGCTCCGCCGGCCGGATCCCGGAGTTTGCGCCGACCAGGGTGTAGCTGGCGGAGATGCCCCGCAGCGGGTGCCCGGCGTCGTCGGTGACGGTGAGCCGGACGCCGCCGGCCGCCGGCAGCTTCTCCGAGATCGAGGTGACGGCGCCGGTGGTGACAGTGACCGGGGTGGCGTGGGAGAAGTCGGGCTGGTTGAGATAGCAGTCGTCGAGGTATCCCGCCTCCGAGCTGCCGCCGGTGGCAGCGACGGCGTAGAAGCAGACCCGGTGCTGGCCGGCCTCCACGCCGTCCACCTGGGCGACGCCGGCGTCCGAGGTGACGGCGCTGGTGCCCTGGAAGGCTCCGTCCACCGTGACGGTCACATTGCCGAGCGGGTGGCCGGCCGGGTCGGTCACGCTGACCCGCACCGAGCCGCCGTGGTCGAGGTGGGCGTCTACACCGGTCAGCCGCTGGCCGGCGGTCAGCGTCAGGTTCGGGTCCCGGTACGGGAAGCTCTGGTGGTAGCACTGCCGGTTGTAGGTCCGGGCGGACGCCGGGGCGGAGTCGCTGAAGTAGGGGTAGAAGCAGACCGAGTAGGCACCGGGGGGCAGTGCGCTGATCAGGTAGCTGCCGTCGGCCCGGGTGGTGGTGCTGGTGAAGTTTCCGGAGTCGGGCAGGGCCTCCACCAGGATGCCCGGCACCGGGCGGCCGGCCGGGTCGGTGACCCGGCCGCTGACCGCCGCGCCCGGGTGTAGGTGGCCGTCCACCCCGGTGCTGGTGGAATCGACGGTCACCGCGACGAAGGTGCCGTCCTGGGAGTACGGGTGGCCGTAGCTGACATCGGTGTTCAGGTAGCACTGGTGCAGCAGGCCGCCGGGGGCCGGAGTGCCGGTGGCGTCGAAGCAGATCTTCCAGTCGGCCTCGGGCAGGCCCGGCAACCGGTAGCTGCCGTCGGCCTTGGTGCGCACCCCGGTGTCGTAGGCGCCGTTGTAGCCGACCGCGCTCTGCACCACGATGCCGGCCAGCGGATGTCCGGCGCTGTCGGTGACCCGGCCGGCGATGGCGCCGCCGTGGCCCAGTGCGATGTCGATGCCGGTGCTGGTGTGTCCCACCGTCACCGGGATGTAGTCGCCCTGGCAGGCCGGCAAGTACCCGGTCTTGGAGGTGCCGCCGGTGGTCGGGAGCTGGCCCGGCGAGTCGGCCTGGTAGCAGACGGACCAGCTGTCGGCGGCCAGCGTCAGCGAATAGCGCCCGGTCGGACGGCTGACCGCCTGCACCTGGCCTAGGCCGGTGGTGCTGTACGCCGTCACCAGCACGTTGGCCAGCGGCTTGCCGGTGCCGGCCTCGGTGACCTGCCCGGTGATCGCCCCGGCGCCGGCCGCCGACGTGGTGGCTTTGGAGGGGCTGGTCGAAGGCGTGACCGCCGCCGGACCGGTGGGCTCGGTCGGCTGCGCGGCCCCGCTCGACGCGGTCGGGCTGCCCGATGCCGCCGGCGTGGCCGACGGGGCTGGGCTACTCGACGCCGCCGGTGCGGCCGGGCTGGCCGGCGCGGCCGGACTGCTTGACGGGGCTGGGCTGCTCGACGAGGCCGGGCTGGCCGATGCCGCCGGGCTGCTCGACGGGGCCGGCGTGCTCGCCGCGGGCGCCGCCGTCGAACTGGCCGTGATCGGTGCCAGGGGCTGGGCGGCGGCCGGATCCAGCCCGGTGAAGGCGACGGCCAGACAACCGATGAGCACAGCGGAACGCAGCAGCATGAGGACCTCTCCCCCGACGAGGTATGGCGAATGCACCCTAGCCGCGGAAACCCGGCAAGATAGCCGGTTTGGGAAACCTCCTCCGAACCCGGTCGGGTCGGTCAGCTGCGCGCGGCGGCCATGATCGCGGAGTCGACGTCGGTGCCGGCGGCGCGGGCCCGGCTGGTGGCCTGCAGCACCCGCTTGTAGTCGCGCGGCATGATCACCGAGAACCGGCCCAGGACCGCGGCCGGGCTCGCCTCGAGGTCGGCCAGCAGCCCGGCCGCCACCGCCGAGCCGGTCAGCCGCAGGTGCTCGGTCAGGATCGGCACCAGCACCTCGGCGTGCTCGGCGGTGACCGGCTCGATGTCGACCAGCTCGGGGTTCACCAGGGTCCGGTCCAGGTCGAGCAGGTACCCGACCCCGCCGGACATCCCGGCCCCGAGGTTGCGCCCGGTGGGCCCGAGGATCACCGCGACGCCGCCGGTCATGTACTCCAGCGCGTGGTCGCCCGCCCCCTCGGCCACCGCGGTGGCCCCGGAGTTGCGCACGCAGAACCGCTCGCCGACCACGCCGCGCAGGTACAGCCGGCCGGACGTGGCGCCGTAGCCGATCACGTTGCCGGCGATCACGTTCCGCTCGGCGACCAGCGGCGAGCGCGGGTCCGGCCGGAGCGCGATCACGCCGCCGGACAGCCCCTTGCCGACGTAGTCGTTGGCGTCGCCCAGCAGCCGGATGGTGATGCCGGCCGGCAGGAAGGCGCCCAGCGACTGCCCGGCCGAGCCGTGCAGGGTGATGTCGATGGTGCCGTCCGGCAGCCCTTCGGCGCCGTAGCGGCGGGTCACCAACGAGCCCAGCATGGTGCCGACGGTGCGGTTGACGTTGCGGACCGGCAGCTCCAGCTTCACCGGCCGGCCGTCGAGCAGCGCACCCTCGGACAGCTGGATCAGGGTGTTGTCCAGCACCGCGTCCAGGCCGTGCTGCTGGGCGACCCGCTTGGTCAGCGCGGTGCCGGCCGGCCGCTCCGGCACCACCAGCAGCGGCGCCAGGTCCAGCCCGTCGGCCTTCCAGTGCTCGACGGCGGCCCGGGTGTCCAGCAGCTCGGCGTGCCCGATGACCTCTTCCAGGGTCCGGAAGCCCAGCTCGGCCAGCAGCTCGCGGACCTGCTCGGCGATGTATTCGAAGAAGGTCACCACGAACTCAGGTCTCCCGGTGAACCGTGCCCGCAGCTCCGGGTTCTGGGTCGCCACCCCGACCGGGCAGGTGTCGAGGTGGCAGACCCGCATCATCACGCAGCCGGAGACCACCAGCGGCGCGGTGGCGAAGCCGTACTCCTCGGCACCCAGCAGCGCCGCGATCAGCACGTCCCGGCCGGTCTTCATCGCCCCGTCCACCTGCACGGTGATCCGGTCGCGCAGGCCGTTGAGCAGCAGGGTCTGCTGGGTCTCGGCCAGGCCCAGCTCCCACGGCATGCCGGCGTGCTTGAGCGAGGTGAGCGGGGCCGCGCCGGTGCCGCCGTCGTGGCCGGAGATCAGCACCACGTCGGCGTGCGCCTTGGCCACCCCGGCCGCCACCGTCCCGACGCCGGACTCGGCCACCAGCTTGACGTGTACCCGGGCCGCCGGGTTGGCGTTCTTCAGGTCCGAGATCAGCTGCGCCAGGTCCTCGATGGAGTAGATGTCGTGGTGCGGCGGCGGCGAGATCAGGCCCACCCCCGGCGTGGAGTGCCGGGTCCGGGCGATCCACGGGTACACCTTGTAGCCGGGCAGCTGGCCGCCCTCGCCGGGCTTGGCGCCCTGCGCGATCTTGATCTGCAGGTCGTCGGCGTTGACCAGGTAGTGGCTCGTGACGCCGAACCGTCCGGAGGCGACCTGCTTGATCGCCGACCGGCGCAGGTCCCCGTTCGGATCCGGGAGGTAGCGGTCGGCGTCCTCGCCACCCTCGCCGGAGTTGGAGCGGGCGCCGAGCCGGTTCATCGCGATCGCCAGCGTCTGGTGCGCCTCGGCCGAGATCGAGCCGTAGGACATCGCCCCGGTGGCGAACCGCTTGACGATCTCCGAGACCGGCTCCACCTCCTCGATCGGAACCGGCGGCCGGACGCCGGTGCGCAGCTCGAACAGCCCGCGCAGGGTGGCGCCCTCCCGGTTCAGCCGGTCGATCTCGGCGGTGTACTGGGCGAACCGGTCGTAGCGGCGGGCCCGGGTGGCGTGCTGCAGCAGGAACACCGTCTCGGGGTTGAACAGGTGCAGCTCGCCCTCCCGGCGCCAGGCGTACTCGCCGCCCACCTCGAGCCGGCGGTGCGACCGGGCGACCGGGTTGGCGGGGAAGGCCCGCTCGTGCCGGGCGGCGACCTCGTCGGCCAGGGTGTCCAGACCGATCCCACCGAGGCTGGCCCGGGTGCCCGGGAAGTACCGCTCGACCAGCTCGTCGGCCAGGCCCAGCGCCTGGAACACCTGGGCGCCGGTGTAGGAGGCGATGGTGGAGATGCCCATCTTCGACATCACCTTCAGCACGCCCTTGCTCAGCGCCTTGAGGTAGCGGCCGATCGCGGTGGCCGAGTCGGTGCCGGTCAGCACGCCGGTGGCGATCAGGTCGTCGATGGTCTCGAAGGCGAGATACGGGTTGACCGCCGCCGCGCCGTAGCCGATCAGCAGCGCGATGTGGTGCACCTCGCGGGCCTCGCCGGTCTCGACCACCAGGCCGGCCTTGGTGCGCTGACCGGTGCGCACCAGGTGCCCGTGCACGGCCGAGGTGAGCAGCAGCGCCGGGATCGGCGCGTGGTCGGAGTCGCAGTCCCGGTCGGACAGGATGAGGATCCGGGCGCCGGCCTCGACGGCGGCGCTGCACTCGTCCCGCACCCTTTGCAGCGCTGCCGCCAGCGCCGGGCCACCGCCGTGCACCCGGTAGCGGCCGTCGATCAGCGTGCAGCCGAAGCCGGGCAGGTCGCCGTCGGCGTTGACGTGCCAGATCTTGGCCAGGTCGTCGTTGTCGATCACCGGGCGGGGCAGCACGATCTGCCGGCAGGAGGCCGGCGTCGGGTCGAGCAGGTTCTGCTCCGGGCCGATGGTGGCGGAAAGCGAGGTCACCAGCTCCTCCCGGATCGCGTCCAGCGGCGGGTTGGTGACCTGGGCGAAGAGCTCGGAGAAGTAGTCGTACAGCAGCCGGGGACGCTTGCTCAGCACCGCCGGCGGGGTGTCGGTGCCCATCGACCCGAGCGGCTCGGCGCCGGTCTCGGCCATCGGCTTGAGCAGCACCCGCAGCTCCTCCTCGGTGTAGCCGAACAGCTGCTGCCGCCGGGTCACTGAGGAGTGGGTGTGCACCACGTGTTCGCGGGCCGGCAGCGTGTCCAGGTGCAACAGCCCGGCGTGCAGCCAGTCACCGTACGGGTGCTCGGCGGCCAGTTCGCCCTTGATCGCGGCGTCGTCGCGGATCTCGCCGGCGGCGAGGTCGACCAGGAACATCCGGCCCGGCTGCAGCCGACCCTTGGCGACCACGCTGGCCGGGTCGAGCTCGATCACGCCGGCCTCGCTGGCCAGGATCACCAGGTCGTCGGCGGTGCGCCACCAGCGTCCCGGGCGCAGGCCGTTGCGGTCGAGCACCGCGCCGATCACGGTGCCGTCGGTGAAGGTGATGCAGGCCGGGCCGTCCCACGGCTCCATCAGGGTGGAGTGGTAGGCGTAGAAGTCGCGAAGAGCGGACTCCATCGCTGGATCATGGCCGGGTCGCAAGCTCCCCCGGGCAGCGTTCTCCCACGCCTCCGGGATCATCATCAGCACCGCGTGCGGCAGACTGCGCCCGCCCAGGTGCAGCAGTTCCAGCACCTCGTCGAAGGAGGCGGAGTCCGAGCCGTCCGGGGTGCAGATCGGGAACAGCCGGTTTATGTCGCGGTGCGCGTCGCTGAGCAGGTCCGAGGCCAGCAGCGCCTGCCGGGCCCGCATCCAGTTGCGGTTGCCGCCGACGGTGTTGATCTCGCCGTTGTGCGCGATCAGCCGGAACGGCTGGGCCAGCGGCCAGGACGGGAAGGTGTTGGTGGAGAACCGGCTGTGCACCAGGGCCAGCGGGCTGGCGAACCGCTCGTCGGCCAGGTCCGGGTAGAAGGTGGCCAGCTGCGCGGTGGTCAGCATGCCCTTGTAGGTCAGGGTGCGGGCCGACAGCGACGGGAAGTACAACTGGTCGCCACCCTCGGCGACCCGGCGCTCGGCCACCTTGCGCAGCCCGTAGGCCAGCCGGTCCAGCGCCAGTCCGGCTGCCTGGGTTTTCTCGGCGCTGACGAACAGTTGCTCGAAGGCCGGCATCACCGCCCGGGCGCTGTCGCCCAGCCCGTCGGCCAGCACCGGCACCGGCCGCCAGCCCAGCACCCGCAGGCCTTCCTCAGCGGCGGTGCCGGCGATGACCGCCTTGACCCGGTCCCGGGCGTCAGGGTCTACCGGCAGGAACGCAATGCCGGTGGCGTAGCAGCCGGGTTCCGGCAGATCGAAGCCGGCCACCGCCCGCAGGAAGGCGTCCGGAACGGCGACGGTGATGCCGGCGCCGTCCCCGCTGCTGGTCTCGGCGCCGGCTGCGCCGCGGTGGTCCATGTTGTGCAGCGCGGTCAGCGCGGTGCGGACCAGGGTGTGGCTGGGCCGGCCCTGCAGGTCGGCCAGGCACGCCACCCCGCAGGAGTCGGACTCATAACGCGGGTCGTACAGGCCCTGGGGGGCGGGAAGGGCGGAGAACTGCACGCGCGTGCTCCCCTCGTTCGGGGGCGCCGGCATGCCGGGGCCCTCTGCTGTCCGGTTCGGCAATCGGCGGCGATCCGGTGGTTGCGTGCGGGACAGCGTCGGCCCTGTGCTGGGGTGGTACTGGGTGGTACGGAAATGTCCGGTCAGACTACCGGCAGGTGGCCGCCGGGCGCGAATGCCGCCCTCGCCAGCCGGTCGCGCCGCCGCTGGTGTGGCGGGAAGCTTCCTGCGGTCCGGACCGCAATGGCACAGTGGTTGCCATGGTGGCTGTTGCCGAGTTCTTCGCCGCGATCGCGGCCGGAGACGTCGACCGGGTACGCCGGCTCCTCGACCAGGACCCGGAGTTGCTGCACAACGTCGCCCCGAACGGGGCGTCCCCGGCGCTGACCGCGCTGTACCACGGGCACGGCCCGCTGGCCGACGAGCTGGCCGCCCGCACCGGGGAGCTCTCGGTGTTCGAAGCGGCGGCCTTCGACGACACCGCGAGGCTGGCCCAGCTGATCGAGGCCGACCAGTCGGTGGTGGACTCCTGGAGCCCCGACGGCTGGCAGCCGCTGCACCTGGCCGCCTACTTCGGCCGTACGGAGGCGGCCCGGATGCTGCTGGACGCCGACGCCGAGGTGGCCGAGCCCTCCCGCAACGAGCTGGCGGTGCACCCGCTGCACGCGGCCGCCGCCGGCCGGCACTCCGAGCTGGTGTGGATCCTGATCGCCTCCGACGCCCCGGTGCACGCCCGGCAGAGCGGCGGCTGGACCCCGCTGCACTCGGCGGCGGCGAACGGCGACCTGGAGTCGGTGCAGGCGCTGCTGTCGGCCGGCGCGGACTCGACGGCAGCCAACGACGAGGGCCGGACGCCGCTGGAACTGGCCACCGGCGAGTCGGTGCGCGCGGCGCTGCTCGGCGGGACGGGTGGCTGATCGGTGCCGGGTGTGATCGAGCGGGCCCGGCGGCAGCCGTCGGCGATCCTGCTGGCCGTCCAGCTGCTCGGGGTGCTGATCTACCCCTACCTGGGCGAGTCGCGGACCGGCACCAGCGCGGTGTCGCTGTTCGGGCTGCTGGTGCTGGCGCTGGCGGTCTGGTCGGTGGAGACGACCCCGTGGACGGTCTGGGTGTCGATAGTGCTGGGCGTCCCGGCGGTGATCTTCACCCTGTGCCAGATCGCCTCCACAGCGGACGTCTGGCATGCCTGGGGGTCGGCCTTCGAGGCCGCGTTCTACTTCTACGCCGCCGGCAGCCTGATCGCGTACATGCTCGCCGACCGGACCATCACCCGGGACGAGCTGTTCGCGGTCGGGGCGACTTTCACCCTGCTGGCCTGGGCGTTCGCGCACCTGTTCACCGTCACCCAGGTGGTCTGGCCGGGCTCGTTCACCGCGGCGGTGCATGCCGACGCGCCGCGCACCTGGATGGAGCTGCTGTTCCTCAGCTTCACCACGCTGTCCTCCACGGGCCTGTCGGACGTGGTGCCGGTGCGCCCGCATGCCCGCAGCTTCGTGATGATCGAGCAGCTCGCGGGGCTGGCCTACGTGGCGATGGTGGTGTCCTGGATGGTCGGCCTCACGGTGGCACGGGCCCGCGCCCGGGACGAGGTCGCCCGGGCCCGCGCCGAGCACGACGAGGTCGGCTGACCGTCGACCAGCTCACCGGACCTGCCGGCCGGCGTCGTTCCTGTCGGCCAGTGCTGTGGGATCGTCTTCTTTTCCTGCGCTTCGTCGCTGGGTACGGGTTCGCCGGGCACGCTCGGAACGCACGCACACGATGGCGGCACCCGACCCCGAGAAGTGCCACCAGAAACCACCGCGCAGTAGGTAGATAGCCGAAAGTACCCACAGCACAGCCTCGGCGGCGGACAAGCACCACCAGGTGCGATCGTGCGACCTCAGATCTGCTTTCCCCAACCAGTCGTCAGGCGCGCCGGAGGAGCCGTACGGCCGGCCGGTCCGTCCTCCGGCCCTCACGTCACGTGGCGCCGATCAGGTGACCGATGCCGTAGGTCACCGCGAAGGTCACCGCGCCCAGCAGCAGCTGACGGCCGCCGGCGTAGTACCAGGGCCGGGTGGTGAACCGGGCAGTGATCGCGCCGGTGACGAACAGGCCCACCAGGGTCAGGGTGGCGGCCAGCCACAGCAGGTCGGCGCCGAACAGGAACGGCAGCAGCGGCAGCAGCGCGCCCAGCGAGAAGGACAGGAACGACGAGCCGGCGGCCACCCACGGGTTGGGCAGGTCGTAGATGTCGACGCCCAGCTCCTCCTGGGCGTGGATCTCCAGCGCCTGCTTCGGGTCCACCGAGAGCTGCTCGGCGACCAGCTGGGCCAGCTCCGGGTCCACCCCCCGGTCGATGTAGATCTGGGTCAGCTCGGCGAGCTCGGCCTCCGGGTTGCCCTCCAGCTCGCGCCGCTCGACCTCCACCTCGGCCTGCATCGACTCGTTCTGGCTGCGCACCGAGACATACTCGCCGCTGCCCATCGAGAACGCCCCGGACAGCAGGCCCGCCACCCCGGCGATCACCACCGGACGGGCGCCGGAACTGGCCGCGGCGACGCCGGTGATCAGCCCGAAGTTGGAGACCAGCCCGTCCACCATGCCGAACACGGTGGGACGCAGCCAGCCTCCGGAGACCTCGCGGTGCTCGTGGCCGACCGCCAGGTCCGGATCACCGATCGGGTGATGCGGCGCCTTCAGAGGGGCCGATGCCTGGGCCGGGGCTGGTTCCGGAGCCACCCGCGGGTGCCTGGGACCGGTCTTCGGCATGCTGCTGGACATGCTCTGAGTCTATGGCGGCCCCGGCGGGCTGCTGTGCTCCGGCACCCGCCGTGCTGCCCGCCGCCGGTGGAGCAGCTCAGCCAGCGGCACGGATCGTCATAACTTTCGATCGCTATGACGACCGAAATTTATGACGGTCGCCGAGGACCGTGCGGAGTGGCCGAAGGATCCTCGTCCACCGTGCTCGACGAATCGCCGCTGACCGGGCTGGCAGCCTCGACAGAGCTGGCGGAGTCCGCAGAAGCGCCGTCCGGCTTGTCGGCTTCCGGCTTGTCGGCGTCCAGCTTGTCGGCGTCCGGCTTGTCGGCTTCCGGGGTCTCGGCTTCCGGGGTCTCCTCGGCGTCCTCGGCACCCGTGGGCACGGCACCCTCGGGCACGGCGACGCTGCGCGGCTCGCCCTGGTTGCGCAGGAACCACGCCAGCGCCGCCAGGAACACCAGGATGGAGACCCAGCTGTTCACCCGCAGCCCGGCGATCCGGTTGGCGTGGTCGTCGCGCAGCAGCTCGACGAAGAACCGGCCGAAGGTGTAGCCCATCACGTACAGCGCCAGCACCTGCCAGCGTCCCAGCAGCCGGCGCTGGTCGAGCACCAGCAGCACGGCGACCACCAGCAGGCTCCACAGCATCTCGTAGAGGAAGGTGGGGTGGTAGTAGCCCAGCAGCACGGCATGCCCGGCGGCGTCCCGGGTGGCCTTGCCGGTGGCCACGTCCAGCTCGTGGATCTCCAGCTTCCAGGGCAGCGAGGTGGCCCGGCCGTACAGCTCGTTGTTGAACCAGTTGCCCCACCGGCCAACCGCCTGGGCCAGCAGCACGCCGGGCGCGGCGGCGTCGGCGAAGGCGGCGAAGTCCATCTGGTGCCGGCGGCAGCCGATCCAGGCACCCAGCGCGCCGAGCGCGATCGCGCCCCAGATGCCCAGGCCGCCGTCCCAGATCTTGACCGCGTCCAGGGGGTGCTTGCCGCTGCCGAAGTACAGCTCCGGGTCGGTGACCACGTGGTAGAGCCGGCCGCCGACGATGCCGAACAGCACCGCCCAGCCGGCCACGTCGCCCACCTGGCCCTGCTCGCCGCCGCGGGCCCGCCAGCGCCGGTCGGTCAGCCACAGCGCCACCAGGATGCCCGCCACGATGCACAGCGCGTACAGGTGGACCGACAGCGGGCCGAGGTGCACCACGCTCACCGTCGGGGACGGGATGGCCGCTTGGAGGATCTGCACCTGCACACCGTAGAGCAGTGGCGGGGCCGATCAGTGAGCAGGCGCCGCCGGCCGTTGGCTACCGTGAACCCATGGCTACCCAGACAACCGACGCCCTGGTGGTGACCGAGCACGGCGGCAGCGAGGTACTCCGGGTCGAGCCCCGCGAGATCGACCAGCCCGGCCCCGGCCAGCTGCTGGTGCAGGTCGCGGCGGCCGGCGTCAACTTCATCGACACCTACCAGCGGGAAGGCGTCTACCGGATGCCGACCCCGTTCGTGCTCGGCAGCGAGGGGGCCGGGGTGGTGCTGGCGGTCGGGGACGGGGTCACCGTCGCCGGGCCGGGTGACCGGGTCTGCTGGTCCCAGACGCTGGGCAGCGCGGCCGGGCTGGCGCTGGTGCCCGACCGCGACGCCGTGCCGGTGCCCGAGGGGGTGCCGCTGGAGCAGGCCGCCGCGGTGATGCTGCAAGGCATGACCGCGCACTACCTGGTCAACGACACCTACCCGGTACAGGCCGGCGACACGGTGCTGGTGCACGCCGGCGCGGGTGGGGTCGGCCAGCTGCTGATCCAGCTGGTCAAGGCCAAGGACGCCTCGGTGATCACCACCGTGTCCACCGAGGAGAAGGCCGCCAAGGTGCGGGCACTGGGCGCCGACCACGTGCTGAACTACACCGAGATCTCCGACCTCGCCGCCGCGGTCCGCGAGCTGACCGGCGGCGAGGGGGTAGCCGCGGTCTACGACGGGGTGGGCAAGTCCACCTTCGACGCCTCGCTGGCCTCGCTGCGGGTCCGCGGCACGCTGGCCATCTTCGGGGCGGCCAGCGGCCAGGTGCCGCCGTTCAACGTGCAGCGGCTCAACACCGGCGGCTCGCTGTTCCTGACCCGGCCCACCCTCAGCCACCACCTGCGCACCCGCGAGGAGCTGCTGCTGCGGGCCGGCGCGGTGCTCAACGGCCTGGCCTTCGGCGGCCTGCAGGTCGAGATCGGCGGCCGGTACCCGCTCGCCGAGGCGGCCCGGGCCTACGACGACCTGGAGAACCGGCGCAGCACCGGAAAGCTGCTGCTCATCCCCTGACGTCTCATCCCCTGACGTCCTGCCGGGTTCGCTACCGCAACGGCTAGCGGGAGGTGCGCGGGGTCGCCGGGTGCGCCCCGGCGGTCACCAGGTCGGCCACCGCCTGCCGCGGGTTGCCCGAGGTGACCAGTCCCTCGCCGACCAGCACCGCGTCGGCGCCGGCCGCGGCGTAGGTGATCAGGTCGTGGGCATCCCGCACCCCGGACTCGGCCACCTTGACGATCCCGCTGGGCAGCCCCGGCGCGATCCGCTCGAACACCGACCGGTCCACCTGCAGGGTCTTGAGGTTGCGGGCGTTCACGCCGATCACCCGGGCGCCGGCGTCCAGCGCCCGGCTGGCCTCCTCCTCGTCGTGCACCTCGACGATCGCGGTCATGCCGAGCGACTCGATC
>NZ_DATINC010000034.1:0-16298 GCF_035474675.1 Jatrophihabitans sp. | reverse complement strand
GGGCAGACCTCGGTGCAGCACTTGGTGATGTTGCAGAAGCCCAGGCCGTGCTGCTCCTGGGCATCGCGCTGCCGGTCCCGGGCGTCGAGCGGGTGCATGTCCAGCTCGGCGATCCGCATCAGGTAGCGCGGGCCGGCGAAGGACTGCTTGTTCTCCTCGTGGTCGCGCACCACGTGACAGGTGTTCTGGCACAGGAAGCACTCGATGCACTTGCGGAACTCCTGCGAGCGCTCCACGTCGACCTGCTGCATCCGGTACTCGCCCGGCGCCAGGTTCGGCGGCGGGGCGAACGACGGGATCTCGCGGGCCTTCTCGTAGTTGAACGAGACGTCGGTGACCAGGTCGCGGATCACCGGGAAGGACCGCAGTGGCGTGACGGTGATGGTCTCGGCCTCGGTGAAGGTCGACATCCGGGTCATGCACATCAGCCGCGGCCGGCCGTTGATCTCGGCACTGCAGGAACCGCACTTGCCGGCCTTGCAGTTCCACCGGACGGCCAGGTCCGAGGCCTGGGTGGCCTGCAGCCGGTGGATGATGTCGAGGACCACCTCGCCCTCGTTCACCTCGACGGTGTAGTCCTGCAGGTCGCCGCTGTCGGAGTCGCCGCGCCAGACCCGGAACTTCGCCTTGTACGTCATGCCTTGTTCTCCACGGGAAGCTCCTCGTCGGTCAGGTACTTGCTCAGCTCGTCGCGGTCGAACAGTTCCAGCAGGTCCGGACGCATCGACGGCACCGGCTTCTCGGTGACGACGATCTCGCCGAGCCCGTCGCCGTCCGGGGCGAGCGCGCAAACCAGGTTGCGCTGCCGCCAGTCCGAGCTCATCGCCGGGTAGTCGTCGCGGGTGTGCCCGCCCCGGCTCTCCTGACGCAGCAGGGCGGCCCGGGCGATGCACTCGCTGACCGCGATCATGTTCTGCAGGTCCAGCGCCAGGTGCCAGCCCGGGTTGAACTGCCGGTGCCCCTCGACGCTCACCTGGCGGGCCCGCACCTTGAGGTCGGCCAGCCGGTCCAGCGCCTGCTGCATCTCGGGCTCGGTGCGGATGATGCCGACCAGGTCGTTCATGGTCTGCTGCAGTTCCTGGTGCACCGTGTAGGGGTTCTCGCCGGCCTCGGTCTCGAACGGCGCCAGCGCGGCGGCCGCGGCCGCGGCCACCGACTTGTCGTTGACCATCGGGTACGAACCGCCCAGCGACGCCACGTACTGCGCGGCGCCGAGGCCGGCCCGGCGGCCGAAGACCAGCAGGTCGGACAGCGAGTTGCCGCCGAGCCGGTTGGAGCCGTGCATGCCGCCGGCCACCTCACCGGCCGCGAACAGGCCGGGTACCCCGTCGGCGGCGGCGGTGTCGGGTTCGACCTGCACCCCGCCCATCACGTAGTGGCAGGTCGGGCCGACCTCCATCGGCTCCTTGGTGATGTCGACGTCGGCCAGCTCCTTGAACTGGTGGTGCATCGAGGGCAGCCGCCGGGTGATCTCCTCGGCGGGCAGCCGGGTCGAGACGTCCAGGAACACCCCGCCGTGCGGGGAGCCGCGGCCGGCCTTGACCTCGGAGTTGATGGCCCGGGCGACCTCGTCGCGGGGCAGCAGCTCCGGCGGCCGCTTGTTGTTGTCCGGATCCTTATACCAGCGGTCGGCCTCGTCCTCGGTCTCGGCGTAGTTCTTGCGGAACACGTCCGGCACGTAGTTGAACATGAACCGCTCGCCGTCGGAGTTGCGCAGCACCCCGCCGTCGCCGCGGACCGACTCGGTCACCAGGATGCCCTTGACCGAGGGCGGCCACACCATGCCGGTCGGGTGGAACTGCACGAACTCCATGTTGATCAGGTTGGAGCCGGCCCGCAGCGCCAGCGCGTGCCCGTCGCCGGTGTACTCCCAGGAGTTCGAGGTCACCTTGAAGGACTTGCCGATCCCGCCGGTGGCCAGCACCACCGCCGGCGCCCGGAACACCACGAACCGGCCGGACTCGCGCCAGTACCCGAACGCCCCGGCGATCGCGCCGCCGTCGTCGAGCAGCAGCTCGGTGACGGTCAGCTCGGCGAACACCTTGAGCTTGCCGTCCGAGGCGACGCCGTTGCCGTCGTCCTGCTGCAGCGAGACGATCTTCTGCTGCAGCGTGCGGATCAGCTCCAGGCCGGTGCGGTCGCCGACGTGGGCCAGCCGCGGGTACTCATGCCCGCCGAAGTTGCGCTGGCTGATCCGGCCGTCGGGTGTCCGGTCGAACAGCGCGCCGTAGGTCTCGAGCTCCCAGACCCGCTGCGGGGACTCCTTGGCGTGCAGCTCGGCCATCCGCGGGTTGTTCAGGAACTTGCCGCCGCGCATGGTGTCGCGGAAGTGCACCTGCCAGTTGTCGTTGGAGTTGACGTTGCCCATGGAGGCCGCGATGCCGCCCTCGGCCATCACGGTGTGCGCCTTGCCGAAGAGCGACTTGCAGATGATGGCGGTCCGCAACCCGGCTTCGCGGGCGGCGATGGCCGCTCGCAGGCCGGCGCCGCCGGCTCCGATGATCAGGACGTCGTAGCGGTGCTCTTCGTATTCGCTCATTCGGCAGCAGTCCTTGGGGATGTCGTTATTCGGACGGGGAGATCAGCGGCCGGCCGGTCTAGAAGAACCGCGGGTCTGAGAAGCTGCCCCGAGCCAGCAGGAAGATGTAGAAGTCGGTGACGACCAGCCACACCAGCGACACCCAGGCCAGTTGCATGTGCCGGGCGTTGAGCACCGAGACCTTGCCCCAGGCCCAGTACCGCAACGGGTGCCGGGAGAAGTGCTTGAGCCGGCCACCGACGATGTGCCGGCAGGAGTGGCAGGACAGCGTGTACGCCCAGATCAGGGCGGCGTTGACGATCAGGATCACGGTGCCCAGGCCCATGTGCCCCCAGTCGCCGTCCTCGTCGCGGAAGCCGAGGATGGCGTCGTAGGTCAGGATGACCGAGAACAGCATCGCCACGTACCAGAAGTACCGGTGGATGTTCTGCAGGATCAGCGGGAACCGGGTCTCGCCGGTGTACTTGCCGTGCGGCTCGGCGACCGCGCAGGCCGGCGGCGACAGCCAGAACGCCCGGTAGTAGGCCTTGCGGTAGTAGTAGCAGGTCATCCGGAAGCCGAGCGGGAAGATCAGGATGATGATCGCCGGCGACAGCGGGAACCAGCTGCCGATCGGGGTTCCGAAGTCGCTGGAGTGCGGCACGCAGCTGACTCCCAGGCACGGCGAGTACAGCGGCGTCAGGTACGGCTCGGAGTAGTAGTCACCGTTCTGGAAGGCGCGCACCGTCGCGTAGACGGCGAACAGGAACAGCACCGTTCCGGTGACCGCCTGGGGTACCCACCAGCGGTCGGTGCGCAGCGTCCGGGCTGCGATGCGGGCCCGGCCCGGGGCATTGACGCCGGTGCCGCGGTCGGTGGGGGCAGCCTTGGTCATCGCGCGCGTCCCCGGTAGCCGCCCAGGCCCTCGTCGTCGGCGTCGTCGGCCCACATCGAGGCGTCGTAGGGCTCGTCGGTCAGCTGGTGCATCTCGATGGGGGTTCCTCCCAGGCCAGTCGGCGGCAGCGAGTGGACGTCCTGCACGTCCAGCTCGAGCCGTTCGAGATCGTTGCGGAGCCGCATTACGGTCGGCACGTCGCCGTACTTGCCGCGCAGGGACGTGACGGCCGCGCGGAGATCATCCACCGCGCGGTTCAACGCTCTGAGCTCGACAGAGACCGGCATGATGCCTCTTCCATTCAACGGGCGATCGTATGACGGCGGCCAAGGGCCGTGCCTGAGTATGTCCAACCTCACACGCCTAGCCAAGCACGCCACCCGACAGCGGTCGCGACCGGTAGGCGGGTGCGCGCGCCGCCGAGCGCCACTACGGATGTAGCGCCGTAGCCGGCAGGGTTACCGTTCTGCTCATGAGCTCGCCACCGGGCACCGGATCGGACTGCCGGACCACCCTGGTCTGGGGGGAGGGATACCTCGGCTACGACTTCGGCGAGCACCCGATGACGCCGGTGCGGCTGGACCTGACGATCTCGCTGGCCCGCGAGCTGGGGGTGCTGGACCGGCTGGAGGTGGCCGGGCCGGTGCCGGCCGGGGAGTCCGAGCTGCTGGCCGTGCACGGCGCCGGCTACCTGGCCGCGGTGCGGGCCGCCGGCAGCGACCCGGGCTTCTCCGGCTTCGGGCTGGGCAGTGCCGACAACCCGGTGTTCGAGGGCATGTTCGACGCGGCGGCGCTGATCGCCGGCGGCTCCCGGCAGGCCGCGCTGCAGGTCTGGAAGGGCCCGGCCCGGCATGCGGTGAACATCGCCGGCGGGCTGCACCACGCGATGCGGGATTCGGCCGCCGGATTCTGCGTGTTCAACGACGTGGTGCTGGCGATCCGGACCCTGCTGGCCGCCGGCGCCCGGCGGGTGGCCTACGTCGACATCGACGTCCACCACGGCGACGGCGTGCAGGCCGCCTTCTACGAGGACCCGCGGGTGCTGACCATCTCGCTGCACCAGGACCCGCGCACCCTGTATCCGGGCACCGGCTTCGCCACCGAGCTCGGCAGCGGTGCCGCGGAGGGCACCTCGGTCAACCTGGCGCTGCCGCCGGGCACCCGGGACGACGGCTGGCTGCGGGCCTTCGCCGCGGTGGTGCCGGGCGCGGTGACCGCGTTCGGTCCGGACGTGCTGGTCACCCAGTGCGGCTGCGACACCCATCACGAGGACCCGCTGGCCGACCTGGCGCTGACCGTGGACGGCCAGCGGGCCGCCTACGCCGCGCTGCACCGGCTCGCCCACCAGGCCGCCGGTGGCCGGTGGCTGGCCCTGGGCGGCGGCGGCTACGGGGTGCTGCGCTGTGTGCCGCGCACCTGGACGCACCTGCTGGCCGAGCTGACCGGCCGGCCGATCGACCCGCGGACTCCGGTTCCGGCGTCCTGGACGGACGCGCTGCGCCGGCGCGGGGTGCGGGCCGAGCTGCCCGAGCTGATGGGGGAGGGCCGGGAGCCGGCGCCGGAGCCGTGGGTGCCCGGTGGCGAGTCCTGGCTGGACCGCTCGATCTGGGCGACCCGCAACGCCTGCTACCCGCTGCTCGGGCTGGATCCGGCCGACCCCCGTGACTAGCCGCGGCAGCTTTCCGACCGGCGCGAGCGCGCACCGATGACCGGCGCCGAACCGGCTGACTACCCGCCCGGCTGGGAGGCCGACGTGGTGGTGGCCGACGGCGGCACCCTGCACCTGCGGCCGCTGACCCCGGCTGACGCCGAGGCGCTGGTGGCCTTCCACGCCCAGCTGTCGGTCCGGACCCGTTACCTGCGCTACTTCTCGGCGTATCCGACGATCCCGCAGCGGGACCTGATCCGGTTCACCCACGTCGACCACGTCGACCGGGTGGCGCTGGCTGCCTGGCTGGGACCGCAGATCGTCGCGGTCGGACGCTTCGACCGGTTGCCGGGACCCGACCCGGCCGTGCCCGGCCGCAGCGCCGAGGTGGCGTTCGTGGTCGCCGACGCCCACCAGGGCCGTGGCATCGGCTCGGTGCTGCTGGAGCACCTGGCCGAGATCGGACGCGAGCTGGGCATCGCCCGGTTCGAGGCGGTGGTGCTGGCCGAGAACGCCACGATGCTGCGGGTCTTCCTCGACGCCGGTTACCAGCCGTCCCGGCAGATCGAGGGCAGCGAGGTCAGCCTGGAGTTCGACATCGCAGCCACCGAGCTGACCGAGCAGGTGATGCGCGAACGCGAGCTGCGGGCCGAGTCCTCCTCGATCCGCCGGCTGCTCTACCCGCGCTCGGTGGCGGTGGTCGGAGCCAGTGCCGATCCGGAAAAGCTCGGCCACCTGGTGGTGCGCACCCTGCAACGGTCCGGTTTCACCGGGCCGATCTATCCGGTCAACGCCACCGCGCGCTCGGTCGGCGGTGCGCCCGCCTACCCGAGCATCGCCGAGATTCCCGGCGAGGTGGACCTGGCGGTGCTGGCGGTTCCGGCCGCCGAGGTGCCCGGCGTGGTCAGCCAGTGCGGGGCACGCGGGGTGCGCGGCCTGGTGGTGATGTCCGGCGGTTTCGGCGAGTCCGGCACTGCGGAGGCCCGGGCGGCCGGTGCCCGGGCGCAGCGCGAGCTGGTCTCGGCGGCCCGCGGGTACGGCATGCGGGTGGTCGGGCCGAACTGCCTGGGACTGATCAACACCGACCCGGCGGTGTCGCTGAACGCCTCGCTGGCGCCGGTCGCCCCGCCGGCCGGGCGGGCCGGTTTCTTCTGCCAGTCCGGGGCGCTCGGGGTCGCGGTGCTGGCCGAGGCCGCCCGGCGCGGGCTGGGGGTGTCGAGCTTCGTCTCGGCCGGCAACCGGGCCGACGTGTCGGGCAACGACCTGCTGCAGTACTGGGAGAGCGACCCGGCGACCGAGATCGCCCTGCTGTACCTGGAAAGCTTCGGCAACCCACGCAAGTTCGCCCGGATCGCCCGCCGGTTCGCGCACCGCAAACCCATCGTGGCCGTCAAGAGCGGGCGGGGTTCGATGGTGGCCGGGCTGCAGCACACCTCGGTGGAGGTGCCCGAAGCCAGCGTCCAGGCGCTGTTCGAGGCGTCCGGGGTGATCCGCACCGAGACGCTGGCGCAGCTGTTCGACGTCGCGCTGCTGCTGAGCACCCAGCCGCTGCCGGACGGCGATCGGGTTGCCGTGGTAGGCCATTCCACCGCCCTGGGCATGCTGGTGATCGACGCGCTGGCCGGTGCCGGGATCCCGCTGGCCCGGCTGGTGGACGTGGGGGTCGCGGCCAGCCCGGAGGACTTCGGTGCCGCGGTGGCCGAGGCGCTGGCGGCCGACGAGGTGGACGCGGTGGTCACCATCTTCGTGCCGCCGGTGCACCGCGGCCAGCAGGACGCGGTCGCCGAGCAGTTGCGCAACGCCGTTGCCGGGCAGCGCAAACCGGTGCTGTCGACGTTCCTCGGCTTCGACGGCGTGCCGGCCGGGCTTGCGGTACCGGGCCCGCTGGCGCCGGTCCGCGGCTCCATCCCGTCCTATTCCTCGCCCGAGAGCGCGGTCACGGCGCTGGCCCGGGTGATCCGCTACGCCAGGTGGCGGCGCCGCGACCGCGGCCGGCTGCCCGAGCTGACCGGGGTGAACGCCGACGCGGCGCGCACGCTGGTGACCGGCGTGCTGGCCGGGGCCCCGGCCGGCCGGGCGCTCAGCCGGGCCGAAGCGCGTGACCTGCTCGCCTGCTACGGCATCGAGCTGGTCGCTGCCGAGCAGGCCGGGGATGTCGCGGCCGCGGTCCGGGCCGCCGAACGGCTCGGCTGGCCGGTGGCGCTGAAGGTGCCCGGTGCGGTCCGGTTGCACCTGCGCGACCGGCAGGGACTGGAAGAGGCCTGGCTTTCCCTGGGTATTGCCGACGATGCCGATCTTCCAGGGGCCACCACCGTGCAGCGGATGGCTCCCCGTGGCGTCGACACCGTCCTGCAGGTGCACGACGACCGGTCCTTCGGATCGCTGATGTCCTTCGGGGTGGGGGGTCTGGCCACCGACCTGCTGCACGACCGGGCCTATGCCGTGGTGCCGCTGGCCCCGCTCGACGCGGCCGATCTGATCGGCGGCCCCAAGGCGTTTCCGCTGTTGACCGGCTACGGCGGCGGCGAACCCGCCGATCTGGACGCCCTGACCGAGGTCGTGCTGAGGCTGTCCCGGCTGGCCGATGACCTGCCCGACGTGGTCGAGTGCCTGCTCGAACCGCTGGTCGCGGCACCCGGCGGTGCCTACCTGCTGGACGCCCGGATCAGAATCGCCCCGCCGCTCACCCGAAACGACCTCGGCGCCCGGCGGCTGCGCGGGGTGTGAGTCAGCCGCCGGGCATCGGCACCGGAACCGGCGCCGGCTCAGAAGGCAGCAACCACAGCCACATTCGCAGATGCGGGCCGATCTCGGTGTCGAACAGGCCCGCAAACGTGGTCCAACCATGTCGAAGGTAGAAACCGACCGCTGGCTCGCGAGCCTGGCACCACAGCACCGATGCCCCGTCGGCACGCGCGATTCGTCGTGCCTCGTGCAGGATCGCGCTGCCCGCGCCGGTTCCGCGACGCTGCGGGTCGGTTGCCATGCCGCGCAGCCGCCAGGCCGGCTGGCCCGGTAGCCACGGGCACGGTTCGGGAAATATCAGGCAGGCGCTGACCAGCGTCTGACCGTCGTACGCGCCGAGCGGAACCAGGCCGGGCTGGTCCTCGCCGGGCTGCCCGGAACCGCTCGGCTGGCCCGGCCGGAGCACCGATCGGCGCAATTCCCGGCTTTCGGCGGGTGTGATCTGCCGAACTGACAAAGATGTTTTCACCAGGCCAGATTAGCGGATAGCGCTCAGAATATGCTTACCGAATAAGCAGAATCAGTTTTGACTGCGATCTTGGCCGAAGAGCGCCCGAAAGACTCGCCAGAACGAATTGAGCCAAGATTTCACATCGTTGATCAATTGGTGCAACACTTTCTCCTGGTAGCACTACACATTGGGAGGAACGAGCTTGAACAAGACCCAGTTCATCGATGCCGTCGCGGCTCGACTGAATGCCGACCACAAGTCCACCGCAGCCATCCTGGATGCGATCACCGACGAGGTCTACGCGAACGTCGTCAAGGGCGAGAAGGTCATCCTCACCGGCTTCGGCGCTTTCGAGAAGCGCGACCGGGCCGCCCGGATCGGGCGCAACCCGGCCACCGGTGCCAAGGTCCGGGTCAAGAAGACCTCGGTGCCGGCCTTCCGCCCGGGAACCGAGTTCAAGGAGATCGTCGCCGGCCGGCGCAAGGTCGCCAAGGCTCCCGCCAAGAAGGCGGTTGCCGCGGCGAAGAGCACCGCGACCAAGGCGGCCGGTGCGGTGAAGACCACCGCTGCCAAGGCAAGCCCGGCCAAGGCGGCCCGCAGCACGGCCACCAAGGCGACCACCGCGGCCAAGGCCCCGGCCAAGACCGCCACCAAGGCGACCACCACGGCCAAGAGCGCACCGGCCAAGACCGCCACCAAGGCGAGCACCGCGGCCAAGGCCCCGGCCAAGACCACCCGGGCCACGGCGAGCAAGGCCACCACCGCGACCAAGAGCGCGGCGAAGAGCACCGCGAGCAAGGCCACCGCGGCGAAGAGCACCGCGACCAAGAGCGCCGCCAAGGCCGCTGCTCCGGCGAAGAAGACCGCCGCCCGCAAGGCCCCGGCCAAGACCAGCCGCTGAGCGATGGTGGCTCGGCGGGTGCCGGGCCACCACGTTCCTCGGACGGTTCGCGGCGGACGTCGATCCGCCATGTCCTTCGGGTGGTTCGGCCGACGTCGAGCCACCCTGCTTCTCGGGTGGTCCGGCACCGCCGAACCACCCTGTTACTCGGTTATGGTCCGGCGGGCGCCGAACCACTCTGTTCCTCGGGTGGTCCGGCCCGCCGGACCACGTGCTTCCCTCAGCCCGCCCGGCGCCGTCCGGTGCGGGCTTTGAGGTAGTCGGCCACGACGTACTCGCCGAGCGTGCCCGCCCGGGGCAGGAAGACCCGCCCACCGTTGCGGCGGCCCACCTCGTGCATGAACTCGACCAGCCGCGGCTCGTCGTCGAGCATGAAGATGTTGATGGTGGCCCCGCGCCGGGTGCAGCGCTGCACCTCGGCCAGGGTCGCCGCGATCGTCTCCCGGGACGGCGGCCAGCAGAAGTCGGAGTAGCCGTCGGCCGCCAGGTGCGCGGTGGGTTCGCCGTCGGTGATCACCAGGATCACCGGCTCCGCGCCGCGGTGGGCGTCCAGGTGCCGGCGCGCCAGCATCAGGGCGTGCTGCAGGTTGGTGCCGTAGACCCGTTCCCAGTCGTGGTGCACCAGGTCGCGCGGGGTCATGGTGCGGGCGTAGTCGGAGAAGCCGATGATCTCGATGGCATCCTGCGGGAACTTCGTGCTGATCAAGGCGTGCAGCGCCAACGCGGTGGTCTTGGCCTCGCCCCAGGTACCGCGCAGCTCCATCGAGTACGACATGTCCACCAGCAACGCCACCGCCGCCGCGGTCCGGCGCTCGGTCTCGACCACCTCGAAGTCCTCGGCGCTCAACCGCACCCGGCCCGGGCCGGCACGCAGCACGGCATTGCGGACCGTGCGCACCACGTCCAGCGGTTGCTCGTCCCCGAAACGCCATTCCCGGCTGGCACCGGTGATCTCGCCGGCAGCACCGGCATCGCGCAGGTCGTGCTCGCCCCGGCCGCCGGACTCCAGCGCCGCGAACACCTTGCGCAGCGCGGTGCTGCCCAGCCGGCGCAGCGCCCGCGGGCTGAGCTGCAGGCCGCGGCTGCCCTGTTCCAGATAGCCCTGCCGCTGCAGCTCACGCTCGATCCGGCGCAGCCGGTCCAGGTCCTCGACCGCCTGCTGGCCCAGCGCCCGCTCGACGAGTTCCTCGTCGATGTCGGCCAGGCTGGCTCCGGGATAGTCCTGGCCGGAGAGTTCAGCGATCTCGTCCAGGTCGGCGAGCTCGGCCAGGGCCTGGGTGCCGTCGGCATAACCGAGCGGCTGCTCGCCCGACATGCGTTCCGAGCCACCCCACGGCAGGTCCGGACGTGCCGCGCGCAGCGAAGCCTGCAACCGGTTCAGCTGCTCGCCGAGGCCCGCCTGGTTCAGCGCCTGGTCCATCAGCGCGCCCAGCTCGGCACGCTGCTGCGGGGTGAGGGAGTTCATCAGCCGCTCGGCCGCCGCCGCCCGCCGGGCCAGCGAGTCGACCAGCTCGGCGAGATTGGCCGGGTTGTCCGGGAAGAACTGGCCGTGCTTGGCCATGAACTCGGCGAAGTCGGCGTCGGTGTGCTCGCCGCGGGCGTCGGCGTCCAGCATGTCGTTGAGGTCGGCGAGCATCTGCCGGATCTGCTCCATGGCCCGCGGATCCGGATTGGCCAGCGCGTCGCGCAGCCCGGCGAACTGGGCGTCGAGCACCTCCGAACGCAACAGGTCCGAGATCTGCTGGTACGCCGCGGCGGCCTCGGGGGAGCGCCACTGGTAGTCGGCCAGTTGCCGGACGGCCCGCGCGGTGTCGGACGGCAGCGCATCGAGCTCGCTCTCGGCCAGCCGTGCCGAGTCGGACGGGTCGGGGAACAGCGCCGCGCGCTCGCTGTCCAACGCCTGGTCCAGCAGCTGGCGCACCTTGTCCAGGGTGCCGTCCAGCCGGTTGGAGTTGCGCAGCTTGCGAGCTTGGTTGCGGGCCCGCTGGCGCAACGCGTCCAGGCCGCTGCGGCCGTCCACCCCGGAGCGCATCAGCCGGTTCAACGCGGCGCGGGGCGACATGCCGCGCAGCACGTCCTCGCCGATCTCGTCCAGCGCCTCCCGGATGTCGTAGGGCGGTTCCAGCGGATCGGGCCCGCCGTGCCAGGCGCCGTAGCGGACGCTCATGCTGCACCGCTCTTCGCGCGAGCGCTCATCGCCGGCATTCGCTGCGCTCCTCGCTCCGCTCGATGCTCGCTCATGCTGCACCGCTCTTCGCGCGAGCGCTCATCGCCGGCATTCGCTGCGCTCCTCGCTCCGCTCGATGCTCGCTCATGCCGTGTCCCTCATGCGCCGTAGACCGTGCGGCCGCCGGCCGATTCCTTGGCCAGCCGCTTGTTCAGGTACAGCCCCTCCAGGGCGAACTCGACGGCGGCGGCGGCGATCCCCACGGTGGCCGGGCCCTCGTGCACGCTGTCCGGTTCCAGCCGCTCGAGCAGGACGGCCAGGCCGGGGATGCTGCCCAGCTGCTCCAGCAGCTTGTCCGCCGAGACGGTGTCGCCGGACTCCACCAGCAGCCCCGAGTCGAACTTCTGCTGCAGCGGCCGCAGGTCCAGCCCGGCCAGCCGGGCCCGGCCGGTCTCGGCGACCGCCCGCCGCAGCAGGTGCTCCAGCACCTCGAACTCGCGTCCCTCGTCGGTGTCCTCGAACTCGACCTTGCCGCGGGAGGCCGGCACGATCGCGGGCAGGTCCGAGATCCGGGCCACCGCCACCGGCTCGTCGTTGATGGCGGCCCGCCGGACCGCGGAGGCCGCCACCGTCTCGACCGCCGCGATCGCGAACCGGGCCGACACCCCCGAGCGCTGGTCCACCTGGGGCGCGTCGCGCACGTTGCGGGCGAACCGGGCCACCACCTCCAGCAGGTGCGAGGGAACCAGCGGGGCGCCGTGCGCGGTGGTCTCGGCAGCGGCGTCCTCACCGTCCCAGAGCACCGCCGCCTCCTGGGCGATCAGCCGCAGCTCGTCGTCGAGCTCGATCGGGTAGTGGGTGCGGATCTCGGCGCCGAAGCGGTCCTTGAGCGGGGTGATGATGCGGCCGCGGTTGGTGTAGTCCTCCGGGTTGGCGCTGGCCACCAGCAGCAGGTCCAGCGGCAGCCGCAGCTGGTAGCCGCGCACCTGGATGTCGCGCTCCTCGAGCACGTTGAGCATCGCCACCTGGATTCGCTCGGCCAGGTCGGGCAGTTCGTTGACGGCGAAGATGCCGCGGTTGGTGCGCGGCACCAGGCCGTAGTGCACCGTTTCTGGATCGCCCAGCGAGCGGCCTTCGGCCACCTTGATCGGGTCGACGTCGCCGATCAGGTCGCCGACCGAGGTGTCCGGGGTGGCCAGCTTCTCGCCGTACCGCTCGCTGCGGTGCTTCCAGCTCACCGGCAGGTCATCGCCCAGCTCGGCCAGCATCCGGCGGGACGCCGGGGTGATCGGGGCGTACGGGTGCTCGTTGAGCTCCGAGCCCGCGATCACCGGCGTCCACTCGTCGAGCAGCCCCACCAGCGTCCGGATCAGCCGGGTCTTGCCCTGCCCGCGCTCGCCGAGCAGCACCAGGTCGTGGCCGGCCAGCAGGGCCCGCTCGACCTCGGGGACCACGGTGTCGTCGAAGCCGACGATCCCCGGCAGGGTGGGCAGCCCGGCCGCCAACCGGGCGATCAGGTTCTGCCGGATCTCGGCCTTGACCACCCGGTGCACGTGCCCGGATGCGCGCAACTGGCCAAGCGTGGTGATCTCTGGTGCGGTAGTCACCCGATCGACGCTACGACGCCTGCCGGTTTTCGGCTACGTCCGGACGGAGGAAGCGGTCAGCCCAGTCAGCCCCAGTCAGCCTCGGTAGGGCTTGGCGCTCAGCAGGGTGACCGTGACGGTCTTGCCGGTCGGGGTGGAGTAGGAGCGCTGCTCGCCCTCCTTGGCGCCGGCCAGCGCCTGGCCCAGCGGCGAGGCCGAGGAGTACACGTCGAGGTCGGTGGTGCCGGTTTCCTCGCGGGAGCCGATCAGGAAGGTTTCCTCGTCCTCGTCGTCGAACCGCACGGTGACCACCATGCCGGGACCCGCGGTGCCCTCGCTGGTAGGCGCCTCGCCCACCTTGGCATCGCGCAGCAACTGGGTCAGCTGGGCGATCCGGCCCTCCTGCTTGCCCTGCTCCTCGCGGGCCGCGTGGTAGCCACCGTTCTCCCGCAGGTCGCCCTCTTCGCGGCGGGCGTTGATCTCCTGGGCCATCGCCGGCCGGTTGTCGATCAGCTGCTGGAGCTCCCTCGAAAGGCGGTCGTAGGCCTCCTGAGTGAGCCAGGTGGTCGACGAGGTTTCGGTACTCACGGTGTGACTCCCTATGCTGCGCCGGCCAGTGGGCTGTGGCGGCCAGTGCCGGTAAAAGGTGCAAGTGATGTGTCTGAAGCTGTAGAACGTAACACCGCGGCGGGCGGTTCCGCGAAAACGGCGGACCTCGCCAGGCCCGTCCACGGCGCCTCGGCAGCCCCAGGAGTGGGGGTTGTCAGGCCCATCGGGAACAATGGCAGGGTGCCAGATACTTCCGTTTCCGTGACCTCCGAACCGTCGTTCCGCGGCCCGTCTGCCGCCCAGGGCCCGGCCGCGGCAGCCGCCGTGGCAGATTCCGGCGAGCAGTTGCGGCTGATGTGCGTGCACGCCCACCCCGACGACGAGTCCAGCAAAGGTGCGGCCACCATGGCCCGCTACGTCGACGAGGGTGCCGCGGTGCTGGTGGTCAGCTGCACCGGCGGGGAGCGCGGCGACGTGCTCAACCCCGCGCTCAAGGGCCGTCCGGAGATCGAGGCGAACATCCACGAGATCCGCCGGGCCGAGATGGCGCAGGCGGTCCGGGCCCTGGGGGTCTCCCACCACTGGCTGGGCTTCGTCGACTCCGGACTGCCCGAGGGCGACCCGCTGCCGCCGCTGCCCGAGGGCTGCTTCGCGCTGGTGCCGCTGGAGGAGGCGACCCGGGCGCTGGTCGAGGTGGTCCGGCGGTTCCAGCCGCACGTGATGACCACCTACAACGAGAACGGCGGCTACCCGCACCCCGACCACATCCGCTGCCATGAGGTGTCGGTGGCGGCCTTCGAAGCGGCCGGCGACCCGGAGGCGTTCCCCGGCACCGGAGAGCCCTGGCAGCCGCTCAAGCTCTACTACGACGTGTCGTTCACCCGCGAGCGGGTGGAGGCCATGCACAACGCGCTGGTGGAGCGCGGCATCGAGTCGCCGTACCAGGAGTGGCTGGCCAGCTGGGAGGAGCGGGCTGCCACCATGCGGATGCCGAAGGTGACCACCCGCATCCTCTGCTCCGACTACTTCGAGCAGCGGGACGCCGCGCTGATCGCGCATGCCACCCAGGTGGACCCGCAGGGCTGGTTCTTCAAGGTGCCGCTGGACGTCCAGCGCGAGGTCTTTCCCTGGGAGCAGTTCGAGCTGGCCCGCTCGCTGGTCGACACCGACATTCCCGAGGACGACCTGTTCGCCGGGGTGCGGGAGCGGGTGCCCGCACCGTGAGCCTGCCGGTTGTGGCAATTCCGCTGGCCGCGACGGCGCCGCTGGCCGACTCCGACGCCGGCAAGGGCAGCCCGATCGGGCTGTTCGTGGTGTTGCTGCTGGTGGTGGCGACCTACCTGCTGTACCGCTCGATGGCCGGCCACCTCCGCCGGCTGCCGGAGCGCTTTCCCGGCTACCGGGGCGGCGAGCCGGCCAAGGAGGGCGAGCCGGCCGGGGCTGGTGCTGAGCCTGCCGAAGGTGCTGCCGTGGATGCTGCTGAGCCCGCCGGGGGTGCGGTCGTGCCGGCCGATCCGGATGCCACTGCCACCGAGGCGGCAGCCGGGTCCGCCAGCCCGGCCCGGGAGAACGGCGAGCGCACCGGGCCGTCCTGACGGCTGGGTTCCGGCGTCGGCTCAGGCGGCGATGCGGATCAACCTGAAGCTGCCCCTGATTCGGCGCTGATTCGGCGCTGGGTCGACGCCGCCGGATCAGTCGTCGGGCGTGCGCACCCGGGCCCGGCCGGCCTTGATCTGGCCGCGCTGCTTCTTCACGTCCAGCCGGCGCTGCCGGGCCCCGCGCGAGGGCCGGGTGGGCCGGCGCGGCGGAGGCGGCGGGGCCAGCGCCTCGCTGAGGTAGCGCACCAGCCGGGCCCGGGCGGCCTGCCGGTTCTGCAGCTGGGAGCGCTGCTCGGCCGCGGTGATCGACAGCACCCCGTCCACCAGCCGGGGTGCCAGGTAGGCCAGCACCCGGGCCCGCTGCTGCTCGGTCAGCGCACCGGACTGCCGGACGTCGAAGCGCAGCTCCACCCGGCTGTCGGTGGTGTTGACCCCCTGCCCGCCGGGCCCGGACGAGCGGGAGAACCGTTCGGTCAGCTCGGCGGCCGGCACCGTCAGGCCGTCCGGTATGCCGCGCCCCGGCGGCACCACCAGGTCACCGGCAAAAGCTGAGGTCACGGGTCTCGAGCTGCTAGTGGCCCGGCAGCGTCAGGCCGGCCGGCCGCGACTGCACGTCCCGCATCCAGGCGGCGACCTCGTCCGGCTGGCGCGGCAGCCCGCCGGACAGGTTCACCGGTGCGCCGTCGGTGACCAGGATGTCGTCCTCGATCCGGACCCCGATGCCTCGCCACTCGGCCGGCACCGACAGGTCGTTGGGCTGGAAGTACAGCCCCGGCTCGACCGTGAGGACGTAACCGGCGCCGAGCGGGCCCTCCTTGTACAGCTCGGTCCGGGCGGTGCCGCAGTCGTGCACGTCGATGCCCAGCATGTGGCTGACCGCGTGCAGGGTGTAGCGGCGGTGCAGCCCGGCGCCCGGGGCGTCCGGGTCGGTGGCGCACGAGACGTCCGCGGTCACCGGCAGCACCCCCCAGTGGTGCAGGTGGTCGGCCAGCACCCACATCGCCGCCCGGTTGGCGGCCAGGAAGTCCGCGCCGGCCTTGACCTCGGCGATGCCGGCCTCCTGGGCCTCCAGCACCGCGTTGTAGATCTTGCGCTGGGCGTCGGTCCAGGTGCCGTTCACCGGCATGGTGCGGGTGACGTCGGCGGTGAACAGCGAGTCCACCTCGACGCCCATGTCGGCCAGCAGCAGCTGGCCGTCGGCCAGGTCGCCGTCGTTGCGCCACCAGTGCAGCGTGGTGCT
>NZ_DATINC010000033.1:0-34170 GCF_035474675.1 Jatrophihabitans sp. | reverse complement strand
GCCGGCCGACATCGTCACCCTGCTGGACGTCCCGGCGATGGCGATCTCGTCCTCGGCGGTGCGGCAGCGGGTGCACGCCGGCCGGCCGGTCTGGTACCTGGTGCCGGACGGGGTGGTGCAGTACATCGCCAAGCACCGGCTGTACCTGCGCTGACCCGGGGCGGCACGGCGCGGGGCGGTGCTCAGTCGGCCGGCCGGGTCAGCCCGAAGATGAGCTCGTCGGAGTAGCTGCCGTCCGGGTTGCGCAGCCGGCCCGACCGCCGGCCCTCGGCGCGGAAGCCGGCGGAGGTCGCCGCACGGGCCGAGGCGACGTTGTCCACCTTGCAGCCCAGTTCCAGCCGGGCGGTCGGCGTCTGGTTGAACGCCCAGCCGGCCAGCAACCGCAGTGCCCGGGTGGTGAAGCCGCGGCCCCGAAACTCCGGGATCACCCCGTAGCCGATGGCCACCACGCCGGGCGGGCCGAACCGCCGCAGGCCCAGGATGCCGGCTCCGGCCCCGGAGGCCGCGTCGCAGATCAGCAGCGCGTTCTGCCCGCTGACCAGCCGGTCCAGCCCGGCCCGGTCGGCCCGCTGCCGGGCGGCGGCCTCGGTCATCGGCTCGGCGCTGAACCCCCAGCCCAGCGCGGCGTCGTTGTTGGCCTCGGCCAGCAGCACCGGCCAGTCCTTAGGCCGGGTCTGGCGCACGGTCACCACCCCGTCGCTGAGCTCGGCCAGCGGTGGCCAGGCCGGCGGCACGGCGGCGTCCGGGTCGGCGGCGGTCCGGGCGAACACCGCCCCGTCCAGCGGGGGGCCGTCCCGGCCGGGCAGGACGGCCCGGCGGACCGCCTCGAAACCGAAGCCCGCCCGCAGCGCCACCGCGGCCGAGGCGGCGTCGGGCACCTCGCACCGGATCTCCACCCGGGCCAGCCCGTTGCCCAGGCCGAAGCGGGCCAGGGTGCGGACCGCCTCGGTGGCGTAACCGTTGCCCCAGTCGGCGGGGGCCAGCCAGAACCCGATCTCGGCGGCGTCATAGGAGGCCACCGGCAGTCGCAGGCTGGCACTGCCGACCAGCCGCCCGGTGGTGTTCTCGGCGACGGCGCAGTCCAGCCGGGTGCCGGCCAGCCGGCCGTCCTGGCCGGGTCCGGTGACGAAGTGCCGGGCGTCTTCGGCGGTGTAGGGCCACGGCATCGGCAGGTACCGGTGGATCCGCTCATCGGCCAGGATCGCCTGCACCGCAACGGCATCGGCGGGCTGCCACGGCCGCAGCGTCAGCCGCCCGGAGTGCAGCACCAGCCCTTCCAGCTCGATCCCCTGCCACTGGCCCACGCGCCCAGCGTGCCAGATCGGACATTGCGATCCTGTCCCGAGCAGCGGCCAAGTAGCATGGCGGGGTGGTGTTGAACAAGCTACTGCGCGCAGGTGAAGGCAAGATCGTCCGTCGGCTGACCGCGATCGCCGATCACATCGACAACCTCGAAGAGGACTACGTTGATCTGACCGACGCGGAACTGCGGGCGTTGACCGACCAGTTCAAGGCGCGCTACGGCGACGGCGAGACCCTGGACGAGCTGCTGCCCGAGGCGTTCGCGGTGGTCCGCGAGGCCGCCCGCCGGACGCTGGGGCAGTTCCACTACAAGGTGCAGCTGATGGGCGGTGCCGCCATGCACCTGGGCAACATCGCCGAGATGAAGACCGGTGAGGGCAAGACCCTGGTCTCGACGCTGCCCGCCTACCTCAACGCGCTGTCCGGCGACGGCGTGCACGTGGTGACCACCAACGACTACCTGGCCTCCCGGGACGCCGACTGGATGGGCCGGGTGCACCGCCACCTGGGCCTGTCGGTGGGCAAGATCCTGTCCAACATGACGCCGGAGGACCGCCGGGCCAGCTATGCCTGCGACATCACCTACGGCACCAACAACGAGTTCGGATTCGACTACCTGCGCGACAACATGGCCTGGTCGCTGGAGGACCTGGTGCAGCGCGGGCACAACTACGCCATCGTCGACGAGGTCGACTCGATCCTGATCGACGAGGCCCGTACCCCGCTGATCATCTCCGGCCCGGCGGATGAGAACCAGCGCTGGTACCCGGAGTTCGCCCGGCTGGCCCCGCGGATGCGCAAGGACGAGCACTACGAGGTCGAGGAGGGCAAGCGAACCATCGCGGTCACCGAGGCCGGCGTGGAGTTCGTCGAGGACCAGCTCGGCATCGACAACCTCTACGAGGCCGCCAACACGCCGCTGGTGGGCTACCTGAACAACGCCTTGAAGGCGAAGGAGCTGTTCAAGCGCGACCGCGACTACATCGTCACCAACGGTGAGGTCCTGATCGTCGACGAGTTCACCGGCCGCGTGCTGCACGGCCGGCGCTACAACGAGGGCATGCACCAGGCCATCGAGGCCAAGGAGAACGTGCAGATCCAGCAGGAGAACCAGACGCTGGCCACCATCACGCTGCAGAACTACTTCCGGCTGTACTCCAAGCTGTCCGGAATGACCGGCACCGCGCAGACCGAGGCCGCCGAGCTGCACCAGATCTACAAGCTGGGCGTGGTGCCGATCCCCACCAACCGGCCGATGGTCCGGGCCGATGAGACCGACCTGATCTACAAGACCGAGGACGCCAAGTTCGCCGCGGTGGTCGACGACATCGCCGAGCGGCACGACAAGGGCCAGCCGGTGCTGGTCGGCACCGCCAGCGTCGCCAAGTCCGAGGTGCTGTCGAACCTGCTGCTGCGGCGCGGCATCCCGCACGAGGTGCTCAACGCCAAGCAGCACGAGCGTGAAGCCGCCATCGTGGCGATGGCCGGCCGCAAGGGCGCGGTCACCGTGGCCACCAACATGGCCGGCCGCGGTACCGACATCATGCTCGGCGGCAACCCCGAGTTCGCCGCCGACAGCGAGCTGCGCGAGCTGGGACTGAGCCCGAGCGAGACTCCGGAGGCCTACGAGGAGGCCTGGCCGGCGGCGCTGACCAAGGCGAAGGACCGGGTGGCCCGCGAGCACGACGAGGTGGTCGAGCTCGGTGGCCTGTACGTGCTGGGCACCGAGCGGCACGAGTCGCGGCGCATCGACAACCAGCTGCGCGGCCGGTCCGGCCGGCAGGGCGACCCAGGCCTGTCCCGGTTCTACCTGTCGCTGGGCGATGACCTGATGGTGCGCTTCAACGGCGACCGGATCGCCAGCATCATGAACTTCCTGCGGCTGCCCGAGGACACCCCGATCGAGAACAAGCAGGTGTCCAAGGCCATCCAGTCCGCCCAGACCCAGGTCGAGCAGCAGAACTTCGAGATCCGCAAGAACGTCCTGAAGTACGACGAGGTGCTCAACAAGCAGCGGACGGTGATCTACGACGAGCGCCGCCAGGTGCTGTCCGGGGCGGACCTCTCGGAGCAGATCCGGCCGATGATCACCTCGGTGGTGACCTCCTACGTCGAGGGTGCGACCTCGTCGGGGTACCCGGAGGAGTGGGACCTGGAGCAGCTGTGGGTGGCGTTGAAGACGCTGTACCCGATCTCGCTGACCCCGGACGAGGCGATCAAGACCGCCGGCGGCGAGCGCAACGACCTGACCAGGGAGTTCCTGGTCGAGGAGATCGTGGCCGACGCCCAGGCCGCCTACGACCAGCGAGAGGCCGAGCTCGGCCCCGAGGTCACCCGGGAGCTGGAGCGCCGGGTGCTGCTGTCGGTGCTGGACCGCAAGTGGCGCGAACACCTGTACGAGATGGACTACCTGCAGGAAGGCATCGGCCTGCGGGCGATGGCCCAGCGCGATCCCCTGGTGGAGTACCAGCGGGAGGGCTTCGACATGTTCTCGGCCATGATGGACGCCATCCAGGAGGAGTCCGTCGGGTTCCTGTTCAACATCGAGGTGCAGATCGAGACCGAGCCCGCTGTCGAGGCCGCCCCGGCCGAGTCCGCGCTGACCGGTGCCGGGCCGGATGGTTCGGCGCCTGCCGGTGCCGGCCCGGACGGTGGCCTCGACGCCGAGGGGGTGCTGGCCGCGCTGGCCAACCAGCCGCAGGCCGAGCACTCGCACGGTGAGGACCATCCGCACATCTCGGCCAAGGGCCTCGGCCGGCCCCGTAGCGAGACCGCGCCGCTGACCTACAGTGCCCCGACGCTGGGCTCCGACGCCCCGGAGGTGCGGGTCGAGGGCGGCGCACCGCCCGCGGCGGGAAACCGGGCCGCGGCGGCCAAGCAGCGCCGGGCCAACCCCAACCGCGGCAGCCGGGGCAACAAGCGCAAGCGCTGAGCAGCAGCCGGCGCTTGACCGAATGCTGTGCCTGACCGGATACGGGTGCTGATCGACTGCCGCGCTGCCCACTGCCGTGCCGCCCAGGGGATGGCGATGACCGGTGCGCCGGTGCTGACCGGGCACCGGGCGGCGAAGGCAGCGCCCCCGTTTTGAGAGCTGCTTCGCCGCCCGGCTCAGCCGATCTGCAGGCGGACACACCGCCATCGGCCGTCCAGTCCTTCCAGCCGCAGTGCCAGCGCCCGGAAGCGGTTCTCGATCCGCAGCACGGCGGCCACCTCGGCCACCCCGTCCGCGGGTTCGGTGACGTGCAGGGAGTGCAGGGTCGCGGGCCGTTGGGCGCTGCCCAGCCGGGTGATCCGGCCGGCGTCGCGTACCAGGCCGGCTTGGACCGCCGGGCTGGTGTGGTCGCGCAGCTGGGACGCCGAACGGCGTCCGGTAGCGATCTCCACCACCCCGATCACCAGTCGCCTGGCGATCAGGGCCGGCTCCGGCAGCTCATAGAATCCGGTGGGCCGGTCCGGCGAGGTGTCCGGCTGTGTTGCTGCGGTGTCCCGGTCGAGGCCTTCGAGCGGCAGCGGTTGATCCAGCGGACCGACCAGGCTCAGGTGCCGTTCGGGCACCTCGTCGTCGAAGAGCGGCTCCCGGCGAGGGGCCGGCTTCACCAGGTACCGGCGGCCGGCTGCCGGGCCGGAACGGGCGCCGGCCAGCTCGGCGGAGGCTGCGGACATCGTCATGCGCCGGCGTCCCTGCTGCCGGGCTGAGGAGCCACCAGACGGGTGCCCGGCAGGATCAGCCCTGGATCGGCGCCGATCAGGTGCCGGTTGGCGGCATACCAGCGGGGCCACTCCTGCTGGATCCGAGCGGCCGGCGGGCTGGTGCCCAGTCGCCGGGCGGCGATCGACCACAGCGAGTCCCCGGGGCGGACGGTCACCTGGCCGGCGGACCGGGCGTCCCGTCCGGTGCCTTGCGAGAAGCGGGGAGCGACCTGGGGTGCCGGGGCGGAAGTCGTGGGGTCGGCGCTCGGGGTCGGATCCGTGGGCCAGCCGACGGCGGGCATCGCCGATGGCGTGCTGCCCGGTACCGGTGAGCCGGCTGGAGCAGCCAGTGCCGTGACCGGGGTGAGCAGGATCGAGGCACCGGCCGCGGCGACCACCACCCGCCGCAGCGCCGCTGGGGTCAACCGGCGCGCTACGGCTCGGGCCAGCGCGCCCAGCCGCCCGGGCAGCAGCGAGCCGGCGGTCAGCGCCAGGCTGACGGCGACCCACAACGCCACCAGCCACAGCAACGCTCCGGCGAGCGTGGCCACGGCGGCATCCGGACCGGCCAGCGCGAGCCATTGACGGGGCGCGGACAGGTCCTGCACCAGTTCGCCGAAGTGCGGGGTGCCGGCGGTGAGGACGAACCCGCTTCCGAGCGCCATGCCGGCCAGAGCCGCTGCGCTGATGTGCCTCTGCATCATGCATTACCTTCCATTTGCTTCCGTTTGCATCTAACAGGCTCTGGAAGGTTCGTACAACTCGGCTGTGGATAAGCGGTTCTGCCTGTGAGGGATCAGCTGATGCGGGTCAGAGGGGTCTATGACGGTGGGGTTCTGATCAGCCCTGGCCGTGTTCTTGCGAATCGGGGGAGAGGGTGTAATGTAGGCATACCCCTAGGGGGTATATAGACCTCAGTCAGCTGGAGAGAAGCCATGACCGCCCACCCGTCGCACCATCACCAGCCGGCGGCCGTCGCTGCCGAGCCCGCCGCCCGCCGGCCGGAGCAGGGGAGTGACCGAGGCCGGGATCTGACCCGGTCAGCCGTCTCGGCGACCCTGCACTGCCTCACCGGCTGTGCCATCGGAGAGGTCCTCGGGATGACGCTGGCCACCTGGTGGGGCTGGAGCAACGGGCCGTCCATAGCGTTGGCGATCGTGCTCGCCTTCGCCTTCGGTTACGGGCTCACGGCCAGTGCCGTGCTGCGGGCCGGGCTGTCGCTGCGGCAGGCCGTCGGGGTCGCACTCGCCGCTGACACCGTGTCGATCCTGACGATGGAACTCATGGACAACGCGGTGATCCTCGCGCTGCCGGGAGCGATGGAAGCCGGGCTGGCGGACCTGCTGTTCTGGGGCAGCCTTGCGGTGTCGCTGGTGGTCGCCTTCGTGGTGACGGTTCCGGTCAACCGGGCTCTGATCGGTCGCGGCAGGGGACATGCGGTGATGCACGCCTACCACCACTGACCATGCCCGCTGGCCGCACGGCCCGGCTGATCCACTTCGGGGGGATGCGGGCAGAATTCGGTGCCTGACAGCCGGCGCCCAGCTGCCGGGTGACGCGGGATCCGGTGGTTCCCCGCCGTGCCGGCTCGGGCGCCGACCGGCCATCGTGGAGAGGGCGTTGCGTGCGCTGGGACGAGCTGTTCGCCGATCTCGAAGCGCAAGCCGAGGCGTTGCGGGCGGCTGAACGCGATGCCGAGGTGGCGGAGCTGACCCGGCTGGAGACCTCCCGGCTGACGCTGGCGAGCCGGCTGGGCCCGGCGGTGGGCAGCCAGGTCCGGGTGCGCTGCCTGGGCGGGACGATGCTGGCCGGTCGGCTCGGCGCGTCCGGACCGGGATGGTTGCTGCTGGACGAGGGGACCGGCCGGGAGGCGCTGGTGGCCACCGCGGCGGTGACGTCGCTGGCTGGCCTGGGACGGCTGTCCGCTGCCCCCGGCTCGGCGGTGGAGGCGGGCCTGGGCCTGGGTTCGGTGTTGCGCGCGGTGGCCCGGGACCGGTCGGTGCTACGGGTGGGCTTGACCGATTCCACCATGCTGGACGGCACGCTGGACCGGGTGGCTGCCGACTACGTGGAGCTTGCCGTGCATGCCGCGGGCGAGCCCCGGCGGCGGGATGAGGTACGCGAAGTGCTGGTGCTGCCCCTCGGTGCGCTGGCGGTGGTGCGGCGGGACGGTTGAGCTGCCCGGCCGGCGCTCGATGCGCTACATGCCGGTCAGTCGGCTGCCGAATCGATGAAGGGATGCTCGGCGACGAACTGCTTGGTCTGGTCGTACATGCGGGAGATGTAGGACTCCAGTTGCTCGCGCTCGACACGCCACTGGCCGCGGCCACCGATCTTGATGGCGGCGAGCTCTCCCGAACGGACCAGCGCATAGGTCTGGGATGCCGAGATGTTGAGCACCTCGGCAACGTCGCTGAGCGTCAGGAATCGGGGTTGGGTCATGCGTGGGCTCACCTCCGCCATGCGTCTTTCAAGCCGACGATATCGAAGGCAACCGCCTCGGCCTGTTGCCAGTGTGGCAGCTGGTCCTCGGCTGGTAACCCCGTTATCCACAGCTTTGCTACGGCCGGCGCGCTGTTCCTGGCAGGCATCCTGCAAGATGTGTCGCTATGACCGATACGTCGCTGCTTCGTGCTGACCTGCCGTCTCCGGTGCCGCGCCGGCTCACCCGGCCCCGCTGGCTGGACCCCCGGCTGATCGGCGGCGTCGTCCTGGTGTTGGTGTCGGTGCTGCTGGGCTCGCTGTTGGTGGCCTCCGCTGATCACCGCCAACCGGTCTGGTCACTGACCCGCGACGTCGCCGCCGGGACCGTGCTCACCGGAGCGGATCTGCGCCCGGTGCGGGTGCAGCTGGGTACGGCCGCCTCCCGGTACCTGGCTGCCGATGTCGCGGTGGCCGGCCGGACCGTGCACCATGCGCTGCGAGCCGGTGAGTTGCTCGCGGCGGCCGAGGTGACCGACCCGGAACCCGGTGTCACAGTGACCATCCCGATGCAGCCGGAGAACGCGCCGGAGGTCAGCCGCGGTGAGCGAATCACCCTGTGGCTGAGCACCAAGACCTGCCGTGGGGTGGTGCTGCTCAGCGGGGTGCCGGTGCAGAGTGCCGGCAAGGTCAGCGGCTCGGCCTTCGGCTCGACGGCCGGTTCGCTGCTGGTGGTGCGGGTGTCGGCCGCCGATGCCAGGCGGGTGGTCTCGGCGCTGGATCTGGACGGCGCGGTGCTCCGGGCCGGCGTGCTGTCGGCAGCCGAGCGGGCGGAACCGCAGTCGGACTCGCTGGCCGGCTGTGCCGGGGACGCCCGGTGACGATCGCGGTGGTGAGCGCCGCCGATGGCGCTCCGTGGGAGGCTGCGCTGCTGGCCGAGCTGGGTCGCAGTCCTGCCGAGCAACCCTTCCGGGTGGTCCGGCGGTGCGTCGACGTGGTCGAGTTGCTCGCGGTCGCCGGGTCGGGCCAGGCGGTGGCCGCCCTGGTCGATGCCCAGTTGCGGCGGCTGGACGCCGACGCCGTGGAACGGTTGACGGCCACTGGGGTGGCGGTGGTGGGCGTGACCGCCCCGGACGCCGATGCCGACACCGAACGGTTGGCCGATGCCGGTATCGGGTTCTTCGTGGTCGCGAACGCACCGGTGGCCGTGTTCGCCGAGGTGCTCGGGGCGGCGGTTGCCGACCGCTCGGTACCGGCGGACCGCCGGGGAGAGCACGCCTTCGCAGACCCGGCGTTCGCCACCGGATCGCTGGCCGGCAGTCCGGCCCGGATGTCGCCGGCCGGGCCTTCCGGTTCGAAGGAGGCCGCTGCCGTGCTGGGCGCTGCTGTGCCGGGTGCTACCGGCGCCGGGCCGGTGCCTTCCCGGCGCGGCAAGGTGGTCGCGGTCTGGGGGCCCACCGGTGCGCCCGGCCGCACCACCGTCGGCATCACCCTGGCCGACGAGCTGGCCCGGCTCGGCCAACGATCGCTGCTCGTCGACGCCGACGTCTACGGCGGGGTGGTGGCGGCGATGTTCGGCCTGCTGGACGAGTCCGCGGGCCTGGTCGCGGCCTGCCGGCAGGCGCAGTCGCGGCGGCTGGATGCCGAGGGACTGGCCGGACTGTGCTGGCAGATCGGTCCCGAGCTGCGGGTGCTCACCGGGATATCGCGGGCCGACCGGTGGCCGGAGCTGCGCAGCACCGCCCTGCAGGAGGTGCTCGCCGTCGCCCGGACGCTGGCCGACTACACAGTGGTCGACGTGGGGTTCGCGCTGGAGACCGACGAGGAGCTGAGCTTCGACACGCTGGCGCCCCGCCGCAACGGAGCCACCCTGACGGTGCTCTCCGAGGCCGACCTGGTCCTGGCAGTGGGGTCGGCGGATCCGATCGGGCTGCAGCGGCTGGTCCGCGGGCTGGGGGAGTTGCGCGCCGTCGGCATCGACACGCCGGTCTGGATCGTGCTGAACCGGGTGCGCCGCAGCGCGGTGGCGGGCAAGCCGGAAGCCGAGCTCAACGCCGCGCTGCACCGGTTCGTCGGCCAGTCGTGCGCGGCCCTGCTGCCCTACGACCTGGCCAGCCTGGACCAGGCGGTGTCGGCCGGCCAGACGCTGGCCGAGGCGGCGCCGGCCAGCCCGCTGCGCGGCGCGGTGTGCGAGCTGGCCGGCGTCCTGTGCGGTGTTCCGGCGGCACCGCGCCGTGGCAGGCGGCGCAAGTAGCGTGTACCTGCCGGTCACCGGCACCGGGCCGGTCGCCGGCCCGGGTGGTGAGCCCCGGCGTTGGCAGGCGAAGGAGTTCTCGCGACATGGCAGACAGGTTGAATCCGCTCGACGTGTCCTTCCTGTACCTGGAGGGCCGCACCACGCCCATGCACGTGGGCGGCCTGGCGGTGTTCGAGCCGCCGGCGGAGGGGTTCGACTATGACCGGTTCGTCGACCTGATCGAGCGCCGGATCGCGCTGGTGCCGCGTTACCGCCAGAAGATCAGGTCGGTTCCGGGCCATTTGGCCAACCCGGTCTGGGTGGACGACAGCGACTTCGACCTCGGTTACCACGTCCGGCGTTCGGCGTTGCCCCGGCCGGGTTCGGACGAGCAGCTGCGCGAGCTGGTGGCCCGGGTGCAGTCGCGCCCGCTGGACCGCAACCGGCCGCTGTGGGAGATGTACCTGGTGGAGGGCCTGGCCGGCGGCCGCTTCGCCGTGATCCAGAAGACCCACCACGCGATGGTCGACGGGATCAGCGCGGTGGACATCAGCCAGGTCATCCTGGACACCACGCCGGTGCCGCGCGAGATCCCTGAGGACCTGTGGATGCCACAGCCGGAACCCGGCCCGGCGGGCCTGGTGCTCGACGCCGTGACCGACCTGATCCGGCGCCCGTCCGCGGTGGCCGACACGGTGCGGATCGGCCTGGCCGACGCCCGCAGCGTGATCTCGCAGGTGTCCAACGCGGTCACCGGGGTGTTGTCGGCGGCCCGGGTTGCCGCGCGGCCGGCTCCGGAATCCCCGCTCAACGCCGCGATCGGTGCGCAACGCCGGTTCGCGGTGGCCAGGACCGACCTGGAGGACTACCGGAAGGTGCGCAAGCACCGCGGCGGCACGGTGAACGACGTGGTGCTGGCCACCACGGCCGGAGCCGTCCGGGGCTGGTTGCTGTCCCGGGGTGAGCCGGTGACGCCGTCGACGACGGTCCGGGCGATGGTGCCGGTCAGCATCCGGAGCACCGACGACGCCCGCCCGGGCAACCGGGTCTCGTCCTACCTGGTGGACCTTCCGGTCGGTGAGCCCAATCCGATGGTGCGGCTGAGCCAGGTCAGCTATGCGATGAAGGCGCACAAGGAGTCCGGCCAGTCGGTGGGGGCCGAAGCCCTGGTGGCGCTGTCCGGGTTCGCGCCGCCCACCCTGCACGCGTTGGGCGCCCGGGCGGCCAACAGCTTTACCCGACGGCTGTTCAACGTGGTGATCACCAACGTGCCGGGGCCGCAGTTTCCGCTCTACGCCTCGGGGGCGAAGATGCTGGAGATGTTCCCGGTGATCCCGCTGGCCACCGGCCAGGCGGTCTCGATCGGCTTGACCTCCTACAACGGCGGGGTGTTCTTCGGGCTCAACGCCGACCGGGACGCGATGCACGACGTCGACGTGCTGGCCACGTTGATCGAGGAGTCGCTGGCCGAGCTGGTGGAGGCGGCTGCCGAGCCGCGCCGGCGCCGTTCGGGGTAGTCCGCGACCGGCCGTTGGTGTTGTAGGCGCGGGTTCCGCACCGAGGAATGCGGTATGACATACCGTTTCTAAGGCAGGCTTGAACTCCTCGAGCTGCCTGGTGGAAGGAGCGGACCCGTGGTCGATACGCCCGAGCCTGCCCGCCGGGCGTTCGTGTTCGGTGGTGGTGGTGTCCTCGGGTTCGCCTGGATCGTCGGCGCGCTGACCGCGCTCCAGCACGAGTTCGGGGTCGAGCCCAGCTCCGACGACCTGCTGGTCGGGACGTCGGCGGGCGCGGTCGTCTCCGGCCTGCTGGGCTGCGGCCTGGGCGTCGACGGCATCCGGCGCCACCAGGTCGGCATGCCCCTGCCAGAGGATCCGCCGATCGCCTGGGACTACGGCTCCGACAGTGGCGGCAGCAGGCCGCCGCGGCCGGCCTGGTGGCCGGGGTCTCCACGGCTGGTGTGGGACGGCATCCGCCGGCCCAGCAGCGTCTCGCCGGTACTGGCGCTGTCCGGCCTGCTGCCCCGGGGCCGAGGCAGCCTGCAGCCGATCCACCGGATGCTCGACAGCGTGGTCGCCGACACGATCAGTGCCGGTACCTGGCCGCAGCGGACCTGGATCGTCGCCACCGACTACACCACCGGGCGGCGCACGGTGTTCGGGCGGGAGGACGAGCCGGTCGCGGAGCTCGCCGACGCGGTCTGTGCCTCGTGCGCGATACCGGCGTGGTACACGCCGGTGCGGATAGGCTCGCGCGCCTACATCGACGGCGGAGCGGTGTCCAATGCCTCGGTGGACCTGCTCGCCGGTCAGCAGCTGGACGAGGTGTTCGTGCTGGCACCCATGGCAGCTCTCGAGGTGGACAGCCCGCGCTCGCCGGTGGCGAGGCTGGAACGGCGGGTGCGGCGACTGATCACCCGCACCATCTGCGCCGACATCGCCGGGCTGCGCGAGGCGGGTACGAAGGTCACCCTCCTCACCCCGGGACCGGAGGATCTCACCGTGATGGGCGCCAACCTGATGAACTCGCGGCGCCGGACGGCGGTGCTGCATACCGCCATGCGCACGGCGGCGAACACCCTGCGCCACCAGAAGCGGCAACCCGACTTCACCGTGCCGACCTCGGGCACCGCGTGAGGGTCTACCTGCCGGCCACCTCCAGCGTGCTGGCAGACCTGGCCGGTACCGGCATGCTGGGGCCGGCGCCGTTGACCGGTTTCGCGGTGACTCCGGGACTGCGCGAGTACTACCTCGACGACGATATCGAGGCGCTGGAATACGCGGCGGCGGCTGAAGCCGCCAGAGCCGCCCTGCGACTGATCTCGGCAGACCCGGCGGCAGCCAGGCGCCGGATCGTGATTTCGGCTGACGTGGCGGACGAGTCGGTATCGGTACGCGACGACCTGGACTACGGAGTGGTGCGCATCGACGTCGGGATTCCGCTGGCCTGGTGCGCCTCGGTCCATGCCGACGACGTCGAGGCTGAGCCCACGGTGGCTCGTGCCGCCGAGCAGGTCGACGCGGCCGACCTCGGTGACCCGGCAGCCGAAGAGGTCGTCGACGATGCCGAGGGGTTCGAGCTGTCCTGGTACGCCACCCAGGAGATCGGCGACCTGCTGTCCCAGATGCGGTAGCCGGGCCGTTCATACCGCCACCTGCAGGGCAAGGCCGTCCGGCGCTGTCCGGCGCGTCGTGTCGGTCACCAGCAGGCCTCGACCGGGGACCGGCGTCATCCGCTGGCCGCCGGTGCGCACTCCGAGCAGCTCGCCGTCAGCCGGCCCGGGCTGCAGCAGCAAGCCGGTACGGCGACGGCGGATCACCACCGCCGGGCTGCGGAAGCTCGTCATCAGGTCCTCCGCGCGGCCCGCCGCGATCACCGCCGCGGGATGACTGGTGGCGAGCTCGGTGAGGTAGCTTCCGCTGGCCGTGTCGGTGAATTGCTCGGTGTCGTCGATCAGCACCAGCTGTCCGGGCCCGGGATCGCTGGCCCGGCCGGGATATGGCGGGTCGTCCGGGGTCAGCACGTCCAACCCTCGCTGGCCGGCCCAGTCGGCTAGCGGCGAGCGGGCCGGAGCTGCGACCAGCATGGTCAGTCCGGCCTGCCAGGCCTGCTCGGCGATCACGATGGCTGTGGTGCTGCGGCCGCTCAACGGCGGACCGGAGATCAGGAACCGGGCGTGGTCGACGAACAGGGCGGCCCAGACCGGCCGGGCGTCGTCCCCGCCGAGCCCGAGCAGGCAGTGGCCGGGCTGGTCGGCCGGCTCGTCAGCGGGCCCGTAGAGGCGGTGCCGGTCGGCCGGACCTGCCATCAACTCGGCCCGGCGCACCGACACCGGCAGGCTCCGGATCCTTATCGCCGGGCCGGCAGTGGGAGGCCGGTCCATGGTGCCGAGTGCCGCCACGGCAGCTTGCTGCGCTCCCGGGCCGGTGTCATCGACGAGCAACGCCAGCTGGACCCCCAGGCCGCTCCCGGCTGCCACCGCACGGCCCGGCTCGAACCGGGCCGGCAGGTCGGCCGGGCTCACCCCAGCGGTCAGGTAGTCGCCGCGGTCGACCAGGGCCAGCAACAGCTTGCGGCTCAGTGCCGGCGCCACCCGCAGGCCGAGCATCGCCCGGTCGCCCGCGACCAGCACCGTGATGCCGGCTGCCGCGCCGTCGCGCGCCAATCGCAGCAGCGCCTCCGCCGACCGGCCGGCGTCGTGGTCGTCGCTGAGCGCGGATAGGCCTTCCCAACCGTCGAGGGCCACCACGATCACCGGCAGCGGCGTGCCGGTCAGGTGCGCTTCTGCCAGCGTGGCCAGGCCGAGGCCGGCCAGCAGCCGTTGCCGATCCGCCAGCTCCTCGACCAGCCTGGTGAGCAGCCTCGCGATCGAGTTCGGCTCGGAATGTCCCACCACCGCTCCGCAGTGCGGCAACCGCCCGAAGTGGCGGAAGCTCTGGCCCGCGCAGTCCAGCAGGTACAGGTGCAGCTGGTCGGGGGCGAGCTGCCGGCAGGCCTGTCCCAGGAAGGTGTGCAGGGCGGTGGTGCGACCCGACCGCGGGCCGCCGATGAAGCCGAGCGAGCCGCCTGTCAGGAGATCGTGCACGGCCGGGTACTGCCGCTGGCCACGGGGATCGTCGGTCAGGCCGAACCGGATCCGGAAAGGCTGCGCCTGATCGTGGCCGAGGTCGGTGGTGGTCAGCCGTGCCGGCAACGGCGGCAACCACGGGCTTTCGGGCACCGCCCGGCCCAGCTGCTCCACGGCCTGCCACATGGTCGCCTGCACCGGCCGGCCGTCCTCGACACCGCTGCCGGCCGGTGGACCGGCAGGTCCAGCCGCCACGCGATGCCAGGGGTCCAGTGGGGTAACGGTGACCGATTCCGCCGGAGCTAGCCGCTGTCCGGTCCGCGCGGTCTGGAACTCCGACAGCCCGTCGGCCAGCAGGGCAAAGCCCCGACCAGGGTGGTTCTTGGAGATCTCACTGGCCGCCGCGCGACCGATCACGTCCGTCGAGTCCGCCGCGTCGGTGACCCGCAGCGCGATGCGGGCGGAGACGTTGGCCTTGATCTGCGCGGAGACCACGCCGGCCGGCCGCTGGGTGGCCAACACCAGGTGCAGGCCGAGAGACCGGCCGCGCTGGGCCACGGCGACCAGGCCGGACAGGAAGGTAGGCAGTTCCGCGGCAAGATGGGCGAACTCGTCCACTACCAGGATCAGCCTGGCCAGTCGACGTTGCCGGGTTTCCGGCAATCGCTGGTAGTCCTCGAACTCCGCCACCCCCGCCTCGGCCAACGTGATCTCACGACGGCGGATCTCGGCGTCGAGCGAGGCGAGGGCGCGGCTGGTCAGGTGCCCGTCGAGGTCGGTGACCAGGCCCACCACGTGGGGGAATTCCGCGCAGCCGCCGAAGGCCGCTCCGCCCTTGTAGTCGATCAGGACGAAGGCGATGTCATCCGGTGGGTGCCGGAGCGCCAGGCCGGTGACGAAGCTGCGCAGCAGTTCGGATTTCCCGGCTCCGGTGGCACCGGCGACGAGCAGGTGCGGGCCGTCCCGCACCAGATCGAACTCCAGCGGTCCGGCCACTGTCAGACCGATCGGTGTCGCTGCCGGCCCCGGGCGTGACCAGCGGTCCACCAGCGACTGTGCGCTGACCTGGGCGCCGCCCAGCAGGTCGGCCAGCCACACCTCGCCGGGCAGCGCGGCACCGTCGGCGGGGTCGGTGTCGTGCAGCGGAGCAAGGGAACGCGCCAGCCGATCGGCCCATTCGGCAGAAACGCACTCGGTGGCCGCCCGGGCCGTCAGCTGCCCCGCACGTCGAAGTTCGGTGCTAGAGCCGTTGTCCGAGGTGAGCACGGCGGTCGCCCGGCAGGACGGCGGCAACACGCGCACGTCGGTGTCGAGGCAGACCGCCGTCACGCCCACCGCCGGTCCTTCCTCCAGAACGGCTCGCAGGTCATCCAGCGCGACGAACCGCCCTGCCCGATCCAGCAACACCACGACCCGAGGCCCGGACCAGGTACCGGTACCGCGGGCCTTCCGTTCGAAGACGAGTTCGCGCAAGTTCCTCGACAACGAACGGTGCGCGGACGGCTCGGTGGCGACGGCCCTGACCGTGGCCTCCGGCCACCTCAACCAGCGCCAGTCGTCGACCTCGCCGTCGAGGAAGGCCACCAGAGACAGGTCCCGCGGGGAATGCAACGCCAGCAGTTGCCCGACCACCCACCGTGCCGCGCCGCGGACCAGCGGCAGCGGACCGGCGAGCCCGAGTGCTCCCTCGGCCAGGGAGACGGTGGCAGGCACACCCGCAAGAACCTCGGCCGCCAGCAGGCGTCCCGCCCGGGTCGCCCGGGTATCGGCTTTCCGGTCGGCCAGTCCGAGCCGGACGGCGAGGAACCGGCGCTCGCCCGGCCGGCGCTCCCACAACCGGCAGTCCGGAACGGTCGAGGTGTGCAGCACCGTTGCCGCATCGGGAAAATCGCGGTGCAGCCTGCTCTCCTCGGCTGCCAACCGGGCAGCGAGTTGTTCCCGGGCGCCGGCCTCGGCGCGAGCGAGTTCTGCCTGCGTCCGCCGCCGGTTGCGGCGCCACTCCCGGCGGTCGACGGCCGCGCCGGCCAGGATGGTTACCGGGCTCAGCAGGGCGAAGACCAGCAATTGGCTGTTGTGCATGAGGATCGCGCAGCCGACCCCGAGCACCGCGGGCGCCAGCCCGGCCAACCACGGAACCCGGTTCCGGGTGGTCGGAACCGGCTCGGATGGAAACTCGACCGGTTCGTCGTGCCCCGACTCGGCAACGGCGGGCGGCCGGTGCACCCGCAGCCGGCCGGCGGCATCGGCGGTCAACGCGGCTGGCGGGTCGGTCGCGGTCACCAGCCGCAGCAGCGAATTGCCCAACCGGAGCTCGTCATCCTGGCCGATCGGGCAGCCGGCGGCCGGAACGCGAGAGCCGTTGAGCCAGCTGCCGTTGGTGGAACCCAGGTCGCGTACCGAGACGCCGTCGAGTTCGACACGAAGTTCGGCGTGCCGGCGGGAGACGTCCGGATCGGCCAGGTCCAGCTGGGCTTCCTTGCTGCGGCCGATCAGGTGACGGCCACGCGGCAGTCCGATCGTCCTGCCGCTGTCCGGTCCACTGACCACGCGCAGCTGGAGCGCGGAGTCGGCCGGTGAGGGCCGCCTGGTCCCGGCACCCATGGTGATCACGCATCCCGAGCGCAGGCCGGGCTCGCCCAGCGACGCCTGCGCGGACAGCAGCCTGCCGTCGTTGAACAACGAGCCGGTCGCGGCGCCCAGCACACCGCCGAACAGTGGAGCCAGTTGGCCTGCCGTGGCGCCACCCTCGGCAATGACCTCGACGTCACGCTCGTCTTCCGGTGACCGGAGCGTCAGCTTCACCCGCATGCCGAGAGTGTTGCCGATTTCCTGCGCCGAGTGCGGGCTTGCCGTTCCAGCTGTGGATAACACGGGTTTATCCACAGATCGCCGCTCGGCAGCTGCGCGCGACGCCATGTCTGCTTACGGTGGCGCCCAGATTTCCATCAGCGTTACCGACCATCGGCGAAGGGACCGGGCTCCATGACAGGTTTGAAGGTTTCACCAGAACAGCTGAGCGCACTCGGAGGCAGTTGCGGGCGGACCGCCGTCGAGATTCGCGGGCAGCACGTCGGACTGAAAAGTCAGCTGACGCCGCTGTTCGGTGCCGACTGGTCCGGTGCGGCAGCCACCCAGTTCGCCGCGTTGTACGAGCAGTTCAACAAGAACGCCGAAGGCATGACCGCCGCTCTGGAAGGGATCGGCAGCCTGCTCAATTCCGCCGGCCGGAGTTACGCGGCGGTGGAACAGCAGATCGCCGCTTCGTTCCGCGGATGAGGACGGTCACCATGCACGCGGTAGCGTCCGGGGATGACCGATGCGCCTCCCGACATCCTCGTCCTTGTCGAAGCGGCCTATCGGCAACACTTCGAAGTCCTCCCGGCCCGCGCCTCGGTGTCCTTCTTGGGAGTCGACCCCATCGAGGTGCTGCGGTATCCGGACGGCACCACCGACCACTACCTCACGCTCGGCATGGCCCGGCACCCGATGGCGGACCCGGCCGAGGCCGTGATCGCCACCGCCAGTGCGCCGCGTGCGGAACTGCTGCTGTCAGCAGCAGGTCGGCCGGACCGGCTCTGGCGGGCACTGGCGGTGCTCGCGGCCGCTCCGGCAGTCGAAGGTGCGGTGTACCAGCCGGGTAACCGGGTCGATCTTGGCGAACCGCTCTGTCCGGGTTCCCGCTGCACCGGCGGAGTGCTGGTCGCCTCGGAACTGCAACCCGTCGCGGTCAGGGGAGTAGCAGACGTGCAGGTGCTGCGGGTGCTTCCGGCAACCCAGACAGAGCTCGCCTGGGCGAGGGTGCACGGCAGCGAGCAACTGCACCGGCGCTGGCAGGTGGCCGAAACGGATCTGACGGACCTGATGCGCGACCCGGTCGACCTGAGCTGACCACCAGCACCAGGACGGTCACCATTCGGGTCGGACGACGGAAGGGTTGGTAGCGGTCACCGGTGACCAACGGCACGCCGCCCAGCCGCTCGGCACGCCGCCGGGTCCGGCACCATAACCACACGCAAACCATCGGCGAGGAGGCAACTGTGCAGTTCGGCCGTAGCTACGAGGAGTTCGAGATCGGTGCGACCTACCGGCACTGGCCCGGCAAGACCATCACAGAGGCCGACGACCACCTCTTCTGCCTGATCACCATGAACCACCACCCGCTGCACCTGGACGCCCACTACGCCGAGAACACCACCCAGTTCGGAAAGAACGTGGTGGTCGGCAACCTGGTCTACTCGATCCTGCTAGGCCAGTCGGTGGCTGACATCTCGGGCAAGGCCATCGCGAATCTCGAGATCGAGTCCCTGCGGCACGTGGCGCCGACCTTCCACGGCGACACGATCTACGGCGAAACAGTGGTACTCGACAAGTGGGAGTCGAAATCCAAGGACGACCGGGGAGTGGTGTACGTCGAAACCAAGGGCTACAAGCAGGACGGCACGGTGGTCTGCCTGTTCCGGCGCAAGGTCATGGTTCCCAAGCAGAACTACCTGGATGCCCGTGGCGGCGAGCAACCGGGCCGACCGGTGCCGACCGCCTGAGAACTCGCCGGCACTGGGCCGCAGTCCTCGGCCGGCCAGGGGACTAGGCGGGCAGGAGATCCCAGTCGGTCAGCGCCTCCAGCAGGCCGGCCGCCAGCGGCAAGCCGGTCATGGCGGCCAGGTCGAACCACCCGGCCTCGGCCGCGTCGTCCCCGGCGCGCAGGGTGCCACCGACAACTCCACAGAGAAAGTCGTCGATCACGAACTGACTGCCACCGGGTGCCGGGCGGTGTACCCGGCCAGCCCACCGGATCACCTCGACAGCCAGCCCGGTCTCCTCGCCGACCTCCCGCACGCACGCCGCCGCCGGGGACTCGCCCGGTTCGCACTTGCCACCGGGCACCGACCAGGTGAGGGCAGCCGGCGGCAGCGACCGCAGGACCAGCAGCAGCCTGCGGTGCTCGTCGAAGACGATGCCGCCGGCGGCTGCGATGAGCACGCCGCCCAGTGTGCGACATTGACGCGCGCTGCGCTGCGGTGCACCTTGGGCGGATGGGTTTCTCGTGGTGTCCCAGGTGCGGGACCGACCTGGTGGCACCCACCGAAAGCGACAAGGCCTGGCGATGCCCGCGACACGGTCACACGCTCCCGCTGACCATCCTGGCCCAGCTGGACGACTCTGCCATCCGGCATGTCTGCAAGCACGCCGAGGTACCGCTCTGGCTTCCCGATCCGATGCCGCTGGGCTGGACGCTGGCCGGGATGGCCACTGTCGGCGAGCCGCCGGACAGATTCCGGGCAACCGTGGTGTCACTGCGAGGGCCTGCTCCGCTGGGTGGCATCGGTGAGTGGCTCGTCGTCGCGGAGGAGCCCGGCATCGGCCTGGGGGCAAGTTACGCAGGCACCCTGCTGACGGCACCGCCACCGGGATCGCGAGAGGTGCCGTCGGCCAGGGTGCACGCGCTAGGGCATCCGACGCCGCTGTGGCCGGTCCAGGACACCCTCGCCGACCGCAGCGCCTACGTGGGAGAGGCTGCCGGTGTGTGGCTGTGGCTGGTCAGCTTCCCCGCCGACGCGGGATACGCGGTGCTGGAGGACCTCGCCGTGACGGACCTGCGGAGCCAGCAGTATCTGCCGCTGCTGGAGGCCGGAGAGCTGTCACAGCGGCTGCGGCCGGGCTACTGAGGTCCCTTCGGCACCGGCGGGCCACGGACAGGGACCCGACCAGTGAGAACGCCCGGCGCACCGCCCGGCCCCCGGGAGCGCCTCCCACGCTAATCCGTCGCTGTCCGGTAGACAGGTCTTGACCTGTGGCTGGGAACAGCCGCGTCGAACGGGCATCGAGGAGTAGAGCGTGGTCGCCAAGAAGATCGGCATGGTGCTCCTGATCGCGTTCCTGATCTTCTTCGTGGTCAACTCGCCCACCGACGCGGCCGCGGTGGTGAAGAACATTCAGCACCTGCTCGGGCACGGCTTCGACAGCATCAGCGAATTCATCCGAAGCTTTGAGGACTAGCCCCCGCCGCGCGACCGTCATGCCATGAAGGACCACGACAAGTACCTGATCGCCTCCGAGCGGGCGGTGGTGGTCACCCGCCGCCACTGGGTCAGCCTGGTCAAGGTCGGCACCGGCACCGCAGCGTTCTTCCTGCTGGGCCTGCTGATGGTGCTCTACCTCGGCGACGAACAGTTCTTCGCCGTCGTCGGAGTGCTCGCCTTGCTGGCATCGCTGGGGTGGTTCGGCTTCGCCTGGTGGTTCTGGGCCACCGAGGAGTTCGTCATCACCGACAAGCGGGTCCTGCTGGTCAGCGGGGTGATCACCCGGCGGGTGGCCATCATGCCGCTGACCAAGGTCACCGACCTGACCTACGAGCGCTCGGTGCTGGGCCGGTTCCTGGGCTACGGGGCCTTCGTCATGGAGTCGGCCGGCCAGCACCAGGCGATGAGCCGGATCGAGTACCTGCCCCGGCCCGACCGGCTCTACCACGAGGTCTCGACGTTGCTGTTCGGGCCGGACTCGATGCTCTACCGCCGCTGGCAGCCGGGCGGCGCTCCCAGTGACTATCCGACCATGCCGCTGCCTCCGGTGCGCTGACCGGGCGGGCCATCCCCGCAGCCACTGACTGCAGGCGCTGTGTAGCGAGCAGGACTGGACCACGGACGGCGACTCGCAGCCCCCGGCCAGCTTGCAGCCACTCGTCAGATGGTCACCCGGCGGCCACGTAGGGTGACCTGATGATCGATTTGCACGCCCACACCACCGCCAGCGACGGCAGCGACACCCCGACCGAGCTGGTCGGCAACGCGGTGGCCGCGGGACTGCACACCCTGGCCATCACCGATCACGACACCACCGGCGGCTGGCAGGAGGCCGGCGCGGCGGTCGGCCGGCTGGACGTGCCGTTCACGCTGATCCGGGGGACTGAGTTCTCCTGCATCTACGACGACGGTGACGAACGGATCAGTCTGCACCTGCTCGGCTACCTCTTCGATCCGGAGGCCGAGTCGCTCAAGGCCGAACGGGCCCGGTTGCGCGAGAGCCGGCTGGGCCGCGGGGAGGCGATCGTCGACGCGCTGGTCGCGGCCGGGTACCCGATCAGCTGGCAGCAGGTCATCGACATCGCCGGCGGCGGTGCCGTGGGACGCCCGCACATCGGACAGGCGCTGGTGCAGGCCGGCGTGGTGGACAGCGTCACCGACGCCTTCGCCCACCTGCTGTCCAGTTCCTCGCCGTACTACGTGCCCAAGCTGGAGATGCCCGTGGAGCTCGCCATCGAGCTGATCCGGCAGGCCGGCGGCGTGCCGGTGATCGCCCATCCGTGGGCCCGCCGGCGCGGCCGGGTTCTCGACGAGGCGGCGCTGCGCAGCCTGGTGGAGCCGGGCCTGCTCGGCATCGAGGTCGACCACCTCGACCATGCCCCCGACGACCGCGCCCGGCTGACCGAGCTGGCCGAAGAGCTGGGCCTGCTCAGCACCGGATCCTCGGACTACCACGGCACCCGCAAGAAGGTCGGGCTGGGCTCGGACACCACCAGCCCCGAGTCATTGGAACGGCTGCTCGGCCTGGCCACCGGGATCGACCTCATCCACTCACCGGCCACCGGCTGAGCGCGCCGTGTGACAAAACTGGAGGACCGGACGCTGATCAAGATGAGGGTGAACAGCCACCCGGCACAATGGTCAACCGTCGTCCTGCAGGGTACGGAGGCTCAGCCGGACAGCGGCGCTTCGAATCCCACGAGGCGCGGCACCACGGTTCTATCCGACAAGGAGTTCTCATGAGGATAGGGGCCAGTCTCTTTCTGATAGCGGTCGGCGCGATCCTGACGTTCGCCGTCACCGCGGATGTCAACGGGCTCGACCTCAGCACGATCGGGGTGATCCTGATGATCGTGGGCGCGGCCGGGCTGCTCATCACCGTTGCGATGATGAGCACGCGACGCCGTACCGACATCATTCACCGGCGCTCCGGAACGACGGTCATCGAACCGAACGACCCGATCGACCCGGTCGATCCCCGGTACTAGCTCACACCCGCACGAACCGTCCGCACGTCACGCAACCCACTGGAGGAATCAGTGATCATCCTCGGAATCATCCTGCTCGTCATCGGGCTCATCGCCGGGATCGGCATCCTGACCTGGTTGGGGATCATCCTGCTGGTGATCGGCGCCATCCTGGCCATCATGGGCGGCATGGGCCGCGCCGTCGGTGGCCGTCGCTGGTACTACTAGCGCCATGCCGTAACCCGGGGGCTCGTCCGCACGCGGATGGGCCCCCGGCCGGTGTTACGCCCTTGCCCGGCCCGTCGCACGGCCAGCAGTTGACACCTCGACTCGGGGTGTTGGGCCTCAATACGTGTCCGCCGGCCCGCTGATCCGGTACGGTCCAGCCAATTCGATCTGAAAGATCGACTCGACCGGCGAGGGTGGGTGCGTCAGGGGTGAACCCCGCATGCTGACCCGGCCGCGTCCGGACGGTGACGGTCTCGGGGATCGACGCCCGCTGCTGACGTCGCTGCGCGCCGCGAACGATCAGTTGAGCGCTGTCGTGCTGGCCGCCCAGGCCGGTGAGGAAGAGGCCTTCAGCGAGCTCTACCACCAGTTGCATCCGGGCCTGCTGCGCTATCTCAGCGTGCTGGTCGGCCGGGATGCCGAGGACATCGCCTCCGACACCTGGCTCCAGGTCTGCCGGGACCTGCACACCTTCACCGGCGACGGCGACGGCTTCCGGGGCTGGGTCGCCACCATTGGCCGGCATCGCGGCCTGGACTACCTCCGCAGCCGGAGCCGCCGGCCCGCGGAACCGGCCGCCTGGGAGACGCTGCTGGCAGTGCCCGGCCACTACGACACCGAGATCCAGGCCGAGGAGTCACTGTCCACGGTGGCCGCGCTCCGCCTGATCGCCCAGCTTCCCCAGGAGCAGGCGGAGGCGGTGCTGCTGCGCACGGTCATCGGACTGGACGCCAAGAGCGCCGGTGTGGTGCTGGGCAAGAGCCCCGGCGCGGTGCGCACCGCTGCCTACCGCGGGCTGAAGAATCTGGCTGCGATGCTGGAACAGGTACCCGTCGACTGACCGATCGGGCCGCAGTGTGACAGATGCCCCCGCGTCGGCGCTGACCAAGTGTCATGACAGCTGACGGCCACGAGTCGCGACACCATCCGGACGAGCAGGAGCTCGCCCGAGCTGCGCACGCCTCCGACGCGTTGCAGCAGTTGCTGGCGGCCGCCTCGGCACCGCCGTCGACCGCCGAGCTGAAGGGCCGGTCCCGGGCCGTCGCCGCATTCCGGGCCGCGTACCGGCTGCGCCGCCCCGCGGCGGCCGGTTCCACCGTCACGGCCGGCTCCACCGCCACGGCCGGTGAGACCGCCACGGTCGGCTCCACCGCGACGGCCGGTGAGACCGACCTCGACCCCGCGGCCCGGACCGAGGGGGACCTCGGTGACGAGGGCCGCACCCCGGCGGGCAACCGCCGCCGGACGAAGCTGGCCCGGGCCCGCCGCTGGTCGGCCGCGCAGCTGACTGTGGCCGGGGCCGCCCTGCTCATGCTGCTCGGAGCCACCGCCGCGGCCGCTGCCGCCGGACAGTTGCCGGCCCCGCTGCAGGAAACCGTGTCCGACCTCTTCAACGGCTCCGGCGCCCCGGACCCCGAGCGCACCCCAGCCCCGCACAGCCCCTCGGTCCCGCACCCACCGTTGCCGGTGCCGAGCCGCACCGCGCCGCCCCCGGCTGCTTCCGCGACCAGCTCACCCTCCGCACCGGCCAGGTCCACCGGCCGCTCCACGGACACCCCCGCCCAGCTGCCGGGACTGTGCCGGGCGTACCAGGCGGCCGGGCCGAGCGCGGCGACGCTGTCCAGGCCGGGCTTCCGGCCCCTGGTCGATGCGGCCGGCGGGACGTCTGGGGTCGAGGGTTACTGCGCCGCGCTGACCGGTGCTGGCTCACCGGCCCGCACCGCACAGCTCCCCAAGGCCGGGCCGACCACCGCGCCGGGCCGGCAGCCGGGCCGCTCCCACCAGCCGGCCGGCCCGCACCCGACCGCCTCCACCGCCGGGGCCGCTCCGGCCCATCCGGGCTCGCAGCCGCGGCTGCCGGCGGCATCCAAGGCCACCGGGCACCCGCGCCGCTGAGACCGGGCCGAACGCCGAGCTTCCGGCCAGCCGAACGCCGAGCTTCCGGCCGCCGAACCCCTGTGGACGGTCCGGCGCGTCCTGTGGACGGACGAAACGGCGCTGCCGACCGGCCACTAGCATGAACCGGTGACCAGATGGGCGGGCTCCCGGCGGCGGCTGCGCGCTGTCGTACTGCTGGCGATGGCCCTGGCCGGCACGCTGCTGCTGACCGCCGCGCCGGCCGCCGCCGACGTCGATGAAGCGATCGACCAGCTGCAGTCGAGCAACCTCTACGTCGACCCGGCCGCCGGCGCCAAGCTGGACTCCGACGCCGCGCGCTCGGCGTTGAGCTCGACGGTCAAGATCGCGGTGCTGCCTGCCGACGCCGGCAACGCGGGCGCGCTCGCGATCAAGATCGGTGAGGCGGTGGACCCGGGCAGCCGGTTGACCGTGGGGGTGTTCGTCGGCAGGACGTTCAACGCGGCCTCCAGCGCGCTGTGCTCCGGCCGGGCCGGCCAACTGGCAAGCCGGGCGGTGACCGACAACCGTGACCAGCTCCGGTCGAACAGCGACCTGACCGAGACCATCAAGGACTTCGCCAGGCTGGTCAACGCCGCTCCCAAGGGCTGCTCGGGCGGGTCCGGCTCCGACAACAGTGGCGAGGACACCTCCACGACCGGTGGCAGCGGCTGGGCCACCCTCGGGGTCCTCGGCGTGCTCGGCGCCGGTGGCGTCGGGGCGCTGGTCTGGCGGCGCCGGCGCAAGGACCGGCAAGCCCTGTCCGACGCCCGCGCCGAGATCCAGCCCTACTACGACCGGCTGGCCGGGGACGTGACCAGCCTGCAACCGGGGAGCAACGCCACCGCCCGGCAAGCCCTGTCCGATGCCTCCGAGCGCTACAACTCCGGCGGTTCCCAGCTGGCCTCGGCCACCACGCTCGCCCAGCTCGGCGCCGCCCGGCGCAGCATCCTGGAAGGTCTGCAGGCCACCCGGACCGCCCGGCAGGCGCTCGGCCTGGACCTCGGACCGGAGCTGCCGCCCCTGGTGCAGACCAACGCCCCGCAGCTGTCGGGGGCGCAGCAGGTCAATGTCGGCGGCCAGACCGTGCAGGGCTATCCCAGCTACACCCCCGGAGCGCCGTACTACTTCGCCGGCGGTGGCGGCTATCCCGGCGGCTGGTACTCCATGCCGTTCTGGGAGACGCTGCTCATCGCCGAGGCCCTCAGTCCCGGCTGGGGTTGGGGCTTCGGCGGTTGGGGTGGCGGCTGGGGCGGCTACGGCGCCGGTTACGACAGCGGCTTCGACGCCGGCCGGGAGTCTGCCGACCACGGCGGCTCGAGTGACGGCGACGGTGGTTGGGGCGGCGGCGACTGGGGCGGCGGCGGTGGCGACTGGGGCGGCGGTGGCGGCGACTGGGGCGGCGGAGGCGGCGGCGACTCGGGCGGAGGCAGCTGGTGACGGCGGGCCCCGAACAGCTCGAACTGGCCGGCCTGCCCCGCCCGCTGTTTGCGGCCACTCCCTCCAAGCTGGCCAGCTTCGACTGCCCGCGCCGGTACCGGATGACCTACCTGGACCGGCCGGCCCCGGCGAAAGGGCCGCCCTGGGCGCACAACACCCTGGGTGCTGCCGTGCACCTGGCGCTGGCGCGGTGGTGGCAGCTGGAGCCGGACCGGCGTACCCCGCAGGCCGGGGCGACGCTGGTCATCCGCAACTGGCAGCACGACGGCTTCGCCGACCGGGAACAGTCCGAGGCCTGGCGGGACCAGGCCGCCCACTGGGTGGCCGGCTACCTCGCCGACGAGGCCGAGCGCGGCGACGTCCGGCGGGAGCCCCGCGGCGTGGAGCGCACGGTGGCCACCCGTACCGACCGGCTGGCCATCTCCGGCCGGGTGGACCGGATCGACGAGCGGGACGGCGAGCTGGTGATCGTCGACTACAAGACCGGCCGGAGCCGGCTGGATGTCGACGACGCCCGCGGTTCGCAGGCCCTGGCGCTGTACGCGGTGGCTGCCGAACGCACCCTGCACCAGCGCTGCCGCCGGGTGGAGCTGCACCACCTGCCCACCGGTGAGGTGGCGGCCTTCGAGCACACCGAGGAGTCGCTGAACCAGCACCTCGACCGGGCCGGGGAGACCGCGACCGACATCCTCGCCGCGACCGACACGGTGGCCGGCGGCGCCGACCCCGTCGAGGTGTTCGGGCCGGTCCCCGGGCCGTCCTGCAGTTGGTGCGACTTCCGGCGGCTGTGCCCCGAGGGCCAGGCGAGCTCCCGCCCCCGGGCCAGCTGGGACGGCCTGGGGCTGCTGGAGGCCAGCCAAGCCTGAAGGGTCCGGCCGACCGAACCGACCCGAACCGAGCCGACCGATGCAAGCCCGGCGCTGACGGAACCCCCAGCTGACGCCGGACGGTCAGCTCAGCTGCTGCCAGAAGTCGAGCAGGGCCTGCAGCGTCGCCGCCGGGTTCTCCACGGCCGGCGAGTGGGCCGCCGCCGGGATAACCGCGTACGCGGCACCCAGCCGTCGCGCCATGTCGGCCTGCACCTGCGGCAGCCAGGCGTCGTCGGACTCGCCGTGCAGCACCAGCGTCGGCACCCCGGTCGCGGCGAGGTCGCGAGTGCGGTCGGTCACGGTGCGCAGCAGGTCGCCCATGCCCTGCAACCCGACCGGGTCGGTGGCCAGGAACCGGGTCCGCAGGAAGGCCCGCAACGCCGGCGTCGAGGTGGCGTACTTCGGGTCCGCCTGGGCGCCGGCTTCCAGGTAGGCCCACAGGCCCGCCATGCCGCGCCGGGCCAGCACCAGCTCACCGGCGTCGAGCAGCGTCCGGCGCTGGCCTGCCACCGCGTCCGGCCCGGAACCCATCAGGGTGAAGCTGTCGAACAGCTCGGCCTTGGCCAGCACCGCGGCCCGCCCGACCAGCCCGCCGAGCGAGTGGCCGACCAGGTGCAGGCGGCTGGCGCCGGTGCCGAGCTCAGCCGCCAGCTGGCACACCTCGCCGGCCAGCGCATCCAGGGTGTAGCCGTCCGGGTCGCCGGCCCACTCCGACTCGTACTGCCCGCGCTGGTCGATCGCGACGGCCCGGTACCCGGCGGCGGCGAGCGGCCGCAGCAGCGGCTGGAAGTCTTCCTTGCTGCCGGTGTAGCCGGGCACCAGCAGCACCACGCCGCGGTGCTCGGCGACCGGTCCCGGCTGCGAGACGCCGGTGTCCAGCGCGGCGATGCTGCCGCCGGGCAGCGCGAACCGGGTCCTCACTGATACATCCGGGTGTCGGTGCCGGCCAGCAGCAATCCGTTGCCGACTCCGAACGCCCGGTAGCCCGCGGGCAGCTCCGGTGACAGCGCCACGGTGGCGGCCGGCTGCCCGCTCCGGCCGTCGAGGCGCTGGACCGTCGAGCCGCCGGCAGCAGCCAGCACGTCCGGGCCCTGCACGGTGGCTGGGCCGGACGCCGGTGCCGACCAGCTGATGGTGCCGGACCTGGCGAAGCTGTACAGCTTGCCCAGCCACAGCACCTCCAGCTGCTGGCCGGACGAGGTGAAGCCCTCGACCGCCGTGGCCGCCCGGGGCAGGCCGGCCAGCGGGCCGCGCAGCTCGGCCGGCTCGCCCAGCTGGCCGGACGGGGTGTCGGCCCCCTTGGCGTCGCTGTAGCTGTGCAGGATCCCGGTGTCGGGATCCACCGCGCCCAGGAACGCGCTGGCCGCCACCGGCACCATCGCCCGCGGCACCGTCACCGACCATTTCAGCTCGTCGGAGGTCAGCCCGCGCAACACCAGCCGGTGTTCGGAACCGCAGGTGGTGCTGATCAGCACGCCCTGCGAGCCGGCCAGCGCCCGGTCCACCGAGCAGCGGTCCGGCGCCACCCAGTTCCAGCGGTCCAGCCCGCCGGCGTTGTCGATGACGTGCACCGAGTACCGGGCCACCGTCAGCACCACGTTCGGCGCGCTGGCGGCCTCGGTGATGCCGTTGTCGGTCATGGTCCGCGACCACTTGACCGCTCCGGTGGCGGACACGAAGCCGGTCACCTCGTCACAGTTGCCGTGCCGGTCGTAGATGGCGATGGTGGTGGCGTCCTGCTGCAGCACCGAGCAGATCGTCTGGTCCGAGCGGGTGTAGTACCAGCGCAGCTTGCCGGTGCGGGCGTCCAGGCCGTGCACGCTGTGCGCGTCGTAGCTGACCACCACGCCGTCCTGGACCGGCGTCCCGCCGGCCGGCCGGTCGCTGCTGCGCCAGGCCAGGGCCAGCGAGTCGGCGGTGGAGCCGCTCGGAACGGCCGCCGGGGCCGGGGCGCTGTGGCTCGTGACATGGGTCAGCTCGCCGCGGGCGTAGGCGACCCGTACCGCCAGCACCACTGCCAGCAGCAGGACGGCCAGCACCACGGCGTAGATCCGCATCGAGCGGGCGGTGCGCGCCTGGTAGTCGGCCAGCGCGGGCGAAACCGGCGGGCCGGCCGGCGCGGTCCGCGTCCCGCCGTCGCCAGCCCCGCCGTCGCCAGCCCCGCCGTCGCCAGCCGGACCGCCGCCGGCGACAGCACCACCAGAAACGGCGCCACCAGAAACAGCGCCGCCGGAAACAGCGCCGACCGGCTCGCGGCGGACTGGCGGCAGCCCGTCCGGGCCGGGTGCGGGTTCGGGCACGGGTGCTGGCACTCAGGCGATCCGGGTCAGTCGCCGCTGCCCGGCTCGGCCGGGGAGCCGCTGGCCACTGGAGCACCACCCCGGGTGCGCCGGCGCCGCCGGGTACGGGTACCCGCGGGCTTGCGCTCGGCCTGCTCGCCGTCCGGTGCCTCACCCCGCGTCCGGGCCCGCCCGGAACCGCCAGAACCGCCAGAGCCGCCAGAGCCGCCGGAACGGCTCGATCCCTCCGGACGCCCGGACCGCCGGGAGCCGCGGCCGGACCGCTTGCGATCCGGGCCGCCGAGGTCCTCGACCGCCTCGGCGGCCAGGCCCTCCCGGACCCGGGCCGCCCGGGGCAGCACGCCCTTGGCGGTGCTGGGGATGTTCAGCTCCAGGTACAGGTGCGGCGAGGTGGAGTAGGTCTCGGCCGGCTCGTGCAGCGGCAGGTCAAGGCTGTCGCAGATCAGCTTCCACTTGGGCAGGTCGTCCCAGTCCACCAGCGTGACCGAGGTGCCGGACTTGCCGGCCCGCGCGGTGCGCCCGATGCGGTGCACGTAAGTCATCGCGTCCTCGGGGCACTGGTAGTTGATCACGTGCGTGACGTCGTCGATGTCCAGCCCGCGGGCGGCGACGTCGGTGGCCACCAGCACGTCCACCTTGCCGGACCGGAACGCCCGCAGCGCCTGCTCGCGGGCGCCCTGGCCGAGGTCACCGTGCACCGCGCCGGCGGCGAAGCCGCGTTCGACCAGCTCGTCGGCGACCTTCTGGGCGGTGCGCTTGGTACGGGTGAAGATCAGCGTCAGGCCACGGCCCTCGGCCTGCAGGATCCGGGCCAGCACCTCGGTCTTGTCCATCGCGTGCGCCCGGTAGGCGAACTGGTCGACGTGCTCGGTCGCCGGGATGGAGGTGTCGGACTCGGCGCGGATCTGGATCGGCTGGTTGAGGAACTGCCGGGCCAGCGCCACGATCGGCCCGGGCATGGTGGCCGAGAACAGCATGGTCTGGCGCCCCGCGGGAAGCTGCGACATCAGCTTCTCGATGTCGGGCAGGAAGCCGAGGTCGAGCATCTCGTCGGCCTCGTCCAGCACCAGGCAGCGCACGAAGCCGAGGTTCAGGTGGCCCTGCTGGGACAGGTCCAGCAGCCGGCCGGGGGTCCCGACCACCACGTCGCAGCCCGCCTTGAGGGCCTCGATCTGCGGCTCGTAGGCGCGGCCGCCGTAGATGGTGACGACCTTGGCGCCGAGCCGCTTGCCTGCGGTGGTGAGGTCACCGGCTACCTGCACGGCCAGCTCCCGGGTGGGTGCGATCACCAGTGCCTGCGGCTTGGCGCCCTTGGCGCTGGGCAGCTCCAGCCGGTTGAGCATCGGCACCCCGAAGCCCAGCGTCTTGCCGGTGCCGGTGCGGGCCTGGCCGATCAGGTCCGAGCCCGCCAGCGCGATCGGCAGCGTCAGCTCCTGGATCGCGAAGGTGTGCTCGATGCCGACCGCCTTGAGCGCCTCGATGATCTCGGGCTTGACGGCGAAGCTGGAGAACAGCGGGCTGTCGGGCCGGACCGGCGCGAGGCCGACCAGCGGGGCCGGTTCGACCGCCGCGGCGGGTTCGTCGGTGGCGCCGGCGGGCGCCCGGTCGGAGAGGGCAGCGTCTGCCATGTGTCGGTATCCACTTCTGCGTGCAGGTGCGTAACGGTTCGTGGGCACCTGCGGCGCGGCCATCGTTGCTGGCCGCCAGCGCGGCAGACACCCGCTAGGACGGTGAGGCGGATGCGGCACCTGATCAGGGCCGGCGTCCGTGCCTCACCTGCAGTCTAGCCGCCGTGCGGCGGTGCTCCGCGCATGCCGGGATACCGTGGGCCCGGCAGCCGCCGTCCCGGACCGCCCGGCAAGGAGATCCCAACCGCCATGCAGCCCACCAGCCAGCCCGACCGGGCCGCCATCGTCGACCTGCTGGGGGTGCTCGCCTACGGGGAGTTGAGCGCCTTCGACCGGATGGCCGCCGACGCCCGGATGGCGCCGACCACCGCGCTGCGTGCCGCGCTGTCCGAGGTGGCCGCCCTGGAGATGGGCCACTACCGCAAGCTGGTGAGCCGGCTCGCCGAGCTCGGCGCCGACCCGCAGCAGGCGATGGCGCCGTTCGTCGAGGCGGTGGAGACCTTCCACCGGCGCACCGAGCCGCGCAGCTGGGGCGAGGCGCTGGTCAAGGCCTACGTCGGGGACGGCCTGGCCGCCGACTTCTACCTCGAGATCGCCCAGTACGTCGACGAGTCCACCCGGCAACTGGTCACCGAGGCGCTGGCCGATTCCGGCAACGCCGAGTTCGCGATCCGGGAGGTGCGGGCGCTGATCGCCGCCGACCCGACCGCGGCGTCCCGGCTGTCGCTGTGGGCGCGCCGGCTGGTGGGGGAGGCGATCACCCAGGCCCAGCGGGTGGCCGCCGACCGGGACGCGCTGACCACGCTGATCATGGGCGGCGTCGGGGACCTCACCGGCATCGGGCTGCTGACCGACCGGATCATGGGCAAGCACACCCAGCGGATGGCCGCGATCGGCCTGTCCAACTAGCTCTTCCGGCCGGCCGGTCCGGCCAGCGCTCGGCCGGGCCAGCGCTCGGTCTAGCCAGCGCTCGGCCCGGTCAGCGCTAGTTCCAGCCAGCGCTCAGCCGGCGACGAAGCCGACCCGCCTGCTGTCGGCCTGGGCGATCTCGACGTAGGCGACCAGGTTGGCGGGCACGATGACCCGGCGACCGCGCTCGTCGGACAGGGCCAGCTGGCCGTCCACGCTCTGCAGCGCGGTGGCCACCAGCTTCTCGACCTCGGCCGGCGTCTGGCTGCTCTCCAGCGTGATCTCGCGGGGGGTGTGCAGCACGCCGATCTTGACCTCCACGCGTCCTCCAAGTTCAGTGCCGGCGCTGATCGCAGCGCCCGGCCGGGTTTGCCAGCTCGATCACCGGAAACACCGTTCCGGGTAGCTGTCACGCTAGTCGAACCCGGCTGCCGGGCTGCCGGCCGGGCGCTGCGCTGTGAGCGAACGGTGTGCTCAGCTGGCCCCGGGTGCCGGGGCCGAGCCCTGCAGCGGGAAGAAGGAGATGCCGCGCCACTGCAGCGTCTCCAGCAGCCGGACCGCCTCCGCCTTCGAGATCGGCCGGTCGTTCTCCAACCACCAGGTCGCGGCGATCTGGGCCGCCCCGGTGAGGGCCACCGACAGCAGCTCGGCCTGCGCCCGGCCGAGCCCGGTGTCGGCGGCCACCGTGTCGGCGACCGCCTGCATGGTGATCCTGGCGACCCGGTCCACCCGCTCGCGCACCGCCGGCTCGTTGCCCAGGTCGGAGGAGAAGATCAGCCGGAAGGCGCCCTCGTCCCCCCGGTCGGCGCCGTCGACGAAGTCGAAGTACGCGGTCAGCACGTTGTGCACCCGGACCCGGTTGTCCTCGGTCTCGGCCAATGCCTGCCGGACCCGCTCCAGCACGTCCTCGGCATGGGTGTCCAGCAGCGCCAGGTAGAGCTCCAGCTTGCCGGGGAAGTGCTGGTACAGGACGGGCTTGGACACCCCGGCCCGGATCGCGATGTCGTCCATCGCGGCGGCGTGGTAGCCGTGGGTCACGAAGACTTCCTGGGCGGCGGCCAGCAACTGCTTCCGGCGCGCCGAACGGGGCAGCCGGGCGCCCCGTGCGGTGTCCATGGTCTCGGTCATGAAGAACCCTCCTAGCCGGCGCGGGGCGAGTCTGATGCTACCGGTGGGTAGCCAGGACCGTCGCATGATCGGGACGGCGCCGCCGCGCGGGGCGCGCGCCGGGCCGAACAGGTAATTTTGTTGCGATGGACACCACGCCACCGGCCCAGGGCCGCACACCGCTGGGCAGCCGCGCGCTGCTCCAGAGCCGGCGGCTGGCGCAGGCCACACGGCTGGCGCAGGCCACACGGCTGGCGCAGGCGACGCGGCTGGCGCAGGTCCGGCCCCTGCAGTTGCGCACCCGCCCCAGCCAGCCGCTGCGCACCGCCACCCTGGGCAGCCCGGCCGAGTACCGGCTGGCCGCGCCGAATCCCGACCGCGAGCCGTGGCCGGCCACCGAGCTGCGGATCGGTGGCAACCGCATCAACGTCCGCCGCACTCCGTCGGCCAATCCCGACGCCGAGCCGGCGCTGTACGTGCACGGCCTGGGTGGCGCCTCGACCAACTTCACCGACCTGGCCGACCTGCTCTCGCCCTGGCTGGACGGCCACGCCCTCGACCTGCCCGGCTTCGGGCGCTCGGGGCCGCCACCGGGCGGGGACTACTCGATCGCCGCGCACACCCGGCTGGTGATCGACTACCTGGAGCTGACCGGACGCGGCCCGGTGCACCTGGTCGGCAACTCGATGGGTGGCGCCATCTCGATCCAGGTGGCCGCCCGCCGCCCGGACCTGGTGCGCACCCTCAGCCTGGTCTCGCCCGCGGTGCCGGACCTGCGGCCGAAGAAGGGCTCGGACGCCCTGATGCCGCTGTTGCTGGTGCCCGGCCTGGGCGCCCGGGTGCTGGCCCGGCTGGACGAGCTGCCGCCGGAACGGCGGGTGCGGGCGGTGATCGAGCTGTGCTTCGCCCACCCCGAGAAGGTGCCGCCCAACCGGCTCGCCGAGGCGGTCGCCGAGCTGCAGGCGCGCCGTGGCTACGCCTGGGCCGCTGAGGCGATGCTCCGGTCGTTGCGGGGCCTGGTACGCAGCTACCTGACGGTCGGCGCCCGGTCGCCCTGGTACGCGCTGAGCCAGATCCAGGCCCCGGCGGTGGTGGTGTGGGGCCAGCTCGACCGGCTGGTCGACGTCGCCAACGCGCCGCGGGTCGCCCGGACGCTGCCCGACGCCACCCTGCTGGTGCTGCCCGACATCGGGCACACCGCGCAGCTGGAGGATCCGGTCAGCACAGCCAGGGCGATCCTCGGCTTGTTGGCCCGCGCAAATGCGGCCTCTGCACCGGAGCGTGTGGGATCGTGACCCGGTGACTCGACCGACCGCCCCGCAGCGCCAGCGGCACTCCGCCGGCCGGGGACGGTCGACCGGCGCCCCGCCGGGATCGTCCAGCGGCGCCGGCGCTCGCTGGCGGGCCTTCGCGGGCCGGTACGGCTGGCGCGCGTACGCGCTGCCGCTGCTCGCGGTGGTCACCGTGCTGGCGATCCTGAACATCGGCTCGCACCGCAACCCACCGCCGGCCCGTGCCGCGGGCAGCACCACGCAGGCGCCCAGCACCTCCGCGCCCTCCCCGCTGGCGTCGTCCAGCCCGGCCGCGGCC
>NZ_DATINC010000032.1:0-4609 GCF_035474675.1 Jatrophihabitans sp. | reverse complement strand
GGCCTCGACGATCTCGGCCCGCTGCGCCTGCGCCTCGGTCCGGATGCGCCCGGCCTCGTCACGCGCCTCGGCGAGCTGGCGCTCGTACTGCTGCTTGAGCTGCGCCGCCTCGTCCCGGTCCTTCTGGGCCTGGGCGATCGCACCCTCGATCGACTCCGCGCGGTCGTGGAACGTCTTCTCGAAGACCGGGAAGACCTTCGCCCGCAGGAAGAGGAAGAGCAGCGTGAAGGCGATGATGCCGACGATGAGCTCGCCGGTGTGCGGGAGGAGCGGACTCGGCTCCTCCCCCGCGGCCAGCACGACGGACAGGTTGGTGCTCATCGCTAGAGGGCGAACGCGAGGCCGATGCCGATGATGGCAAGTGCCTCAGCGAGCGCGAAGCCCAGGATGGCGATGCTCTGGAGCACGCCGCGCGCCTCCGGCTGACGCGCCACGCCGCTGATGTACGCGGCGAAGATCAGGCCGATGCCGATGCCGGGGCCGATTGCCGCCAGGCCGTAGCCAACCATGTTGAGCGAGCCACCCATGAGGGTTTCCTTTCGTTTCTCGGCCGGCGTGGCCGATCGGGAATTCGTGTGCGCAGGTGCGCGGTGGTGCAGGTGGAGCCGAACTCAGTGCTCGGAGGCCAGCGCCCCGGAGATGTACTGCGCCGTCAGCAGGGTGAAGACGTATGCCTGCAGCAGCGCCACCACGATCTCGAGGAAGCCGATGGCCACCCCCAGGGCGAAGGCGAGCACGCCGGCGGGCTTGAGCACCACCGAGCCGGTGGCGTGGATGAGCAGGTAGGCCCCGCCGGTGGAGAACAGGATGAGCAGCAGGTGGCCGGCGAACATGTTCGCGAACAGACGCAGCGACAGGGTCACCGGCCGGATCAGGATGTTGGACAGGAACTCCAGCGGGATCAGCAGCGGCAGGATCCAGACCGGCACGCCCGAGGGCACCGTGGCGTGCTTGAGGTAGCCGAAGAAGCCCTTGTGCATGACCCCGACGCCGTTGTAGATCAGCCACACCAGCACGGCCAGGCCGTAGGCGAAGCTGACCCGCGAGAACGGCGCGAAGGTGAGCAGCGGGACGATGCCGAACAGGTTGTTGACCACGACGAAGAAGAAGATCGAGACCAGCAGCGGGACGTAGCGGCGGTATTCCTTGCTGCCGATGATGTCCTGGGCGATGCCGTTGCGGACGAAGTTGTAGGCCTGCTCGCCGAGGAACTGGCTCTTGGTCGGCACCACGGCGCCGCGCCGGGAGGTCATCGCCAGGAACAGGTAGGCCACCACGGCGCCGAGCACCAGCAGCAGCGACGCCTTGGTCAGCAGGACCTGGTAGCCGTGCTCTCCCCAGGAGTTGCCTGTGAAATCCGGCAGAAAGAAGTCAATGGGCCCAGGCGCGTGAAATCCTTCGGCTGCCAGGACTAGGCCGGTGTGGCTCACGCAGTCTCTCCTCGGTCATCACTATCTGGCCGCGTTGTTCGGGCTGCTTCGTCGTCAGACGTCGTCCGGTCGTGGGCGATACGGTGCTCTGTCGGTGTGCTGCTTGCCGGGCGGTGTTCAGCTTTGGGCGCCTTGAGGCGCAGTTGGGCGAACACCAGATACATCCCGAAACCGGCCCCGACCAGAATGCCGACGGGAATCCAGAACTCGGCATGCAACCAGATGCTCAGCAGCCAGCCCACGAACCCGTAGAACAGCACTCCGGCTACAAGATAGCCGAAGGCCGCCCACGGATCTGCGCCCCCCTGTTGTGGGGCGTTCGGGCCTGGCGGACTGTTCATTTGTAAGGGAATGCTAACAGGCCCTCAGGAGTGCTCCTGCACCACCTCAGGGTTGCTCGCGCACCACCCAGGAGGCCAGCAGCTCACCGCCGAGCCAGATCACCAGCCCGCTGAACAGGCCCACCGCGACCGCCAGGCCGTCCACCACCTCGGGGCTGGCGGCGACCAGCACCAGTGCCAGCGCGACCACGGTGGTGAGGTAGCTCAGCAGCGCCACCGGCAGCGTCAGGCTCGGCGCGTACCGGCCGACCAGGCGGATGTTGAACGCTCCGAACTCGAAGGCCGCCGCCACCAGCACCAGCCCGCCGACGAAGCTCACGCCGGCCCGCAGCCCGGCCGCCGAGACCAGGCCGAAGCCGATCAGGCCGAGCACGGCGACCGCGGCCAGCACCAGCCAGCGCAGCGTCCGGGCCGCCGTCCGGACCGGGGCCGGGAGCCGGGTCGCGACCGGCGGCCGGCGCGAAGCCGGGGCAGGCGGGGTCGGGGTCACAGCCGGGCGGACCGCAGCCGCGGGATGGCGGTCACCAGCAGGCCGGCGGTGAGCAGCGCCGCCACCACCGCCAGCACCAGCCACGGCCCGCTGCTGAACGACATCGCCACCGCGCCGAAGGCCAGCACCGCCGACCAGAAGTACATCAGCAGGACGGCCCGGCGGTGGCTGTGGCCGAGGTCCATCAGCCGGTGGTGCAGGTGCTCCTTGTCCGGCGCGAACGGCGACTGGCCACGGGACAGCCGGCGGATGACCGCCAGCAGCAGGTCGAACAGCGGCAGCGCCAGCACTGCCAGCGGCAGGATCAGCGGCAGGTACAGCGGCAGCGCGCCCTTGATGCCCAGCGACTGCGGGTCGGCCTGCGAGGAGGCGGTGGTCGCCCCGGCCGACAGCAGCAGCCCGATCAGCATGGCGCCCGAGTCGCCCATGAAGATCCGGGCGGCGGCGAAGTTGTGCGGCAGGAACCCCACACAGGCGCCCACCAGGCCGGCGCAGATCAGCGTCGGGGCCAGCGCGATGTCGGTGTTGCCGATCTGGGCCAGGTGGTAGCTGTAGCCGAAGAAGGCGATCCCCTGGATGGCGGTGATGCCGGCCGCCAGCCCGTCCAGGCCGTCGATGAAGTTGATCGCGTTGACGGTCAGCACGGTGAGCAGGATGGTCAGCTCCACGCTGGCGTCGCGGTCCAGCGGGATGGTGCCGATGTCGCCCCACGGCACGTAGACGTAGAGCAGCTGGATGCCGCCGACGATCGACATCACCGCGGCCGCCGAGACCTGGCCGGCGAACTTGGTCAGCGAGTCCAGCTCGTAGCGGTCGTCGAGCACGCCCAGCGCGCAGATGATCAGGCCGCCGGCCAGCACCCCGGCGATCTCGCTGCCGTTGGCGAAGGTGGCGCGCAGGGTGGGCAGGGCGTGTGCGACCAGCATCGCCACCGCGAAGCCGGCCAGCAGCGCGACTCCGCCGAGCCGCGGGGTGTCCACGGCGTGCACGTCACGGTCGCGGGGCTTGGCCACCGCTCCCCACCGGGTGGCGATCTGGCGGGCCAGCGGGGTGCACAGGAACGTCCCCAGGGCGGCGACCAGGCCGACCAGCGCGTACTCCAGGGACGGGTGCATGTACTACCGGCCAGCCGTCCTCAGCTGTGCGGGTAGGCCGGGTGCGCGGCGACCAGCGAGCTGACCTCGCCCCGGATCTCGGCGTGCACCGACGCGTCGTCGCTGGTCACCGCCCGGCCGATCAGTCGGGCGATCTGGGCCATCTGCGGCTCGGTCATGCCCTGGGTGGTCACCGACGGGGTGCCGACCCGGACCCCGGAGGCGATCGACGGCGGCGCCGGGTCGTTGGGAATGGCGTTCTTGTTCAGCACGATGCCCGCGGCGTCGCAGCGTGCCTCGGCGTCCTTGCCGCTGACCCCGAGGCCCTGCAGGTCCAGCAGCGCCAGGTGGGTGTCGGTGCCGCCGGTGACCGGGCGCATGCCCGCCTCGGCCAGCCCCGCGGTCAGCGCCCGGGCGTTGCTGATCACCTGCCGGGCGTAGGTCTGATACTCCGGCGTCGCGCACTCGGCGAGGTTGACCGCCTTGGCCGCGATCGCGTGCATCAGCGGTCCGCCCTGCATCATCGGGAACACCGCCTTGTCGAGCTTGGCGGCGTGCTCGGCCTTGCACACCAGCGCACCGCCGCGCGGGCCGCGCAGCACCTTGTGGGTGGTGAAGGTGACCACGTCGGCGTACGGCACCGGCGACGGGATCGCCTTGCCCGCCACCAGGCCGATGAAGTGCGCGGCGTCCACCATCAGCAGCGCGCCCACCTCGTCGGCGATCTCGCGGAACGCGGCGAAGTCGATCAGCCGGGGAATCGCCGAACCGCCGCAGATGATCATCTTGGGGCGGTGCTCGCGGGCCAGGTCGCGGGCCTGGTCGTAGTCGATGTCCTCGGTCTGCGGGTGCACGCCGTAGTGCACCGCGCTGAACCACTTGCCCGAGAAGCTGACCTTGGTGCCGTGCGTCAGGTGGCCGCCGTGCGGCAGGGACATCGCCAGCACCGTGTCACCGGGCTGCAGGAAGGCGCCGTACACCGCGATGTTCGCGCTGGCGCCCGAGTGCGGCTGCAGGTTGGCGTGCTCGGCGCCGAACAGCGCCTTGGCCCGGTCGATGCCGATCTGCTCGGCCCGGTCGACCACCTCGCAGCCGCCGTAGTACCGCCTGCCGGGATAGCCCTCGGCGTACTTGTTGCTCAGCGTGCTGCCGAGCGCGGCCAGCACCGCCGGCGAGGTGAAGTTCTCGCTCGCGATCAGCTGCAGGCCGCCGCGCAGCCGGTCCAGCTCGTCCAGCACCACGCCGGCGATCTCG
>NZ_DATINC010000031.1:0-3637 GCF_035474675.1 Jatrophihabitans sp. | reverse complement strand
CGATGGAGGTTGTGGCGCAGGAGCTGGTCCGACGCTTCGACAGCACGCAGGGCGTGCACGGCGCGGAGAGCCCGAACGGCGCGCCGAGCACTGACGCCCGGGAGGGCCGGGCATGAAAACCATCCTGGTCTCGGCGCTGTTCGGGCTGATGACCTCGATCCTGTTCACCCCGCTGGTGGTGAAGTACTTCCGGATCAAGGGATTCGGCCAGGAGATCCGCGACGACGGCCCCAAGAGCCACCTGGTCAAGCGGGGTACCCCGACCATGGGCGGGGTGGCGATCATGGGCTCGACCATCATCGGATACCTGATGGCGCACCTGATCGGCTCGCTGCGCCACGACTCCGGCCCGACCGCCTCCGGCCTGCTGCTGCTGTTCCTGATGCTCGGCTCGGGCGGGGTGGGATTCCTCGACGACTTCATCAAGCTGCGGCACCGGCGCAGTTTGGGCTTGCGGGCCCGGGCCAAATTCGCCGGCCAGCTGCTGGTGGCGCTGCTGTTCGGCATCGGGGCGATGATGTTCCCCGACGAACGCGGGCTGCGGCCGGCGTCCAGGCACATCTCCTACGTGCGCGACATCGGCGCCATCTCGATCGGGCTGGTCGGTTTCCTGTTGCTGGGCTACCTGATCATCACCGCCACCACCAACGCGGTGAACCTGACCGACGGCCTGGACGGGCTGGTGGCCGGCAGTGCGGCAATGGTGATGGGGGCCTACACGCTGCTGACCTTCATCCAGTTCCGCAGCGCCTGCTATCCCGGCCCGGCGCTGTCGGGCTGCTACGCAGTCCGCGATCCGCAGGACCTGGCGCTGATCGCCGCCGCGGCGATGGGAGCCTGCTTCGGTTTCCTGTGGTGGAACGCCAAACCCGCCCAGATCTTCATGGGCGACACCGGTTCGATGGCGCTCGGCGGGCTGATGGCGGGCCTGGCGATCCTGTCCCGGACGGAGCTGCTGCTGGTGGTGCTGGGCGGCCTGTTCGCGGTGGTGACGCTGTCCAGCGTCATCCAGACCGGCTGGTTCAAGTACACCCGGCTGCGCACCGGCACCGGCAAACGGGTCTTCCGGATGGCGCCGTTCCACCACCATTTCGAACTCGGCGGCTGGGAGGAGACCACCACCATCGTCCGGTTCTGGATCGTCAGCGGGCTGGCGGTCGCGTTCGGAATGGGCTTGTTCTATGCGGAATTCATCTCCCACGGCTGACCCCGGCACGCGCGGGCACGGCGGGATACCCCGGCCCGGCCTGAAGAAAATCGACCGCCGGGACGCGACACGCGACACGCCTCCCGAAGATCGCGCAGACAGGGCCGACGATAGGCGGGTGCACCAGGTCGCGGACGCCGCGACGTCACCGGTCTGCTCCGGCGGCGTCGTCCTGCCCGCGTCCCCGAGCGTCCGGGGCCGGGTGGAGTCGTGATCGGCAGGTTGCGCGAGCGGGTGCGCGGCATCCGGGTGGTGCAGGCCTCCGGCCGCTACCTGGACAGCCCCTACGCATCGATCCAGCTGATGCTGGCCGCCGGCGGCGGCCTGCTGTTCCTGGGCCTGCTGATGTCGGCCTCCACCACCATCTCGGCCTCGGTGCACACCACCGGGGACGCGCCGTGGGCGCAGCTGATCCGCGAGGTGGAGTTCATCGTGCTGAGCCTGCCGGTGTTCTGGCTGGCGGTGCGGATGTCGCCGGCCGCCTACCGCCGGGTGGCCTATCCCGCCCTGGCGCTGGCGCTGATCGCCCTGGTCGGGGTGCTGGTCCCCGGCATCGGGGTCACCGTGAACGGAGCGCACCGCTGGCTGCAGCTGGGCCCGCTGGTGGTGCAGCCGTCGGAGTTCGCCAAGTTCGCCATCCTGCTGTGGGGTGCGGACCTGCTGGCCCGCAAAGAGTCCCTGAAGACGCTGACCACCACCGGGCACGTGCTGGTCCCGCTGGTGCCCGGCTTCGTGATGGTGATCGCCCTGGTCATGCTCGAGCCGGACCTGGGCACCTCGCTGTGCTTCATGCTGCTGCTGCTCGGCCTGCTCTGGACGGTCGGACTGCCCTACCGCTACTTCGCCGGCCTGCTGCTGGTGGTGGCGGCCGCCGTCACCACCCTGGCGGTCACCGAGTCCTACCGGATGGAGCGGCTGACCACCTTCCTGCACCCCAACCTCGACCCGGAGGGGGCCGGCTACCACACCATCCAGGGCCTGTACGCGCTCTCCAGCGGCGGCATCGTCGGGGTCGGGCTGGGGCAGGGCACCTCGAAGTACGGCTGGGTGCCCAACGCCAACACCGACTACGTCTTCGCCGTGGTGGGGGAGGAGCTCGGCCTGCTCGGCTGCCTGGTGGTGCTGCTGCTGTTCGCGCTGTTCACCTACGCCGCGATGCGGATCGCGCACCGCAGCCAGGACCCGTTCGTCCGGCTGGTGGCCAGCGGCGCGGCCATCTGGATCGCCGGCCAGGCGCTGATCAACATCGGCTACGTGACCGCGCTGCTGCCGGTCACTGGCATTCCGCTGCCGTTCATCTCCAACGGCGGCACCTCGCTGGTGCTGACCTGTGCGGTGCTGGGCATGCTGGTCTCCTTCGCCCGGCACGAGCCGGCAGCGGCCCGGGCGGCGCAGCGGGCGGCCGAGAGCGGCAGCACCGCCCGCTGGGTCGGCATGCTGCGGCTGGGCGCGCCACGCTCGCCGGCGGCACCGCGGTCCTCGGTCGCCAAGCAGGCCGCCGCGGCCGCCCGGGCCGCCGAGGTGGCCAGCCCGAAGCCGGCCGCCCCGTCGGTGGCCGGAGCGCCGGCCCGCCAGCGCGACCGGACGGCCCGCCAGCCCGCGGTGGCCCGGCCCGGCACCGGGCAGCGGCCCGCCCCGGCCAGCCGCCAGCAGCCCGGACCGCACCGGACGGCCGGCCGGACCGCCGCCCGGCGCAAGGGTGCCTGAGGTGGCCGAGCCGGTTTCCGGGTCCGTGAGCATCGTGATCGCCGGCGGGCACTCGGCCGGGCACATCGAGCCGGCGATGAACGTCGCGGACGAGATCCGTCGGCTGGCACCGGACGCGCTGATCACCGCGCTCGGCACCGAGCGCGGCCTGGACACCACGCTGATCCCGGCCCGCGGCTACCCGCTGGAGCTGATCCCGCCGGTGCCGCTGCCGCGCCGGCTGAACCTGGCCCTGCTCCGGACGCCGGGCCGGGTGGCGCGGGCGGTCCGGGCCGCCGGGGCGGTGCTGGACAAGGTGTCCGCCGACGTGGTGGTCGGCTTCGGCGGCTACGTGGCGGTGCCGGCCTACCTCGCCGCCCGGCGGCGCGGCATCCCGATCGTGGTGCACGAGGCCAACGCCCGGCCCGGTGTTGCCAACCGGCTGGCGGCCCGGCTGACCGGCCATGTCTTCACCGCCACCGCCTCGGCCGGCCTGCCGCACGGCCGGCCGATCGGCATCCCGCTGCGTCCGGCGATCCTGGAGCTGGACCGCGACCGGGACCGGCCGGCCGCCCGGGCCCGGCTGGGACTGGCCCCCGACCGGCCGACGCTGCTGGTGACCGGCGGTTCGCAGGGCGCCCGGCGGCTGAACGAGGCGGTGCTCGGCGCCCAGCGGCAACTGGGCGCCGCCGGCATCCAGGTGCTGCACATCGCCGGGGCCAAGAACCCGCTGACCGCGCCGGA
>NZ_DATINC010000030.1:0-11273 GCF_035474675.1 Jatrophihabitans sp. | reverse complement strand
GTCCGGGACCGTCCCGATCGGGCAGGCTGTGCGCGGTACCCGGCTGCACGTGCTCGACGTCAACCTGCGTCCGGTGCCGGCCGGCGTGCCCGGTGAGCTGTACATCGCGGGCAGCCAGCTCGCTCGCGGCTATCACCGGCGCCCCGGCCAGACCGCCGAGCGGTTCGTCGCCGACCCGTCGGGCCCGCCGGGCGCCCGGATGTACCGCACCGGCGACCTGGTCAGCCACACCGCCGACGGCGTCCTCACCTATCTGGGCCGGACCGACCATCAGGTCAAGATCCGCGGCAACCGGCTCGAACCCGGCGAGATCGAAGCTTTGCTGCGCGCCGAGCCCGGCGTCGCCGATGCGCTGGTGGTGGTGCGCCCCGGACCGCGGGGCGGCCAGGAGCTCATCGCGTACCTGGTGGGCGATGACCTGGACACCGCAGCGGTGCGCGCGTCGGCGGCCCGCCGACTGCCGGCGGCGGTCGTGCCGCAGTACTGGGTCGCTCTCGACGCCCTGCCGCTCAACCCGGCGGGCAAGCTCGACCGGGCCGCTCTGCCGGCTCCGGAGCGGGCCACCGGGGCCGGCCGCGCGGCCACCAGCCCCGCGCAGGAGCGGCTCTGCGGCATCTACGCCGAGGTGCTCGGTCTGGCCCAGGTTGGCCCGGACGAGGACTTCTTCGTGCTCGGCGGCGACAGCATCCTGTCGATCACCGTCTCCAGCCGGGCCCGCAAGGCCGGCCTGGCGCTCAGCCCGCGCGACGTGTTCGCGCACCGGACCCCCGCCGGGCTGGCGCTGGCCGCCCAGTCACAGCCCGAGCCGCAGGCCGACGTCGAAGGGGCGCGGTTCACCCTCACTGCAGAGGAGACCGCGCAGGTCGAGCGGGCCGCCGGGCAGGGGGTGGACGAGATCTGGCCGCTGTCGCCGCTGCAAGAAGGCTTGTACTTCCACGCCAGCTACGACACCGGTGACCTGGACGTCTACACCGCGCAGTCCACCTTCGACTTCGCGCATCGGCTGGACGTGGACCGGTTGCGGGCGGCGAGCGCGACGCTGCTGGAGCGAAACCCGAGCCTGCGGGCCGGTTTCACCAGCGACGGCGTGCCGCGTCCGGTGCAGTTCGTCTGCCGGGCTCCCCAGATGCCGGTCGAGGAGCTCGACCTGACCCACCTGACCGCCGCCGAGCAGGACAGCCGGCTCGACGCGTTCCTCGCGGCCGATCGGACCCGCCGGTTCGACCTGTCGGCTCCGCCGCTGTGCCGGCTGACCGTGATCCGGCTCGGTGCCGGTCACGATCGGCTGGTGGTCAGTAGCCACCTGATCGCCTGGGACGGCTGGTCGGCATGGCTGTTCCTGGAGCAACTGTTCGAGCTCTACGCGCGCTCGGGTGACGACAGCGGGCTGGAACGGCCCGGCAGCTACGGCGACTACCTCGCCTGGCTCGACCGCCAGGACACGGTGGCCGCCAAGGACGCCTGGCGGAACGCCTTGGCCGGGTTGGCCGAACCGGCCCTGGTCGCGCCCGCCGTGCGGGGTGGCCAAGGCGCCGTCCCGGTCAACCTCGACGTACACCTGTCCGAGGCGCTCAGCAACCGGCTGCGCGCCCTGGTCCGCAGCCGGGGACTGACCCTCAACCCGCTGCTGAACGCCGCCTGGGGGCTGGTGCTGTCGGCGATGCTCGGCCGCGACGACGTGGTGTTCGGTTCGGCGGTCGCCGGGCGGCCCGAGGAAGTCGCCGACGTGGAGTCCACGATCGGGATGTTCCTCAACACCGTGCCCACCCGGGTCACCCTCCGACCCGCCGAGCCGGCCGGGGAGTTGTTACGCCGCCTGCAGGACGAGCGCACCGCGCTGATGGCCCACGAATACCTCGGCCTCGGCGACGTGCAGGCCCAGACCAGCCACCGCACCCTGTTCGACACCCTGTTCGTGCTGCGCCCCGGGGGCGGCGAGGACCGGATGGTCGAGCTGCGCGACCGGCACGGGATCACCGCCGTGACCAACATCGACTCCACCCACTACCCGCTGACGTTGATCGTCACCCCGCAGACCAGGCTGCAGGTCACCCTGTCCTACCGGGCGGACCTGATCGACTCCGCGGCCGCGGAGACGATCCTGCACCGATACACCCTGCTCCTGGAGCGGCTCGCGGATCAGGTCGACGCCGCCGTTGGTCTCGACACCGCCGTCGGTGGCGTCGACCTGCTGCTGCCGGCCGAGCGGACGGCACTCGGCGAGAGCTGGGACGCCAGCGCCAATCCGGTACCGGACGTCACCGTCGCCGAGATGCTCGCCGTCCAGGCCGGGCGCACCCCCGATGCGGTGGCTCTGGTCTTCGGCGACCGCCGGCTCAGCTACGCCGAACTGGACACCGAGATCAACCAGCTCGCCCGGTTGCTGCTGGCCCGCGGGGCCGGCCCGGAGCGGGTGGTCGCGCTCGCGCTGCCGCGCTCGGTGGAGATGGTCGTTGCCCTGTTCGCGGTCCTGCGCATCGGCGCGGCGTACCTGCCCCTGGACCTCGACCACCCGGCCGAGCGGCTGCACGACATGATCGCCGACACCGGCCCGCTGTGCGTCCTGTCGACCAGCGCGGTCGGCCTGACCGCCGACGCGGTGTGCCTCGACGATCCGGCCGTGGGGCTGTCCGGCTACTCCGGCACCTCGATCACCGACGCGGAGCTGGCCCGGTTCGTTCCCGGCGTTCCCGGTCGGCTCGAGCACCCGGCGTACGTCATCTATACCTCCGGTTCCACCGGCCGGCCGAAGGGCGTTGTCACCCCGTACCGGGGCCTGACGAACATGCAGTTCAACCACCAGGTCAACATCTTCGCCCCGGCGATCGAGCAGGCCGGCGGCCGGCGGCTGCGGATTGCGCACACCGTCTCCTTCGCCTTCGACATGTCGTGGGAAGAGCTGCTCTGGTTGGTGGAGGGCCATCAGGTGCACATCTGCGACGAGCAGTTGCGCCGCGACGCCGAGGCGCTGGTCGCCTATTGCGACGCCCATCAGATTGACGTCGTCAACGTGACGCCGACCTACGCGCAACTCCTGATCGAGGAGGGCCTGCTCACCGGGCACGTGCCGCCGCTGGTACTGCTCGGCGGCGAAGCGGTGCCGGACACGGTGTGGAACCCGCTGCGCGACACCGAGGGCACCTACGGGTACAACCTCTACGGGCCGACCGAATACACCATCAACACGCTCGGCGCGTCCACGATGGACAGCGATACGCCTGCGGTGGGCCGGCCGATCTGGAACACCCGCGCCTACGTGCTGGACGCCGCGCTGCGTCCAGTCCCGCCCGGCTGCCCGGGAGAGCTCTACATCGCCGGAATCGGCCTGGCCCGGGGCTACCACGACCGGCCCGGCCTGACCGCCGATCGGTTTGTCGCCGACCCGTTCGGCGCACCCGGCGACCGGATGTACCGCACCGGCGACCTGGTCGTGCAGCGGCCCGGCTCGGGGATCATCGACTTCCTCGGCCGCACCGACGACCAGGTCAAGATCCGGGGCTACCGCGTCGAACTGGGCGAGATCGCCTCGGCGCTCACCAGTCATCCCGCGGTCACCCATGCCGCGGTGACCGCCACCGGTTCCGGCAGCGCCAAGCGGCTGACCGGCTACGTCGTCTGCGCGGAGTCCGTCCTCCCCGAGCTACGGGACTTCCTCAAGGCGCGGCTGCCCAGCTACATGGTCCCGTCGGCCTTCGTCACTCTCGACACCCTGCCCCTGACCGTCAACGGCAAGCTGGACACGGCGGCTCTGCCGGCCCCCACGCTGGCCGGTCCGGCGCTCCGGCGCGCGCCGGGCAGCGAGGCCGAGCGCACCCTGTGCACCCTGTTCGAACAGGCCCTGGGCCTGGCCGAGGGCACGGTCGGGGCCGACAGCGGGTTCTTCGACCTGGGCGGGCACTCGCTGCTCGCCACCCGGCTGATCAGCCGGGCCCGGGCCGTGCTCGGCGCGGAGCTGTCCATCCGCGACCTGTTCGAGGCACCCACTCCCGCCGAGCTGGCCGCCCGGGCCAGCCGCTCGGGCGGTCCCGCCCGACCGGCGCTGACGGCTCGGCTGCGGCCGGACCGGATCCCGCTCTCGCACGCCCAGCAGCGGCTGTGGGTGATCCAGAACATCGAGAACACCTCGGCGGCGTACAACTTCCCGCTGGTGATGCGCCTGCACGGGGAGGTAGACCCGGCGGCGCTCAGCGCGGCGCTGGCGGATGTGGCCGGCCGGCACGAGGCGCTGCGCACCCGGTTCGCCGTCCACGACGGGGTACCGAGCCAGCGGATCGTCCCGGCCACAGAGCTGCCGGAGTTGATGGCGACCCGCACCACCACGTCGGCCGAGGTACCCGGCCTGATCGCCGAGCTGATCGCTCGGCCGTTCGACCTGCTCACCGAGCTGCCGATCCGAGCCACGCTGATCGATGACGAGCAGGGTGAGCAGACCTTGGTTCTGCTCCTGCACCACATCACCACCGACGAGTGGTCGGACCGGCCCTTGCTGCGCGACCTCGTCGCCGCCTACGCGGCCCGGCGGTCCGGCACCCAGCCTGCCTGGGAGCCGCTGCCGGTGCAGTACGCCGACTACGCGCTGTGGCAGCGGGAGCTGCTCGGCGAGCCGGGGGACCCGGACAGCCTGGCGGCCCGGCAGCTCGCCTTCTGGGAACGTGCGCTCGCCGGTGCTCCCGAGGAACTCACGTTGCCGGCCGACTGGCCCCGACCGGCCCGACCGGACTTCACCGGCGCGGAGGTCACCACTCGGATCGGGACGCAGACCCACGCCTCGCTCCGGCAGCTGAGCCAGGCCACCGGCGCGACCATGTTCATGCTGCTGCACGCTGCCGTCGCGGCCTTGCTGCACCGGACCGGCTCCGGCGACGACATCACGATCGGAGCGCCGATCGCCGGGCGGACCGACGCCGCCCTCGACGACCTGGTCGGTTTCTTCGTCAACACCCTGGTGTTGCGGACCGACCTTTCGGGCGATCCCACCTTCACCGAACTCGCCGGCCGGGTTCGCACCGGCGACCTGGCGGCGTTCTCGCACGCTGACGTGCCGTTCGAGGCGGTCGTGGAGCGGCTCAACCCGGCCCGGTCGCTGGCCCGAAACCCGCTGTTCCAGGTGATGACCGGCTACCACAGCCGGACGGGCGAGAGCCTCACCCTGGACGGCGCGCAGGTGGAGTTCCTGCCGTTCGAGGCCGGCACGGCGAAGTTCGATCTGGTGTTTACGTTCACCGAGGACGAGCAAGGGCTGTCCTGCCGGCTGGGCTACGCGAGGGAGCTGTTCGCCGACAGCACGGCCGAGCGGCTCAACCGGCGGCTGATGATGCTGATCGATGCGGTGGCCGCCCGCCCGGACGACCCGGTGAGCAGCGTCGACGTGTTTACCGACGACGAACGGCACTTGGTGCTTGACGGCTTCAACGGCGCCCCCCGGGCCGTCGATGAGGAAACCATGACCGGGCTGTTCGCTCAGCGGCTCGCCGAGCGCCCCGACGCGACGGCGGTGGTGGACCGCGACCGGCAGTACAGCTACGCCGAGCTCGACGCGCGGGCGAATCGGATCGCGCGCCTGCTCGCCGCACATGGCGTAGGTGCCGGCTCGGTGGTCGGCGTGGCCGTACCCCGGTCCTTCGACATGGTGGCGGCGATCCTGGCCAGCCTCAAGCTCGGCGCGGCGTTCCTGCCGCTGGACCTGGCCCACCCCGCCGACCGGCTCGCTTACATGACGGCGGACGCGGGCGCCCGGGTGGTTGTCGGCACCGAGGCGGTGGCCGGGCTGCTCCCGGCCGGCCCGGTGCCGGTTCTGCTGGACGAGCCCGGTACCGCCGACCGGCTCGCGGCTCTGGACGCCAGCGATCCCGGCCCGGGCCCGGTCAGCCTGGACCAGCCGGCGTACGTCATCTACACCTCCGGTTCCACTGGCCGCCCGAAAGGCGTGGTGGTGCCGCACGAGGGGATCGCCAGCCTGGTGGCCACGGCGGTGGACCGAATGGGCCTGCACCCGGACGCTCGGGTTCTGCAGTTCGCCTCGATCGGCTTCGACGTGGTGGTCTTCGAGCTGTGCATGGCGCTGTGCCACGGCGGCAGCCTGATCCTGATCACCGAGGAGGCGCGGGTAGCCGGACCACAGCTCACGGACTTCCTCGCCCGGCACGACGTCAGTCACCTGATTCTGCCGCCGTCATTGGTCGCGGCGCTGCCGCCGGAATGCGAGCTGCCGGTCGGGTCGACCATCCTGGTCGGCACCGAGACCGTGCCGCCGGAGCTGTTCCGCCGGCACGGCGCGACCGCGAACCTGATCGCGGCTTACGGTCTGACCGAGGCCACCGTCAACTCCACGCTCTGGAACGCCGAGCCCGGCTGGCGGGGCGCCGTCCCGATCGGTCGTCCGGACCCCAACACCCGGTGCTACGTGCTCGACGAGCACCTGCGTCCGCTACCGCCAGGCGTGGTCGGCGAGCTCTACGTCGCCGGCCGCGGGCTCGCGCTCGGCTACCTGGGGCGGGCCGGCCTGACGGCCGAGCGGTTCCTCGCCGACCCGTTCGCCGGGCCCGGGGCCCGGATGTACCGCACCGGCGACCGGGCTCGCTGGCGCCGCGACGGCAACCTGGATTTCTTCGGCCGGGTGGACAGCCAGGTCAAGATCCGGGGGATGCGGATCGAACTCGGCGAGATCGAGGCCGCGCTGACCGATCATCCCGATGTCAGCCAGGCCGCGGTGATCGCTGACCGCAGCGGGGACATCGTCCGGCTGGCCGGCTACGTGGTGACACCGGCAGACACGAGCCTGGCCGCGGTGCGCGCGCACGTCGCTGCCCAGGTACCGGAGTACATGGTGCCCGCGCTCCTGATCCGGCTTGACGGTCCGCTGCCGCTGACCCCCAACGGGAAGCTCGATCGCCGGGCGCTGCCCGCCCCCGACTGGTCGCAGCTGTCCGGCCGGGTCCAGCCGCGAACCCCCGCCGAGCGGGTCCTGGCCGAGTTGTTCGCCCAGGTCCTCGGCCTGGCCGAGGTCGGAACGCACGACAATTTCTTCTTCCTCGGCGGGCACTCGATGTCTGCGATGCAGCTCCTCGGACGGGTCCGCAGCCGGCTGGGAGCCGAGCTGGCCATCCGGGACGTCTTCGACGCGCCGACGGTGGCCGGCCTGGCTGATCGACTCGAGGGGCGGCTCGACGGGGCCGGCTTGCTCCGCCCGGAGCTGACCGCCATCGGCGAGTTCGGTCGGCTCCTGGCCCCCGTACAACGGGACCGGTGGGCCGCCTACCAGCAGCGCCCCGGCTTCGACCACGCCTTGGTCCTGCGCTCACCCGGCGGCCTGGATCTGGCCGCTCTGGCTGCGGCGCTGGCTGACGTGGTGGCCCGGCACGAGCCGCTCCGGACCGCGTTCACGGTCGCGGACGGCGCGGTGTTCCGCCGGCCGTGCGCGGCGCCGGAGCTCGCCGTCGAGCACAGCGTCGACTTGGACGGCAGGCTGGCCGAGCTGGCCGCTGAAGCCCCGGACCTGACCAGTGGGGCACCGCTGCGCGTGAGCGTCGTGACGAGCGCTACCGGCAGCCAGGCTGTACTGCTGCGGATGCACTACCTCGCGGTGGACGAGTGGTCGGTCGTGCCGTTGCTGCGGGACCTGTCCGGTGCGTACGCCAGCCGCGTCGCCGGCAGCGCCCCGGACTGGGAGCCGTTGCCGGTGAGCTACTCCGACTACGCCTCCTGGGCGCGAGAGGTACTCGGCGACCCGGCGGATCCGGGCAGCGCGCAGGCCCACCAGCTCGGGTGGTGGCGCACGGCACTGCTCGGCATGCCGGCGACCCTCACCCTGCCCGCCGACCACAAGCCGCAGGACCGCACCGGACACGGCGCGCACGAAAGCTTCATCCTCGGTGCGCCGACCCACTCGGCGATCGCTGACCTGGCCGCCCGGACCGGTACCAGCGTGTACATGGTGCTGCACGCGGCCTTCGCCGTCCTGCTGTACCGGCACGGGGCCGGTGACGACCTGCCCATCGGCGCGCTGGTCGCCGGGCGCACCGAGGACCGGCTGGCCGGGCTGGTCGGCGGCTTCGCCAACACGCTGGTCCTGCGGACCAGGCTGCACGGCGACCCGACGTTCACCGAACTGCTGGCCGGAGTGCGGGAGAGCACCCTGGGCGCCCTGGGCGCGCAGGAGGTGCCGTACTGCGAGATCGCCGCCGTGGCCGGGCTGCCGGAGCGCGGCCCGCAGGTGATGGTCGTGCACCACGAGCAGCCGGCGATCGCCGAGCTCGAGGGCGGTCTCGGCACGCTGGGATCGGTGCCGACGGGAGCCGGGCATGCCGATCTCGCGTTGAGCTTCTACCAACCGCGCGATCTCAGCGCGCTGGAGTGCTACCTGGGCTACGCCACCGACCTGTTCGATCAGCCAACCGCCCAGCGGCTCGCCGCCGAGCTCCATCAGCTGATCGAGCGCGCGGTGGCGGCACCCGACCGACCGGTTACCGACCTCGTCTGAGCAACGAAAGGAAAACCCATGAGCACCAACCCGTTCGACAACCCCGAGGGCCAGTTCCTCGCTCTGGTCAACCATGAGGGGCAGCACTCGCTGTGGCCGTCGTTCGCTGCGGTCCCGGCCGGCTGGACCACGGTGTTCGGCCCGGACGCCAAGGACGCCGCTCTGGCCTACGTGGAGCGGAACTGGACGGACCTGCGGCCGCAGAGCCTGATCGAGGCGATGGGCGGATAGCCCAAAAGAGGCGGATAGCCCACGAAAGAGAGGTAAGGCTATCCTCATCACCCATCGCCCTGGAGACGGGACGGCTGTGGTTCGGCAGGAGGTACCGCCCGTGCTCGTGATCCGCCGTGCCGGCGGGCTGCTCGCGGCGGCCTTGGTGCTGCTGCTGGTCTGCCTGCTGAGCGTGTGGCTGGGAGCCAAGCCGATCAGCCCCGACGTGACCTGGCACGCGCTCTGGCAGAACGACGGCTCCCCGGAGGCGACCATCATCCAGCAGTACCGGGTGCCTCGGACCCTGATCGGCATCCTGGCCGGGATCGGCCTGGGCGTAGCCGGCGTGCTGATGCAGGCCATGACCCGCAACCCGCTCGCCGATCCAGGGCTCCTCGGCGTCACCCTGGGCGCCTCGGCGGCCGTGGTGGCGGCGATCGCGTTCGCCGGCGTCTCCGCGCTGACCGGTTACGTGTGGTTCGCGCTCGCCGGGGCCGCCGCCGCGGCAGTTCTGGTCTACCTGCTCGGCCGGGGCGGCCGGAGCGCAGCCGCCGCCGACCGGATGGTGCTGGCCGGAGCGGCGATCAGCGCCGTGCTGGCTGCGTTCGTCTCCGCCGTGCTGCTCCAGCGTCCCGACGTCTTCCTGACCTTCCGGTACTGGGACGTCGGTTCCATCGCCGGACGCGACATGGCCGTGGTGGTCCAGGTGGCCCCGTTCATCGTGGTCGGCACGGTGATCGCCCTGCTGCTCGCCCGGCCACTGAACGTGCTGGCCCTGGGCGACGAGACCGGCCGGGCGCTGGGGGTCGCCACCGTGCGGACCAGGCTGTGGGCGGCGATCGCGGTGACGCTGCTCTGCGGCGCGGCCACCGCCGCCGCCGGGCCGATCGGCTTCGTCGGCCTGATCATCGCGCACTCCACCCGGCTTCTGGCCGGCCCCGATCTGCGCTGGTCCCTGCCCTACGCCGCGCTGCTGAGCCCGGTTCTGCTGCTCGGTGCCGACCTGGTCGGTCGGCTGATCGCGGCTCCCTCCGAACTCGCGGTCGGGCTGGTCACCGCCCTCATCGGCGCACCGATCTTCATCGCGGTCTGCCGTCGACGCCGGCTGGCCGAGCTGTGACCGCGGAACTCGTCCACCGGCGACCGATCAGCGGGTGGGTGCTGCGCTTGGGGCCGCTCGCCGTCCGGCTGCGCCCGCGCGCGCTGTTCGCCGGCCTCGTCCTGCTGGCCGGCCTCGCGGTGACCTCGGTGCTCGCCCTCGGTGGCGGCGAGGTGGAGCTCACCGGGCGCGAGGTGCTCGCCGTGCTCGTCGGTCAGGGCGAACCCGGCCCGGAGTTCATCGTCGGCACCCTGCGTCTGCCCCGGCTGTTGACCGGTATCGCGGTCGGCGCGGCCCTCGGGGCCAGCGGGGCGCTGCTGCAGGGCATGGCCCGCAATCCGCTGGTCAGCCCCGACATCATCGGCTTCACCAGTGGCGCGGCCACCGGCGCGATCAGCGCGCTCATCCTCGGCGCGGACAGCCTCTTCCAGATCGGCCTCGGCGCACTGGTCGGCGGCGCGGCCGCCTCGGTCCTGGTGTACGTGCTGGCCCACCGGCACGGCGGTACGGGTACCCGGCTCGTGCTGATCGGCATTGGCGTCACCGCCGCCCTGGTCTCCGTCAATACGTACCTGATCAGCAAGGCCCCGGTGCACGACGCGGTCGCCGCGCAAGCCTGGCTGGTCGGAGGTCTGAACAACCGGGGCTGGGACCACGTTCTCGTGATGGCCGGGGCGCTCGCCGTGCTGGCACCCGCGGCCGCGGTCGCCGCCGCGCGCCTGAACGCGCTGGAACTCGGCGACACCACGGCCCGGGCGCTCGGCGCGAACGCCGAATCCGATCGCCGGCTGCTGTTGTGCACCAGCGTCGGGCTCGCCGCAGTCGCGACTGCGGTCGCCGGGCCGGTCGCGTTCGTCGCTTTCGCCGCCCCGCACCTGGTCCGCCCGCTCACAGCGGCGACCCGCCCGGGCCCGTTCACCGCAGCCGGGATGGGTGCGCTGCTGCTGGCCGGCTGCGACGTCGCCACGCAGCGGCTGTTCCGTCCGGTGCCGCTGCCGGTCGGCGTTCTCACGGCGGCGCTGGGCGGCCTCTACCTGGTCTGGGTGCTCGCCTTCGGCCAGCGGGGCCGGCTGTGAACACGACGGCGGACCAGGTGCCCAACGAACCCCGGCTCCGGGCCGAGTCGCTAACCCTGGGCTACCACGAGCGCACGGTCGCCGAGCGCCTGACGGTGTCCATTCCGGACGACGGCTTCACTGCGATCGTCGGACCGAACGCCTGCGGCAAGTCCACCCTCCTCAAGGCGCTCGCCCGGGCGATCGACCCGGTCGCGGGAGCCGTCCACCTGGACGGCAAGGCCATTGCCTCCTACAAGGCGAAGGAGGTCGCCCGGCGACTCGGCCTGCTCGCGCAAAGCGCCATCGCGCCCGGCGGCATCACCGTTGGCGATCTGGTGGCCAGGGGCCGCTACCCGCACCAGACGATGCTGCGCCAGTGGTCGGCGGCCGACGAGATCGCGGTGACCGCCGCCCTGGCCCAGACCTC
>NZ_DATINC010000029.1:0-136136 GCF_035474675.1 Jatrophihabitans sp. | reverse complement strand
GGCCCGCCGGCTGTCCCGGACGCTGGCCGCGGCCCAGGCGGTGGCGGTGGTGGCCGCCGGCGCCCGGGCGGTCAGCCTCGGCGACATCCTGGGGCCGGAGTTCGCCAGCAGCCGGGACTACTTCTCCGACGACCAGTTCCACCCCTCCGCGCTGGGCTACGCCCGGGCCGCCGAGGTGCTGCTGCCCTCGGCGGCCGCCGCCCTGGGGCTGAGCACGGTGTCGGAGGCGCCCGCCCCGTTCACCTCCACCCGGGCCCGGCCGGTGGCCAACGCCGCCGCGCGGGCCGCGGGCCTGCCGGGCACCGAGGTGCTGCCGGCGCAGGTGCACGGCTCCTCGACCGGCCGGCGCGGCCCGTGGGCCCGGCTGATCCGGCGCCGGACCGCACCTGCCGTGATACCGCCCACCTCCGGCGGCGAAGGCAACTTCACCCCTGCGACCATGGTGGGCAGCGACCAGCCGCCGGGCTGATCGCCCGCTGCCTCCGCCTTTCGTTAGGAGTCCCTGCCATGGCAAGCACCCCGCAGGCCGTCATCGTCGCCGCCGTCCGGTCCCCGATCGGCCGGGCGGGCAAGGGCTCGCTGGTCGAGATGCGGGCCGACGAGCTGGCCGGGCAGATGATCACCGCGGCGCTGGCCAAGGTGCCGCAGCTGGACCCGCACGACATCGACGACCTGATGCTGGGCTGCGGGCTGCCCGGCGGCGAGCAGGGGTTCAACATGGCCCGGATCGTGGCCACCCTGCTGGGCTACGACTTCCTGCCCGGCACCACAGTCACCCGGTACTGCGCGTCCTCGCTGCAGACCACCCGGATGGCGATGCACGCGATCCGGGCCGGCGAGGGCGAGGTGTTCATCTCGGCCGGTGTGGAGACCGTCTCCCGGTTCGCCAAGGGGTCCTCCGACAGCCTGCCCGACACCCGCAACCCTCGTTTCGACGATGCCCGGGCGCGGACCGCGAAGGCCGCCGAGGAGGGAGCCGAGGGCTGGCAGGACCCGCGGGAGCTCGGTGACCTGCCTGACTCCTACATCCCGATGGGGCAGACCGCGGAGAACCTGGCCCTGCTGATGGGCGTCAGCCGGGAGGAGATGGACCACTTCGGCGTGCGGTCGCAGAACCTGGCCGAGAAGTCGATCGCGGACGGTTTCTGGGCGCGCGAGATCACGCCGGTGACGCTGCCGTCCGGCCAGGTGGTCTCGACCGACGACGGGCCGCGGCCGGGGGTGACTTACGAGGCGGTCTCGCAGCTCAAGCCGGTGTTCCGGCCGGACGGCCGGGTCACCGCCGGCAACTGCTGCCCGCTCAACGACGGGGCGGCGGCGCTGGTCGTGATGAGCGACCGGAAGGCCGCCGAGCTGGGGATCACCCCGCTGGCCCGGATCGTGGCCACCGGGGTCACCGCGCTGTCGCCGGAGATCATGGGGCTCGGGCCGGTCGAGGCGTCGAAGCAGGCGCTGGCCCGGGCCGGCATGTCGGTGTCGGACATCGACCTGGTCGAGATCAACGAGGCCTTCGCCGCGCAGGTCATCCCGTCCTACCAGCAGCTGGGCGTGGACCTGGACCGGCTGAACGTCAACGGCGGCGCGATCGCGGTCGGCCACCCGTTCGGCATGACCGGCGCCCGGATCACCACCACCCTGATCAACTCGCTGCAGACGCATGACAAGCAGTTCGGGCTGGAGACGATGTGCGTCGGGGGCGGCCAGGGCATGGCGATGATCCTGGAACGGCTGTCCTGAGCCTTCCGCTCCCGCCCCCGGCACCACCCGGCTTGACCGTCTCACCCGCGGCCTTGTGCTGCCTCCTCCAGCGCAATCGTCATAAGAAATGGTTGCCATGGCATTCGTTTCTTATGACGGTCCGTGGCTCAGGCGGCAGGACGGTGCAGGGAAGCAGCGCCCGGAACGTGAGCAGTGCCCGGAACGTGGTGCGGCCCCGCCCCTCGCTTTGGCAAGGGGCGGGGCCGACTCGTGGTGCAACTACTACCGAGACACCGTTGTCCGGCTAAGTTGTTGCGTTTCAGTTATTGCGCCCGGTCAGGTAGCTGAGCAGCCGCAGGATCTCCAGGTACAGCCAGACCAGGGTCACCAGGATGCCCCAGGACAGGTACCAGCCGACCTTCTCGTCGACGCCGCGGCGTACCGACTGCTCGATCATGTCGAAGTCCACGATCAGGTTCGAGGCCGCGATCACGATGCACAGCAGGCTGAAGCCGATAGCCAGCGCGCCGCCGTCGCGCAGCCCCAGGCCGCCGTCGGTGAAAATGCTGGCGACCAGGTTGACCACCATCAGCCCGAGGACGCCCAGCGTCGAGGCGAACACGATCTTGGTGAACTTCGGGGTGACCCGGACGGCGCCGGTCTTGTAGACCACCAGCACGCCACCGGCCACCATGATCGTCCCGGTGATGGCCTGCACCACGATGCCGGGCCAGGCCCGATTGAACAGTTCGCTGATGCCGCCGAGCGCCAGGCCCTGCAGAGCCGCGTAGGTGATCGCGGTGACCGCGTTGGCCCGGCCGGTGAAGCCCATGTAGAGCCCGAGCACCAGGGCGCCGATGAAGCCGATCGCGACCACGGCACCGGCGGCGGAGTCCGGCACTACGAACCAGGCGAAGCCGGCGGCCACCAGCACGGTGGCCAGCAGCACCACCGACCGGGTGACGACGTCGTCGAGGGTCAGGTAGCGGGACGGCGCCACCGGCGGGGCCGGCTGGCCGTAGGACGGCTGGGCGTACCACTGGTTGAGCTGATCCGCCGACGGGGGCGGCGGCACGATGGGACCGTTCGGGCCGCTCGGGCCCTGCGCCACGCCGGGACGTCCGGTCTTCTCGAAACCCCGCAGGACAGGGTTACTGGCCACTTTGTTGCCTCCACCTCGTGAACCCTGTGCCGGTTCAGATACCGGCACGCGTTGCGCTTACGTCCACATCAACGTTCGACGGTGGTGAGGTAGTTCCCGACCGCAGCCGGCCCGTCGAGTACCCCCGGTCGGACTCGAACCGACACTGGGCGGATTTTAAGTCCGCTGCCTCTGCCATTGGGCTACGGGGGCCGCGCTCAGCAGGGTAGCGGCACGGCGGCGCCGACAGGCACCAGGCCGAGACAGGTCAGCGTGTGGTGCTCGCCTTCTCGAAATCGGTCCGCGGCGACTGCAGCTGCCCCAGCGAGACCACCTCGCGGGGGAAGAACAGCGCGGCGGTCCAGTCCGCCAGCACCCGCACCTTGCGGTTGAAGGTGGGCACCCGGGACAGGTGATACGTCCGGTGCAGGAACCAGGCCAGCGGGCCGCGCACCTTGATCCCGTACAGCTCGGCCACCCCGCGGTACAGCCCGAGCGAGGCCACCGAGCCGACGTAGGCGTGCTTGTAGTCCTTCAGCGGGCCACCGTTGACCGTGGCCACCAGGTTGTCGGCCAGCACCTTGGCCTGCCGGACGGCATGCTGGGCCGACGGCCCGGTCAGCGCGTTCGGGTCGCTCTTGGACAGGTCCGGCACCGCCGCGGTGTCGCCGGCCGAGAACACCCCGTCCACGCCCTTGACGGTCAGGTTGGCCCGGCAGGTCAGCCGGCCCTTGTCGTCGGTCGGCAGCCCCGACTCGGCGGCCAGCGGGTGCGCCTTCACCCCGGCGGTCCAGACCAGGGTGTCGGCCTCGAACGCCTCTCCGTCGGACAGCTCGATCCGGCCGCCCACCGCCGAGTCCAGCCGAGTGTTGAGCCGGACGTCGATGGCGCGCTCGCGGAGCCGCTTGGCGGTGTAGGCCGACAGCCCCACCGACACCTCCGGCATGATTCGGTCGGCCGCCTCGACCAGCACCCAGCGCATGTCGTCCTCGGCGATGTTCGGGTAGTACCGGCAGGCGTAGCGGGCCATATCCTCGAGCTCGGCCAGCGCCTCCACCCCGGCGTAGCCGCCGCCGACGAAGACGAAGCTCAGCGCCCGGCGCCGGGCCGGCAGGTCCTCGGTGGAGGAGGCGAAGTCCAGTCGGGACAGCACGTGGTTGCGCAGGTAGATCGCCTCGCCGATGGTCTTGAAGCCCACCCCGTGCTCGGCCAGCCCCGGGATCGGCAGCGTCCGGGCGATGGAGCCCGGCGCCACCACCAGCAGGTCGTAGTCGAGCTCGTAGGCCTCGCCGGTCTCCGGCTCCACCAGTGCGCAGCGCCGGTCGTGCGAGATCTTGCTGACCCTCCCCGTGATCACCCGGCACTTCTTGAGCACCCGGCGCAGCGGCACCACAACGTGCCGGGGCTCGACGCTGCCGGCCGCGGCTTCCGGCAGGAACGGCTGGTAGGTCATGTTCGGCTGCGGGTCGACCACCACGATCTCGGCCCGGCCCCGGGACAGCTTCCGCTGCGCCCGCAGCGCGGTGTACATGCCGACGTAGCCGCCGCCCACGATCAGGATCCGCTTGGGTCCAGCCATCTCCAGCTCACGTCCCCTCGATTGGCTCCCTCCCCAGGCTACGACCCGCGCCGACCGCGGCTGACCACTCTCGGGCACGGCTGCCACCGGCCCGGATGCCGGAGCGACCTAGACTGGCCAGAACAGCGGCGAGCAACTCCACGGGGCGAGGATGGGGAAACGATGGCTGGCGCAGCGGGCAGGTTCGCGTTCAAGCTGGTGGCGCTCGCGGTGGCGGTACCGGTCGGCAAGGCGGTCACCGCCGCCACCCAGAAGGCCTGGGAGACGGCCCGGCCGGGCCGAACACCGGTGAACCCCCGCGACGCCGACACCGACTGGAAGGACGCCCTGGTCTGGGCCTCGATCAGCGGTTTCGGGGTGGCGGTGTCGCAGCTGGCGACCACCAAGGGCGCCGACACCATCTGGCGGGCGATGACCGGCCGGCCCTCGCCCAAGCCCAAGCAGGTGAGCCAGGACGACAAGGGCCCCAAGGCGCCGAGCGTGCTGACCGCGGTCAACACCTGACGACCGTTCGGTCCGGTCCCGGCCCGGGTCAGTCGGTCAGCAGGCTCAGCGCGATGCCGTCCAGGATGTCGTGCTCGCTGGCGATCACCTGCCTGGCCCCGACGAACTCCATCACGACCCGCAGCACCAGCGCGCCGCCGCCGATCACGTCCACCCGCCCCGGGTGCATCACCGGCAGCGCCGCCCGCTCGGACCGGGGCATCGCCAGCAGCCGCTCGGTGATCTCGGCGACCCGGTCGAAGTCGACCACCGAGCCGTGGATGGCTTCGGCGTCGTAGGCTGGCAGCTCCAGCGCGATCGCGGCGATGGTGGTGACGGTGCCGGCCACTCCGACGAAGGCGGCCGCCTGCTCCACCGGCACGTCCGCGGTGGCGGCCTGCAGCGCCTGCCGGATGTCGGCCACCGCCCCCGCGACCTGGGCGGCGGTGGGCGGGTCGTCGCGTAGGTGCCGCTCGGTCATCCGGACGCAGCCGACGTCCATGCTGTGCGCGGCGAACACCGAGCTGCCGGCAGGTGGCTGAGTGAGCATCGACCGAGGAACGAGGGGGGAGCGGAGCGAAGTGGCGACCGGCGAGCCGAGCACCAGTTCGGTGGAGCCGCCGCCGATGTCGGCCACCAGCAGCGGGTCGGCCACCCCGGGCAGGCCCGCCACCGCGCCGGCGAACGACAGCTCCGCCTCGGCGAGGCCGGTGATCACCTCCGGCTCGGCGCCCAGGGTGCGCTGCACCATCGCGCGGAACTCGTCGGCGTTGTCGGCGTCCCGGGACGCCGAGGTGGCCACCATCCGGATCCGGGTGGCGCCCAGCTCGGCGATCGCCACCGCATAGTCGGCCAGCGCCTGCCGGGTGCGTTCGATCGCGGCCGGGGCCAGCCGGCCGGTCTGGTCCACTCCCTCGCCGAGCCGGACCACCCGCATCTCGCGGTGCACGTCGGACAGCCCCACCAGGCTGCCGTCGGCCACCAGCAACCGGATCGAGTTGGTGCCGCAGTCGATGGCCGCCACCCGGTTCACGACGTCGGCTCCACAGCCACCGGCGCCACGCACGGGCCGGCCAGCCACCAGTCCCCCAGCGCTGCCAGCGCCTCGTCACCCAGCGGGTTCACCCCGGGGCCGGCGGCCAGCGCGTGCGCCACCAGCACGTGCAGGCACTTCACCCGGGTAGGCATCCCGCCGGCCGAGATGCCGCTGGTCTCGGGCACCGCCCCGAGCTGCTCACGCCGGGCCAGGTAGGCCTGGTGCGCCGCCCGGTAGCCGGCGGCCAGCTCCGGGTCGCAGGAGAGCCGCTCGGTCATCTGCCGCATCAGCCCGGACGCCTCCAGGGTGGAGACCTGCGACACCGCCCGCGGGCAGGTCAGGTAGTACAGGGTCGGGAACGGGGTGCCGTCCGGCAGCCGGGGCGAGGTCTCCACCACGTCCGGGTTGCCGCACGGGCAGCGGTGCGCCACGGCCCGGATGGCCCGCGGCGGGCGGCCCAGCTGCTGCCGGACGACGGCGGCGTCCGCCGCGCTGACCGAACCGGCGGTATCCGAACCGGTCACTGCGAGGCGTCGGTGTCGCGCACGCTGGCCCACAGGACTGAGTTCCAGCTGGGCCGGTGGCCGACCTTGGCAACCTGCTCGGCGGCCACCGGGGCCGGCGGGTCGATCGGGTTGCCGTGCGCGTCCAGCACCGTGTACAGGGTGTCGCCGGGACGGATGTACTGCAGCCGCACCCGGGCCTGCCGGGCCACATAGGCCGGGTCCCGCCACAGCTCGCTCTGGTGCCGGAGCTCGGCCAGCTGGTCGTTGAGCTGCTGTTGCTGGCGTTCGGAGGCCGCCACCGAGGCGCGCCGGCTCAGGTAGGTCTGGAACGGCGAGGCCAGCACCACCACCAGGAACAGCACCATCGCCGCCACCATCATCCGGCGGCCGGTCAGCGTGGGCGCGTGCAGCCAGCCGGGTCGCCGGCCGCTGCCGGGCGCCCGGCGACCTGCCGAGAACCGTCCCGGCTGCCCGGCCACCCTGGTGCGCGTCCCACCGGCCATCGGCTAGCTGCCCGCCCGGTGGTAGCGCGGGAAGGCGGCCGCGCCGGCGTAGCGCGCCGCGTCGTCGAGTTCCTCCTCGATGCGCAACAGCTGGTTGTACTTGGCCACCCGCTCCGAGCGGGCCGGTGCGCCGGTCTTGATCTGGCCACAGTTGGTGGCCACCGCCAGGTCGGCGATGGTGGTGTCCTCGGTCTCGCCGGAACGGTGGCTCATCATGCAGCGGTAGCCGGAGCGGTGCGCCAGGTCCACCGCGTCCAGGGTCTCGGTGAGCGAGCCGATCTGGTTGACCTTGACCAGCAGCGCGTTGGCGGCGCCGCTGGAGATGCCGCGGGCCAGCCGCTGCGGATTGGTGACGAACAGGTCGTCGCCCACGATCTGAATGACGTCGTCGAGCTGGGAGGTCAGCGCGATCCAGCCGTCCCAGTCCTCCTCCGACATCGGGTCCTCGATCGAGACGATCGGGTAGTTGGCGACCAGCTCGGTGTAGTAGCCCACCATCTGCTCGGCCGTCTTCGGGCTGCCCTCGAACTGGTAGGCGCCGTCGGAGTAGAACTCGGTCGCGGCCACGTCCATCGCGAAGACGATGTCACTGCCCAGCTTGAGGCCTGCCTGCTCCACCGCCTGGGAGATCACGTCCAGCGCGGTCCGGTTGGACTGCAGGCTGGGCGCGAAGCCGCCCTCGTCGCCGAGGCCGGTGGACAGGCCCTGTGATTTGAGAACAGCCTTCAGCGCGTGATAAACCTCGGCCCCTTGACGAAGAGCCTCCGCGAAGGTGGCCGCCCCGACCGGGGCGATCATGAACTCCTGGACGTCGACGTTGGAGTCGGCGTGCGCGCCGCCGTTGAGGATGTTGAGCATCGGCACCGGCAGCAGGTGCGCGTTCGGCCCGCCGAGGTAGCGGAACAGCGGCAGGTTGGCCGACGCCGCGGCGGCCTTGGCGACCGCCAGCGAGACGCCCAGCACCGCGTTGGCACCGAACTTGGACTTGTCGGGAGTGCCGTCCAGGTCGATCAGGGCGGCGTCGACCAGGCGCTGCTCGCTGGCCTCGAAGCCGAGCAGCTCCGGGCCGATGTCGTCCAGCACCGCGGCCACCGCCTTGCGCACCCCCTTGCCGCCGTAGCGGGAGTCGCCGTCGCGCAGCTCCACCGCCTCGAAGGCGCCGGTGGACGCACCGGAGGGCACCGCCGCCCGGGCCAGGGTGCCGTCGTCGAGGGCGACCTCGACCTCGACGGTCGGGTTGCCGCGCGAGTCCAGGATTTCCCGGGCGCCTACCGCCTCGATGCTGGCCACTGCTGTCCGTCCTCTCGACGTGCCTCCGGTGCCGGGTCCACACCTGCTGACCCGGCCGGAGCACCGGTTCCGGCCTGCGCCGCGCCGGCAGGCCCGGGTATGAGCCTATCGGGCGGCCCTGACGATCCGGTGCAGCTACTCGCCCGTCGGGCCGCTGAGCTCCCGCGCCCGGACGGCCTCCCGGTAGTCCCGGGCGCTCTGCCGCAGGGCATGCTCGGGGTCGACGCCGGCGCGCACCGCGTCGGCGACCACGGCCAGCAGCCGCTCACCGATCCCGTCGCCGGCCGGCAGCGCGACCTGCAGGCCGGCCCGGGAGGACCGGCTGACCAGCTTGGTCGCCAGCGCCAGCGCCGGCTGGCCCATCGCGATACCGTCGGTCACCGACTCGCGGCGCTTCTCGGCCTTCTTGATCGCGTCCCAGCTGGTCTGCTGGCCATCGGCGGTCAGCCCGCTGGGCGCGTCCGGTGCCTGGTCGAAGACGTGCGGATGCCGGCGGACCAGCTTGGCGACCAGGTCGGCGGCCACGTCGTCGATGCCGAACCGCTGGCCGGCGGGAGCCTCCTCGGCCAGCCGGGCGTGGAAGAGCACCTGCAGCAGCAGGTCGCCGAGCTCCTCGCGCAGCGCCACCAGGTCGGAGGTCTCGATCGCTTCGAGGGTCTCGTAGGCCTCTTCGAGCAGGTACGGGGCCAGCGAGGTGTGGGTCTGCTCGGCGTCCCACGGGCAGCCGCCGGGTGAGCGGAGCCGGTCCATCACCTGCGCCGCCCGGATCAGCTGCGCGCCCGCCTCAGCCGCTTCGCCCGGGGTGCCGGCGGCGGTCACTGCTGGGTCGGCTGGGCGTCACCGGGCAGCGCCGTGTCGACCGACAGCACCGACGGCAGCTGCTTCGAGCTCAGGCCCTGCAGCGAGAGGCTGCGCTCGTCCCAGCTGCCGTAGCGGGGGTTGAGCGACACTTTGTTCTTGATCTTGGCCAGCGCGTCGTCAATCTGCTTGTCGGTGGTCAGCTTGGCGCGCAGCAGGTTGAGCAGTTCGCGGTTGCGCAGCAGCACCGGTTCGAACCGGGCCGACAGGCCGGCCTTGGTGATCTGGTCGGTCAGCTCGGCCTCGGTGGTGCCGGTGAGCGCGGCGGCCCTGCCGGCCTCCAGCTGGGCGTCGGTCACCGGCGAGCCGGACGCGGCCAGCAGCAGCGGGAACACCTGGTTGCGCACCAGGTACTGCAGGACGAAGGTCTTGGCCGGGGTGCTGCTGGAACCGTCCCCGGCCTCGATCGGCTTGGCGTTGGCCGGCAGGTAGCGGGACAGCTCCTTCTCGGTGATCCGGTGGCCGTCGACCACGGCGGCGGTGCCGGCCTTGGAGTCGCAGCCCACCAGGCCCAGGCAGCCCAGCAGCAGGACCGGCAGCACGGCGAGCGGACGGAGCCTTGCCGATCGGGTCTTCACGTCTTCGCTCTCCGAGTTCGTCGAGGTATGCCGGGGCTGGGCCTCTGCCATTTTCGCACGGCTCCTGATCTCGTTGCCGTGGGTGTGGCGGCGAGCCGGCTGTGCTACACCTGCACCCGATGGACGGGGGTCGCGATGGACAGTGACGGCGCACTGCGCTATGCCCTAGGCAAGCTCGGTGCCTGGCCGGACAGCCCGTGGGGCGAGGACCACCGGGTGGCCAAGGTGGGCAGCAAGATCTTCCTGTTCCCTGGCACGGTGGACGGCCGCAGCACCATCACGGTGAAGAACACCGAGGCCGCGGTGGACGAGCTCAAGCAGCGCTATCCGGAGCTGGCCCGGGCGGCGCGCTACCTGGACAAGCGGCTGTGGGTGCAACTCGCCATCGACTCGGTGCCGGACGACGAGGTCTGCGAGCTGATCGACGACTCCTACGACCAGGTGGTGGCCAAGCTGCCCAAGTCCGAGCGGCCCGGCTGAGGCGCTTCTCCGGTGTGCGATACCCAGCGGTCGTTCTGGCCACCGCTGGGTATTCCACAGAGGGCTCAGGGTCGCTGCCGCTTCTGCGGATGGAGGGTCTCGCCGCGCTCGAGCATGGCGACGAACTCCGCGATCCGCCTGGCCCGGGTCTCCGGCCGCTTGAGCTGACCCACCCGGTAGGTGATGGCGTAGCGGTTCTGCGAGGTGAGCACGTCCCACATCGCCTGCGCCTGCTGGTTGCCGGCCAGCGCCTCGGCGAGGTCGGGCGGAACCTCGGCTGCCGCGGCCCCGGCGTAGGCGGCCTCCCACCGGCCATCGGCCTTGGCGGCGTCCACCGCGGCCTGCCCGGCCGGCATGATCCGTCCCTCGGCGCTCAACCGGGCGATGTGCTCGACGTTGCGCTTGGACCAGGCGCTGCGGGATCGGCGCGGGGTGAACCGCTGCCGGGTGCTGCCCTCGTCGCGGCGGGCGACCTGGCCATCGATCCAGCCGTAGCACAGCGCCTCGTCCAGCGCTGCCGGGTAGTCCAGCGCGGTGACCTGGCCGCCTTTCTTGGTCAACACCAGCCAGACGCCGGGAGAGCTGGCGTGGTTGTCGGCCAGCCAGGCCCGCCAGGCGGCGGCGTCCGGCACCAGCAGCTCGGGCAGCTCATTCGCCATTCCTCCCGTGCTCCAATCGCCGGGTGCAGCGGTCGACGTGATCGGAAACTATCCCAACGTGCTGCTGCGGCGTATTGGGAAACCACTTTCAGTCCGACATCTGGCAGCTTGAGGGGATCCAAATCTGTTACATAAATCTTTCCATATCGCTAGGATTATGGCATGTCCAGGATGTCGGTGCCGGAAGCGGCTGCGGAGCTCGGGGTTTCCGTCGCGCGCGTCCGCCAGCGGATCGAGGACGGTTCGCTGGTAGCGGAGAAGGTAGGCGGTCGCTGGCTCGTCGACCTTGCCTCGGCCGGATCTGTTGATCGGCTACAGCGAGGTCGACCGGTTCATCCGGAATCCGTGTGGTACTCGTTGTTTGCATTGAGGCTCGCAGCGCCAGACGACCAAGCGCGGAGCGACCTGCTGTCGCCGGACCTGATGGCAAAGGCGGAGAAGATCAGTCCGGCATCCCGCCGCCGAGCCGTCGCCCGCTTGTCAGCAGCGTTGGCCCATAAGGACCACGAGGCCGTCCTGTCGTGGCTTCGCAATCGGGGTGAGCGCCGTGTCTACAAAGCAGCAGTAGCAGACCTGCCGCCGCTGCTCGGCGACAGCCGCCTGCTGCCCTCCGGACTCAGTCATCCTGATTCAGGTATGAGCGATCCCCGAATAGCCGAGGGCTACGTCGCCAGCGCAGACATCGATGCGGTTGTTGAGAATCACTGGCTAGAACGACCATCAGTCGACGAAAGGCCGAACGTGTTCGTGCACGTGGTGCCCGCTCTCCCCTCGCGAATCGGGTCGTTGTTGCTGGCGGCGGACTTGGCTGAGCATGAGGGGCCGAGGGAACGCCGGCGCGCCCTTGAGCTGCTCGACCTTGCTATTGGCACGAGGATCTGACAGCGATGGTTCTCATGCCTGCAATGGACCCCGCACAGGAAGCTGCCTGGCACAGCCTGCTCGATCTCTATGAGCTGGAGCCCAGTGGCTGGGCACTGATCGGCGGACAGCTCGTCCACCTACTCTGCGCGGAGCGCGGGTATTCGCCACAGCGCCCTACCGATGATGCAGACGCCGTCGTCGACGCTCGGGTGCCAGGCGTGCTCGGTGCGGTCACGTCGGCATTGCAGGATCTGGGCTTCGAACCACAGCCGAGCAGCGATGGAATTCAGCACCGTTGGAAACGCGGAAAGGCCGTCCTCGACGTCCTGATTCCAGAAGGAACCGGCGCTCGAACGGAGGCGCGCCGGAGCGCCAGCGGGTTTCCGACCGTTGCAGCTCCGGGCGGAACCCAGGCGTTGGCTCGCTCTGAGGTGGTAGCAGTCGACGTCGGCGATCGCTCCGGCCATGTTCCGCGCCCGATGCTCCTCAGCGCCATGATCTTGAAGGCTGCGGCACGAACGGAAACGACCGGAACGGGGCTCGACCGGCACTGCCACGACTTCGCAGCACTTGCCTCGGTGCTGGCCGCATCTGACATCGCGCGTATCCAGTTGACCAGGAAGGACCGTCAACGACTCGGCAGGATGATCGAGGTGACGCGGTCGACTCTGCCGGCGCTACAAGAAAACCCGGAGGCTGCCCGGCGGCTACTACGGCTCGAGCATGCCCTGGATGATCCGTTCGTCCACCGTCGGTAAGACAGGCACGGGCCGGGACGATCCGGCTCAGTTCGACAGCACCGCCTGCAGCACCGGGCCGAGGATGGTCTCCAGCAGCTGCGCGCACCAGGCCAGCAGCGGCTGGTCGCGCAACGGCTCGCCGCCGAACTTCGCTTCGGCCCAGCTGCCGTCCGGCTTCACCACGCCCTTGGGACGGGCCGCCGCCATCGTCGACACCGCCGGCTTGTAGACGGCCTTGTCGTACGTGCGCTGCAGCCGCACTTGAGCCGACTCCGGCAGCAGCACCGGCGAGAACCGCACCGACTGGCCCTGCAACGACACCTCGGTGATGCCGAACTTGCGGCACACCACCTTGAACCGGGCTACCGCCAGCAGGTTCTCCACTTCGATCGGCAGCGGCCCGAACCGGTCCAGCAGTTCCAGGCGGACCGCGTCCACGGCCTCGTCGGTGGCCGCCGCCGCCAGCGACCGGTAGGCCTCCAGCCGCAGCCGCTCGCCGGGCAGGTAGTCCTGCGGGAGGTTGGCGTTGACCGGCAGGTCGACCTTGACCTCGCTGAACTGCTCCTGCACGTCGCCGCGGAACTCCGCGACCGCCTCGCCGACCAGCCGGACGTAGAGGTCGAAGCCCACCCCGGCGATGTGTCCGGACTGCTCGCCACCCAGCAGGTTGCCGGCGCCGCGGATCTCCAGGTCCTTCATGGCGACCTGCATGCCGGCGCCGAGCTCGGTGTGCTGGGCGATGGTGGCCAGCCGGTCGTGCGCGAGCTCGGTGAGCGGCTTCTCCGGCGGGTAGAGGAAGTAGGCGTACCCGCGCTCGCGGGCCCGGCCCACCCGGCCGCGCATCTGGTGCAGCTGGGACAGCCCGAAGGTGTCGGCCCGATCCACGATCAGGGTGTTGGCGTTGGGGATGTCCAGGCCGGACTCGACGATGGTGGTGGAGACCAGCACGTCGAAGTCGTTCTGCCAGAAGCCGACCATGATCTTCTCCAGCGCGTCCTGGCCCATCTGGCCGTGCGCCACCGCGATGCGTGCCTCGGGAACGAGCTCGGCGAGTTTCGACGCGGTCCGGTTGATCGACTCCACCCGGTTGTGGATGAAGAACACCTGGCCGTCGCGCAGCAGCTCGCGCCGGATCGCCGCAGAGATCTGGCGCGGGTCGTAGGCCCCGACGAAGGTCAGGATCGGGTGCCGCTCCTCCGGCGGGGTGAGGATGGTGGTCATCTCCCGGATGCCGGTCAGCGACATCTCCAGGGTGCGCGGGATCGGCGTCGCGGACATGGTGAGCACGTCCACCGCGGTGCGCAGCGACTTCAGGTACTCCTTGTGCTCGACCCCGAAGCGCTGCTCCTCGTCGACCACCACCAGCCCCAGGTCCTTGAACCGGACGGTCTGCTGCAGCAACCGGTGGGTGCCGATCACGATGTCGACGCTGCCGTCGGCGATGCCGGCCAGGATGTCGTCGACGTCGCCGGCGTGGGTGAACCGGGACAGCTCCTTGATGGTGACCGGGAACTGGTTCATCCGTCCGATGAAGGTCTGCAGGTGCTGGTGGGCCAGCAGCGTGGTGGGCACCAGCACCGCCACCTGCTTGCCGTCCTGCACCGCCTTGAACGCCGCCCGGACCGCCACCTCGGTCTTGCCGTAACCGACGTCGCCGCAGATCACCCGGTCCATCGGCAGCGCCTTCTCCATGTCGGCCTTGACCTCGTTGATCGCGGCGAACTGGTCGGGCGTCTCGACGTAGGGGAAGGCGTCCTCCAGCTCGCGCTGCCACGGGGTGTCCGGGCCGAAGGCGTGGCCACGGGTGGCCATCCGGGCCGAGTACAGCCGGATCAGCTCGGCGGCGATCTCCTTGACCGCCTTGCGCGCCCGGCCCTTGGTCTTGGCCCAGTCCGCGCCGCCCAGCCGGGACAGCGTCGGCGCCTCGCCGCCGACGTACTTGGTGACCTGGTCGAGTGAGTCGGTCGGCACGTACAACCGGTCGCCCGGCTGGCCCTTCTTGGCCGGGGCGTACTCGATGATCAGGTACTCCCGCTCGCCGCCGTTGACGGTGCGCCGCACCATCTCGACGTAGCGCCCCACCCCGTGCTGCTCGTGCACCACGTAGTCGCCTGAGGCCAGCTGGATCGGGTCGATGGCGTTGCGCCGCCGGGACGGCATCCGGGACTTGTCCAGCGCGGTCACGCCGCGCTGGCCGGTCAGGTCGGACTCGCTGAGGACGGCCAGCTTCAGCTCGGCCGAGCTCAGGCCGGCCTCCAGGAAGCCGGTGGTGACGGTGACCACGCCGGCCTCGAGCTTGTCGATGCCGGGCACCATCCGAGCCGCGACGCCGGCGCCGTGCAACCGTTCCAGGGCCCGCTCGGCGGTGCCGTGGCCGTCGAAGACCAGCGCCAGCCGCCAGCCGTCCCGGGCCCACCGGTCCAGGTCGCCGAGCAGCGCTTCGGTGTCGCCGCGGTAGGTCGGCGCGGCCTCGAAGGAGGAGTCGACGGCGGCCACCGTGGTGAAGTCCGTGCCGGCCTCGGCGACCAGCTCGTTGTCGGTGCTGAACGGCGACAGCGACCACCACGGCATGCCGAGTTCCTCGGCTGCCTCGCGGACCTCGCCCAGCGAGCGCAGCGACGCCGCTGCCAGATCCACCGGCGCCTTGCCGCCGCCGGCCGCGGCCGCCCAGGACGCGGCCAGGAACTCCTCCGAGGTGGCCACCAGATCGGCGGCCCGGGCCCGCACCCGCTCTGGGTCGCAGACCAGTACGGAGGTGTCGGCCGGGAACTCCGCCAGTACCAGCCGCAACTCCTCGACCAGCACCGGGGCGAGCGACTCCATGCCTTCGACCGCGTTGCCCAGGCTGATCGGCTCGAGCAGCTCGCCCAGTTCCGGGTGCTGGTCGAGCAGCGCCGCCGCCCGGGCCCGCACGTCGGGGGTGAGCATCAGCTCCCGGCACGGCGGCGCCCACACCCCGCCGGACGCGACCTCCAGCGAGCGCTGGTCGGCGACCTTGAAGTACCGGATCTCCTCGACCTCGTCGCCCCAGAACTCCACCCGCAGCGGGTGTTCCTCGGTCGGCGGGAAGACGTCGAGGATGCCGCCCCGGACGGCGAACTCGCCACGCTTCTCGACCAGTTCGGTACGCGCGTAGCCGGCCGCGACCAGCGCCTGGACGATCTCTTCCAGCTCGCGGCCGGAGTCGCCGACCGAGATGCTGACCGGCTCCAGGTCGCCGAGGTCGGGAACCTGCGGCTGCAGGATGGACCGGACCGGGGCGACCACCACGCTCAGCCGGCCGGTGCTGGGATCGCTCGGGTCCGGATGGCGCAACCGGCGCAGCACCGCCAGCCGGCGGCCGATGGTGTCGGCGCGGGGCGAGAGCCGCTCGTGCGGCAGGGTTTCCCAGCCGGGGTAGAGCGCCACCTCGTCCGGCGGCAGCAGGCACTGCAGGCTGGCCTGCAGGTCCTCGGCCTCCCGGCCGGTGCTGGTCACCGCAAGTACGGTCCGGCCGGCCCGTCCGGCGAGGGTGGCGATCGCCAGCGGGCCGAGCGCGGCCGGTCCGGACAGCGCGAGCGGCCGGGTGCCGGGCCGGCCGGCGGCGGAGACCACAGTGGCCAGGACTGGGTCGTCGAGAGCGGCATCGATCAGTCCCGCCAAGCTCATGCATCGAGCTTACGTGGCGGCACCGACAGCCCTCCACCACACCGGTGGCCCCCACGCGGGCCGCGCTGCACGGGCCTGTGGACAGCTGCTGGAGGCAGGGCCACCGAAGAGAGGGCGGCGCACGTCACAAACGCAGGCCGAAACGAGTAATGTCAAACGCTTGTAAATTGACGTCCTTGACCGCTACATTACGCCTCGCGGATTCGGGGGAATCGAATGTTCGGTCCATCGGGCGTGCCCTGCGCACCCTGGCAAGGAAAGAGCGGGGCCGGCGTGCGGCTCCGCTCCGGCGCATTTCCCGCGTCCTTGTTCGGGTTCCTGGCGCTGCTGTCGGCCTGGTGGCTGCCGGCCGGCACCGCCCACGCCGCGAGTTACCCGCCGGCCCTCGGATGCGCGGTCACCGGCACCGCCGGCGAGGGTGGCGTGCAGGTGCAGGGCATCGGATTCCGGGCCGGTTCCCCGGTCCGGATCAGCGCCGGGCGCCAAGGCATCCGCACTATCGCCGACCCTGCCGGCTCCTTCGAGGCCTGGCTGCCCGCCCGGCTTCCGGCCGCCGGTACGGCGCTCACCGCAACCGGTCCCGGCTGCACCGCACACGGCGTGGTGAACAAGAATCCCTCGTCCCAGCCTGGTGAATCTCCGCCACCGTCCCAGCCGGGCAGCCGGCCCGGGCCGGTTCCGTCGAGCGAACCCACGGCCGTGGCGATCCCGGTGGTTCCGCTGACCCACGTGCCGTCCCAGCTGTTCCTCGGACTGGCCGGGGCGGTGCTGCTGACCGGCGCCGCGCTGACCGGCCTGACCGGGCGCTGGGGGCACCGCGCCGAAAGCCGGCCCAGTGCAGGCACCTCGGTGTCGGGCACCGTGCCGGTCGCTCCGGACAACGCATAACGGTATTTCCCAGCGAATTGTGACCTGCAGTAATCGAATTACCGAACTAACGGCTACCTCCAGTAATTAACGTTAATATCACCAGCGTAATTCACCGCGCGGGTTTCGCCCGCTACGCCGCCGTTTCGGAAAGGACCGCATGCCACCGGCCGCACCGCAGTCCGGCTTGGAACGCAACCGGCGGCGGACAGCAGTGCGATATGGCCTGACGGCGGCGTTCACCCTGGTACTGGCCGGCCTGCTGTGGCTGGCCGTCACCGCCGGACTCGCCCGCAACCAGGTGCAGGCCAGCCAGCAGGCGGTGGGCCAGCTGCGCACCGCGCTGCTGCAGGGTGACCTGCCCGCCGCGCACCGCGCGGCCGGCGAGGTGACCGGGCACGCCCGCTCGGCCCACCGGTTGACCACCGGGCCGGCCTGGTGGATCAGCACCCGGATCCCCTGGCTCGGACAGCCGGCCCGCTCGATCCGCGGCTGCGCGGCCGAGGCCGACCAGGTGGGATCCCAGGTGCTGCCTCCCCTGCTCGGGCTGGCCGACACCCTGACCCCGGGCAGCCTGGTGAACTCCGGCACGGTCCGGCTGCAGCCGCTCGTCGATGCCGCGCCGGTGCTGCACCAGGCCGAGGCGCGGCTGCGGGCGGGTACTGAGCACCTCGACCGGTTGCCGGCCGACACCTGGCTGGCACCGGCCGACCGTTCCCGGGCCAGCCTGCGAGACAGCCTGGCCCGGATCGCCGACCAGCTGCGGCCGGCCGGCGAAGCGGCCGACCTGCTGCCCGACCTGCTGGGCCGTACCGGTACCCGGCGGTACTTCGTGGGACTGGAGAACGAGGCCGAGTCCCGCGGCATCGGCGGCATTCCCGGCGCGTTCGCGATCGTGACGGCCAGCCAGGGCCGGGTCAGCTTCGACCGGTTCGACAGCGACACCGCGCTGAGCCGGGTACGGACCGGCTCCGACCTGTACCGCGACCTGGGCAGCGAGTACGCCCGCCGCTACCGAGCCGCGGATCCGATGAACACCTTCGCCAACTCCACCATCAGCCCGGACTTCTCCGAGGCCGCGCGGATCTGGGCGGCGATGTGGCAGGCCGCCACCGGCCAGCGGATCGACGGGGCGCTGGCCATCGACCCGACCGCCATCTCCTACCTGCTGAAGGTGACCGGTCCCGCCCCGCTGGCCGACGGCAGCAGCGTGACCGGGGACGAGGTGGTGAGCCTGACCCAGCAGACGCTGTACCGCACCCATCCCGACAAGGCCGCCCGCAAGGCCTACCTGATTCAGATCGCCCGGGCGGTCTCGGCCAGGTTGCTGTCGGCGCGCGGCTCGGTCGAGCTGGTCCGGGCCGCCACGCGGGCCGCTGGCGAGCACCGGCTGCTGGTCTGGAGCGCTGACGACGACGTGCAGCAGCGGCTGGCGGCCAGCCCCGTGTCGGGCGTGCTGCGCGCCGGACCCGGCTACCTCGCCGGTTTCGGCACGGTCAACGCCACCGGCGGCAAGCTGGACTACTACCTCACCCGGTCGATGACCTACTCCCGGCAGGGCTGCGGCGCCGGCAGCACCAGCACCTCGACCTTCACGCTGGCCAACGAGGTCCCGGCCGGCCCGCTGCCCGGCTACGTCACGCTGCGGCTGGACGCGCCCGGCTACCGCACCCGGCCCGGCGACAACAAGGTGCTGGTCAGCTACTACGGCACCCCGGGCTCGCAGATCGCCACCGTCACGCTGGACGGCCGGCCGGTGGTGACGATGCCGTCGTCCGAGCACGGCCTGGTGGTGCTGACCCTGCCGGTGGAGCTGGCCCGGGGCGCACGGCACACGGTGACGGTGACCGCGATCGAGCCGGCCCGCGCCGCACGGACCGAGATCCTGCGGCAGCCGGCGGTGCATCCGGTGTCGGTGACGACGCAGCTGCCCGGCTGCGATGCCGGCGCCGCGAGCACTCCGGCGCCCGTAGGCAGCCGCTAGGCGCGCAGGCCGATCTCGATGTTGAGGGCCTGCCGCAGCATGGTGGACGAGGTGTGCACGGTGTAGGGCAGGTAGAAGACCTCGACGCCGACCTCGCCCATCTCGCGTTCCAGGCGCAGGCCCTTCTCGGTGCCACGCCAGTCGTCGCCCTTGATCAGCACGTCGAAGTGCAGCTTGTGCCACATCTCCAGCTTGGTGGGGACGTCCTCCTCGACGGCCTCGTCGACGTAGCGGATGCTGCTGACGATCTCCAGCCGCTCGGCCAGCGGGATCACCGGGCTCTTGCCCTTGGCGCGCCGGCTCAGGTCGTCCGAGACCACGCCGGCGATCAGGTAGTCACAGGCAAGCCGGGAGTTGCGCAAGATGTTCAAGTGCCCAATATGGAACATGTCGTAGACGCCGGGGGCATAGCCAACCCGCCGGGGCCCAACCGAGTTCAGCCCGTCCACGACTACCCCGTACCTCCCCTGCGCTCACCGAGCGCCACGTGCAAACAGTGTTAAGATTAGCCCATAGTACTGCCGATGTCTTGCTTTACATGTGCTTTACGGAAAGCAACTCCGATCCATTCGGAAGAGCGGTTGGATCCATGACAGATACCTGGTTGGTGGCAGGCGGCGCGGGCTACATCGGGGCCCACGTGGTGCGCAGCCTGCAAGCCGCCGGCATCGGCGCGGTAGTGATAGACGACCTCAGCACCGGCTCTTCGGACCGGGTGCGGGTTCCGTTCGTGCGCGGCGACATCGGAAACGTCGACCTGGTGACCGACGTCCTGCGGCAGCACGAGATCACCGGAGTGATCCAGCTGGCCGCCGACAAGCAGGTCGCCGAGTCGATGACCGAGCCGCTGACCTACTACCACCGCAACGTCGTCAACCTTATGCAACTGCTCACCGCGATGGCCCGGGCCGAAGTGGACAGGCTGGTCTTCTCCTCCAGTGCCGCGGTGTACGGCATGGTCGAGGCCGCGCTGGTGACCGAGGACCACCCGACCCGGCCGATCAATCCGTACGGCGAGACCAAGCTGGTCGGCGAGTGGCTGATCCGCGACCAGGCCCGGGCCACCGGTCTGCGCTTCGCCGCGCTGCGCTACTTCAACGTGGCCGGCACCGCCGCGCCCGAGCTCGCCGACCTCGGCCGGACCAACCTGATCCCGATGGTGTTCGACGCGCTCGACCGCGGCGAGCAACCAGTGATCTTCGGCTGCGACTACCCGACCCCGGACGGCACCTGCGTACGGGACTTCATCCACGTCGAGGACCTGGCCGACGCCCACGTCGCCGCCATCGCCGCGCTGGACTCCCCGGGTGCCGCACAGGTCTTCAACGTAGGCTGCGGACGCGGCTACTCCGTGCGCGAGGTGATCGAGACCGTCGCCGAGGTAGCCGGGCTCAGCATCGAGCCACGACCGAGCGACCCCCGACCCGGCGACCCGGCAATGGTGGTGGCCGACACCGAGCACATCAGCACGGCACTGGGCTGGCGCCCGCGGCACGACCTGCGGGAGATGGTGCGCAGTGCCTGGCACGCCCGGTCTCCGCAACTGTCGGCCGCACAGGGCTAGCACCGGACTTCGCCGGCAGGACCAAGAGGGCTTCACGACATGGACAACACCGCGCTGCTGGCGCAGGACGGCTCGGCCGGAGCCCGCTTCGGCTATGCCCGATCCCGGCTGGCCGGCGCGCAGAAGTCGACGGCCTCGGTGCCGGCCTACCTGCGCTTCGTCAACCGCCGGGCCGGTGGCCTGCTGGCCGCACTGGCCTACGCACTGCGGCTGTCCCCCACCCAGGTCACCCTGCTGAGCTCGGCGGTCTCGTTCTGCGGCATTGCGGTGCTGGCCCTGCACCCGGCCACCGTGCCGGGCGGCATCGTGGTCTCGCTGCTGCTGCTGGTCGGCTACGCCCTCGACTCGGCCGACGGGCAGCTGGCCCGGGTCCGCGGCGGCGGCAGCCGGGCCGGCGAGTGGCTCGACCACGTCGCCGACGTCGCCAAGATCAGCTCGTTGCACAGCGCGGTGGCCATCGCGGTGCTGCGCTTCTTCTCCCTGGACTCGTTGCTGTACCTGCTGGTGCCGGTGGCCTTCGGGATCGCCAACGTGACCCAGTTCTTCGGGATGATGCTGCGCGACAAGCTCACCGTGCCCGTGCCCGAGCCCGCCAGCCCCGGCCCATCCGGGGAGTCCGGGGAGTCCTCGCTGCTGAAGGCCTGGCTGCTGCTGCCGCTGGACCACGGCAGCCTGGCGCTGGCCTTCCTGGTGCTCGGCGTGCACACCCTGTTCCTGTGGTGCTACGGGCTGCTGGCGCTGGTCACCGTGCTGTTCGCCGCCCGCTCGCTGACCAAGGCTTACCGGGGACTGCTCGAGACCGGCTCAGCTCCGGAGCCGGCCGGCTCAGCCCGGCAGCCGTGACGGTGGCCGGCACCGCCCAGCCGGCGGCCCATTCGCTGGCCGGGGTGGCTCGCGGCGGCAGCTTCGCGGTGCTCGGCACCGGTGCCGGCTCGGTGTTCGGGTTCGTGCTGACCCTGGTGCTCACCCACGGCCTGACCACCACCACCGCCGGCCAGTTCTTCAGCGCCATCGCGATCTTCATCGTGCTGCAGACCTTCCTGTCCTTCGGGGTGGGCGCCGGGCTGGTCCGGTTCGTGCCCCGGTTCCGGGCATTGGACCGGCAGGCCGACCTGCCGGCGCTGCTGGTGGTGGCCTTCGTACCGGTGCTGGTGCTGGGGGTCGTGGGCAGCGTCGCGCTGTGGCTGGCCGCACCCGTGCTGGCCACCCGGATCGGCCACGACCAGACGGACGCGGCACTGCACAGCATCCGGGTGCTGGCGCTGCTGTTCCTGCCCGGCGTGGTCGAGGTCGGCGTGGTGGAGTCCACCCGGGCGTTCGGCAGCGTCCGCAACTACGTGCTGCTGCAGCAGCTCGGGATCCCGGCGGCCCGGCCGCTGCTGGTGGGCATCGCCGTCGCCGCCGACGCGCCGCTGTGGCTGGTGGTGCTGGCCTGGCTGATCCCGCTGCTGCTGGCCCTGGTGCTGGCAGCGTGGCTGCTGGCCCGCCGGATGCGCAAGCTGTTCGGGCGCAGCCTGCCCTGGCCGCCCCGGACCGCCTCGCTGCGCAACATCGCCGCCGAGTACTGGAGCTTCACCGGCGCCCGCGGGCTGGCCGGGGTGATGGAGATCCTGCTGAACTGGCTGGACGTGCTGCTGGTGGCCGCCCTCGCCTCGCCGGCCCAGGCGGCCATCTACGCCGCCGCCAGCCGGTTCATCACCTCGGGCACCCTGGTGCTGCAGGCGCTGCGGGTGGCGATCGCCGCCGACGTCAGCGCGGCGCTGGCCCGCCGCGACACCGAGCGGGTCAGCCAGATGTACTCGGCCGCGTCGCAGTGGGTGGTGCTCTCCTCCTGGCCGCTGTACCTGGTGATGGCGGTGTTCGCCCCGACCGTGCTGCGGATCTTCGGCGCCTCCTACCCGGCCGGCGCGCACGCGATGACCGTGCTGTGCCTGGCGATGCTGGTCAACCTGGCCGCCGGCAATGTGGGCACCGTGCTGCTGATGGGTGGCCGCAGCAGCTGGGTGCTGATGGACAAGGCAGCGAGCCTGGCGCTCAACGTGGCGGCCAACCTGGTGCTGGTGCCGCGGTTCGGCATCACCGGCGCGGCAGTGGCCTGGGCGATGACCATCGTGCTCGACAGCACCCTGGCCTTCTGCCAGGTCCGCTGGGGAATGCGGATCGGTGGCAGCCTGCGCGGCCTGGCCATGGCCGGGCTGCTGGCGCTGGGCTGCTTCGCCGTGCTGCCGGTCGGCGTCCGGCTGGTGGCCGGCAGCTCGCTGGTCACGATGGCGGTGGCGGTTGCCCTATCGCTGGCGCTCTACCTACCGATGGTGTGGTTACGCCGGGACACCCTCGGCGTTCGGATCCTGCTCGATGCGCTGACCCGCCGCACCCGGGCGTCCTGATCCGGGCAGCGCGGCAACGTCTGACCTACCACCGGTGAAAGTAACCTAAAGTTGACAGCCGTCGGGTAGCACCAGCTCGTGAGGGGAACGTGAGCACCATGTCAGACCGGAACGCCGGGTGACCGGCGCGGTGCCCACTGCCGGGCCACCCCCGGGGCCGGGGCAGTCCGTGGTCACGATGGGCCAGTTCTTCGCCACCCTGCGCCGCCAGCTTGCCCTGGTGCTGGTGCTGACCCTGCTCGGGGTGGCGCTTGCCACCGCGTTGTTCTTCACGACGCCCAAGACCTACCAGGCGACCGCCGTGGTGGACGTCTCGCCGACCTCGGGTGGCAGCGCGTCCTCGGTCAGCACCATCACCGAGTCGCGGATCGTCACCTCCACCTCGGTGGTGGAGGCCGCCCAGCAGACCCTGGGCTACGCCGGCAGCCTGAGCGCCCTCGCCGACCAGGTCACCGTCACCTCGCCGCTGGACAGCCAGGTCCTCAACATCACCTTCGCCGCCGCGACCGCGCAGGGTGCCGCCGCGGGCGCGAACGCCTTCGCGCACGCCTACCTGGACTACCGGACCCAGATCGCCCAGCAGGACACCGCCCGACGGGTCGGGCGCGTCCAGTCCCAGATCGCGGACCTGCAGAAGAAGCTGGCCGCCCTCAGCCAGAACGACACCCAGCGCGGCTCGCTGCAGAACCAGATCCAGCAGCTGCAGAACCAGCTGAACGCCTACCAGACCTCGGTGGTCAACCCGGGCCAGCTGGCCGGCGAGGCGGTCCAGCCCAGCGCGCCGAGCTCGCCGAAGAAGCTGCTCTACCTGGCCGGCGGCCTGCTGATCGGCCTGCTGGCCGGCGTGATCACGGCGGTGCTGCGCGACCGCCGCTACGACCGGGTGCGCACCGCGGCCGAGCTGCAGCACAACCTGGGCGCCCCGGTGATCGTCGAGTTCGGGGTGACCGAGGGCGGTTCCCGGCCCGGGCTGTTGGCGGCCACCGCGGCCACCCGCGGCGCCGAGGCCGACGGCTACCGCACCCTCAGCACGGCGGTCACCGCGCACTCCCCCACCAGCCGGGTGGTGCTGCTGTGCGGCACCAGCAAGGACGGCGACAGCCTGGCTCCGCTGAACCTGGCGGCCACCTTCGCCCAGCAGGGCCTGCAGACGGTGCTGGTCGGTCCGGAGCAGGCGGTGCGGCCGGCCACCGAGCTGCTCGACATGCCGGCCCTGCCGGCACCTTCCGGTGCTCCGCTGGCCGACCAGCTGGTCGAGGTACGCGAGCTGCCCGCGCTGCGGGTGCTGTCCCTGGGCGACGAGGTCACGCTCGGCGCGACTCTGCGAGCGGCCGGCGACACCCTGGACGACATCCTGGGCACAGCCGACATCGTGGTGCTGGACGGGATCAACGTGGAGCTGCCGAGCAGTTCGGTCCGGCTCGGCCAGGTCGCCGACGAGGCGGTGGTGGTGGCCTACCGCAACCGCTCTACGCACGCCGCGCTGGAGCGGCTCGGCCGCCAGCTGGCCCAGGTGGGAGTACCGGTGCTGGGCGGCGCGTTGCTCACCCGCCGCAACCGGCTGCGCCGGCGCGACGGCGAGTCGGGCGGCGGCCAGCATGGCGCGGGGCGTGGCGACCAGCCGAGCGGCTCGTACTTCGAATCGCGCTCGATCCGATCCGCCGAGGCCGACCTGCCATCGGAATACGAGCCGGCCGGGCCCGACCCGGCCGAAGCCGGGCTGCCTCCCTACGACCCGGGCTACGGCCCGGTGACGGAGAACTCTCCGGGGGCCGGCTCGAGTGCGGCGCAGGGCTCGACGCCTGCCTATTCGGCCCTTCGGCCGTCCGGCTCGCTGGCACGCGGCGCCCGGTCGGGATCGTCCCGGTCCCGGTCGGCCTCGGGCAGGAGAAGGTAACCCGCCCATGCGCGTGCTGCTGGCCAGCTCCACCGGCGGACACCTCGGTCAGCTCGAAGCGTTGCGGCCGTGGTGGTCCGAGCACGAGCGGCACTGGATCACCTTCGACAAGCCGGACGCCCAGGCGATGCTGGCCGGCGAGGCGGTCACCTGGGCCTATCACCCGACCACCCGCAACATCCCCAACCTGATCCGCAACTTCGGCGTCGCCTGGAAGACGCTGCGCGCGTTCCGGCCGGAAGTGGTGGTCTCGACCGGCGCGGCGGTCGCGGTGCCGGTGTTCTACCTGGCCCGGCTGATGGGCATCCGCACCGTCTACGTCGAGGTCTACGACCGGATCGACAGCGCCACGCTCACCGGACGGCTGTGCCGCCCGGTATCGGACCTGTTCCTGGTGCAGTGGGACGAGCAGCTCCGGCTCTATCCCAAGGCCACCAACATCGGCCAGCTGCTGTGAGCGAGCATCACGACGAGCGAGGAACGGACGGCACCATGACCCCACTGGTCGGCATGGTCACCGTCGGCACCGACCACCACCGCTTCGACCGGTTGATGGACTGGATCGAGCAGTGGGACGCCGGCCACCCCGGCGCGGTCCGCTGGATCGTCCAGCACGGCTCGACCCGGCCGCTGGCCGGCGCCGACAACTTCGGCATGACGCCGCGTGCCGAGCTGCTCGACCTGCTGCGGGCCGCCGACCTGGTGGTCACCCAGGGCGGTCCCGGCGGCATCATGGACAGCCGGGCGTGCGGCATCGTCCCGATCGTGGTGCCCCGGCTGGCCCGGCTGGACGAGGTGGTCGACGACCACCAGGTGGCCTTTGCCCGCCAGCTGGCCCGGACCGGGCTGGTGCTGGCGGCCGAGACCGAGGCCGAGCTGCACGCGACGCTGGACCGCGCGGTGGCCGACCCGGCCGTCCTGGCGGTCGGCGACAGCACCAGTGACGTGAGCCGGACGGTGGCCCGCTTCGCCGACGAGGTGGACCGGTTGCTGGCCCGCAAGCCGGCCCGGACCGGCCGCTGGATCAGGCCCCGGCAGCCGGCCCGCTAGCCCCGCCGCACCGCACCTGAGGCGCCAGCCGTCCGGAGTCGCTCAGGACGTCCGGGCCGTGCCGACCGGTTGGCGGGCCGGCACCCGCTCCGGCAGCACCGCAGTGCCGGCGGGGACTGCGAAGTCGCCGCGCCGGCTGCGCAGGGCCAGCGCGGCCGCGCTCATCGCCACCGCCAGCTGGATGCCGTCGTAGCCGTAGTAGAAGAAGGTCACGAAGGCCACGAACAGCGTGGCGTGCACCCACAGGTCGGCCTGGCCGCGGGTCCGCCAGCTCTGCAGCACCACCAGGCCGAACCAGCCCAGGAAGAACGCCAGCGCGATGAAGCCGTAGCTGAACATGACGTTCCACACCTGGCCCTGGGTGCCGATCGAGACGTCCACGGTGCCGGACGGCTGCGGCGCGCCGTGCCCGAAGACCGGTGAGCTCAGCGCCCCGTCGAAGGCCTCCCGGTAGATGGTCTGGCGGCCCACATTGGTCTGGCTGTAGTGCAACCGCTCCTGCAGGCTGCCCAGCACCCCGGACGCCACCGCGACCGTCACGCCGACCGCGGCGCCAGCGAGCACCGTCACCAGCGGCACCAACCGGCCGCGGGCGGCCAGCCGGACGGCGGTGTAGCTCAGCACCAGGCCGACCGCCAGGAACATGCCGCGGTTCAGGGTGGCGAAGGCGGGCAGGCAGGCCGCGGCCAGCAGGCCGACCATGGCCAGCCGCCAGACCGGTCGCCGGAAGCTCAGCAGCGCCGCGATCACCAGCGGCACCAGTAACGCGACGTTGCACCCCCAGCTGTTGGTGTAGGGGAACGGGGCGCTCGGGCGGTAGAAGGTGCGCGGCGAGCCGTACGGGCGCTGCACCTCGGCGAAGGCCGGGTGCACCAGGGCGTGCACGTACTCGTTGTTGCGGATGTTGAGCGGCAGCAGCGCCTGCAGCGGGGTGGACAGGCTCCCCCGCGGCACCAGGATGCCCAGGTAGCCGCCAGCCACCACCACCGCGAAGAACAGCACCAGAGCACGCAGCACGACCCGGCGGTCCAGCCGGTTCCGGCCGTTGTAGAGATAGAGGAAGACGATGGTGCAGCCGACGTAGTTGGCCATCCGGACGCTGAAGCCGATCAGCTTCGAGGCGGTGGACAGTTCCAGGACCGCCGCGCCGGCCCACACCACGAAGCCGAGCCACAGGTAGAACGCCGGCGGCACCTCGATGTTGCGGCGCTGGACCAGCAGCACGAACATCGGGATCGCCATCACCGCCACCGCGAAGGCGCCCAGCCCCAGGAACCACCAGAGCGGGAAGCCGGCGAAGAGCAGGTAGACCGGCCAGGCCGGCAGCTCCCGGGCGGTGACGAGCGGCCTGCTCATCCCTCGATCATCTCACGCTGCCAGCCGCCGGCACTGCGAATCCGTCTCAGATGCCGCGGCCGAACCGGCGGGCGGTGGCCAGCACCCGGTCGGCGCTGACCAGCCCGGTGGCCACCACCAGGGCGGCATAGCCCTGCCGGGCCCGGCGCGACTTGCGCAGCGAGCGCACCGCCCAGCGCGCCGCCAAGCCGCGATTGCCCAGTGCGGCATGGGAGAACGCGATCTGCCCCTCGATCCTGGCCAGCCCCGCCGGGTCCTGCCGGAACTCCGGCACCCGCTCCAGCAGGTAGCTCAGCGCCTCGTTGATGGTCTGCCAGCGGCTGGCGAAGAAGGACGAGTCGTGCAGGTAGACCCGGGACTGCGGCTGCTGGACGCACACGATCGGTCCGCGCCGGGCAGCCCGCAGCAGCAGCTCGTAGTCCTCGGCGTAGCTGCCGGGCAGCTGCTCGTCGACCAGGCCGATGCCGTCGAGCAGTTCGGGCCGCGGGATCAGGTAGGTGGAGGCGTTGGCCTCCAGGTGCCGGTCGTGCAGCAGGTCGGCGAAGGTCAGCGCCGGTAGCTCCGCCTCCCGGGGAATGTCCTTGCCGCGGTAGGAGTAGACGAAGCCGGACGCCGCCGCGCTGGCCTCGGGATGCTTGCGCAGCAGCTCGACCTGGGCGCGCAGCTTTCCTGGCAGCCACTCGTCGTCGTCGTCGCACGAGCCCACCAGCTCGCCGGTGGCGGCGAGGTAACCGGTGTTGCGGTTGCCGGCCAGGCCCGGCGTCCGGTTGTTGACCAGCACCTGCACGGTCCGCCCGTCGCGCGGCCGGACCTCGGGCATCACCGGCTCGGTGCCGTCGTAGACCACCAGGCACTCGATCGGGCCGGGGTAGTCCTGGTCGATCACCGACTGCACCGCCCGGCGCAGCAGCTGCGGCCGGTCCTTGGTGGGGATCACCGCGGTGACCAGCGGCCAGCCGACCGGGTCGGTCCGCCAGCCGGGGGCGGGAGAGGTGCTCACGGTTTCCTCCGTCATCGCAGTTGGTAGACCCGTACCCAGTCCACCTGCATATCGGCAGGAAACGCCGTGGCCGAATCGGGACTGCCGGGAAAAGTTCCGCCGACCGCGAGATTGAGCCGGATGTAGAACTGCCCGGCGAACGCCTCGTCGATCCAGGGCGCGGAGTCCCGGTTGCGCTCGAAGGTCAGGTTGCCGTCGACGTAGAACCGGATCACGCCCGGGTCCCACTCGGCGGCGTAGGTGTGGAAGCCCTCGGAGGTGCCGCCGGCAATCGGCACCACGGTGGACTGCTTGGGATAGGTGCCCTTGCCGTCGTACCACAGCGTGTGGTGCACGGTGCCGGCCTCGGGATCGGCGGTCGAGGCGGTGCCGACCGCCTCCAGGATGTCCAGCTCGCCGTCGCCGGTGCCGTTCTCCGGCCGCATCCAGAACGCCGGCCACAGGCCCTTGGACCGGCCCGGCGCCAGCGGCAGCTTGGCCCGCATCTCGAACCGTCCCTGGTGCCAGGCCGCCTTGCCCTCGGTGCTCAGCATCGCCGAGGTGTAGTCGCGCCCGTTCGGAAAGCGGGGGTCGTTGTCGCCGCACGTCTTGGGGGTCTTCTCCCGGATTGCCCGCAGCGTGAGCAGGCCGCCACCGAGGTCGACGTTGGCCTTGCGGGCCATCAGGCAGGCCAGCTCCTTGTTGCCCTCGCCGAAGGTGGAATGGTCCTCCGGGGTCCACTTGGAGGTGTCCAGGGTGGTGCCGTTGAACTCGTCGGACCAGACGAGTCGCCAGGCCGGCTTGCTGTCGTGGCGGAGCAGCGTCACCGCGGTGACGACTCCGGCCGCCAGCACCACCACCAGGGCCAGCACCGACCAGAGGCGGCGGTGCCGGGCACGGGACGGTCGCCCGGGCGCGGGCACCTCGGGAGGGCTGTCGGGCCGCGTCGCTGTCAGATCGTCCATCCGCTGTTCGTCAAAGGAAGAAGGCCCGGCCCGTTGGTACGGGCCGGGACCTCCTCAGCTTATGTCACCGGTGGGATTGCGATGAGCTGCGGCTCGCGTCAGCCCTTCTGGTACACCCGCACGTAGTCGATCACGTAGTCGCTCTGGCCGAGCGGGGCGCCGACCACCGGCTTGCCGTAGTAAGCGGGCATGCTGCCCCCGACCTGCAGGTTCAGCCGGATGTTCATCGGCTCGCAGAACGTCGGGTCGAGCCAGCTGAGCTGGGACTGGGTCTTGGAGAACACCAGCCGGTCGTCGACGTACCAGTTCACGATGCCCGGCTGGCGCTCCACCGCGTAGGTGTGCCAGGTGGTGTTGGTGCCGCTGGGCAGGATGTCCTCGTGGCCGGCCTTGCCCATGCCGCCATCGGTGGACTGGTGGATGGTCTGCACGCTCTTGGTGGGCAGGCCGCCGACCGCCTCCATGATGTCGAGTTCGCCCTTGTTGGTGTTGTCACGCAGCCAGAAGGCCGGCCACATGCCCTGCGCCGCGGGCAGCTTGGCGCGCATCTCGATGCGCCCGTACTGCCAGGACTCCCGGCCGATGGTGTCGAGGTAGCCGGAGGTGTACTGCCGGGTGGTGCTGCCGACGGTGTAGGTCTCCTTGATCGCCCGCAGGGTCAGCGCGCCGTTGCTGACGAACACGTTGTCCGGCCGCGAGGTGACGATCGACTCCTCGTTGTTGGCCCAGGAGTTGTTGCGGACGTTCCACTTGGTGCGGTCGATGGTGTTGAACTCGTCGGAGAACACCAGCTTGTAGCCGGTCGGGGCCGGAGCCGAGCTGGTCGGCGTGGGGGCCGGGGCCGTGCTGGTCGGGGCCGAGCTGGTGGGCTTCGGCGACGAGCTGGTCGGAGCCGGTGCCGAGCTGGTCGGAGCCGAACTCGTCGGGGCCGGCGCCGAGCTGGTCGGGGCGGGCTTCGGCGGACGGCTGGACACCTTCACCGGCGCCGGCTGGCTCGGCATCGACAGCAGCACCAGGCTCGGCTCGCTGACCAGCAGGCTCTTGCCGCGCGGCAGCGCCCAGGCCAGCACGTTGAAGTCGACAGTGCTCTGGTTGGCCGCGGCGGTGTAGGTGGTGCTGACGTGCACCCAGCCGGTGGTGCGCAGCCAGGAGCTGGTGAGCTTGGAACCGCGGTAGAGCATCCGCTGGTACTCCATCATGCGCGCGGCCGAGGTGACGCCCGGCGCATCGGTGCTGATCCAGGCGCTGGCCTGGTAGGTGGCACCGGCCACGGTCGCGTGCACCGTGTTCACCTTGTCGTTGAGCGCCAGGGTCAGCGGGGCGTTGGTCAGGTTGCGCATCCGGATGGCCTTGTGACCGGCGTGACCCGCAACCACCGACAGCGCGCCGCCGGACCGGGTGAACCAGGCCGCCGTGCCCTTGCTGAAGCCCGGGTCGGCCACCAGGTTGACGGTCGAGGCAGACGCGGAAGTTGCCGAGACGTCCAGCGCAGTCACCGCGCCGGCGCCCAGCAAGGCAACCAGGGTGGCACCCACCCAGGACCTCTTGAGCAAGCTCGGGCGAACGTTGTGACGGCCATCCGTGGTCATGGTCACTCCTAGTAGTCAGGTATCGCCTCTATCGACAGCACCCCTCCGGAGCTAAGCAATCACCCGCAGTAATTTTTCGGGATCTGGTTTTGACCCTCATTCGGGCGAAGTAACGCCCGGTAATGCCCGTATTTGCTGGCCTGTAAAGGTACTGTAAGGTACAGTAGAAAGCCTGTGCCAACTGGGTTCGAGCGTGGTGGGTGCTTCCCCACGGTCGAGCGCGCCATGGTTACTTACAGTCATGTAACTCATCTGCGTTCACCCGGCTGAATCGCCCGCTACGGCCCCTGTGACTACAGCGGGTCGCAACCCTCACGCAGCCCCGGCCCGGGTGGCTCGGCCGGCAGCCCCACCAGCACATACGCCGAAGCCCCTCCTGGAGGCACCAGGAGGGGCTTCGGGGTTGTCCGGGACGCCGTCAGGCGTCCGGGCTAGTGGGCATTACTGGCCGTCGCGGACCGCCAGGTCGTCGAGGGAGACCGACTTGGCGCCGACGTTGGTGCCGCCGCGGACCACCGACAGGAACAGCTGGCCGGCCGCCGTCACGTCGGTGTCGGTGGCGGTCGCCTTCCAGGTGGTCGGCTCGGCGGTGCCGTCGGTCCAGATCTTGAACTGGATCGTCGAGCCGCTGACCCGCAGCCGCAGCCACTGCTTGGCGGTGGTCAGGGCCTGACCGCCGGCCACCGACTGCACGGTGCTGGTGACGCTGTTGACGTTCTTCTGGATCACCACGGTGCCGGTGTTGGACTGCAGCTGCAGGCCATAGCCGTTCTTCGGCCGGTAGGCGTTCTGCCAGCCGCCCGAACCGCGCAGGTAGACGTTGAAGTAGCTCAGCGCGGTGTTGGACGACCAGCTGAACGAGGTCAGCAGCTCGCTGTCACCCCGGGCCGCCAGCCCGGTCAACTGGGCCCGGCTGAACGCCCCGGAGACGTCGTCCACTGCGAGCCGGCCGGCGCCGGACTGGACGTCGGCCGCGCCGGTGGCCAGGCTGGTGGTCCAGGACGCCGACCACGGCGTCCCGTCGGCAGCGGTGAAGCTGTCACTGAACAGCGGCGGCACTTCGGTCGGGGTGGTCACCGACAGCGCGGGGCTGTCGGCACTGACGTTGCCACCGGCGTCGTAGGCCCGCACCGTGTAGCTGTAGGTGCCGCCCGGGGTGAGCCCGGTGTCGGTGTAGCTCAGCGAGGCGGTGGCGCCGACCTGCGCGCCGTCCCGCCACACCTGGTAGCCGATCACGCCGCGGTCGTCGGTGGCGGCCGGCCAGCTGATGGTGGCCGCCGTGGTGGTCACCCCGGTGCTGACCGGCTGACCGGGCGCGGACGGCGCGGTGGTGTCGGCCGGCACCGTCACGGTGATCGGCGCCGACAGGCCGGTGTTGTTGGAGGTGTCCTTGGCCCGGGCCTGCAGGGTGTGGCTGCCGACCGCGGTGGCGTTCCAGCTGAACGAGTACGGCGCGGTGCTGGCGGTGCCGACCACGGTGCCGTCCACCAGCAGATCCACCGAGGCGACCGCCTGGTCGTCGCTCGCGGTCGCGGTCACCGTGACCGGGCCGTACACCGAGCTGCCGTCGGCCGGGCTGGTGATCGCCGCGGTCGGGGCGACGGTGTCCGGGGCCAGCAGGCTGACCTTGTTCGAGGTGGCCGACCGGTTGCCGCCGTTGTCGACCGCGCGCACCCAGTAGTTGGCCGGAACCGCGCCGGTGGTGTCGATGTAGGACAGGCCGGTGGTGGAGATGATCACCCGGTCGTCGCGCATCAGCTCATAGCGCACCGAGCCGCCGGAGTTGTCGGTCGCGGCGTCCCAGCTGAGCTTGACGCCACCCACGGCGCTGCTCGAGCGCAGGTTGGCCGGCACCGTCGGGGCGACGGCGTCGCGCTGGCAGAACTTTCCGAAGCCGCCCAGCCACTGGTAGCCGGTGCCCTGGAAGGAGCCCTGGTCGAAGTCGCCGCCGAACCACAGGCAGCCGTTGGAGTCCGGGGTCAGCTCCCAGCCGCCGATGCCCGATCGGGTGTCCAGCGCGTTCGGCCAGAAGTCGGGCAGGTACGCGCCGGTCGCCTCGTCCCAGGCCCCGATGTACTTGATGTTGTTGACGTCGGAGGCGGTCGGGATCGGGTTGTTGTAGTCGTAGGTGCCGGAGTAGTTGTAGTTGCCGCAGTGGCAGCTGGCGTAGACCACGCCGTCGTAGATGCCGATGGTCTGGATGTCGCCGCCGGCCTTGGTGATGTTGGAGCTCAGCCGGGCGAAGCTGGCGCGGTCGTACTTGCTCAGGATGTGCTGCGAGCCGCCCAGCCAGACGGCGTTGCCGTCCTCCTTGACCGCCTGCTGGTAGCTGTTGGTGCCCGAGCCCAGGCTGGGCTGCCAGGACGACGGGACGGTCGCCGCACCGGAAGCGGTGCTGACCACGCCGAACATCGGCGAGGCCGCTCCGTTGAGGTTGTTGAAGTAGCCGGAGAAGTAGACCCGGTCGCCCTGGGCGCTGGCGTCCAGCTCGATGACCGAGCCGTCGAAGTTGGGCTTCCAGGCACCGTCCGGCTGGCCGTCGGAGACCCGCAGCCGGGCCGCCCGGCCGACCGTCACCGGGCCCTTGACCGGGGTGCCACCGGTGACCCGGTTGAACCGGCCGCCGATGTAGAGCCAGCCGTCCTGGTAGTCGATGGCCTTGACCTGGGCCGGGGTGTTGAGCTCGGTGGTGACGAAGTCGACCGAGGCGCTCCAGCCAGGCACCGTGGCACCGGTGATCGGGTCCAGCTCGACGATGCCGTTGTCGGCTACCCCGTTGACCATGGTGAACTCGCCGCCGACCACCAGCTTGCCGTCCGGGGTGGCCTGCAGGTCCCAGACCATCGCGTTCAGGCTCGGCCGGAAGCTGGACAGCCACTCACCGGTGTTGACGTCGAAGCCGGCCAGCCAGGACTGGGCGATCTTGTCGGCAGGTGCGGGGTTGGCGCCCTTCTGCACGTTCTGGAAGCCGCCACCGACGTACATCACGTTGCCGATCTGGGCGAAGGTCTCGACCTCCATGTTCAGCTCGCTGACCGCACCGGCGATGCCGGTGACGCCCCACGGGGTGTTCGGCGAGGTGGTGGAGGAGACCAGCGGGCGGACCGTGCTGGCCGGCAGCCCGGCCGCCGGGATCGGCGAGAAGCCGCCGGAGGTCAGCATCGGCCGCAGGAACACCTGGGTGAACGGCAGCGCCGACTTCTCGGTGGTGTACTGCCACAGGTAGCTGGTGGCGTTGTTCTGGCCGGAGATCTTGTTGCCGAACGCCCAGCCCATCTTGTAGTTGTGGTTGGCCTGCTCGTTGGTGGTCAGCCGCAGGAAGTTCTGGTCGCCGGAGCGGGACCAGGACTGGGTGTTGCCACTGCCGTAGCTGGTGCCGTCGACGCTGATGCTGGAGAACAGCACGCCGCCGCCGATCGCCCAGGTCCAGTCGGACCGGTTGGACGCCTTGATCCGCATCTCCTGGTACGTGGTGCCGTTGGTGTTGGTGGCCCGGCGCACCCGGATGCCGTCGGTGAGGGCGTCCACCCGGCCGCCGCCGAGCAGCCCGGAGATGGTGGCCGCCGGCAGGGTGGCCGGCGCGAAGGCAGCAGTCCCGGTCGGGGTGGTGCGCAGCGACGCCACGCTGCCCTGGCCGCCGTAAGCCCAGTTCCAGCCCTCCCGGCCGCGCCCGACCAGCACCCAGCCGCCGCCGTTGGTGGTCTGGTCGCAGTAGAACTGCTCCGGCGCCACCAGCTGCGCGGTCTGCAGCCAGTAGATGCCGTCCGGGCTCGCCGGGTTCTGCTGCTTGATCGCCCAGCAGGACGGCGCGGCCAGCGCCGGCTGCGAGCCGTCCAGCACCTGGCCGGGCGGGGTGGCGGCGGCGACCGCCGGGGCGGCAAAGACAGCCGGAGCGGTCAGGCCGCCGGCCAGCAGTCCACCGGCCAGCACCGCCACCGCCAGCAGGGCGCGACCGCGCCGCCACCGAGCGCCGATGGGCGTCTGGCCCTGAGCGTTGCCACTGCTGAGCATCGTTTCTTCCTCTACCTGACAAGAATGGGGACGGAGCGTCCTGGGTCCATCACGGAGCGTTAAATCGGTGCTAAAGATAGATCAAGATTAGCCCAGCTTCGTGGGCGATGTAAAGCTGGAATGAATTATTTTAACCTTATGAGATAAGGGAAAACTCTACTTACCTAGCGTGATCGAGCCGGTACGCTCCGCAACCGGTCCGGGCGGGGAGGGGTCCGCCCGGACCGGTTGGCAGTTACAGAGCCGGCCGGATCGCCAGGTCGTCGAAGGAGACCGACTTGGCGCCGACGTTGGTGCTGCTGCGTACCTCGGAGAGGAACAGCTGGCCGGCCGCCGTGATACCGGTGTCGGTGACGCTCGCCCGCCATGCCGCCGGCTCCGGCGTGCCGTCGGTCCAGATCTTGAACTGGATCGTCGAACCGCTGACCCGCAGCCGCAGCCACTGCTTGGCGGTGCTGACCGCCTGGCCGCCGGCCACCGACTGCAGCGTGCTGGTGACCCCGTTGACGTTCTTCTGGATCACCACCGTGCCCGAGTTGGACTGCAGCTGCAGGCCGTAGCCGTTACGCGGCCGGTAGGCGTTCTGCCAGCCGCCCGAACCGCGCAGGTAGACATTCAGGTAGCTCTGCGCGGTGACCGACGACCAGCTGAACGAGGTCAGCAGCTCGCTGTCGGTCCGGGCCGCCAGCCCGGTCAGCTGGGCCCGGGCGTAGGAGTTGGCCACGTCGTCGAACGCGATCCGGCCGGCGCCGGACTGGGTGTCCACCGTGCCGTTGCTGACACTGGTGGCCCAGGCCGGCGACCAGGACGCGCCGTCGGCCGCCGTCCAGTTCTCGGAGAACAGCACCGCGTCGGCCGGCTGGGTGGTCACCGAGACCGCCGGGCTGTCACCGCTGACGTTGCCGGCCGCGTCGAAGGCCCGCACCGTGTAGCTGTAGGTGGTGCCGGCCGTCAGCCCGGTGTCGGTGAAGCTCAGGCTGCTGGTCTGGGCGACCTGCCCGCCGTCGCGCAGCACCCGGTAGCCGGCCACCCCGCGGTCGTCGGTGGTCGCCGGCCAGCTGATGGTGGCCGCCGTGCTGGTCACGTCGCTGCTGGTCGGCTGGCCCGGAGCGGCCGGCGGAGTGGTGTCCGGCGGCACCGTCACGTTCACCGTGCTCGACGTGCCGGTGTTGCCGGCCGCGTCGTGCGCCCGGGCCTGCAGGGTGTGGTTGCCGACCGTGGTGGCGTTCCAGCTGAACGAGTACGGCGCGCTGCTGTCGGTGTCGACCGACGTGCCGTCCACCAGCAGGTCCACCGCGGTCACCCCGGTGTCGTCGGACGCGGTGGCCGTGACCGTCACCGGCCCGTACACCGAGGCACCGTCGGCCGGGGCGGTGATCGCCGCGGTCGGGTTGGTGGTGTCCGGCGCGACCGCGGTGACGTGCACGTCCGCCGAGGTGCCGGTGTTGCCGGCCGCGTCGTGCGCCACCGTGCGCAGCGTGTGCGGCCCGGCGGTAGCCGTCCAGCTGAAGCTGTAGGGCGCCGTGGCCGAGCTCGCCACCGTGCTGCCGTCGACCTGCAGGTCCACCGAGGTCACCCCGACGTTGTCCGAGGCGGTGGCGCTGACCGGCACCGTGCCGGTACCCACCGTCGCGCCGTCGGACGGCGAGCTGATCGAGGTGGTCGGCGGCACGACGTCCGGACCGGACCGGCCCGAGGCGGTGTAGTGCGCGTCGATCCGGGCCGCGGTCAGCGGGCCGTCATAGACCGCCACCTCGTCGATGGTGCCGGCGAAGTACCTGCTGGCGGGCTGGTTGGGCCAGGCGTTGAGGTTGTCCCCGCCGACCCGCCAGTAACCGGCGTAGGCCTGGTTGTTGGCCACCGAGTTGCTGCCGATCAGGTGGTTGTCGACGTAGAGAGCCATGCCGGACGGCCCCTGCATCGCCACCACGTAGTGCCACTGGCCGTCGTTGTAGGCGGTCGGCGTGGTGATCATGTCGAAGCTGCCGTTGTACACGCCGAAGATCAACCGGCCGTCGTTGGTCATGTAGACGTGCTTGTCGTAGTTGCCGCTCGCCCCGGTCTGGGCGTTGCCGAAGCCGATCAGCTTGCCGCCGCTGGTGGTCGTGGTGTTGAACCACAGCTCCAGGCCGTACCGGCTCGGACCGCCGATCTGGTTGGTCGAGGTGACGTTGCCGGTGCTGCCGTCGAAGCTCACCGCGTGCCCGGTGGCACCGATCGCACCCGCCACACCCTGGGTGACGCCGCCGACGTAGTTGCCGGTGGTGCTGTTGTCGGTGCTGTCGGCCGCGGTAGCGGCACCGCCGGTCTCGTCCAGCCGCCAGTAGTTGGCCGGAGCGTCGTTGTAGACCGCCTTGCCGTAGTCGTCGGTCGGCACGGTGGACGGCGGCGGGGTGCGTCCGGAGGCCGCGTAGTGGCTCTGCACGGCACCCAGGGTGAGCGGGTGGTCGTACACCGCGGTCTCGTCGATGCTGCCGTTGAAGTACCGGCCGCTCGCGTTCGGCCAGCCGCCCAGGTTGTCGCCGCCCACCCGCCAGTAGCCGTTGTAGGCCTGGTTGTTGGTCTGCCCGTCATGGGCCACCTTGGCCCCGTCGACGAACAGGTTCAGGCCGTTGCCGCCCTGGGTGGCGACCACGTGGTGCCACTGGCCGTCGTTGTAGGCGTTGGCAGAGGTGACGGTGTCGGCGAAGCCCACCCAGACACCGAACTTCAGGTGCCCGTCGGCAGTCATGTAGACCTGCTTGTCGTAGGAGCCGCTGACCGCCGGGTCGCCGTTGAAGTCGTAGCCGCCCTGCCGGTCGCCGAAGCCGATCAGCTTGCCGCCCGTGGTGCTGGTGGTCTTGAACCAGGTCTCCAGCGAGTAGCTGGTGGGCGAGGGCAGCTGCTGGGAGGTGGCGAGGAAGCCGGACGCGCCGTCGGTGGTGATGGCGGTGCTGCCGCTCACCGCGCCGGCCTGGCCGAAGCCCACCGTGCCCTGGGAGAGGCCCGCGTCGTGGCTGGCGCCGGAGTCACCCACCACCGGGCCGGCGTTCTCGCCGTACCGCCAGAAGATGCTCGGGTTGTCGTTGTCCACCGCCGCCTCGTAGGCGCCGCTCGCGGTGTTGACCACGGTCACCGACCGGCTGGCCGTCGACCGCGGGCTGACGTTGCTGCCGTTGGTCTCGATCGCGTCGGCGGTGTAGGTGTGGCTGCTGCCCAGCGGCAGCCCGGAGTCGAGGTAGCTGACCACCGGATCCCGCCAGAACAGCGCGTGCACTGCGCTGGTGAAGATCGGGGTGCTGCCGCCGTCCCGGTAGATCCGGACGGTCACGTCGGTGTCGTCGATGTCCAGCGGGGCCTGCACGTAGACGGCCACCTGGCCGCCGGGCAGCGCCACCGCGCTCGGGGTGGCCGGCCGGGCCGGCGGGGTCAGGTCACCGGTGCTGGGTGAGAACCGGGCGAAGCCCTGCTGGGCCTGGCCGTTGACGGTGGTGAACTCGCCGCCCACGAACAGCTGGTTGCCGTCGGTGGCCATCACCCGCGGGCCGAGGCCGGCGCCGTTCGGGCCGCCGTTGGTGTTGGCGTACCAGCTGGCCAGCAGGCCTCCGCTGGTGGTGCGCGACAGCAGGTGCCGCGACAGCCCGCGGCCCCAGCCGACCTCGGGGAAGGCGTCCGGGTCGAGCGCCTGGTCGCCGGTGCAGTCGTGGCTGTGCGAGCCGGTGTAGAGGATGGCCCCGATCGGCTGCACCGCCTGGGTGGCACCCAGGCAGAAGCTCTGCCAGCGCAGCGAGCCGTCCGGGGTGTTCACCGCGAAGGTGCCGTCGAAGCAGCCGCCGCCGGTGCCCTCGACGCCGATGTAGGCACCGGTCGAGTCGGTCTTGACCGACTTGGCCTCCACGATGCAGGCGTCGGTCTTGGGCGGGATGACCGAGGCGGCCGGGAACGGCAGCGCCGCGCCGCTGGCGGGGTCGATCATGGCCACCGCGTGGTAGGCGGGGTCGCCGTTGACGCTGAGGAACGCGCCGACCAGGAAGAGCCGGTCGCCCTGCGGGGTCAGCGCGATCTGGTAGACGACGTTGTCCGGCGTGGTGGTGAAGGTGGCCAGCGCCGCGCCGGTGCTGGCGTTCAGCGCCGCGACCCGCCGCTCGGTGCGGCCGCCGATGGTGGAGAAGTAGCCGCCCACGTAGACGGTGGAGCCGAACGGCGCGATGCCGGTCACCCGGCCGTTGGCGTTCGGGTTCCACGAGGTGAGGGCACCGGAGGCGGCGGTGAACGAGGCGATCCGGTTGCGGGTGGTGCCGTCGATGGTGGTGAAGTCACCGCCCACGTAGAGGGTCGAGCCGTCGGCGCTGGCCGTCAGCACCCACACCGCGCCGTTCAGGGCGTGGTTGAAGGAGGTGATCAGCGCACCGGTGCTGGCGTTGAATGCGGCCAGGTTGCTGCGGGCCACCTCGCCGGTGCCGGCCGCCGCGCCGGGCGGGCGGACCGAGGTGAACGAGCCACCCACGTAGACGATGCCGTTGGCCGCGGCGATCGCGTTGACCGTGCCGTTGGTCTGCCAGCTCGGTGCCGCGTTGCCGGGCACGGTGCCCTGCAGGGCGGTGGCCGGTGTCGCGACCGCCAGGCCGAGAACTGTCGCGATGACAGCAATGAAGGTCGCCAGCAGGCGTCGAACGCTCATGAAGTTTTCCCCCGTTGGAACACCGGGCTTGCTCTGGCTTCTCAGAGCGCACGGTGCGATCACGCTAAAAGTGCGGAAAGTGCGGTGGAACCGAGTGCGAAAGGCTGATGGTGCCGCCGGAGCGCAGCTCCGGGTGTTCCTCAGCGCCTTACTTTAACCTTGTTAACAAAGGGTAAACAATTCTTACCGTGCGTGCTTGACTCAGTACGCTCCGGAGCCGCGTGCTACCGCCCGGACGGTCTTCCATAGGATGAACAGGTCCTCGCTGAGCGACCAGTTCTCCACGTAGCGCAGGTCCAGCTGCACCGACTCGTCCCAGCTGAGGTCGCTGCGCCCGCTGATCTGCCACAGGCCGGTCAGGCCCGGCTTGACCAGCAGCCGGCGGTGCACGTGGTCCTCGTAGCGGGCCACCTCCAGCGGCAGCGGCGGGCGCGGGCCGACCAGCGACATGGTGCCGCGCACCACGTTGATCAGCTGCGGCAGCTCGTCCAGGGAGTACTTGCGCAGGAACTTCCCGACCCGGGTGACCCGCGGGTCCTCGCGCATCTTGAACAGCACGCCGTCGCCGTGGTCGCTCTGCTCGCGCAGGCTGGCCAGCCGCTCCTCGGCGTCGGCGTACATCGACCGGAACTTCAGCATCACGAAGGTGCTGCCGGCCCGGCCCACCCGGATCTGGCGGAACAGCGCCGGGCCGGAGCTGGTCAGCCGGACCGCCAGTGCCAGGACGAGGAACAGCGGCGAGAGCAGCACCAGGGCGAACGCGGCCAGGCTGCGGTCGAAGGCGCCCTTGAGCACCCGGCGGAACCCGGTGAACTTCGGCTCGTCCACGTGCAGCAGCGGCAGTCCCGCCACCGGCAGGATGTGCAGCCGGGGGCCGGCCACCTCGGTCAGTCCCGGCGAGACCACCAGCTCGGTGGAGCTGCCCTCCAGCTGCCAGGACACCCAGCGCAGCTTCTCCGGGCCCAGCGCGCCGGAGGAGACCACCGCCACCGTGTCCGCGCCGGACAGCCGCACCGCGCTCACGATCGAGTCGACGTCGCCGAGCAGCGGGACGTCGGCCTCGGCCAGGGCGTCGATGGTCTCGGAGTCGGCGACCAGTTCTGACGGCACGCAGGCACCGGCCACCCGCAGGCCCGCGTACTGGTCGCGGCGCAGCACCATGCTGAACTTGGTGATGGCCTCGGCGTCACCGACCAGCAGCACCGACTTCAGCGCCCGGCCCCGGGCCCGCTGGGCGTGCAGCCACTTGCGGGCGGCGTAGCGGGCCACCAGGTTCAGCACCAGGGCCAGCGGCAGGGCGACCAGCACGAAGCCGCGCGCCAGGTCGGCGTGGGTCACGAAGGAGGTGAAGCTGATCAGCGCGGCCAGGTGCAGGAAGGCGCGGAAGATCCGCTGGAACTCCGCGGCACCCACCCCGACCAGCCGCGGGTGGTAGCCGTGGTTGAGGCTGACCAGCGCCACCCAGGCCAGCGGCAGCGCCGCGACCACCGCCACGGTCGGCGCCGGCGAGCCGGACATCCCGAACCGCAGCAGGTAGGCGATCCCGACCGCCAGCCAGGCGGTGAGCAGGTCGGCGGCCAGCAGGCCACCTTGGTACTGGCGCAGCCAGCGCGAGCGGCGCCGGCTGGCGCGGGTGTCGTCGGGAGCCGGCTCGAGGGTGCTGGCGTCGGTCCAGTCCCCCAGGGCGGGCGAGAAGCTCTCCGGCAGGGCGGGCGTCACCTCGGCCGCACCCTGCTCGAGCACCCCGGAAACGCCGGGTCCTGAGCCACCGGCGACCGCCAGGCCCCGCGGCCCCGGCACATCACCATTGTCCCCAGTTGCGACCTCTAGCCCCGACCCGTACATCTTTCCCCCGTTGCCACAGGCGGCCTGTCACCGGCCTGTTGTCCTACTATGCGGTGCCGGAGCTGGTTGTCCGGCTTACAAACTGCAGTGCATCGGTACACACGGGGGCATTGGTTACTTGCCGTCGTCCCCCGATCGACGTCCGTAACATGGACGTTTATAGCGGGTGAAGTGCATGTTTGGGAAGCGCTAAATTCCTTTCTGTGCCTGGAAATTTTATCCCAGCGTTCATATTTACGCTCTTCGTGATCAGGTGTCTGCGGACGGTGACGGAAATCCCCTTCCCGCGTGCCCAGACACCCTAGGTGACCACTCCCGTCGGAGACCACTGCTGCGGGTGCGCCAAGATTGTGCGGTGACCTCGCACCAGCCGGCCGCCCACCCCGGCACCGGCGACGACGACACCCCGCTGCGCCGGGACGTGCGCCGGGTCGGCCAACTGCTGGGCGACTCGCTGGTGCGCCAGCACGGCGCCGGGCTGCTCGAACTGGTCGAGCAGGTCCGGGCCCTGACTAAGCAGAGCAAGGAGGCGGCCCGGATCTCGGACCGGACCACCGCCCGGGACGAGGTCCGGGCGCTGCTGGCGGGGCTGCCGGTCGATACGGCCGCGGCGCTGGTGCGTGCCTTCTCAGCGTACTTCCATTTGGCCAATGTCGCCGAACAGGTGCACCGGGTGCGCAGCCTGCGCGACCGGCCGGCCGAGCAGGGCTGGCTGGCCAGCTCGGTCGCCGCGGTCGCGGCCAAGGCCGGCCCGGACGGGCTCAGCCAGGCGGTGCACGCCCTGGCGGTGCGTCCGGTCTTCACCGCCCACCCCACCGAGGCCAGCCGCCGGTCCATCCTGAGCAAGCTGCGCCGGCTGGCCGACGTGCTGGCCGACCCGACCGAGCCCGGCAGCGCTGCCCGCGAGCGGCAGGACCGCAGCCTGGCCGAGATCATCGACCTGATCTGGCAGACCGACGAGCTGCGCCGGCACCAGCCCACCCCGGTCGACGAGGCCCGCAACGCGGTGTACTACCTGCAGGAGCTCATCGATGTCACGGTGCCCGACCTCACCACCGACCTCGCCGCCGAGCTCGCCCGGCACGGGGCGGCGCTGTCCGCCGACGCCCGGCCGCTGACCTTCGGCTCCTGGATCGGCGGCGACCGGGACGGCAACCCCTACGTCACCGCCGCGGTCACCAACGAGGTGCTGCGGCTGCAGCACCAGGTCGCCACCCGGGCGGTGCTGGCCGACATCGACGCGCTGATTGCCGAGCTGTCCTCCTCCAGCGCGATCGTCGGGGTGTCGCCGCAGCTGCTGGCCTCCATCGAGGTGGACCTGGCCAACCTGCCGGAGCTCGACCCGCGAATCCGGATAGTCAACGAGACCGAGCCGTACCGGCTGAAGCTGTCCTGCATCCGCCACAAGGTGCTCAACACCCGGCGCCGGATCGAGGCCGGCAGCCGGCACCAGCCGGGCCGGGACTACCTGGGCCGGCAGGAGCTGCTGGACGAGCTGGCGCTGATCGCGGCCTCGCTGCGCGACAACTGCGGCGGCCTGATCGCCGACGGGCTGCTGGCCCGGGTGCAGCGGACCGTCTCGATGTTCGGGCTGCACCTGGCCACCCTCGACATCCGCGAGCACGCCGACCCGCACCACCACGCCGTGGGCCAGCTGATCGACCGGCTGCAGGAGGAGCACTGGCTCTACGCCGACCTGCCGCGCGACTACCGGCGGCGGTTGCTGTCGAAGGAGCTGGCCTCGCGCCGGCCGCTGGCTCCCACACCGCCACCGCTGGATGCCGCCGGCGCGGAGACCTTCGCGGTGTTCACCGAGATCCGGCAGGCGCTGGACACCTACGGCGTGGAGGTGATCGAGAGCTACGTCGTCTCGATGACCCGGGGTGCCGACGACGTGCTGGCCGCGGTGGTGCTGGCCCGCGAGGCCGGCCTGGTGGACCTGCACGGCACCGGCCCAAGCGATCCAGGGACCAGCCGGCGGCCGGTGGCCCGGATTGGCTTCGTGCCGCTGCTGGAGACCGTCGAGGAGCTGCGCCGCAGCGGCGAGGTGCTGGACGAGCTGCTGTCGGACCCCACCTACCGGCTGATCGTGCGATTGCGCGGCGACGTGCAGGAGGTGATGCTCGGCTACTCCGACTCCAACAAGGACGCCGGCATCACCACCTCGCAGTGGGAGATCCACAAGACCCAGCGCACCCTGCGCGACATCGCGGCCCGGCACGGCGTCCGGCTGCGGCTCTTCCACGGCCGGGGCGGCACCGTCGGCCGCGGCGGCGGGCCGACCTACGACTCGATCCTGGCCCAGCCCTGGGGGGTGCTGGCCGGCGAGATCAAGTTCACCGAGCAGGGCGAGGTGATCAGCGACAAGTACTCGCTGCCCGAGCTTGCCCGGGAGAACCTGGAGCTGACGGTGGCCGCGGTGCTGCGGGCCTCCACGCTGCACCTGGCGCCCCGGCAGCGGGCCGAGCAGCTGCAGACCTGGGACCACACCATGGAGCTGGTCAGCGAGGCCGCCTTCGCCACCTACCGCCGGTTCGTCGACGACCCCGGGCTGCCCGCGTACTTCCTGGCCTCCACCCCGGTCGAGCAGCTCGGCTCGCTCAACATCGGCTCCCGGCCGTCCCGGCGTCCGGACTCGGGCAGCGGCATCACCGGCCTGCGCGCGATCCCGTGGGTGTTCGGCTGGACCCAGTCCCGCCAGATCGTGCCGGGCTGGTTCGGGGTCGGCTCGGGGCTGCGGGCCGCACGCGAGGCGGGCCTGGCGGATGCGCTGGCAGACATGCACGCCAACTGGCACTTCTTCCGGACCTTCGTCTCCAACGTCGAGATGACGCTGGCCAAGACCGACCTGGAGATCGCCTCGCACTACGTCTCCACCCTGGTGCCGGCCGAGTTGCAGCGGCTGTTCGAGGTGGTCCGGGCCGAGCACGAGCTGACCGTGGACGAGGTGCTGCGGATCACCGGCGAGCAGTTCCTGCTCGACGACCAGCCACTGCTGCAGCGGACGCTGAGCGTGCGCGACGCCTATCTCGACCCGATCTCCTACGCCCAGGTGGACCTGCTGTCCCGGGTGCGCTCCGGCGGCGCGGGTGCGGCTGGGAGCACTGGGGATCCCGGTGCCGCCGAGCAGCTGGGCCGGGCGCTGCTGCTGACCATGAACGGGGTCGCGGCGGGATTGCGCAACACCGGCTGACCGGGGCGGGGCCGCCATGGGGTCCGGCGTCCGATCCGCCAGCTGTCATGAGACTCGATCGCCTGGACGACTGGATCTCATGACGGTCGCTGTGGGTCACAGCCGCTGAAACAGCGCGTCCGAAAACCGCCAGTCCAGTGCCGGTGGACAGGGCAGACTTACAGCCATGCCGATCGACGAGGACGCCGCCTACCGGGCGGTGCGCAGCCGGGACGCCCGCTTCGACGGGATGTTCTACACCGGCGTGCGGACCACCGGCATCTACTGCCGGCCGTCCTGCTCGGCGCGTACCCCGCACCGGCGCAACGTCGGCTTTTACCCCAGTTCCGCGGCCGCCCAGCGCGCCGGCTTCCGGGCCTGCAAGATGTGCCGGCCGGACGCCACGCCGGGCTCGGCGGACTGGAACAGCCGGGCCGACCTGGTCGGCCGGGCGGTGCGGCTGATCGCCGACGGGGTGATCGACCGGGACGGCGTGGCGGGCCTGGCCCAGGCGCTGGGGTACTCCGAGCGCCAGGTCAGCCGCACCCTGGTCGCGGCCCTGGGCGCGCCGCCGCTGGCACTGGCCCGGGCGCAGCGCGCCCAGACCGCTCGGATCCTGCTGGAGAGCACCGACCTGGCCGCCTCCGACATCGCCTTCGCGGCCGGTTTCGCCAGCATCCGGCAGTTCAACGACACCATCCGCGAGGTGTTCGCCAGCACCCCCAGCCAGCTGCGGGCGGCCCGCAGCACCCCCGGCGGCGAGCCCGGCACCATCAACCTGCGGCTGGCCTACCGGTCCCCGATGGACCTGTCGGCCACCCTGCGGTTCCTGGCCGGCCGGGCGGTGACCGGGTGCGAGAGCTACGACGGCACCACGTTCAGCCGGACGCTGCCGCTGCCGCACGGGGCGGGCCTGGTGTCGCTGACTCCGGCCGCGGGCTTCGTCGCCGCCCGGCTGCGGCTGCTCGACCACCGGGACCTGGCCGCCGCGGTGGCCCGGGTCCGGCGGCTGCTCGACCTGGACGCCGACCCGGTCGCGGTGGACGACGTGCTGGCCGGCCAGCCGGCGCTGGCCGTCCTGGTGGCCCGGCGGCCGGGCCTGCGCTCGCCGGGCACCGGGGACGGCTTCGAGATGGCGGTCCGAGCGATCGTCGGGCAGCAGGTGTCGGTGGCCGGCGCCCGCACCGTGCTGGGCCGGTTGGTGGCCGAGCACGGCCGGCCGGCCTTCGACAGCACCGACTGGCGGCTGTTCCCGGAACCGGCGGTGCTCGCCGGGCTGGACCCGGCCACGCTGCCGATGCCCCGCGCCCGCGGTCGCAGCCTGGTGGCGCTGGCCATCGCGATGGCCGACGGCAGCCTGGTGCTGGACGCCGGCTCGGAGCGGGCGAGCACCCGGGCCGCCCTGCTGGCCCTGCCCGGCATCGGGCCGTGGACCGCGGACTACCTGCTGATGCGCGCGGTCGGCGACCCGGACGTCTACCTGGGCACCGACCTGGGCGTCCGGCAGGCCCTGACCCGGTTGGGTCCGGCCGCCGCCGGGCTGGACCCGGCCGCCACCGCACCCTGGCGCAGCTACCTGACCCACCACCTGTGGGCCAGCCTCGCCGACCCGGCCCCGACCGGCGTTACCGAACCGATTTCCCTACCAGACAAGGACATCCGATGATTCACAGCTATGTCGACTCGCCGCTGGGCCCGCTGCTGCTGACCGGCGACGGCGAGGCGCTCACCGGGCTCTACACCGACCAGCACGGCCGGTTGCCCACCGATCTCGGCCACCGGGCGGACGAGGAGTTCGCACAGGCCCGCACCCAGCTCCAGGAGTACTTCGCCGGTGAGCGCGACACCTTCGACCTGCCGCTGAACCCGCGCGGCACCGCCTTCCAGCAGTCGGTGTGGCAGGCGCTGCGCGAGATCCGGTACGGCACCACCATGAGCTACCGGGAGGTGGCCGAGGAGATCGGCAACCCCAAGGCGGTCCGGGCGGTCGGCTCGGCCAACAGCCGCAACCCGATCTCGATCATCGTGCCGTGCCACCGGGTGGTCGGCAGCGACGGCAAGCTGGTCGGCTACGCCGGCGGCTTCTCCGCCAAGCGCTGGCTGCTCGACCACGAGCTGGCCACGGCGGGGCGCTCGGCCCGGCTGGTGGCGACCGGCTGAGCTGTCCCCCAGCTGCGCTGTCGCCGGACAAGCCGGCGGCGGGCAGCGCCGGATGGACTACCACAGCTTGTCGATCTCGCCCGGGTAGAGCTCGATGCGGGCGTGGGTGAAGCTGACGGCATGCTCGCGGGCGTGCTCGGTGAACAGCTCCGCCAGCACCACCTTGTCGAACCGGTCGCTGGGAAACGGGTCGTGCGGGGTGCCGCCGATCAGCACCGTGCCGGGCAGCACCCGCCAGCCGGCGCGTTGGTAGAAACCGGCCAGTGCCCGGTCGCAGCTGAAGATGCCAAGGTCCGCTCCGCCGGCGGCGATCTGTTCGCGGGCCGCGCTGACCAGCCGGTGGCCGTGGCCGCGGCCGCGTTGCGAGGAGTCGGTGACCACAGCGCTGAGCCCGCTGGCGGCGAAGCGCCGACCGGCGTGGCTGATTTCCTTGGACAGGATGGCCAGCGAGCTCAGCACCACGTCACGGTCGTCGACCAGCAACATCGTCACCGGCCGCAGCGCGGGGTCGTGGCCGGTCGGCGGCTCGCCGGCGCTCCGGGGCCAGGCCTGGTCCTGCAGCGCCTCCACCTGCGCGCGCAGTGCCGACGGCACCGCGTGCTGCGGGAACGACAGGACGCGCATCAGAAGCGGGCGTCCGGCACGGACGTCAGCTGACGGTGACCGTCTTGCAGCCCAGCCGCGGATTGCCGGTGCCCAGCCGCACGTTCAGCGCGTAGACGCACACCGTGTGCCGGCCCGCCGCGACGCTGCCGACCGTGAAGGCGAAGCCGGAGTTCGGTCCGAGGTGGGTGGCCGCCGCCACGTCCGGACGGGCCACGCCGGTGCGGTACCGGCCTCGCATCCGGCCGTCGACGTAGACGTCGACGTTGAGCAGGTAGCTGGGCAGGTCCGGGTCGGCCGCCCAGCCCCGCGGGCTGACACTGCCCCGGCCGCCGGTCACCGAGTCCAGGTAGCCCTTCGGGTTGTGCAGCGCCGCCGCGGCGTTGGCCTGGTTGACGATGCTCATCGCCTGGCTGCCCACCCCGATCGAGATCACCGGGTGCGCGGTCGGGTTCAGCCACCGCATGATCGAGTCCAGCGAGGCCGACGGCACCGCCACGCAGCCCAGGGTGGGCTGGCCGTTGGCGATGTGCAGGAAGAACGCCGAGCCGGCGCCGGGCACCACCGGGAACCGGTTGTAGTCGATCACCACGGCGTGGGCGTAGACCGCGCCGATGTAGTAGAGGTTCTCGGAGTTGCCGCCGGGCGAGTTGGTCTGCACCACATGGGTGTTGTAGGCCGGCGAGGAGGACTCGCCGTTCCACCAGTCCCGCGGGCCGGCCTGGAAGTACGGCAGCCTGGTGCCGTTGTTCGCCTTGTTGCCGAAGGCCTGGGTCAGGCCGAAGACGCCCGCCGGAGTGACCGCCTTGCCCTCGCTGGCCTGCCCGACGCCGCGCGCCCCGATGTAGGCGGTCACCGGGCCGGCCGCGTGCCAGAAGCCGCCCAGGCTGGAGCGCTGCCACAGGTCCAGCTTCGCGGTGGTGGAGGTCGAGCTCGCGGCCTGCACGGTGATGACCTGGTTCGGGGCGGTGGCGGCGGCCGCCGGTGCGGCGTGCCGCGGCGCCAGCGCGCCGGTCACCGCGAGCACGGCGCCGGCCAGTCCGGTCAGCACGGCGGTCAGGACTGCGAGGCTGGCTTTCATCGTTCTCCCTGTGCGTGCCGGCTATCCCTTTACAACCAGCCGGAACCGTATCGCACCGGGCAGCGTCCGGCCGGTTGAGCGCTCCGCGTCAGCCCGAACGGACGCTGGCTGCCTCAGGAGTGGAACTCGTTCTGGGCCGCCTCCAGGCCCTTGGCCAGCACCGCCTCCACCGCGTCGGCGGCCCGGTCGAACAGCACGGCCAGCTCCTTGCGCTCGGCCGCGGCGAACTCGCGCAGCACGTAGTCGGCGGGGTCCTGGCGGCCGGGTGGCCGGCCGATGCCGAAGCGCACCCGCAGGTAGTCCTTGGAGCCCAGCGCCGCGCTGGTGGACTTCAGGCCGTTGTGGCCGCCTTCGCCGCCGCCGCGCTTGAGCCGCAGGGCCCCGAACGGCAGGTCCAGCTCGTCGTGCACCACGACGAGCCGTTCGACGCCGATCTTGTAGAACCGGCTGACCGCCACGATCGGGCCGCCGGACTCATTCATGTAGGACCGCGGCTTGGCCAGCACCACCGGCTGGCCGGCCAGCCGGCCCTCCAGCACGTCGGCACGGGCCTTGTGCGCCTTGAACGACCCGCCGATCCGGTCGGCCAGCTCGTCGGCGATCAGGAAGCCGGCGTTGTGCCGGGTGCCGGCATACCGCGGGCCCGGATTGCCGAGCCCGACGATCAGGTAACGCTCGTCGGTCATGGCAGTCCGGGCCTCGGGTGGCGGGGTGCCGAACCAGCGCCGCAACCAGTGCGGGCCGGGACGGCGGTTCGTGGGATACCTCGGGTGGGTGGAGCTTTAGGACTCGTCGGCCGGGGCGTCCTGCTCGCCGGACTCGCCGGCGTCGCTCTCGGTCTCGTCGGTGTGCGGCTCCTCGACGATCCCCAGCTCGGCGATCGAGGAGGCGGTGTCGGCCTCGATGTCCTCGGCGGTGGGTGCCGCGATCACGTTGAGCAGCAGGGTCTCGGCGTCGGTCACCAGGGTGGCGCCGGACGGCAGCGTCAGGTCGCCCGCCGTGATGTGCGACCCCACCTCCAGGCCCTCGACCGACACCTGGATGTCGCTGGGCAGGTGGGTGGCCTCGGCCTCGACCTGCACCGTGGTGTGCTCCTGGCCGAGCATGGCGCCCGGCGCGACCTCGCCGGAGACGTGCAGCGGGACGTCGATGGTGACCCGCTCGCCGCGCCGGACCGCGATCAGGTCGACGTGCTCGAAGTCGCCGCGGATCGGGTGCCGCTGGACGGACTTGGGAATGGTCAGCTCGTCCTTGCCGTCCAGGGTCAGGGTCAGCAGCACGTTGCCGCCGCCGTGCCGAATGGCCTGCGCGAACTCCCGGGCCGGCAGCGACACGTGGCGCGGGTCGGCGCCGTGGCCGTAGATGACGGCCGGGATCTTGCCCGAACGTCGGGTACGGCGGGCGCCACCCTTGCCGAACTCGGTACGGACTTCGGCGGTCAAACGGACTTCAGACACGGGGGCGCTCCTGTTGCATGAGTGTCGACGGACGGTGCTTGAGTCGGATATCGGTAACGGGCTTCTCGATCGCGGTGTTGCCCGATCGCGCGGTGAGTCCCCGGCTCGTGGACAGTTCCACGGCCGCGACAGTCAGCAACGCAGCGCCGGCAAGCACCGCGTCGATAACGGAAATCCCCTCACACCAGCCTGCCGGACGTGCTGACCGGCTGCTGCGCGGGCTCCCCTCGCCGAGGCAACCCTGCAAGCTTACAAGGGCACCGCGGCGGCGGCGAAATCGGGGACGGTGCCGGGTGCGCGGCGCTGGCTGCGCGCCGCCCGTGCGAGCGCGCGCACTAGCATCGCTGCCGTGTCCCAGACTGCCGGCCGGGTGATCGTCCGGGTCCCCGCCAAGATCAACCTCCAGCTGGCGGTGGGGCCGCTGCGTCCGGACGGCTTCCACGAGCTCGCCACGGTGTTCTGCGCCCTGGACCTGTGCGACGTCCTGACCGCCTCCCCCGCCGGTTCCCTGACCCTGGACGTCCAGGGCCCGGAGGGTGCCGGACTGGCCGCCGACCGGAACAACCTCGCCTGGCGGGCGGCCGAGCTGCTGGCCGGGCACGCCGGCGTTCCGGCCCGGGTGGGCTTGCACATCGAGAAGAACATCCCGGTCGCGGCGGGCCTGGCCGGCGGTTCGGCCGACGCCGCCGCCGCGCTGCTGGCCTGCGACCGGCTGTGGGGACTGCACCTGCCGGCTCCCGAGTTGGCGGCACTGGCGGCCCGGTTGGGCAGCGACGTGGCCTTCGCGCTGCTCGGCGGCACGGCGGTCGGCGCCGGCCGCGGCGAGCGGTTGCGCCCGATCGAGGGTGCGGCGAGCTTCTCCTGGGTGCTGGCGGCGGCCGACGGCGGCCTGGCCACGCCGGCCGTCTACGCCGAGCTGGACCGGCAGCGCGGCCTGGGGGACGACGCGCCCGCGCCGGTGGTCGCCGACCCGGCCGCCACACTGGCGGCCAGCGGGGTGGCCGAAGCGGTCACCAGCGGGGATCCGGAGCTGCTGGCCGGCCGGCTCGGCAACGACCTGCAGCCGGCCGCGCTGGCGCTCGCCCCGTACCTCGCCGACACCCTGGCGGCCGGCCAGAAGTGCGGCGCGCTGGCCGGCCTGGTCTCCGGCTCCGGGCCCACCTGCGCGTTCCTGGCCCGCGACGGCGAGCACGCCCGGACGCTGGCCCGCGCGCTGGCCGGTACCGGCAGCTGCCGGCAGGCGTTCGCGGTGACCGGCGGCACCGCCCGCCCGACGGTGCTGGGCTGACGCCGGTTCCCATGGCTATTCCGGTCAATCTCGTCAACCTGGAGAACGTCTCCAAGAGCTACGGCACCACCTCGGTGCTGGAGTCGGTGTCGCTCGGCATCGCCGCCGCCGACCGGATCGGGGTGGTCGGGCGCAACGGCGGCGGCAAGTCCACGCTGCTGCGCATGATCACCGGCGCCGAGCCGCCGGACTCCGGCCGGGCCACCGGCACCGGCGGCCTGCGGATCGCCACCGTCGACCAGTCCGACGCCGCAGCCGGCGGGCGAGCGGCCGGGGCTACCGTCCGGGACCTGGTGCTGGGCGACGTGGCCGAGCACGTCTGGGCCGGCGATGCCGCCGTCCGGGCGGTGCTGACCGGGCTGGGACTGGCGGCCCTCGGCCTGGACAGCCCGGTGGACCGGCTGTCCGGCGGCGAGCGGCGCCGGGTGTCGCTGGCCGCCGCGCTGGTCACCGACGCCGACCTGCTGGTGCTGGACGAGCCCACCAACCACCTCGACATCGAAGGGGTCAGCTGGCTCGCCGAGCACCTCAACGCCCGGCGCGGCGCGCTGCTGGCCGTCACCCACGACCGGTGGTTCCTGGACGCGGTGTGCACCCGCACCTGGGAGGTGATCGACGGGTCGGTGCGCAGCTTCGACGGCGGCTACGCCGCCTACGTGCTGGCCCGGGCCGAGCGGGCCCGGCAGGCCGGCGCCAGCGAGGCCCGCCGGCAGAACCTGCTGCGCAAGGAGCTGGCCTGGCTGCGCCGGGGCGCGCCGGCCCGCACCTCCAAGCCGAAGTTCCGGATCGAGGCCGCCGAGGCGCTGATCGCCGACGTCCCGCCGGTACGCAGCGGCGTGGAGCTGCGGGCGCTGTCGGCCCGGCGGCTGGGCCGCAGCGTCTACGACGTGGAGGACGTGACACTGTCGGTCGGCAGCGGCGAAAACGCCCGGACGCTGCTCTCCGACGCCAGCTGGCATGTCGGCCCGGGTGACCGGATCGGGGTGATCGGGGTCAACGGCTCCGGCAAGACCCACCTGCTGCGGCTGCTGGCGGGCGACCTGACCCCGGACGCCGGCACGGTGCGGATCGGCCAGACCGTCCGGGCCGGCTACCTGTCCCAGGACGTCACCGAGCTGCCGGCTGACCTGCGGGTGATCGAGGCGGTGACCGAGGTGCGCGGCACCGCGGTGCTCGACGGGGTGGAGCTGTCGGCTGGCCAGCTGGCCGAGCGGTTCGGCTTCGCCAACTCCCGCCAGTGGACGCCGGTCAGCGACCTGTCCGGCGGTGAGCGGCGCCGGCTGCAGCTGCTGCGGCTGCTGCTCGGCCAGCCGAACGTGCTGCTGCTGGACGAGCCGACCAACGACCTGGACACCGACACCCTGGCGGAGCTGGAGAACCTGCTCGACTCCTGGGCCGGCACCCTGGTGGTGGTCAGCCACGACCGGTACCTCATCGAGCGGGTCTGCGACTCCACCGTGGCGCTGCTCGGCGACGGTTCGATCGCGGCGCTGCCGGGCGGTATCGAGGAGTACCTGCGCCGGCGCGCCGACCAGCGGCAGGCCGCCGAGGCTGGCAACCCGCTAGCCGCCGGCAAGCCCGCCCGGCCCACCCGCAAGGCGGACCCGCGGGCGACCCGCAAGGAGCTGGCCCGGCTGGAGCGCGAGATCGCCAAGGCCGAACGCCGGGAGGCCGAGCTGCACCAGGCGCTGGCCGAGCACGCCACCGACTACGCCCGGATCACCGAGCTGGACGGCGAGCTGCGCGACGTGCTGGGCGCCAAGGAGGCCGCCGAGCACCGCTGGCTGGAGCTGTCGGAGGAGCTGTGAATCGTAAGGAGCCGTAAAGAGGACTGAGCCGGCTCAGGTGTCCAACGACAGCCTGGGCTTGGCCTCCAGGCCGCGCAGGCCGTTCCAGCCGAGGTTCACCAGGTGCGCGGCCACCTCCTCGCGGCGGGGCTTGCGCACCTCCAGCCACCACTGGCCGGTCAGGGCCACCATGCCGACCAGCATCTGGGCGTACATGCCGGCCAGCTTCGGATTGAGCTTCCGGGCGCTGAACTCGCGCACCAGGATGTACTCCACCTGGCTGGCGATGTCGTTGAGCAGCGAGGAGAAGGTGCCGGTGCTGGTGGCCACCGGCGAGTCCCGGACCAGGATCCGGAAACCGTCGGTCTGCTCCTCGATGTAGGTCAGCAGCGCCAGCGCCGCCTGCTCGACCAGGGCCCGCGGGTTGCTGCCGGTGAGCGCGGAGGTGATCGCGTCGGTCAGGTTGCGCATCTCGCGGTCCACCACCACCGCGTACAGCCCTTCCTTGCCGCCGAAGTGCTCGTACACCACCGGCTTGCTGACCCCGGCCCGGGTGGCGATCTCCTCGGTGGAGGTGGCCTCGAAGCCCCTCTCGGCGAACAGTGCCCGGCCGACGTCCAGCAGTTGCTCGCGCCGCTCCTTGCCGGTCATCCGAACCCGGGGCCTGCTCTGGCGGTCGGTCACCGTGCCCATTCTTCCAGTGCGGCACGCCGGCGGCGCATCAGCGGTTTCGCCGGGCGGGGAGCAGTTGGGATCATGGGCAGATGACCGACTCGCCGACCGCCACCACCCCGGACGCAGCCGAGCCGCCGGATCTGGAGGACCCGTTGCTGGCCGCGGCCCGGCAGGCCGACGCCGACGACGAGCTGGCCGGGCTGCGGGAGAGGTTCGAGCTGCCGGACGACATCGTCTACCTGGACGGCAACTCCCTCGGCCCGTTGCCGAAGGCGGTGCTGCCCGCGGTGACCGACCTGGTACGCCGGCAGTGGGGCCAGGACCTGATCACCTCCTGGAACGTCCACGACTGGTGGGGCCTGCCGCGCCGGGTCGGCGACCAGCTGGCCGGCCTGATCGGCGCGGCGCCGGGCCAGGTGGTGTGCGGCGACTCCACCTCGGTGCAGCTGTTCCAGGCGATGGTGGCGGCCTGCCGGCTGCGGCCGGGCCGGTCGATGCTGCTCACCGACGGGGCGAACTTTCCCAGCGACCAGTACCTGGCCGACTCGGTGGGCCGGCTGCTCGGGCTGCAGGTGATCCGGCTGCACCCGTCGGAGCTGGCGGCGTTCCTGGCCGAGCACGGCGCGCAGGTGGCGGCGGTCTCCTTCTCGCTGGTCGACTACCGCACCGGCGAGCTGTTCGACGCCGCGGAGCTGACCCGGACCGCGCATGCCTGCGGCGCGGTCATGGTCTGGGACCTCTGCCACGCCATCGGCGCGCTGCCGGTCGCGCTGGACGAGGTGCAGGCGGACCTGGCGGTCGGCTGCAGCTACAAGTACCTCAACGGCGGCCCGGGCTCGCCGGCGTTCATCTACATCGCGCACCGCCACCAGCGCCAGGTCGAGCTGCCGCTGACCGGCTGGAACGGCCACCGCGAGCCGTTCGGCCTGAACTCGAGCTATGTGCCGGCCGAGTCCATCGAGCAGGCCCGGATCGGCACCCCGACGCTGCTGTCGATGGTGGCGCTGCAGGCTGCCCTGAGCGCCTTCGACGGGGTGAGCATCGCCCGGCTGCGGGCCAAGTCGCTGGCCCTGACCCAGCAGGTGATCGACTTCGCCGACCAGCGGCTGGCCCGCTTCGGGGTCGAGGTGGTGACCCCGCGGCAGCCCGGACTGCGCGGCTCGCAGGTGTCGCTGCGGATGCCGGAGGCCTACTCGGTCTGCCAGGCGCTCATCGAGCGCGGCGTGATCGGCGACTTCCGGGCGCCCGACCTGCTGCGGCTGGGCTTCCCGCCGATGTACCTCAGCTTCACCGAGGTGCACCGGGGGATGCAGGTGCTGGCCGAGATCCTGGCCGACGGCAGCTACCGCGAGCCCCGGTTCGCCCGCCGGGCGGCGGTCACCTGAGCGCGGCCGCGCGCCAGGAGCCGGTGACCGTCGGGCAGGACCGGTGACGGACAACCTCAGGCCGCCGCCTGCTCGGCTGCCTTGCGGGCGGCCAGCTTGTCGAAGCGGTCCCGCTTCGGCCACCGGACGTCGGTGGCCCAGCCCAGCTTCTCCAGCAGCCAGATGACCCGGGCGGAGATGTCGACCTGGCCGCGGTCCACGCCGTGCCGGGCGCAGGTCGGATCGGCGTGGTGGCTGTTGTGCCAGGACTCGCCGAAGCTCAGGATCGCCAGCGGCCAGAAGTTGGCCGACTTGTCCCGGGAGGCGTAGGGCCGCTCGCCGATCAGGTGGCACACCGAGTTGATCGACCAGGTGATGTGGTGCAGCAGTGCGACTCGCACCAGCGAGGCCCAGAAGAACGCGGTCAGCGCACCGGTCAGCGACCAGCTGAGCAGGCCGCCCAGCACCGCCGGGGCCAGCAGGGTGAAGACCACCCAGCGCGGGAACTGCCGGTCGATCCGCACCAGGTCCTCATCGGCCAGCAGGTCCGGGGCGTACTTGTCCTGGTTGGTGTGCTCGGGGTCGAACAGCCAGCCCAGGTGGGCGTACCAGAAGCCCTTCATCAGACCTGCGAAGGAGCTGCCGAACCGCCACGGCGAGTGCGGGTCGCCCTCCCGGTCGGAGAAGGCGTGGTGGCGGCGGTGGTCGGCGACCCAGCGGATCACCGGGCCCTCGATGGCCAGCGAGCCGGCCACCGCCAGGGCGATCTTGAGGCCGCGGTTCGCCTTGAAGGCGCCGTGGGTGAAGTAGCGGTGGTAGCCCACCGTGATCCCGAGGCCGGAGACCGCGTAGAAGGCGAGCGCGATCAGGACGTCGGTCCAGCCGATCCCCCAGCCCCAGGCCAGCGGCACCGCCGCCAGCAGGGCCAGGAACGGCAGCAGCACCACCACGTACAGCGCGACCTGTTCGCCGGAGGCCTTGCGGCCGGCCAGCATCGGCTTGGCACCGGGCTGGCCGTCGGTCGGGGCGGCAACGGATCGATCGGTACCGGGCGTGTCGTCGAGCATCGTCATAAGCAGGCTCCCTGGGAGTCGCACAGATGTGCTGAGCGCCGGCGCGGCGGTTTCGACGCGGCAAACTCGTGTCTGGTCAGCAGGCCCATGGTCCGGGCCTCCTAGTTACGCAAGCGTAACCTACGCTACCGTAGGTTTGTCGACACCGACAGCCGAGATCCGTGGCGAGTAAGCTGTGGCGGTCGGATGGCCGCTCGCGGAGCGGGTGGCCACGGTGGGAGATGGGGTAATCGGCAGCCCGCCGGCCTTTGGAGCCGTGCAGTCTGGGTTCGAATCCCAGTCTCCCAGCACTGAACCAGCGTCCTGGCCGTACCGGCCGTTGCGGTCCGGGCCGGCCCCGGCGGTCGGATAGGCTCCGCTCGTGACCGCCATCGACACCGCGATCGCGCGCCCACCGCTCACCGTCGTCGTGCTGGCCGCCGGTGAGGGCACCCGGATGAAGTCGCCGGCCCTGCCCAAGGTGCTGCACTCCTTCGCCGGCCGCTCGCTGCTCGGCCACGCGCTGGCCGCGACCGCCGGGCTGGGCGCCGAGCGCACCGCCGTGGTGATCGGGCACCGCCGCGACCAGGTCGCCGCCCACCTGGCCGAGATCGCCCCGGACGCGGTGCCGGTGGTGCAGGAGCAGCAGAACGGCACCGGGCACGCGGTCCGGATCGCGCTGCGGCAGCTGGCCGCCGACCGTCCGGTCACCGGCACCGTGCTGGTGCTGCCCGGCGACGCCCCGCTGCTGTCGCCGGACACCCTGGCCGGGCTGCTGGCGGCACACACCGGCAGCGGGGCGGCCGCCACCCTGCTGACCAGCGAGCTGGCCGATCCGAGCGGCTACGGACGGGTGCTGCGGTCCGGCGACCCGCTCCGGCCGGACGCGGTGCTGCGGGTCGTCGAGCACAAAGACGCCGGCCCGGACGAGCTCGCGGTGCGGGAGGTGTCGGCCGGGGTGTACGCCTTCGACGCCGAGCCGCTGGCCGATGCCGTCGGCCGGCTCAGCACCGACAACGCCCAGGGCGAGGAGTACCTGCCCGAGGTGGTCGGCATCTTCGGCGCCGAGGGCCGCGACGTGCGGGCCCGCACCGCGCCCGGCACCGAGACCGCCGGCGTCAACGACCGGCTGCAGCTGGCCCAGGCGCACCGGGCGTACAACCAGCGGCTGCTGGAGCAGCACATGCGGGCCGGCGTCCGGGTGATCGACCCGGCGACCTGCTGGGTGGACGCCCAGGTGGTGCTGGAGGCCGACGTCACGCTGGCCCCGAACGTCCAGCTGCACGGGCGTACCGAGATCGCCGGCGGCGCCACGATCGGCCCGGACAGCACCCTGACCGACACCGTGGTGGGGCCGGGCAGCTCGCTGAACCGCACGGTGGCCAACCAGGCCCGGATCGGGGCCGGCGTCACCATCGGGCCGTTCGCCTACCTGCGGCCCGGCACCGAGCTCGCCGACCGGGTGCACATCGGCACCTACGTCGAGGTGAAGGCCTCCGACATCGGCACCGGGAGCAAGGTGCCGCACCTGAGCTATGTCGGCGACGCCAGCATCGGCGAGCACACCAACATCGGCGCCGCCACGGTGTTCGTCAACTATGACGGGGTGCACAAGCACCGATCCCGGGTGGGCGACCACGCCCGCACTGGTGCCGACAACATGTTCGTCGCCCCGGTCACGGTCGGCGACGGCGCCTACACCGCGGCGGGATCGGTGATCACCTCCGACGTGCCGCCCGGTGCCCTGGGGGTGGGTCGGACTCCGCAGCGCAACGTGGCAGGCTGGGTAGTGCGGCGCCGGGCCGGCACCAGCTCCGCGGCTGCGGCCGAGGCGGCAGTCGCGGCCGGCCCAGCCGGCGAACCGGGGGGCAGTGCGGAGCCCGGCCGGGACTCCTCGAGCAGCACGAGTGGGGGCAGCAAGGCATGAACAACCTGCAGGTGGAGAACCGCAAGAGCATGACGCTGTTCTCCGGCCGCGCCTTTCCGGAGCTCGCCGAGGAGATCGCCGGGCACATCGGCATCCGGGTCACCCCGATGACCGCCCGGGACTTCGCCAACGGTGAGATCTTCGTCCGGCCGGAGGAGTCGGTGCGCGGCTCGGACGCGTTCGTCATCCAGTCGCACACCACGCCGATCAACCACTGGGTGATGGAGACCCTGATCCTGGTCGACGCCCTCAAGCGCGCGTCGGCCAAGCGGATCACCGTGGTGGCGCCGTTCTACCCGTACTCGCGGCAGGACAAGAAGCACCGCGGCCGCGAGCCGATCTCGGCCCGGCTGATCGCCGACCTGCTCAAGACCGCGGGTGCCGACCGGATCATGTCGATCGACCTGCACACCGCGCAGATCCAGGGCTTCTTCGACGGCCCGGTGGACCACCTGTTCGCGCTGCCGCTGCTGGCCGGCTACGTGGCCGAGACCTACGCCGAGGAGCAGCTGACCGTGGTGTCCCCGGACACCGGACGGGTGCGGGCCGCCGAGCAGTGGGCCGACCGGCTCGGCGGGGTGCCGATCGCGTTCATCCACAAGACCCGGGACCCCAACGTCGCCAACGCCGTGGTGGCCAACCGGGTGGTCGGGGACGTGGTGGGCCGGCTGTGCATCCTGGCCGACGACATGATCGACACCGGCAGCAGCGTGGTGAAGGCCGCCGACCTGCTGTACGAGGCCGGCGCGGCTGACGTCATCATCGCCGCCACCCACGGCATCTTCTCCGAACCGGCCGCCGACCGGTTGAAGAACAGCAAGGTCCGCGAGGTGATCATCACCAACACGTTGCCGCTGCGTCCGGAGCAGCGTTTCGACAAGCTGACCGTCATCTCGATCGCACCGATGATCGCCCGGGCCATCAAGGAAGTCTTCTCCGACGGCTCGGTGACCAGCCTGTTCGACGGCCGCAGCTAGGAGTTTCCTCCGCCCGGGCTTGGGCTTCTCCGGCTTCAGCTTTCGGCGGCTCCGGCGTCGGCGGCCTTGGCTTCAGCTGCCTTGGCTTCGGCGATCCGGGCGAAGGCGGTCACGTCGAGGGTCTCGCCACGCGCGGTGGGATCCACGCCGGCCCGGACCAGTACTGCCTCGGCCGCCGCGCCGGAACCCGCCCAGCCGGCCAGTGCCGAGCGCAGCATCTTGCGGCGCTGGGCGAAGGCGGCGTCGATCACCGCGAACACCTGGTCCCGGCTCGCACTGCCCGGCGGCTGCTCGGCCCGGGAGAACCGGACCAGGCCGGACTCGACGTTGGGCACCGGCCAGAACACCGAGCGCGGCACCAGGCCGACCCGGACGGCCGGTCCGTACCAGGCGAGCTTGGCGCTCGGCACGCCGTACACCTTCGACCCCGGCGCGGCCACCAGCCGGTCGGCGACCTCCAGCTGGACCAGCACCAGCCCGTGCCGGATGGTCGGGAAGGCGGCCAGCAGGTGCAGCAGCACCGGCACCGCGACGTTGTAGGGCAGGTTGGCGACCAGGGCGGTGGGCTGCGGGTCGTCCAGCGCGGTGACGGTCAGCGCGTCTGCGGTCAGCACCCGCAGGTTGCCGGCCAACTCCGGGGCCAGCGCCTGCACGGTGGCCGGCAGCTCGGTGGCCAGTCGCGGGTCGATCTCCACGGCGGTCAGCTCGGCGCCGGCGGCCAGCAGTTGCAAGCTGAGCGAGCCGAGGCCGGGCCCGACCTCCAGTACCGCCTCCCCCGGCGTGACCTCGGCGGCCCGCACGATACGGCGGATGGTGTTCGGGTCGTGGACGAAGTTCTGGCCGAGCGCCTTGGTGGGACGGATCCCCAGACGCCCGGCCAGCTCCCGGATCTCCGCCGGCCCGAGCAAGCTACTCACGTCCCGCAGTATGCCCAATGCTCCAGGAGGACTGGTTCGGCGTCGTCAGCAGGCGGAGAACTAGTACTTTCATAACAGTTAATATAGATTAACAGTTATGAAAGTGGATGCGCCTCCGCTGTTACCGCTACTGCGTTCGCAGGTGCAGGGAGAGATGCTGGCCCTGCTCTACCTCCATCCGGATACCAGTTACAGCCTCACGGAGATCGCGCGCAAGTTGGGAAAGAGCGTTCCCGGCGTACGCAACGAAGTAGAGCGCCTGGTCAGGGCAGGATATTTGCGTGACAGACGCGTCGGCAATGTGCGACAGGTATCTGCTGCCACGGACACACCGGTCTACCGGCCCCTTACTGACCTGCTTCTGGTGACGTTCGGTCCCAAGCCGGTGCTTGTTGACCTGCTTGCCCCGCTTGCCGGTGTCGACGAGGCCTATATCTACGGTTCGTGGGCTGCCCGGTACACCGGGGAAAGCGGCCCCATCCCCAATGACATCGATGTATTGGTGGTCGGGGATGCCGACCGTGATGAACTCGACGACATGGCCCACCACGCGCAGCAGAATCTCGATCGGCCGGTGAACATCACACGGATACGCCGGACCGCATGGAACTCGGCCGAGCCTCAGCCGTTCGTGCAAGCCGTCCGATCGGGACCGCTCGTTTCGCTACTCGACGATCGGCGGAGTGCGGAATGACCATTTCGCGATGGGCCCAAGGCCGCGAGACCATCGACCAACTGTTGGCCCAGCGCAGGTTGCAGCGGGTGCCACCGAATCGGGACCATGCCGACTGGCTCATCAATACCGCTCGACGGCATCTGGTCTCTGCCGCGACTACTGTCGACGACGATCCCGAGGGTTGTGCCGCGCTGCTTTATGACGGTGCCCGAAAGGCACTCGCAGCCGTGCTGGCCAATCAAGGCCTTCGAGCGACGTCAGACGGTGGCCACCTGGCAGTCTATGAGTCGGTCACGGCACAGCTCGACCCTCCGCTCGGCAAGATCCTTCGCCCGTTCGACCGCCTGCGGCGACAGCGCAACCAGGTCGAGTACCCGTCGCTCGGCAAGCCGGCGCCGGAGCTCGATCCGCTCGACTTGAGCCAGGACATCGCTATAGCAAGGGAAATCGTCGACACCTGCGCTCGGGTACTCGACCAGATGCCGGTGTACTAGCCAGCACCGATCGTCTGACCTCAGGCTGCGGCACTCCGGAACCGCGATGCCCGGGTGCGGTGGGCACCCGGGCATCGGATCGAACAGGAAATGAAACGCGGCGGATCAGTACCAGTTGGTGGCCTGCGAGTGCGCCCAGGCACTGCACGGGGTGCCGTACACGCTGGCGATGTAGCCCAGCCCCCAGCTGATCTGGGTGCGCGCGCTGGTCTGCCAGTCGGCGCCGGCCGAGGCCATCTTGCTGCCCGGAAGCGCCTGCGGGATGCCGTACGCGCCGGACGGGTTGGCGGCGTTGGTGCGCCAGCCGCTCTCCTTGTTCCACAGGCTCACCAGGCAGGAGAACTGGTCGCCGCCCCAGCCGCGGGCCGCCACCATGTCGGCCGCGATCTGCTGGGCGGTGCCGGCCGGCACCGGGCCGGACTGCTGGGTGCCGACCGCGGTCCGCTGGGGAACCGGCGACTGGACCACCCGGTTGTCATAGACCACCCGGCCGGCCAGCTTGCCGTCGACGAAACGCAGCTGGTAGGTCACCTGGCGCACGCCGTCGCGTCCGGCGGAGAGCACCGCGCTGCTGCCGGCCGCGCGGTTCGGGTCGTCCTGCCGGACGACGTCGAAGGGCACGCCCTGGCGCACCACGGAGTACTTGTAGGTCACCCGCTGGATGGTGACGACCTGCCGGTCGCGGACCGCGCTGGTCAGCTTGGCCGAGACCACGTCGTGCGCGCCCAGCTTCAGGTGGGCCTGCTCCAGCGCCTCCTTGAGGGTCGGCCCGAAGGTCAGCACCCGCAGCGTCTTGCCGTCCGCCCGGAAGGTGACCTGCTTCGGCGAGGTGACCGACAGGCTCGTGACGCTGCCGTCCAGCCGCTTGGAGCGCGAGACCGACACCAGGTTCTGGGTGCCGTAGCCGAGCTGGTTGAGGGCCTCGTCGACCGAGTCGGCGTTCACCCAGACGTCGCGCGCCGCGCCGTTGACCAGCAGGTGCAGCAGGTGGCCCCGGCGCACCACCACGGAGTCGCCGTCAGCCACCGCCGCGCTCTCGTCCGGCGCGACCAGGTCGTGCTCGCCGACCGCGATGTGGGCAGCCTGCAGCACCCCGTGGACGTCCGCGGCGTCGGTGTGCACCTGGCGGACCTGACCGTCGACCCGCAGGTTGACGGTCTTGCCGGTGGCGGTCACCCAGCTGGCGGTGCCGCCGAGCAGGCCGGCCAGCACCAGGCCGTACAGGCCGAGCTTGAGATTGCGATGCAAAACAGGAACTCCTATGTGGTTTCTGCCGGCGGCGCGCAGCGCACTTTACAGCGCACCGCGGCGCTGCGCTCCCCGTTCGGGTCACACAGCCCAGCGCTCACCGGAATGGACAGCTGGTGGAAAGAACCGCCCGGCACGAGCTACAGGCGTTGCCCGCAGACCGGCCAGGGGCTGGCACCCCGGGCGTTGTACAGCCTGGTCGCGATGGCGATCTGCTGCTCCCGGGTGGCGAGGTCGGCACGCGGGGCGTAGGCACCGCCGCCGTTGGACAGCCAGGTTCCGTAGTCGAACTGCAGACCGCCGTAGAAGCCGTTGCCGGTGTTGATGTGCCAGTTGCCGCCGGACTCGCAGGCGGCGACCGCGTCCCAGTTCAGCCCGTTGCTGGACGGCACCGGCACCGGCGCCGAGCTGGGAGCCGGAGCCGTGGTGATCACCGGCTTCTGCTGGGTGCCGACCCGGGTGACCTGGTCCACCGGCGCCGACACCACGGAGCTTGCCACCAGCACCCGGCTGGCCAGCTTGCCGTCGAGGTAGGTCAGCCGGTAGCGGAGCTGCTTGACGCCCGCCCGGCCGGTGGAGACGAGGTTGCTCTCACCGACGTAGCTGCCGGCGTCCTGCTGGGTGATCCGCTTGAAGTCCACCGGCACCGACACCACCGAGGAGGCGTAGCGCACCCGCTGGATGCGGATCACCTGGTTCTCGTGCACCAGGCTGGCCCGGGGTGCGGAGAGCCGGTCCGCGGCGTTCAGCCGCACCTTGGCGTTCTCGAGGGCCTCGGCGACCGTCCGGACCGCGGTGGTCGTCACCGTCCGGCGGTCGACCTGGATCACCACCTGCTTCGGGGTGTCCAACGCCAGCGAGGCAGCCGCGCCGCGGGCCAGGGTGTCCAGCCGCATCGAGCGGGACACCGACACCACGGCGTCGGAGTTGTAGCCGAGCTGGGCCAGCGCCTCGTCGACGGAGGCGGCGTTCACCCACACGTCGGAGGCCTTGCCGTTCACCGTCAGGTGCAGCAGGTGGCCGCGCCGGACCACGATGGTGCCGCCGTTGCCGATCGAGGACTTCAGATCGGGAGCGACCAGGTCGTGACTGTCAACAGAGACACCAGCCGCGGACAGCACGCCGGAGACGTTCTTCGCGGTGGTGGAGATGTGCTGGATGTGCCCGTCGATCCTCAAGTCGACGGTCTTGCTGGCGGGCGCGATGGCCCAGGTGGCAGTGCCACCGAGAACCCCCGCCACGACCAGTCCGTACAGGCCGTACTTCACGCTGCGACGCAAGAAAACCCCTTGATCGTGTGCGGCCACTGTCGGCCTGTCGCGTTCTGCTCGGTCACAGCACCGTAACGGCCGAATCGTAGTACGGCCAAACCCTAGGTTGCTTTTCCTTCGCCAAATCGGGCGTTACCATCCGAAAAGCTGTTTGCCGCTGGCGGTTATTGTGGCGCAGATCACTGCTTCGTCTATATTTTTCAGCGCGGATAAACTGCGCACAACGTGCGGAATAAGGTATGGAGAGTTCGGCCGGCCTCGGTAGGGATGCGGGGTCAGGAACGGCGCGTCAGTCTCGACCAGCAGCTGGTCCAGCGGGGTCACCGCGGCGGCCTCGCGCAGCGCCGGCGCGTTGCCGAAGGTGACGACCCCGGAGAAGGACAGCAGGTAGCCGGCAGCCACGCACTCCCGGGCCATCCCCGCGTCGCCGGAGAAGGCGTGGAAGACCACGCCGGCCGGCGGGGCGCCCTCCTCGCGCAGGATGCGCAGCACGTCGGCGTGCGCCTCCCGGTCGTGGATCACCAGCGGCTTGCCGACCTCCTTGGCCAGCTCGATGTGCCGGCGGAAGTGCCGCTGCTGGTCGGCGGGCTCGGTGCGGTCCCAGTAGTAGTCCAGGCCGGTCTCGCCCACCGCCACCACCCGGGGATGGCGCAGCAGCTCGGCCAGCTCCCGGTAGTGCGCCTCGGTGAGCCCCGCCACCTCGGTCGGGTGCACCGCGAGGGCGGCGTAGACGTCCGGGTGCGCGGTGGACTCCAGCGCCGAGGCCCACTCGCCGACCTCGCAGCCGACGTTGACCACCCGGACCACGCCGACCGCCGCGGCGTCGGCCAGCACCGCCGCGGTGTGCTCCCGCCCGGCCGGCTCGCCGCGCCGGGAGCGGCCGGCCCGCGCCGACATGGCGTCGAGGTGGCAGTGCGAGTCGAACACCTCACCGGCCAGCGGCGCCGGCGGGGGCGGCGGCTGGTTCCGGTCCGCCCGGGTGCCGCCGGACGAGCCCGCCGTCATGACTCGGCGAGCCGGGCCAGCTCCTCGTCCACCACCGAGGGGTCGAGCTTGGTGATGATCGGGGTGGGTGCGGCCAGCGGCCGGCCGGTCTCGATGGGCTGCGAGGCCCACCGCGCCTGGGTCTGGTAGTCGCCGGTCAGCACCGAGTAGGACGGCGAGCCGGCCGCGGTCGGCTCGTCGACCTCGACCAGGTCGGGCATCGCGGCCCAGGTGCCGGTGCCGCCGAGCGCCTGGTGCACCTGCTGCGAGGTGGACGGCAGGAACGGCGTGAACAGCGTCTTGAGGTCGTCGACCACCTGCAGGGTGGTGTGCAGCACCGAGGCCATCCGGTCCGGGTCGGAGTTCTTCAGCTTCCACGGCGCGGTGTCGGACAGGTACTTGTTCGCCTCGCCGACCACCCGCATCACCTCGCCCAGCGCGGCCTTCTGCCGGTTCCTGCCGATCAGCTCCCCGACGGTGTCGAAGGCGGCCGCCGAGGCGGCCAGCAGCGTCCGGTCGACGTCGGCCGGCTGCCCCGCGGCCGGGATCGAGCCGAGGTTCTTGGCGGTCATCGAGATGGTCCGGTTGACCAGGTTGCCCCAGCCGGCGACCAGCTCGTCGTTGTTGCGCCGGACGAACTCCGCCCAGGTGAAGTCGGTGTCCTGGTTCTCCGGGCCCGCGCTGGTCAGGTAGTAGCGCAGCGCGTCGGCGGAGTAGCGGGAGAGCATGTCGCCGACGTAGATCACCACGTTGCGCGAGGAGGAGAACTTCCTGCCCTCCATGGTGAGGAACTCCGAGGACACCACGTCGAACGGCCGCTTCAGCGCCCCCAGCTCACCGGGGGTGCCGCCCTTCGCGCCGATGCCGGAGTAGCCGAACAGCATCGCCGGCCAGATCTCGGCGTGGAAGACGATGTTGTCCTTGCCCATGAAGTAGTACTGCCGGGCGTCCGCGCCGTCCTGCCACCAGGGCCGCCAGGCGTCCGGGTCGCCGGACCGCGCCGCCCACTCGATCGAGGCCGACAGGTAGCCGATCACCGCGTCGAACCAGACGTAGATCCGCTTGTCGTCGCGGTCGCGCCAGCCCTCCAGCGGCACCGGGACGCCCCAGTCCAGGTCGCGGGTGATGGCCCGCGGCTTGAGGTCGTCCAGCAGGTTCAGCGCGAACTTCTGCACGTTCGGCCGCCAGTGCGACTGCCCGCGCAGCCAGTCCGACAGGACGTCGGCGAAGGCCGGCAGGTCCAGGAAGAACTGCTCGGTGTCGACGAACTTCGGCGTCTCGCCGTTGATCTTGGACCTCGGGTCGATCAGGTCCGCCGGATCCAGCTGGTTGCCGCAGTTGTCGCACTGGTCGCCGCGCGCGTTGGGGTAGCCGCAGATCGGGCAGGTGCCCTCGATGTAGCGGTCCGGCAGCGTCCGGCCGGTGGACGGGCTGATCGCGCCCAGCTCGGTGCGCGCGAAGATGTAGCCGTTGTCGAGCAGGCCGCGGAACAGCGCCTGGGTCACCCGGTAGTGGTTGGTCGTGGTGGTGCGGGTGAACAGGTCGTAGGACAGCCCCAGCTGCTGCAGGTCCTTGGCGATCACCAGGCTGTTGCGGTCGGCCAGCTCCCGCGGCGAGACGCCCTCCCGCTCGGCCTGCACCTGGATGGGGGTGCCGTGCTCGTCGGTGCCCGAGACCATCAGCACGTTGTTGCCGGCCATCCGGTGGTAGCGGCTGAAGACGTCGGACGGGACGCCGAAGCCGGCGACGTGCCCGATGTGGCGCGGGCCGTTGGCGTACGGCCAGGCCACCGCGGTCAGGATGTTGGTCGGCGCTGCGCTCGTCATGCAGTTCTCGCTCCGCTTCTCGCTTGCGCTGCTGGCTGTTTCTCGGGGCTGTTCTCAGGGCTGTTGGGAACAAGCCTAGTGAGGCGGATCCATCCGGATTTCCGCACCGACCGGCGAGACCCCGGCTCAGCCGTCCCGCTTGGCCGAGACCACCGCGTCGAACACCACCCGCTTGCCGACCCCGGCGGACGCCGCCACCTCGGCGATCGCCTGCTTGCGGTCCTGGCCGGCCAGCTCGCGGGCCCTGACCTGGCCGGCCAGCTCCGCCGGATCCGGCTCGGCGGCCGCGGCGACCCGGCCGGCCACCACCAGGGTGAGCTCGCCGCGCACCTCGCCGGCCGCCCACCGGCAGAGCTCGGCCAGCGAGCCCCGGATCACCTCTTCATAGGTCTTGGTCAGCTCCCGGCACACCACCGCCGGACGCTCGCCGCCCAGCGCCTCGGCGAGGTCGGCCAGCGACTGCGCGATCCGGTGCGGCGACTCGAAGAACACCATGGTCCGGCGCTCGGCGGCGAGCTCGGCCAGCAACCGGCGCCGCTCGCCGCCCTTGCGGGGCAGGAAGCCCTCGAAGCAGAACCGGTCTACCGGCAGCCCGGACACCGCGATCGCGGTGGTGACCGCCGACGGCCCGGGCAGCGCGGTGACCGGCAGGCCCGCGGCGATCGCGGCCGCCACCAGCCGGTAGCCGGGATCGGACACCGACGGCATGCCGGCGTCGGTGACCACCAGGACGTCCTGGCCGGCCTGCAGCTCGGCGATCAGCTGGGGCACCCGGGCCTGCTCGTTGCCCTCGAAGAACGACAGCACCCGGCCGGAGACGGCGATTCCGAGGTCGGCGGCCAGCCGGTGCAGCCGCCGGGTGTCCTCGGCCGCGATCACCGCCGTGCCGGCCAGCGCGCTGGCGAACCCGGCGGAGGCGTCGCTGGCCCGGCCCAGCGGCGCGCCGGCCAGCACCAGCCGGCCCGGCTGCGGGGCAGCCGCGGACGGCGCCGGCGATCTGGTCATGGGCGGGGTTCCATACCCCGAGACCCTACGATCACTCAGGTGACCACCGCGACGCTGCCGACCGCGCGCACCGCTCCGGCACCGCAGCCGGCCCGGGTGGTCCCGGCGGCGCTGCGCGAGTGGCGGCCGGAGTCGGCGTTGCACAGCTGGCTGTGGACCCTGCTGGTCACCGCGGTGGCCGCCGGCACCCGGTTCTGGGCGCTGGGCTTTCCCGAGACCAAGAGCTTCGACGAGGTCTACTACGCCACCGAGGCGCAGGAGATGCTGCGGTACGGCTACGAGGACAACCGCGGCTACATGTTCATCGTGCACCCGCCGCTGGGGAAGTGGCTGATCGCGGTTCCGTCCTGGCTGTTCGGCGACGACGCGGTGGGCTGGCGGGTGGCCCCGGCGATCGCCGGCACCGTCAGCGTGCTGATCCTCGTCCGGCTGGCCCAGCGGATGTTGCGGTCCACGCTGCTCGGGGTGCTGGCCGGCGGGCTGCTGGCGCTGGACGGCATCTCGCTGGTGATGTCGCGGGCGGCGCTGCTCGACATCTTCCTGCAGACGTTCGTGCTGGCCGGCTTCGCGGCGCTGGTGATCGACCGCGACCAGGTCCGGGCCAGGCTGGGCAGGCTGTACGCGGCCGGCGTGGACCTGAGCTACCAGGTGCCCTCGCTCGGCCCGCGGCCGTGGCGGCTGGCCGGCGGAGTGCTGCTGGGCCTGGCGCTGGCGGTGAAGTGGAGCGCGCTGTCCTACTGGCTGGCCTTCGCGCTGCTGTCGGTGCTGTGGGACCGCGGCGCGCTCAAGAGCGCCGGCGCCGAGCAGCCGTGGCTGGCCACCTTCCGGCGCTCGGTACCGGCCGCGGTGGGCTCGCTGCTGGCGGCGCCGGTGGCCGCCTACCTGCTGAGCTGGACCGGCTGGTTCGTCGGTGAGAACTCCTGGAACCGGCACTGGGGCGACACCCATCCCGGCACCGGGCTGTTCAGCCTGCTGCCGTCCAGCCTGCGCAGCCTGCTGAACTACCACCACCAGGCCTACCTCTTCCACAGCCACCTCTACGACCCGCATGCCTACAAGGCCAATCCGTGGTCGTGGCTGGTGCTGGGCCGGCCCACCTCCTTCTACGCACCGTCCGGGGCGACCGGCTGCGGGGCGCCCACCTGCACCCGGGAGATCCTGCTGATCGGCACCCCGCTGATGTACTGGGCGTTCGTGCCGGCGCTGCTGTGGTGCCTGTGGCACTGGGCGACCACCCGGGACTGGCGGGCCGGCGCGGTGTGGCTGGCGTTCCTGGCCGGCTGGGGGGTCTGGCTGCAGAACACCCGGCGGACCGGCTTCCTGTTCTACATGACGCCGCTGATGCCGTTCCTGGTGCTGGGACTGACCCTGGCCGTCGGCACGATGCTGTCCCGGGCCGCCGAGGACGACTCCGCGGCCGGCTGGCTGCCAGCGCCGGCCCGGACGGGTGCCGGCGGTTCCGGCGGCGGGCCACGGACCGTGGGGCTGCGCGAGTGGATCGCGCTGCACGGCATTCCGCTCAGCCGGCTGGTGCGCACGGCCGCGGTGGCGCTGTGGCTGGGCGCGGTGGTCGCCGACTTCGTGTGGATGTGGCCGGTGTTCACCGGCGGCATGCTGACCAACCACGACTGGCAACTGCGGATGTGGCTGCCCGGCTGGATCTGAGGGGAACCGTGCGGATCCTGCTGACCGGCGGCGCCGGCTTCATCGGCCGGCACCTGCTCGCCGAGCTTCTCGCGCTCGGACACCAGGTCCGGGTGCTCGACTCGCTGCGGCCGGACGTGCACCGCGGCCGGACGCCGTCACTGCCGGCCGAGCTGGTCCGGGCCGACGTCCGCGACTCGGAGGCCGTCGACGGCGCGCTGCGCGATGTCGATGCGGTCTGCCACCTCGCGGCAAAGGTGGGGCTGGGGGTGGACGTGCAGGACCTGCCCGACTATGCCTCGTCCAACGATCTCGGCACCGCGGTGTTGCTGGCCGCCATGGCCCGGGCCGGCGTCGGCCGGCTGGTGCTGGCGAGTTCCATGGTGGTCTACGGCGAGGGGCTGGGCCGCTGCCCGGCGCACGCCGAGGTGCGACCCGGGCCCCGGATCGAAGCCAGCCTCGCGGCCGGGCAGTTCGAACCGCCCTGTCCGGTGTGCGGGCAGGCGCTGCTGCCGGCGCTGGTCGGCGAGGACGCCGCCCTCGACCCGCGCAATGCCTACGCCGCCAGCAAGTCGGCACAGGAGCAGCTGGCCGCGTCCTGGGCCCGGCTGACCGGCGGCCGGGTCGCGGCGATGCGCTACCACAACGTCTACGGTCCGGGGATGCCGCGGGACACCCCGTACGCCGGCGTCGCGGCGATCTTCCTGTCCGCCCTCCGCTTGGGCGAGGCCGCCCAGGTGTTCGAGGACGGCGGCCAGCGCCGCGATTTCGTCCACGTGCGCGACATCGCCGCGGCCACGGCGGCGGCGGTGCAGGCCCCGGTGGCAGCCGGGACGCTACGGGCCTACAACGTCGGCTCGGGCACCCCGCGCACCGTCGGCGAGATGGCCGCCGCGCTCAGCCGGGCCGTCGCCGGGCCGGCCCCGCGGATCACCGGCGCCTACCGGCTGGGCGACGTCCGGCACGTCACTGCCGATTCCACTCGGCTGCGCACCGAGCTCGGCTGGCGTCCCACGGTGGACTTCGCCGACGGCATCGACGAACTCGCCCGCGTGCTCTAGGCGTCGCTGCCGGCCGGTCGACGCGGCTGGTCTCCCGGCGGGCTGACCTCGCGGTAACTCAAGGGAGCGGCAGCCGGTCAGGCCACCACGGGCAGCTGGATCACGAAGGAGCAGCCGCCCGCCACGTTCTCCACCCGGACGGTGCCGTCATGTGCCTCGATGATGCCGCGGGTGATGGCCAGCCCCAACCCGGCGCCGGCCGGGTTGGCCAGATGCGGGGTACGGGCCGCCTCGCCGCGGAAGCCGACCTCGAAGACTCGCGGTAGCTCCGGGTGCGGGATGCCGCCGCACTCGTCGCGGACCGCCACCTCGGCCATCTCGCAGTCCGCCCGCACCCGGACGTCCACCGTGCCGTCCACCCGGGTGTGGCGAATGGCGTTGGCCACCAGGTTGGTCAGCGCCCGGTTGAGCTCGGGCCCGTTGCCGGTGACCGTGGCGATGCCCTCGGCCCGTCCCACCAGCCGGACCCGCTGGGCGGCGGCCAGCGGCTCCAGCGCGGCCACGCAGTCAGAGATCAGGTCGTCCAGGGAGATCTGCTCGACCTGCCCGGCGAGAGTCCCGGACTGGATGCGCGACAGTTCGAACAGGTCCTCGACCATCGTCGAGAGCCGGTCCACCTCGACGCGGATCTGCTTGTAGTAGGTCTCCGGAGCGGCGACCACGCCGTCCTCCAGGGCTTCGGACATGGCCCGCAACCCGGCCAGCGGGGTACGCAGATCGTGACTGACCCAGGCCACCAGGTCCCGGCGCGCGGTTTCCAGGGCACGCTCCCGATCCCGCGACTCGGCCAGCCTGGCCGCGGTCTCGGTGAGTTCGGCGCGCAACCGCTCGACCTGCGGAAAGGACAGCCGGGCCGTGCCCGGGGGCCGGCCGGCGGCCAGGTCGGCGATCGCCTGGCTGAGTGTCCGGCTGTCCTTGGTGAAGCGGCGGGTCGCGGCGGCCGCCGCCGCCGCGGCCACCAGTCCCGCGATCAACGAGGTCGAGATCGCCATCGGCGCGACGCTGCTGGACAGCAGCATCTCGTGCACGCTGCCGACCAGCGCCGCGATCGAGGCCACCGTCGCGATGATCACGATCGAGGCCATCGTCCACGACACCGAACGGCGCTGCAGCGGATAGCTGGCCAGCCAGACGAGCAGGCCGCCGGTGGCTGCCCAGCCCAGGCCGATCAGCAGGCTGGACAGGGTGGGGTTCATGCCCGCTCCAGCCGGTAGCCGATTCCCCATACCGTCTGGATGAGGGTCGGGTTCCGCGGGTCGGCCTCGACCTTCTCCCGCAGCCTGCGCACGTGCACCGTCACCGTCGACTGGTCCCCGAAGGTCCAGCCCCAGACCTGGCGCATCAGGTCTGCCCGGCTGAACGCCTGCCCGGGATGGGCCATCAGGAAGGCGAGCAGGTCGAGCTCCCGGTTGGTCAGGACGAGCTCGCGACCGTCCCTGCTGGCGCGACGGGCCAGCGGATCGAGCGTGACCAGGCCCGCCACCAGCGGCTGGCCGGAGTCGGCGGACAGGCCACCGCGCCGCAGCAGCGCATCCACTCGCAGTACCAGCTCGCGGGGTGAGAACGGCTTGGTCACGTAGTCGTCGGCCCCCACCTCGAGACCGGCTATCCGGTCCTCTGCCTCGCCCAGCGCCGTCAGCATCAGCACCCGCAGGTCGGGGTGTTCGGCCCGCACCCGGCGGCACACCTCGATGCCGTCCACGCCGGGCAGCATCAGGTCCAGCAACATCAGGTCCGGCGGCATCACCTGCACCTGGGCCAGGGCGTCCGCGCCGTTGCTGACATGCCGGATGCGGTGCCCGGCCCGTTCCAGGTAACCGATCACCACCTCGGCCAGCGTCGCGTCGTCATCGACCATCAGGACCTGCGCCACCACGTGATCCTAGAGGCGGATCGGCCCGACGGCGGCGGGAGTTCCGCGGACGGTAAGAAAGTCGCAGGTCCGTTTTGCGTAGCGTGAGTCCGGTGACCGACGCTGAGGTGGACATCGTCCTGCCGTGCCTGAACGAGGCCGCGGCGCTGCCCTGGGTGCTCGACCGGATCCCGGCCGGCATGCGAGCCATCGTGGTCGACAACGGCAGCAGCGACGGATCGGCCGAGGTCGCACGGGCCGGCGGCGCGCTGGTGGTCGAGTGCCGGCAACGCGGTTACGGCGCTGCCTGCCACGCCGGAGCACAGGCGGCGACGGCCGAGCTGGTGGCCTTCTGTGACTGCGACGCCACCATCGACCCCGGCGCGATCGCGGCGATGGCACGGATGATCCTCGACGGGCAGGCCGAGCTGGTGGTGGGCCGGCGCCGACCCGCCACGCTGCGGGCCTGGCCGGTGCATGCCCGGCTGGCCAACCGGGAACTGGCCCGCCGGGTGCGGCGGCGCACCGGTGCCCGGTTGTCGGACCTCGGACCGGTGCGGGTGGCGCGGCGGGAGCCTTACCTGGCGCTGGGCATCTCCGACCGCCGGGCCGGCTACCCGGCCGAGACGGTGGTCCGGGCCGCCGACGCCGGCTGGCGGATCGTCCAGTCCGACGTGGTCTACCTGCCGCGCGCGGGTCGTTCGAAGGTCACCGGAACGGTGCGCGGGACGGTGCGCGCGATCCGTGACATGTCGGCCGTGCTGTCGCGATGACAGCTGCGATGCCACTCGGCACGGTGATCGTGCTGGCCAAGCAACCGCTGCCCGGACGGGCCAAGACCCGCCTGACGCCGCCGCTGCGACCCGACCAGGCGGCCCGGGTGGCCGCCGGCGCGCTGACCGACACCCTGGCGGCGGCCGCCGGGGTGGCCGCCGGGCGGCACCTGCTGGCGTTCGAGGGCGACCCGGCCGAGTGGTTGCCGGCCGGCTGGCGATACACCGGCCAACCCGACGGGGCACTCGACGTCCGGCTGGTCGCCGCGTTCGCCGCGGCCGACCCGCGACGCCCGGCGGTGCTGGTCGGCATGGACACCCCGCAGTGTCGCCCCGAGCACCTCACGGCGTTCAATCCGGTGCGCTACGACGCCTGCCTCGGCCCGGCCGTCGACGGCGGCTACTGGGCCATCGGCTTTCGCGACCCCGCCGCGGCCGCTTCGACCATCCGGGGGGTGCCGATGTCGACGGGCGAGACCGGCTCCGTCCAACTGGCCCGGCTGCGCGAGGCAGGGCTGCGGGTGCAGCTGCTCGACGTGCTCAGCGACTTCGACACCTTCGACGCGGCCTGCGAGATCCTCGACCAGGCGCCGGATGGCGCGTTCGCGCGTGCCATGCGCGACGTGCGGGTCGAGCTGGCACCGGCGCGGCCGGGAAGCCGGCCGTGAACGACGGGGCACTGCGGCCCTACGAGCAGTCGCTGCGGGCCGCCGGCCGGCTGGCGCTGGTCGACGACGGCGGCCGGCAGGTCAGCCTGGACGTGGCCCGCTGGCTGGACTCTGCCGACCCGGCCGACGACACCGTGCTGGCGCGCTGCGCCGGCCCGGTGCTGGATGTCGGCTGCGGCCCGGGCCGGCTGGTTCGCGCGCTGTCCGAGCGCGGCATCGCCTGCCTGGGCCTCGATATCGCCGAGACCGCGGTCTGGATCACCCGCGGCCGGGGCGCGCCCGCACTGCTGCGCAACGTGTTCGCGCCGGTTCCCGGCGAGGGCCGCTGGCCGACCGTGCTGCTGATGGACGGCAACGTGGGAATCGGCGGAAACCCGCGCCGGCTGCTGGCCCGGATCGCCCGGTTGCTCGCCGCGGACGGCCGGTTGATCGTCGAGGCCGACCCGGACCCGGCGCTGGACCTGACGTCCACGGTGCGCTTCCTGATCGAGGGCACCCCGGTCGGGCCGTCCTTCGAATGGGCCGAGGTCGGCCTGGCTGCGCTGTACCGGCACGCCGAACAGGCCGGCCTCTACCCGGTCGACGTCTGGTCGGCCGGCGGGCGGGCCTTCACCACCCTGGTCTCGCGCCTGACCCTGACCAGGTAGGCGGTCGCCGTGACCGCGGCGATGCAGGCTGCGATGATCAGGAGATTGACGAGGTAATCCCGCTCCAACAGAGCCTGGCCGGGCTGCGACCTCCCCCGTCGGTAGATCAGCGGTGCGGCGACCAGCGACACCAGGCCGGCGGTGATCAGGCCGCCCTGCAGGTAACCCCGTGCCCGGCCGGGCACGAACCTGGCCAGCAGCCAGCCGATCCCGACGACCAGCCAGGACAGGATCCCGTCGTGCAGGACCAGCGCCGCGGCGAGCCAGATGCCCAGCTGCTCGGGCTGGGTGGCGGCCGAGAACTCGAAGATCCGCCAACTCCCGTACCCCAGCAGGGCGATCCCGAGCCCACCGAGCAGCCAGCGAGCGGTTGTCACCGCCCCACCGCGATCCCGCTGAGCCATTTGGTGTTGAACACCCCGGCCCGGTTGGGTGCGATCAGCCGCAGCGGGTAGCCGTGATCGAGCGTCAGCCGCTGGCCGTTGAGGTGCGTCGCGAGCAGGGCGGCCCGCAGCTGCGGACCGGAGATGGCCGAACGCCGGAAGGGTCCATCGGCCTCCAGCGAGGTCAGCACCACCCGGGAGTCGGCGGTGCCGCCGGCCCTCGTCACCAGTTCCATCAGCTCGATGCCGATCCACCGGGCACCGGCGCTCCAGCCCTCGACGCAGGCGATCGGCAGGGACCGGTGCACGCCGGACATTGCCTCCAGCTCGGCCAGCGTCAGGTCGAACGGCGTGCGCCCGCTGATCTGCAGCCGGTAGGTCGCAGCGGTCGCGAGCTGTCGCACGTCGGCCTGGGCCGCGGTGCGATTGATCGGCACGCCGAGCGGTCCGCGCTGCGGTTCCCGCACCCCGAGCAGGGCCACCGACCGCAGCGGGGTCAGGCTCTGCCCGGCCGTCGTCAGGGCGACGATGCCGGCACCCGCCCCGCTGGCGATCAGGACGCCCCGCCTGCTGATCCCACCGGCCGGCTGGGCATCCGGTGCAGTCGGTGTGTCGGATGCGGTGTCGGACGCCGGCGGCTGATCGAGGGCGGTATCGGCCAGGCCGCGCCGGATGACCGGCAGCTTGACCGCGATGTGCAGCAGCAGCGAGCCGAGCACCACCCAGGCCAGCCAGTGGTGCACGTCGATGAAGGAGAACCGCCACGGATACCAGGTCAGGATGTTCAGCAGGCCGATGCCGACCTCGACCAGCGACGCGCTGACCAGGACGGCGACGCTCAGCCGCTCCAGCGCGTGCACCACCGAACGCGCCGGTGGCCATTGAAACAGCTTGGGAAACACCGACCACAGCTTGGTGATCAGCAGCGGAATGGACACCAGGCCGGTGATGACGTGGATGCCCTGGCTGAGCCGGTATCCCCACACCGGCGCGGCCGGGATCGGGAGCCAGGCCCACGGGGCGTACTGGTAATGGCTGAGCAGGCCGGTTGCGAAGCACAGGCCGAAGGCGACGCCGAGCACCGAGCCGACCCGGGCGGTGACCGCCTCGGACCGCAGGCGTGCGGAGAAGGCCGGCCAGAACGGCGGCTTGCGCGCCAGCAGCATCCCCAGCCGGGGCGCTGTCTTTGCCTTCGCCGACCTGCCCATGGCTGCCAGTCTGGGGCACGGACACCGGTTCGGTGCCTTACGAGATGAGGAACGCCGGTACCCGTTCCCGGCACCCTGCAACACCCGGCTGGCAGGCTGGGCCAGGTGACAGCGGCACCGACCACCAGACCGCGCAGGCGGCTGCTCGGTGCCGGGCTGCTGACCGCGCTCGGCCTGCTGGTCGGCCTGTACGGCTACCTCGCGTTCGACTCCGGGTTGGCACACCGGGTGCTGTGGCAACAGGCGGTCACTCTCGGGCCGTACCTGCTCGCGGTGGCGCTGCTGTTCCGGCTTCGGCTGGCCGCTCGGCCGGCGCTGTGGTTGATCCTCGGGGTGGCATCCGTTCTGCAGGTCCTCGCGCTGTGCACGCCGCCCGGTTCCTCCGATGACGACTACCGCTACCTCTGGGACGCCAAGGTGCAGTCGGCCGGCATCGATCCCTATCGCTACCCGGCCGCGGCACCGGAGCTGGAACACCTGCGTACCCCGTTCTTCTTTCCCGACAAGGCGCACTGCGCCTGGCCGGTCGACGGCGGCACCGGCTGCAGCGCGATCAACCGGCCCGAGGTGCGCACGGTGTACCCGCCGGTCGCCGAGGCCGCCTTCGTCCTGGTCCGGCTGGTCTCGCTGGGCGGCCACGGCGGACACCTGCCGATCCAACTGGCGGGCGGCCTCGGTGCCGTCGCGGTGGCGTGGCTGCTGGCCCGGCGGGTGCTGGCCCGCAACCGGCCGCTCTGGCCGGTCGCGCTCTGGGCCTGGTGCCCGCTGGTGGCCACCGAGTTCGGCAACAACGCCCACATCGACTGGCTGGCGGTGCTGTGCTGCGTGCTGGCCCTCAGCTGTGAAGCGGCGCGCCGGTCGGCAATCGCCGGGCTGCTGATCGGCGCCGCCATCGCCACCAAGATCTATCCGGGCCTGGTGATCGTGTCGTTGCTGCGGCGCCGTCCGGTCCTGGTGGCCGGCTGCGCCGCCGGGCTGGTGGCGCTGTGCTACCTGCCGCACGTGCTGGCGATAGGCCCGGACGTGCTCGGCTACCTGCCCGGGTACCTGAAGGAGGAGCGCTACACCAGCGGCGGCCGGTTCCTGCTGCTCGAACCGTGGCTGCCCGACCCGCTGACCCCGTTCGTCGCGGTGCTGCTGCTCGCCGGCGCCGCGCGGTGGGTCCACCGGCACACCGACCCGGACGCACCGGAGGACTCCGCGGTGACGATGGCGGGCGTGGTGATCCTGATCAGCACGCCGTCCTACGGCTGGTACGCGCTGTTGCTGTTGGCTCTGATCGTGCTGTCGGGGGCGCTGGAATGGCTTCCGGTGGCGATCCTGCCGAGCTTCTTCTACCTGATCGACAGCGACTTCCACCTTGGAGCGAACTTCGGCTCGGCCCTCTACGGTGGCGCGCTGCTGGCCAGCCTGGGCTGGTTCGCGCTGCGCCGGTGCACCGGCGGGCTGCCAGCCGGCCGGCGGGGAGTGTCGGCATCCGGGCCGGATCGATGGCACAGTTGAGGCATGGCAATGTCACCGAATGTCTCTGCCAACATCCCGCGTCCCGGGCTCGACCTGGAGTACCCGATGTCGCTGGGGGTGTACGACAGCTACGAGCAGGCCCAGAAGGTCGTGGACTTCCTGTCCGACAACGAGTTCGAGGTCCAGAACATGGCGATCGTGGGCACCGAGCTCAAGACCGTCGAGCGGGTCACCGGACGGATCACCCGGGCCAAGGTGGCAGCCGCCGGCGCCATCTCGGGCCTATGGATGGGGCTGTTCGTCGGGCTGGCGTTCTCCATCTTCGGCGACGGCAACCAGCTGGGCTTCCTGATCAGCACGCCGATCTTCGGGGCGATCTTCGGGCTGATCTGGAGCCAGATCGGCTTCACCGCGGTGACCCGGGGCGGCACCCGGGACTTCTCCTCGGTCAGCCAGGTGGTGGCCACCAAGTACGAGGTGCTGGTCGAGCACCGCTTCGCCGAGCGGGCCCGGGAGCTGCTGGCCACCATGCAGGTGCGCTGAGCCGGCGCTAGCCGGACTGCTCCAGCACCCGGAACGCTATCCCGGCCCGCACCAGCCGGTCGATCAGCGGCTGGCCCGTCGCCACCGCCGGGGTCAGCTGGCCGGCGGCTGGCGGCAGGTCGTCGAAGGCCACGCACAGCGCCGCCTCGGCGAGCATCTTGGCGGTCTCGTCGTATCCCGGCTCGCCGCCGGCCACCTCGGTGACCACCCGGCGGGCACCGGCGGTGGCGGTGAACCGCACCCGGAACCAGCCGGCGGCCCGCTGCTCGGCCGTCGGCCCGGTGCCGGGCCGGAAGCGGCTCAGCAGCAACCGGCGGGTCGGCGGCAGCTGTGCCATGCCGGCCAGCGCGGCGACGCCGAGCACGCCGCCCACCGCGACCGGCAGGCGGCGCACGCCGGCGTAGTGCGAGTAGCGGAAGTCAGGCCCGTAGCGCGGCAGCGCCCGGCCCGAGCGGGCCACCACCTGGGCGTCGATGGTGGGCAACGGCAGCAGCCACAGCCCGTTCTCCCGGCGAGGCGGGGTGCGGACCGCCCGCGAACGCCGGTCGGCCGGCCGCGGCTCCAGTTCCCGGCGGGCCCGGGCGGCCGCGGCCGAGTTCTGCAGCCGGGACAGCGCGGTGACAGCTGAGTGGACGGTGCCGGCCGACGGCCGCCCGCCGGCCCGCAGCACGCCCTCGACGGTGATCGGCACGTCGTCGGGCAGCAGGCCGACGGTGAAGAAGACGCCCAGGTCGTGCGGGATCGAGTCGAAGCCGCAGCAGTGGATCAACCGGGCACCCGAATCCAGCGCCCGCCGGTGGTGGGCGGCATACATCCGGTCGACGAACTCCGGCTCGCCGGTCAGGTCGAGGTAGTCGGTGCCGGCCGCCGCGCAGGCCGCCACCAGCGGCTCGCCGTATCGGAGGTAGGGGCCGACGGTGCTGATCACCACCCTGCTGTCGGCGGCCACCGCGGCCAGCGTCGCCGGGTCCCCGGCGTCCGCGGCCAGCAGCGGCAGCTCCGCCAGTGCCGGATCGACGCCGGCCAGCTCGTCGCGGACCGCTGCCAGCCTGGCCGCGTTGCGGCCGGCCAGCGCCCACCGGCAACCCGCCGGGGCATGCCGGGCCAGGTAGTGCGCGGTCAGCCGGCCGGTGAAGCCGGTGGCGCCGAACAGGACGATGTCGTAACCGCGTTCAGCCACCGGGCCGCTCCCTGATCTCGCCCTGCCGGAGGACCGGACGTCCTCCCGACAGGAAGTGTGCCGGGCCGCGACACCCGGGTTGCGGCCGGTGCGGCGCCGGAACTCCAGGCCCTTATCCGGCGAACAGCTTAAAAATCATTCTCACAGGGTATTGCCCGTTAAATTGGATAAGCCTAGTGTGTGGCTTCCACCCGCATCGCGCACACCGTCGGACCCGCCGTTTCCGCCGACATTCGCCGTATCACCCACCTCGTACCGCATTTTCCTTCTCTCTTCGGCCTGCCCAGGCCTGCTTTGCCCTGTCGCCTCTCCCCGCGCGGCGGCACCGCTCATCCAGACAGCGGGGCAGTCACTCGGGGGTCAGAATGCAGTCACACCAGAGCCTTACCGCCGGCTATCTCGAGGCGTGCGCCGCCGCCGGGGTGCAAGCCGGCGAGATCACCAGCACCGTCGCCGACAGCGTCACCGCCACCAGTTACGGCGCCCGGGCGCTGACCCGCCCGGTGTTCCTCGGTGCCGCCGAGCACCGCCAGCTGACCGAGGACCTGGGCAACATCCACGACGCGGTGGCCGCCATTCCGGCCCGGGTCTTCGACGGGGACCTGGCACGCTTCGGCCAGGCCGTCGGAATGAGCGAGCGGCAGCTGGCGGCGGTGCTGCGCAGCCACCGCGCGGTGCCGCCCCGGCTGTCCCGCGCGGACCTGGCCATGAGCGAGTCCGGGTTCAGGCTGATGGAACTCAACATGGGCAGCACCATCGCCGGCTTCGACAACGGGTTCCTCAACGAGGGCATGCTGCGGAATCCGTTCATCGCGCGGTTCGTCACCGAGCACGGCCTCGGCTACCTCGACACCGTCGCCGAGCTCGCCGCCACCATCCGGGCCGAGTGCCAGGTGCCCGAGGGCACCCGCCCGATGATGGCCATCGTGGACTGGCCGGACAGCTACCTGACCCTGGAACCGCAGTTGCGCAAGAGCTCGGAGCTGCTCGCCCGGCACGAGCTGGACCCGCAGCCCTGCCACATCGGCCAGCTGCGCTTCGCCGACGGCGCGGTGTGGCTGGGCGAGCGGCGGATCGACATCATCTACCGGCTGTTCACCATGACCGACTGGCTGGACGAGACCGGTCCCGCGCTGATCGAGCCGGTGCTGGACGCCGTCGCGCGGGGCGAGGTGAAGATCTTCACGCCGATGGAGGTCTACCTCTACGGCAGCAAGGGCTCGCTGGCGATCCTGTCGGACGAGGCCAACCGGCACCTGCTCAGCGAGGCCCAGCGGCAGAGCATCGACCGGCTGTTGCCGTGGACCAGGATGCTGCGGCCCGGGCCGGTCACCGTCGACGGCGAGCGGGTCGACCTCGAGCGCTACGTCCTCACCCACCAGGACGAGCTGATCCTCAAGCCGACTTTGCTCTATGCCGGCAAGGGAATCGTGCCGGGATGGCTGACCGCTCCGGACGACTGGCGGGAGCAGATCGCGGCGGCGATGGGCGGCCCGTTCCTGGTCCAGCACCGGATTCGCCCGGTGGTCGAATGGTTCCCGTCCGAGGACGGGCTCGCGCCGTGGACGCTGGTGTGGGCGGCCTTCACCATGGCCCGCGGCGCCGGCGGCATGTACATCCGCGGCGCCCGGGGCACGGTGTCCGGCGTGGTCAACATCGCCATGGGGGCGACCGGCACCTGCTGCTTCGTCGCCGGGGGCGCCGGCAGCGACCCGGCTCCGTCGGCGATGCCCGTCGCTGAGGCAGCCGTCGCCGGCTGAGCCCCGGGTCCGGAAAGCCGCGTCGCCCGGCCGGCGCGGAAGATGACGGCATCGGGGCCTGCATGGCAGGGTTGCACCGTGACCCTGTCCGCCTACCCGCTGTCGCCGGGCGCATGACACGCTCCGGGCCGGGGCCGCACGCGGCGCTGCTGGCGGCGCTGCGCGAGTTGCGGGACGTGGCCGCCGGCCTGCCGCTGCACCTGCAGGCGCCGGGCGCCGCCGAGGCCCGGACCCAGCGCGACCAGCTGGTGGCCCAGCTCGACGACTACCTGATCCCCCGGCTGGAGCAGCAGGATGCTCCGCTGCTGGTGGTGATCGGCGGCTCGACCGGAGCGGGCAAGTCGACCCTGGTCAACGCGCTGGTCGGCCACCAGGTCAGCCAGGCCGGCGTGCTGCGCCCGACCACCCGCTCGCCGGTGCTGGTCTTCGCGCCGGACGACGCCGGCTGGTTCACCGGCGACCGGATCCTGCCCGGGCTGGCCCGCACCACCGGCCCGGAGCTGGCCGGCAGCCAGCCGGGCAGGTCGCTGCGGCTGGTCGCCGCACCGTCGCTGACGCCGGGCCTGGCGCTGCTGGACGCCCCCGACGTCGACTCCTTCGTCGAGGCCAACCGGGAACTGGCCGTGCAGCTGCTGGCCGCGGCCGACCTGTGGCTGTTCGTGACCACCGCCGCCCGCTACGCCGACGCGGTGCCCTGGGACCTGCTGCGGGTGGCCCGGGAGCGGGCCACCGCGCTCGCGGTGGTGCTGGACCGGGTGCCGCCGGAGGCACTCGGCGAGGTCGAGGCCCACCTGCGGCAGCTGCTGGACCGCGAGGGGCTGGGCGACGCGCCGCTGCTGGTGGTCCCGGAGGCTCAGCTGTCCGACGGCCGGCTGCCGGAAGAGGCGGTGGCCCCGGTACGGAACTGGATCGGCGCGCTGGCAGCCGACGCCGGCGCCCGGGCCGAGGTCATCCGGGCCACCCTGACCGGCGCGGTGAACAGCCTGCAGCTGCGCGGGGCGGCGCTCGCCTCGGCGATGGATGCCCAGGAGCGGGCGGCACGCGAGCTGGACCAGGCGGTGCTGAGCGCCTACGACGAGGCCCGCGCGGCGGTGGGACACGAGCTGGCCGGCGGCACCCTGCTGCGCGGCGAGGTGCTGGCCCGCTGGCAGGAGCTGGTCGGTACCGGCGAGCTGATGCGCACCCTGGAGTCGAAGATCGGCTGGGCGCGGGACCGGGTGGTGGCGGCGATCCTGGGCCGGCCGTCGGCTGCCGCGCCGGTGGAGCTGGCGCTGGAGAGCAGCCTGGAGGGCCTGCTGCGCGACGCCGCCGAGCGGGCCGCGGCTGCCGCGGCCGCCGCCTGGGCGATCCGGCCGGACGGCCGGGCGTTGCTGGCCGGCAGCCGCATCGAGCTGGACCGGGCCGGCCCGGACTTCGCCGGCCGTGCCGAGCAGGCGGTCCGGGACTGGCAGGGCGAGGTGCTGGAGCTGGTCCGGGCCGAGGGTGCCGACCGCCGGCAGCTGGCCAAGCTGGCCTCCTACGGCGTGAACGGGGCCGGCTCGGTGCTGATCGTGGCGCTGTTCGCCCAGACCGGCGGCCTGACCGGCGGTGAGATCGCGATCGCCGGTGGCACCGCCGCGCTCAGCCAGAAGGTGCTGGAGGCGATCTTCGGCGACCAGGCGGTGCGCTCGCTAGCCGCCCAGGCCCGGCAGGCGCTGCTGGCGCACGTCGACACGCTGCTGGCCGCCGAGGCGGAGCGGTACTCCCGGCTGCTGTCCGAGGTCTCCCCGCCGGCCGGCGCGACCGGCCGGTTCCGGGCTGCCGTGCAGGCCGTCGCCGCCGCCCGCGCCGCGCAGGCCGGATCGTGAGCCGGCGGCCGGCGGAGCTGGGCGCCCGGCTCGACGCGCTGGACCGGGCGGTGCAACTGGCCGGCCGGCGCTGCGAACCGGCGCTGCTGGCCCCGGCGCGGGCCCTGCTGGACCGGGCCGCGGCCCGCCGCCGGTTGTCTCCGAACAGCACCGTGGTGGCGCTGGCCGGCGGCACCGGCAGCGGCAAGTCCAGCCTGTTCAACGCGCTCACCGGCGAGCCGCTGGCCCCTACCGGAGTCCGCCGGCCCACCACCAGCCGCTCCCGGGCGGCCCGCTGGCCGGCCGCCGGCGGCGCGGCCGAGGACGAGGTCACCGAGCTGCTGGACTGGCTGGAGATCCGTGACCGGCACGTCCTCGTCCCGGGCCCGGCCGGTTCGTCGCTGGCCGGGCTGGTGCTGGTGGACCTGCCGGACTTCGACTCGACCGCCGCGGCTCACCGGGCCGAAGCCGAACGGATGACCGGCGTGGTGGACCTGCTGATCTGGGTGCTGGATCCGCAGAAGTACGCCGACGCGGCAGTGCACCGGCGCTACCTGCGCCCGCTGGCCGGGCACCGCGAGGTGATGATGGTGGTGCTCAACCAGGCCGACCGGCTGGACGTCGACGCCCTGGACGCCTGCCGCCGGGACCTCAGCCGGCTGCTGGCCGACGACGGCCTGGCCGGGGTGCCGGTGCTGGCCACCTCGGCCACCCGCGGGGACGGCCTGGCGCAGTTGCGTGCCACGCTGGCCGACCGGGTCAGCACCCGGCAGGCCGCCACCGCCCGGCTGCACGCCGACCTCGACGACGCGGTGGCCGCCCTCGAACCGCTGTGCGTCCAGGAGTCCGGGGCGGCCCGCCGGGACGCCGGCCGCAGCGAGGACCGGCTGGTCGCGGCACTGGCCGCCGCCGCCGGGGTGGGGGCGGTCGCCGATGCCGCGGGGCGCTCCTACCGGATGCGGGCGATCGCCCGCGTCGGGTGGCCGCTGACCCGGTGGCTGGCCCGGTTGCGGCCGGACCCGTTGCGCCGGCTGCACCTGGGGACCGGCTCCACCGGGCTCAGCTCGCGGCCGGAAGCCACCGGCGCGCAGCGCGCTCAGGTGTCCAACGCGGTGCGCGAACTGGTCCGCGAGCGGGCCCGCGGCCTGGCGCCGGCCTGGCAGGCCTCGGCCGCCGCGGTGCTGGAGTCCCGCCAGCAGGAGCTGCCCGGCCAGCTCGACCAGGCGATCCGGACGGCGAAGCTCTCGCAGGCCGACCGGCCGGCCTGGTGGGCGGCGGTGCGTGGGCTGCAGCTGCTCTGGCTGCTGGCTGCGGTCACCGGCCTGGTGTGGTTGGCGGTGCTGGCGGTGTTCGGCTACCTGCAGCTGCCCGGACCCAGCCTGCACCTGGGCCGGGCGCCGGTGCCGACCCTGCTGCTGCTCGGCGGGCTGCTGCTCGGGTTGGCGACGTCCGTGCTGGCCCGGCCGTTCGTGTCCGCAGGCGCCGCCCGCCGGCGCGCCCGGGCCCGTCGGTCGCTGGATGCCGGGGTGCGGCAGGTGGCCCGCGAGGGCGTGCTGGCGCCGCTGGAGGCGGAGCTGGAAACCGCTACCGCATTCTGCCGGGAGCTGTCCGCCGCCCGCCGCTGACGACCGGTCCGTACGCAGCAGGCGGGCCGTGCCCGGCGGAGTGCGGTCCTGCCGGGCCCGGCCCGTTCGAATCAGCCTCCGAACGTGCGGAGCTGGTCCTGCAGCTGGGTGTGCAGTGCCGGGTTCTGGCGAGCGCCGCCGAACAGCGCCGTCACCAGCGCCATCGGATCGCCCCCGTTCGCCAGCGCCGCGATCTGGTCGGGGGCCGGATCCCCGCCGTGGATCGACTTCCAGACATCCAGCCAGCGGGTGGGGTCGAATGTCAGCTGGTCGACCGGCGGCCGACCGGACGACGATTCCGTGCCCTGGAGCTCGACCGTCCGGCAGACGGTCATCTCGATGCCGGACGCGTCGGTGGCGCGGACGCAGAGCTCTCCGCGCAGATCGCCACCCATGGCAGTGTGCACCGTGCAGTGGTCGTTGTTCACCTCGACCCGCGTGACACCTCCCGCCAGCGGACCGTCGCCGTTATGGATCACCGACCCGTTCCAGAACCACTGGTAGGTCACCGGGGAGTGCAGCGTCACCGGGACGGCGAGGCAGGCAAGATCCCAGCTCACCTGCCAGCTGGCCTCGAACGGCCGGTCGGAGGGCATCGTCGGGCCGCGGCGTGACGAGGTGTTGAGCACCAGGCGGAGTACCGCGGGCGTGTCGAAGAGGGCGAAGCGCAGGTGCAGCCGGTGGGTGGCATCCTGCCAGGCGGCACACTTGGCGTACCGCCCCTCACCGGTGCGTACCGCGAACAGCAGCGGATGTGCCGGTTCGAGAACGTCGGTCGGAACACTGGTGGCGAACACCGAACCACCGTGGGCCGGATACGGCAGGCCCGCGACGTGCGCGAGGTGCAGGCCGGCGTAGCTGACGCCCGTCACGGTCGACATCGCCGCGCCGTGCGCGGCCTCCAGCGTCGGTGGAAGCGTGGGACGTAGCCCGTCGAGGGCCGGTGGAAGTTTCGGTCGAATGATCGGGCGAGCCACTTCGGCCCCGGACAGCGCCGCCGTCGTGCGCTGCGGCTGGTAGACGTGGACCACGCGCCACTCGATGTCGCCGCCCGGATCGTTCGCGGCCACCACGGCGCCGCGGTCGAGATCGACGCTCATGCCCGGATCGACGACGAGTTCGGAGACGTTGAGCAGGAGGTGTTGATCCGCCGGCGCCGGGGCGGTGACGTGACCGAACACCGCGAGGTCGTCGAAGTGCAGCGTGGCGGCCTCCAGGCGCCCGAACGCCTGCTGCAGCTCGGTCGGGATCACGTTCAACGCCGTCGACACGCCGTTTCCGATCGCTCCGAGGGCACCCGAGACCGTCGCGGGCAACGCGCTGTTGATCGCGTTGTTGACGGCCACGATGATGATGATTCCGACCACGATGCCGACCACGGCACCGATCGCGGCACCTACGACCACCGCAGTCGTCACGCTGACCGCCGCCGAGACGGCGGCCGCGATCGCGGCGGCGACCCAGCCGAGCGCGCCGCCGATCACCGCGCTGACGACGGCGAGAATGGCGACGATCACCACCTCGATCGCGTAGACCCACCACGCGAGATCGACCTGGACGTCGATCCGCGGAGTGCCGACGATCGGGACCACCGAGCCGCTCTGTACCTGCAGGGTGATCGGAACGTCGACGCTGGCGCGAGCCGACCAGCCGGTGTCGGAGGTCGTCATCTCCAGGTGCATCAGGAACGACTTCGCCGACGGGTTCGACCCGTCGAGCGTCACGCGCACGTCGTGCAGATGGAACTGGCGCCCGTTCATGTCCATCGACACGTCGATCCCCGACCACTCGCAGAACGGGCTCTGGTCGCCGCGCACGGGCTCGACATGGGTTCCGGGCAAACCCCGGAACTGGGGCGCGTGCTCGACGGCGCAGCAGATCGCCGAGATCAGGAAGAAGTTGTCGAAGAACAGGCCGGCGGGCTGCCCCATCGGAAGCGGCGAGGTCAACATCGAGACGTTGCCCGTCGAGGACGGCAGCAGCACCGTCGCGATCGCCAGGCACGGGTCCGTCGCGGGCGTCCCACCCGCTGCCGGGGCACCGGGCAGCAGCACCGCCCGGACGTCGCGCAGCCCGATGTTGCAGAACGCCGCCGGATCGACTGCCGGCAGGGTGAAATCGATCGGTAGCGGGAACAGTCCCGCCAACCGGTTCTGCACCAGGTCGTGGACTGAGGTGGGGATCGCGGTGGCGAGCGCGTTCGCGGTGTTGGTGACCAAGGTCGGCTGCACCGTCCCGATCCCCGTGAGGATCGCGGTCAGCTCGCTGGTGAGCCTGCTGGCGATCGTGGACGACAGGTCCGCCGGGGGGAAATCCGCGCCGAACGTGACCGTGGGGGCGGCGCTGTCGATCACGACCTGATGCACGCCACCACCCGCGGACGCGATCGTGAGACCGAGCGTCACGGTGATCGGGATCGAGACCGCCACCGGCACGTTCGCCAGCGCGCCCGGCACCACGCTACCCACCGGCAGGGACACCATCGACTGCCCGTTGACGCCCATCCGCAGGTCGCCGGTCCCGGTGCCGGTGATCGTCGCGCGGCCCGCGGCGATCGTCGCCGCCGGGGCGAGACTGAGATTGACGTCGAGTGTCGCGAAGGGCGTGTTGGGCAGCGCGAGGTTGGCGTTGCGAAGGGCGTCCCGCGCCAGCGGCTGCAGCCGGCTCTGCAAGGCCTGCCCGACAGCGGTCGACCCCAGGGCGAAGCACACGTCGAAGCCGCCGAGGCTCATGAGGCGCTCTCCTTGCGGTCGACGTTGATCGTGAGCGAGGTGAGCTTGACGTCGGGAACGTCGGCTACGGTGGCGTTCTTGGTGGCCCGCATCGCGGCGAGCTCGGTGTACAGCGCCTTCTCGTCCGGCACGATCTCGCGCAACACCCCGAGCGGGTCGGTCATCAACCGCGTTCGCTCGGCCGGATATTTCTCGAGGTAGTCCAGTACCGCGTGCTCGTGCTTGCCGAGCAGCTCACCGAGCTTGCCCGGCGGCTTGCCGCCGCGGACGTTGACGGTCAGCGTCACCTCCGGCACGAGCGGCGATCCGCCGGCCTGCTGGTACGCGTGGCGCAGGTCAGCTGCCGCGCGAATCCAGGTGTTCCTGTCCATGGGCACCCTCCTAGGGGTCAGATAGGGAGGACACACTCTCACAAGAGTGGCGCCTCCGCAGGGTGTGACAGGTGGCCCGCGAGGGCGTGCTGGCGCCGCTGGGAGGCGGAGCTGGAAACCGCTACCGCATTCTGCCGAGAGCTGGCTGCCGCCGCCGCTGATTAAGTGGCACGGTGAAACCCGAGCTTGCGCAACTTTCTTTCACATGCCGTCCGAATATTTTGTTCCGAACCATATCCCGGAGATCGTCTTGAGCAATTCTTGAAACCATGACTCGGACTCTTGACGAGTTGTCATGATCCAGGATCCTGCGGTAACACAAGGGGATCCAAGCCAGCCTGTTTGCACCGGTGCGTTGGAAATTGTCATTTCCGACCGAGCGGAAATTGCGCGAGAATTTCGCGCCGACCTCTATTTTCCGACGGCTTCGAGGAGTACGTTGCGGGCCGCCCATCTCACCCGAAGGAGCACGCCATGCATCCTATTCGATGGTCTGCGAAAGCTGCCGCACCTGTAACCGCGGCAGTGGCAGTCACCCTGTTGAATCTGCCGGCCGCACATGCGGCGGTTCCGTTGACGCAGATCATTACCGACCCGTTCACCAACAGCACCAGCCAGCACAAGACCGAGGTGGAGCCGGACACCTTCGCCTTCGGCAGCACGATGGTGGTCGCTGCCCAGAGCGGCCGGTTCAACGACGGTGGCGGGTCGGACATCGGCTACGCCACCAGCACCAACAGCGGCTCCACCTGGACCCAGGGCACCCTGCCGGGCATCACCAACAACAACGGTGGCACGGGCACCTTCCAGCGGGTCAGCGACCCGAGCGTGGCCTACGACGCCGCGCACAACGTCTGGCTGATCTCCACCGTCCCGATCACCTCGTCGGTGACCGTGCCCAACGTGTTCGTCAGCCGGTCCACCGACGGCGGCCTGACCTTCGGCAACCCGGTCACCGTGGCCTCCGGCAGCACCAGCTTCGACAAGAACTGGACCGTGTGCGACAACACCGCAGCCAGCCCGTTCTACGGCCACTGCTACACCGAGTTCGACGACAACGCCGACGGTGACCGGCTGAAGATGTCGACCTCCACCGACGGCGGCCTGACCTGGGGGCCGGCCAAGAACACTGCCAACAACGCCACGGGGCTCGGCGGCCAGCCGCTGGTGCAGGCCAACGGCACCGTGATCGTGCCGGCGGCCAACGCCTCCGAGTCCGGGATCATCGCCTTCCGCTCCACCGACGGTGGCGCCACCTGGAGCTCGACGGTGACGATCGCGGCGGTGGTTGACCACGCGGTCGCCGGCAACCTGCGTACCGGTCCGCTGCCCACCGCTGAGATCGACGCGGCCGGCAAGGTGTACGTGGCCTGGCAGGACTGCCGGTTCCGCACCGGCTGCAAGTCCAACGACATCGTGTACTCGACCTCGACCAACGGCACCACCTGGACCGCGGTCACCCGCATTCCGATCGACGCCACCAACAGCGGTGTCGACCACTTCATCCCCGGTCTCGCTGTCGACCCGAGCACCTCGGGTGCCACGGCCAAGCTCGGGCTGACCTACTACTTCTACCGGACGGCCAAGTGCGGCACGAACTGTCAGCTCGAGGTCGGCTACATCCAGTCCAACAACGGCGGCTCCACCTGGAGCGCGCACACCGACGTGGCCGGGCCGTTCAGCATCTCGCTGACCCCGAACACCACCCAGGGCCGGATGGTCGGTGACTACATCTCCACCTCGTGGATCGGCGGCAAGGCGGTCGGCGCGTTCGCGGTTGCCCAGGCACCCAGCGGCGGCTTCGCCTTCGACCAGGCGATCTACGTCCCGGCCACCGGCTTCACCGCAGCGGCGGGCTCCTTCGTGGCCACCTCCAGCGGTGACCACGCCATTCCGGGCGCGGTGGCCGACCACGCCTCGCCCAAGTCCCCGATCCGCAACCGGTAATCCCACTCCACCCTCCAGGGAGTAGACGGGCGGTCGTCGAACGCTTCCGGCGTTCGGCGGCCGCTCCGTTGTGGGGCCGGCACGCATTCATTCTCGGCAACAGCGCAATACCGGAATATGGCTGCCGGCCACCCCGCGCTATTCGGCATCGGAATTGGGACGCACCTGTTGCGGGAGCGCCGCTGAGAAATCGGCGGTGTGCCCCTCGGCTTTCGGCCGCGTAGTCCCCCTGAGGCCGCGCAGCGGCGCATCGAGTTCTTTCCTAGCTGTGGTGGACGATCGGGTCAGCAGCGTAATCGCGAGCCGGACCGGTGGTGAAATCCGAAAGCCGCTCGGAAAGCCGGCTGATCTCCGCCATGCCTGTGCCGCCGCTTGTCAAACCTGCGGTGGAACAAGGCTATCCGAGCCCGACCAGGGAGCTCGGGCCTCGGTCGGACCGGCACGCGCAGAGCATATGGAGAGCATCTTGAACATCTCTAGAGAATTCGCTCTGCTTTCGACGTTCGGCAGCGGCACTGATGTGAATATGATTTGGAATTAGCTGCTCCCTGCAGTAATGGTTGTTCCGCATACCGTACTGGATAGGTATCTCGCAGTCAGAACCTTTGCTCGGGAAAGCTATTTCCAATATGCATTGCGGCGGGTACGTTGCCTGCATTCACCCACTCTGCGAGGAGCAACCTATGCGCCTTATCCGATGGTCTTTGCGAACTACCGCGACGGTGGCCGCGTCGGCAACCGTGCTGGCCCTGAACCTGCCGGCCGCACACGCGGCGGTTCCGTTGACGCAGATCATTACCGACCCGTTCACCAACAGCACCAGCCAGCACAGGACCGAGGTCGAGCCCGATACCTTCGCCTTCGGCAGCACGATCGTGGTCGCCGCCCAGAGCGGCCGGTTCAACGACGGCGGCGGCTCCGACATCGGCTATGCGACGAGCACCGACGGCGGCACCACCTGGACCCAGGCCACGCTGCCAGGAATCACCACCAACAACGGCGGCACCGGCAGCTACCAGCGGGTCAGCGACGCCAGCGTCGCCTACGACGCCAAGCACAACGTCTGGCTGATCTCCTCGATCCCGATCACCTCCTCGGTGACCGTGCCGGTGGTGTTCGTCAGCCGGTCCACCGACGGTGGCCTCACGTTCGGCAGCCCGGTCACCGTCGCCAGTGGCAGCACCAGCTTCGACAAGAACTGGACCGTGTGCGACAACAACGCCACCAGCCCCTTCTACGGCAACTGCTACACCGAGTTCGACGACAACGCCGCCGGTGATCGGCTGAAGATGTCCACCTCGTCCGACGGCGGCCTGACCTGGGGCGCGGCCAAGAACACCGCCAACAGCGCCACCGGTCTCGGCGGCCAGCCGGTCGTGCAGCCGAACGGCACTGTGATCGTGCCGGCGTCGAACGCCAGCGAGTCCGGGATCATCGCCTTCCGCTCCACCGACGGCGGCGCCACCTGGAGCTCGACGGTGACGGTCTCGGCGGTGTCCGACCACGCGGTGGCCAACAGCCTGCGCACCGAGCCGCTGCCTTCGGCCGAGATCGACGCGGCGGGCAAGGTCTACGTGGCCTGGCAGGACTGCCGGTTCCGCACCGCGTGCCGGGCCAACGACATCGTCTACTCGACCTCGACCAACGGCACCACCTGGACCGCCGTCACCCGGGTGCCGATCGATGCCACCAACAGCGGGGTGGACCACTTCATCCCCGGCCTGGCCGTGGACCCGTCGACGTCCGGCAGCACCGCCAAGCTCGGCCTGACGTACTACTTTTACCGGACCGCGGCCTGCGGCACGAGCTGCCAGCTCGAGGTCGGCTACATCCAGTCCAACAACGGCGGCTCCACCTGGAGCGCGCACACCGACGTGGCCGGTCCGTTCGCGGTGTCGCTGACCCCGAACACCACCCAGGGCCGGATGGTCGGTGACTACATCTCCACCTCGTGGGTCGGCGGCAAGGCCGTCGGCGCGTTCGCGGTCGCCAAGACCCCGAGCGGTTCCGCCTTCGACCAGGCGATCTACGTGCCGGCCACCGGCTTCACCGCGGCGGCGGGCTCGTTCGTGGCCACCTCCAGCGGTGACCACGCCATCCCGGGCGCGGTGTCCGACCACGCCTCACCGAAGTCGCCGATCCGCAACAGCTAGCTCCCTCGGTAACACCACGAGCGGCCGTCGGTCCCTGACCGACGGCCGCTCGGCCGTGCCGAGCCGGTAGCAGCGAAGCTCAGTGCTGGCGGGCGACGAACACCGCGACGGTCCGGCCGGGCACGGTGAACGTGCCGGTGGCCGAGTCGAAGCGGGCGGTGCGCACCACCCGGTCCGTACCGCCGGCCTGGATGGGGTCCAGCGCGTAGTGCCGGCCGGCGAGCGCGCTGACCGTCTGGGTGGTGGCCTGCGGCGTCGCGTTGAACACCACGACCAGGCCGGACAGGTGCCGGTCGACATCGGCGCCCACGGTGTCGTCGATGCGCATGGTGATCACGCCCGGGGTGGCGCCCGGCCCGCTGTTCGGGAAGCTCAGCTTCTGCTGGATCAGCGCCGCGGTGCCCAGGTGGAACAGCGGGGTGCTCTTGCGCAGCCGCAGCAGCGTTTCCGACTGCCCCAGTGCGGAAAGAATGTCGGCGCGGGCCGGCTGTAGCGCCGGGTCGGCCAGCAGCGGCTTGAAGTACGGCCACATCGCGGAGTTCGACGCGGCCGGCGGCAGTCCGCGACCGAAACCGTTGGTGGCGTAGGACCAGTCGAGGACGTTGAACCAGTCGCCGGAGTTGTAGCTGTTGCTGTCGAAGGACTTGCTGCGCAGGTTCTCGGTGCCGGCCTGCCAGAACGACACGCCCTGCGAGAGCGCGGTGGTGGCCAGCGACAGAGTCTGCATCCGAATCCGGTCGGCCATCGAGGTCGGCTGCGGCAGCTTGAGGGCCAGCGTGTCGAACAGGCTCTGGCCGTCGTGGGCGTCGACGTAGGTGATGGCCTCGGCCGGGTCGGCGGTGTAGCCGGCCGGCTGGCCGTTGTAGTCCACCCCGGCGCCGGTCACCGTCTGCCCTGCGGCGTCAACGAATCGGTAGTCCCGCAGGTTGCCGGCCAGGCCCACCTTGACCAGGTCCTCGTCGTGCAGCAGGGTCGCCTTCCGGGCGGCGGCATCGCCGTTGACCGGGTCGCCGTTGGGGTCGGTGTACTGCCCGCTGCCGAATCCCTGGATGCGCGGGTTGGTGTCGAACGGGCCGCCGCCGCGCACCGCGTCGCGCAGCCGGTCGTTGAAGGTGCCGATCCCGGTGCCGGCCATATTGACCTGGGTGGCGTTGACGAACAGCGCGTTGCCGGCCACCTCGCCGAAGTCCCAGCCCTCGCCGTAGAGGTAGATCTTGCGGCCGTCCACGCCGTCCTTCGCCATGGTCAGCCGGTTCAGCGCGGCCCGGACGTCCAGGATGTTCTGCTTGGGATGATGGCCCATCAGGTCGAAGCGGAAGCCGTCCAGCTTGTACTGCTTGGCCCAGGTGACCACCGAGTCGACCACCAGCTTGCCCATCATGGTGTGCTCGGTGGCGGTGTTGGGACAGCAGGTGGACGTCTCGACGTTGCCGGTGGCGTTGAGCCGGTGGTAGTAGCCGGGCACGATCCGGTCCAGGTCGTTGGTGCCGGACTGGCCGGCGTCGGCGGTGTGGTTGTAGACCACGTCCAGCACCACCCGCAGGTGCTGGCGGTTCAGCGCGGCGACCATGGCCCGGAACTCCCGGGTCCGGGCGGCGCCGTTCGGGTCGGTGGCGTAGGACCCTTCGGGGACGGTGTAGTGCATCGGGTCGTAACCCCAGTTGTAGCCGTCGGTGTCGGCGACCGAGGTGGTGCAGGCCTGCTGCTGGTCGCTGTCGGGCGGGTAGGAGGCCAGGTCGCACGGCGGATTCTGCCAGGCTGACTTGTCCTCGTTGACCGAGCGGGTCGCGAAGTCGAAGGACGGCAGCAGGTGCACGGTGGTCAGGCCCGCCCGGGCCAGCGAGCGCAGGTGCTGGACGGCGTTGCTCGAGGTGTCGGTGAACGCCCGGAAGGTGCCCCGGTCGGCGGCCGGCACGGTGGGGTCGCCGATCGAGAAGTCCCGGACGTGCAGCTCGGTGATCGACTGGTACTCGGGTATGGGCAGCGCGGGCTTGGCCAATCGCGTCCAGCCGGCGGGCTTGAGGGCCGGGTCTGAGAGGTTGACCAGCAGGCTGCGGGTCGAGTTGGCCGACAGCCCCACGCTGTACGGGTCGGTGACCAGGTTGTGCTCGACCTTGCCGGTCTCGGGAACGTAGACGCTGATCTCGAACAGGTAGTAGTCGCCCCGCCAGCCGCGCGGACCAGTGACGCTCCACACCCCGTCGTGGTCGCGGGCCAGCCGGATGCGGGCGAGCGGGGTGGCGCCGGTGGCGTCCGGGTAGACCAGCACCGAGACGTCCTGCGCGGTCGGTGCCCACAGCGCGAGGTTCGGGCGGCCGGAGCGGGTCCAGCCGATGCCCAGCCGGCGGTGCGCGGCGCCGGCGTAGAGGTCGTCCAGCACGCCGGGGATCTGCAGGCCGGCCCCGTCGACCAGGGTGCCGGCGGAGTCGAAGGCGGCCACCGCCACCTGCCCGGTGAGGATGCTCGGCAGCAGGCCGAGGTAGGAGTCCGGGATGCCCAGCGCGCCGAGTGCCGCCTGGGCCGGGAACTTCGCCCGCAGCGCGGCCGGCAGGCCGTTCGGGTCGTAGCTCAGCGGCAGGTAGTTGCCACCGGTGACTCCGGCCTCGTCGACGCCCAGGCCGCCGGTGCGGGAGTAGTACAGCCGGTAGCTGCGGTCGGCGGCCGCGGCGCCCAACGCCCAGCCGATGTAGTGCCGGGACAGCCAGTAGGCGGTGGGGGTGGTGAGGTCGACACTCGCCGCTGCACCGGCCAGCACCGTCAGCAGGTGGCTGGCGGAGTCGAAGCTGAAGGTGATCGACTCGCCGGCCGCCGAGACCTCGAACGGGATGTTGGCGCCACCGGGCACCCCGCCGGCGCCATAGTTGACGTCCCAGGACAGGCCCACGGTGGCCTTGACCTCGTAGTTGCCAGGCGGGATCGCGGTGGTGGTGAAGGTGTAGGTGCCGTCGCCGTCCGGGTCCTGCAGCCAGGAGGCCAGGCAGTCCGGCGACCAGTCGGCGGGGCAGCCCAGTTCGGACTGGAAGCTGCCGGCCGCCGTGACGATCGGGGTGTTCAGGTCGTCCGTCACCCAGTGGGTGGCGTTGTCGTAGTAGAAGGTGACGTTCTTGCCACCGGCCGGCACGGTGATCGCGATGTTGGGACCGCCCTGCACGCCGCCCTTGCCGTAGTTGACGTCCCAGCTCTTGTCCAGCGCGGCCTTGTACTCGTAGCTGCCGGCCGGCAGTGCCAGGGTGCGCGACCAGACGCCGTCGTTGGCGCGCCGGGTCAGCTGCACCTGGTCGCAGTCCGGTTGCCAGTCGCCGGGACAGCCGACCTCGGAGCCGAAGCTGCCCGGCACCGAGACCGCGCCCGGCTGCGGATCGGCCGCGCCGGCGGGGGCCGCCAGGGTCAGGGCCGTGATCGCCGCCGCTGGCATCAGCAGGGCGATCAGGCTGGTCAGCAGGGTCCGCGGCGTCCGACGCTTCATGGCGCTCCCTCAGCTGGTACTACCCGCAGAGCCGCCAGCGCACGGTAACAGCGAGTAACAACTCTCTACTCGACGCTAGCAATTCGGCACCGGCATGGGAAGCGCCGGACTTGGGCGCAATCACCGGCCCGGCTGCCGGCGCCGCGCCGGGCGCCAGCTGCCGACGGTCTCAGATATAGACGCCGCGCCGGGCCAGGAACACCTGCGGATCGACCCGCGGGCCGAACATCCCGCCGACCCGGACCTCCAGGTGCAGGTGCGGTCCGGTGGACTGGCCCTCGCTGCCGACGTAGGCGATCTTCTGCCCCACCGAGACGTACTGGCCGGCCGAGACGGCGAGCACCTTCATGTGCCCGTAGATGGAGGTGAAGCCGTTGCCGTGGTCGATGACCACCCAGTTGCCGAAGCCGGACGCCGGCCCGGCCGCCACCACGGTGCCCGAGCCGATGGCATAGATCGGGGTGCCGTATCCCGCCGCCAGGTCGTCGCCGGTGTGGAACTCGCCCCAGCGCATGCAGAAGCAGGTGCTCATGTAGAAGCTGCCGGCCGGCAGCGGCAGCGTCCACGGCTGGTCGTCGGACGGCGGTGCGGCCGACGGCAGCGGCGCCGGGGACGGAGCGGAATGCTGCTGCTGTTGCTGCTGGCGTCGCAGCGCCTCCTGGCGGGCCCATTCGGCGGCCTGCCTGCGGCGCTCGGCGGCCTGCCTGCGACGCTCGGCCGCTTGCCTGGCCCGCTCGCGGGCCTGCCTGGCCCGCTCCTCGGCCTGCCAGCGTTCGAAGGCACGGCGCTGGTTGGTCAGGGCGGCCAGCCGCTTGGCGGCAGCCGCCGTCTGGGCGGTCAGCTCGGCGCGGCGCCGGTTGAAGTCGGTCTGCTGCTGGCGGAACGCGGCCAGCTTGGCCATCGCCCGGTTCTTCTGGTCCTCGGCCTGCCGCTGCAGCCGCTCGGCGCGCTGCAGGGCGCGCTTGCGGCCGGCCTCGGCGTTCGACAGCGCGACGGTGTTGGTCTGGGCGGTGGCCAGGTGCTGCTGCTGCGCGGCACCGAGGTAGCGCTGGTAGGCCATCGCCTCCAGGGCACTGTTCGGGTCGGTGCCGGACAGCAGCGTGGTGATCGAGGGCTGCCGGCCGTAGACGTAGGAGGAGAAGACGTAGTCGGCGATCTGGTGGCGGGCCTTGGCCACCGTGGTGCGGGCGGTGTCGACGGCCTGGTTGGCGGCGGTGACGTCGTCGACCGCTTCGGACAGGGCGATGTTGGTCGCGTCGTAGGCGGCGATCGCGGCGTCGGTGTCGGCGGCGGCCCGGTCCAGCTGGCCCTTGAGCAGCACCAGCTGGGCCGTCACGGCGCCGAGCTGCTGCGCGGCACGCTGCTTGGTGGCCTGGGCAGCGGCCAGTTGCTTGTCCGTCGGGTTCACCGGTTTCGGGGCTGCCTGTACCGGGGTGCTGAGTCCTAGCAGCAGGCCCAGCACGGTCACCGAGGCGAGAGCAGCGCCGGAACCGGTCCGGCACGCGGTGCGCAAACCCACCCGGTAGCCCTCCTCACACTGCTGCGACGGCACATTGCACTGGCCGTGCGACAGCATGACACACCAGTCACATCTGTGCCGTGCGCCTCATCCGTAACACAACGGCGAGTTTTCCCGGCCGGCCCGTCCTCACAGCCGGGAAACTCGCCCTGCTTTCCCTTCGGCCGGAGGCGGCGGGGACTTGAGAGCGACGAGGCATCGGGATTTCCGGCGGGTGTCCCGGAACGAAATCAGGTCAAGCCCGCAGAAGCTGTAGCAGAAACTCTTGGAACGCGCCCGGTCATGACGGCGCTACTGAAGACGAAGACGTTCCATCGGCTGGGAGGTAACTTCCGCGATCAGTTCGAAGTCCTTGTCGACGTGCAGCACGGTGAGCCCGGCCAACTCGGCAGTGGCGGCGATGATGAGGTCGGGAATCGATGGTGCTCGATGCTGACCTCGCTGAGCCAGCAGGTGCTGGATCTCGACGGCTCTCGACTCGACCCGCGCGGTCATGTATTCAATCGGCATTGCCGCGAGAGGAGACCTGCTCAACAGCTGACCGAGACCTTCCGCCGACCGGGCGGAGTACCCCACTTCCAGGACCGTAACGGTAGCGATGCGTACCAGCCCGCGCTCGATGCGCGCAATCCATTCCGGCCCGTCGACGCTCTCGCTCAACCGGACCAATGCCGACTTGTCGATGAGCCAGTGACGGAGTTCGCCAGCCGTCACGACCAAGCCTGGCGCATCACCTCTGGATCGGTGAGATCACCGAAGGTATCGGTGAACCACTGCAGATCCGCCATGGTGACCCGCACTGCAGACCGGTGCGCATCCTGGGCGAGTTGCCGGCGGAGGTATTCGTTGCGAGAAAGACCCAAAGTCGCGGCATGCGAATCCACTGCGGCCAGCACCTCTTCAGGGACGTCCCGGATCAGGATGTCAGGCATCGGCACCTCCTTGATATCTGATGATATCAGGGTACCTCGCTTCCCCTACAGCCAGCGCAGCACGTTCAGCCGAACCGCGGCGGCGGCCTTGTCCAGGCCGGCCAGGCAGTCGGCGTCGCTGTCGGCGACCGTGGTGATCAGGGCGTACCGGCTCGCTCCGAAACCGTGCGGCGGCAAGCGCAACTCCTGGCCGGGCAGCACCACCGGGGTGGCGCTGTCGACTTCAGCCGGCAGCGCCGCGGCGTCGACCTCGACCGAGCGCACGATGCAGTCCCGTTCCGGATAGCGGAAACGCACCGCCGCGACCCGGTCCAGCGTCGGCTCCAGGTCCGGACGGCGCCCGCAGGCCAGCGCCGCGGCGGCCCGTCCGGTGTCCACCCCGAGCGCGAGCCTGGCCAGGTCCGGGATCCGGTCGCCGCCCACCCTGGCGTTGATCTCCACCACCTTCGGTCCGTCCGGGGTGAGCCGCAGCTCGGTGTGCGTCCAGCCGGTGGTGTAGCCGACCGCGGCATGCGCTGCCCGTAGCACGCCGAGCAGCGCCTCGTCGCGCAGCAGCGGGTCGTTCGCCCGGACCAGGTGGCCGACCTCCTCGAAGTACGGCGGGAAGTCGCACCGCTTGCGCGCCACGAACCCCATCGACAGCTCACCGTCCAGCCAGCCGGCATCCACGCTGATCTCCGGGCCGTCCAGGTACTGCTCGATCAGCACGTCACTGCCGGCCAGTTCGCCCCCACCGTCCCGGCTCGCACCCCGGGCCACCCGGAACCGGCCGGCCAGCTGGTCGGCCGTGTCCACCCGCACCACCCCGACGCTGGCGTAGAGCGCGCGGGGTTTGAGCACCAGCGGATAGCCCAGCCCGGCGGCGGCCTGCCGGGCCTGCGGCAGGGACGTCACCAGCACCGAGCCCGCCTGTGGCACGCCGGCCGCCCGCAACGCCTGCCGGGTGCCGTGCTTGTCCCGGCACAGCAGCACCGCCTCCGGCGGGCTGGTCGGCAGGTCCAGCCGCTGCGCCAGCCGGGCGGCCTGCACCACCAGGGTGTCGTCCCAGGTGAGCACGCCGGACGGCCGCACCGGCCGGGCCGCCGCGGCCAGCGCGTCGGCATCGGCGAGGTCGAGCACCGTGGCACCGGCCAGGTAGCGCGATTCCCAGGTCGGCGGGTGGTCCGACAGCAGCCACACCTGGTGTTCGCGGGCCAGCGCGGCGAGCAGGTACTCCCGGTACACCGGCAGCCGGCGGATGGCGAGCAGGATCAACACGGAAGCTATCCGGCTCTCCGGTCCAGCACCTCGGCGAGCCCGCGCACCGTCCGGTTCAGGTACAGCTCGCGCAGCCCCGGAGTGGGCAGGCCCGCACCGCGCATCGCGGCGAACAGCTGGACGCCGAGCAGCGAATTGCCGCCGAGGGCGAAGAAATCGTCGTCCAGGCCGACCCGGAAGCCGAACACCTGCTGCCATACCGCGTGCAACCGGGCCTGCAGGTCGGTGGCGCCGTCCGGTGCGTCGAGCTCCCCATCTGGTGCCGTCGGGTCGAGCGGCTCGGGCAGCCGGGCGGAATCCAGTTTGCCGTTCGGGGTGAGCGGCAACGCCGGCAACACGGTGAAGGTGCTGGGCACCATGTGCTCGGGCAGGAACCGGGCGGCATGCGCGCGGACCTCCTCGACGTCGCCACCGGACAGCACCAGGTAGGCGTCCAGCCGAGCATTCGCCGCGTTGTCGGGATCCTGGCGCAGCAGCACCGCCGCCGCCCCGACGCCCGGCGCGTCCAGCAGCCGGGCCCGGATCTCGTCCAGCTCGATCCGGAAGCCGCGCAGCTTGACCTGGTTGTCCAGCCGGCCCAGGTGCTCCAGCCGGCCGTCGGGCAGCAACCGGCCCCGGTCACCGCTGCGGTAGCGCAGCCCGGCCGATTGCGAATCCCCTTCCGGATCGGGGACGAAACGCTGCGCGGTCAGCTCGGGCCGGCCGAGGTAACCCGCGGCCACCCCGGCACCGCCGACGTAGATCTCGCCGGCCACTCCGGGCGGCACCGGCCGGCCGGCCGGGTCCAGCACGCTCACCGACCAGCCCGGCAGCGGCCGGCCCACCGACTTCGAGCCAGCCAGTGCCTCGCGCCGGCCCAGGGTCTGGGCGGTCACGTGCACGGTGGTCTCGGTGATGCCGAACATGTTGACCAGCCGGCACCGGCTTTCCGGATGCCGGTCGAACCAGGCCAGCAGCGGCCGGGTGTCCAGCGGCTCGCCGCCGAAGATCACCAGCCGCAGCGAGTCCGGCAGCCGGCGGGTGCGGTCCACCTCGGCCAGCTGGCTGAACGCGCTCGGGGTCTGGTTCAGCACGCTGACCTGCTCGGCGTGCAGCAACTCGGCGAACTGCTGCGGGTCGCGGGCGGTCCAGTGCGGCACCACCACCAGCCGGCCGCCGGTGGCCAGGCATCCCCAGATCTCCCAGACCGAGAAGTCGAAGGCACTGGAGTGGAACAGCGTCCAGACGTCGTCGGTGCCGAGTCCGAAGTCGGCTTCGGTGGCCGCCAGCAGGCCGGCCACGTTGCGGTGCGAGACCAGCACTCCCTTGGGACGGCCGGTGGACCCGGAGGTGTAGATGACGTAGGCGGTGTCGTCGGGAGTGCCGGGCTGCTCCGGTGCGGTGCTCGGTCCTTCCCGCAGGGCAGCCGGGGCGAGCACCCGGACGCCGGGCAGCTGCGGGAACTCCTCGGCGATCACCACGGCCAGCCCGGCGTCGGTCGCGGTGTAGGCCAGCCGCTCGTCCGGGTTGCCGGCGTCCATCGGGACGTAGGCCGCGCCGGCCCTGAGCACTGCCAGCAGCATCACCACCAGATCGAGCGAGCGTTCCAGGCAGACCCCGACCCGGTCTCCAGTCCGGACGCCGGCCGCCCGCAGCGCGTGCGCTGCCCGGTTGGCCCGCTCGTCCAGCTCGCGGTAGCTCAGCCGGTTCGCCTCGAAGCACAGCGCGATCGCGTCCGGACGGAACTCGGCCTGCGCCCGGACCGCCTCGTCGATCCGCCGGCCGGTTCCGGACGCCGGCAGCGGGCGGCCGCGGCCGCCGAGTTCGGCCAGCTCGCGCAGCTGCCCGGCGTCGAGCAGCGCCAGCTCCCCGATCGGGGTGTCCGGGTGTGCCGTTGCCAGGCCGCGGTAGGCGGTGCCGAGCATTCCGGCCAGCCGTTCTGCCACCGCCGGCGCGAAGGCGCTGCGCCGGAACCAGAGGCTGCCCGGCAGCTCGCCGCCGGCGGCTTCGCCGATCCAGATCGCCAATGGATGCAGCGGATCCAGGAACGGCCTTTGCGCACCGACGGCCAGGCCGGCCACCGGTGCCGTGTCGGCAACCGGGTGGTCCAGGGCATGCCGCACCGCGGCGAGGTAACCGGCCACCGGAGTGCCGCCGGCACAGTCGAGGTCCGCGCTGTTCAGCGGATCGAGCCCGATGCCGGCCCGCTCCGCGCCGGTGCAGCGGGCCAGCACCAGGCCGAGCGCGCCGGCCAGCAGTGCCTCGGGGTCGGTGGTTTCTGCCGTTGCGGAAAGGGTGAACGGCAGCACCTCGGCACCGGTTGCCTCGGGGTTGCCGAGGCCCCAGTCCGGAGCCCCGACCCGGTCCAGCCGGGCCAGGCCGTCCCGCAGCCGCTGGTGCAGCTGAGGATCTGTCGCTGGGAGCGGGGTGGACGAGAGCACCGCCCGCAGCACGGAGCGCGGGTCGGCCACCGCCCGATGCGCCACCACCACCAGGTCGGCGACCTGGTCGGCGTAGCGCAGCAGCACCACCCGGACGCCCGGGCCGGTCGCCGGATCGGCCGGCCGGGCCAGCTCGCGGTCCCGCCGCTGCGCCGCGGCGCCGGAATCGGCCGGGCCCGAAACCCATTCCTGCCAGAGCCGGGTGCCGGTGGCCCGGCTTACCCGCTCGGCCAGCCCTTCCAGGTCGGCGCCGGGGTCGAGCCGGGCCAGCACCGACTGGCACAGCCGGCCGGCCTCGGTTCCGGCCCGGACTCCCCCGCCGGCCAGCGGCAGGCAGGTCCGCAGCTCGGCAGCGATCGGCCGGATGGCCTGAGGTTCGAAGGGCAGCTGTTCGGCAATCGTCAGTTCGGCGGTCATCGGCTGGTGAACCCCCCGTCCACCGGCACCGCGCTGCCGGTGACCTGCCGGGACTCGTCCGAGGCCAGCCACAGGGCGGCGCCGGCGATGTCGTCCGGCTCGAGAAGGGCATTCATCGGCTGGGCGGTGACGAAGGTCTGCTCGTGCTCGGCCACCGGGACGTCCAGGGACCGGGCGATCTCCGACAGCATCCGGCCCTCCACCGCCGGGTCGTCGCGGACCGAACCGGGGCACAGGGCGTTCACCCGCACCTTGAACGGTGCAAGGTCCAGCGCAGCCGCCTTGGACAGCCCGACCAGCGCGTGCTTGGCGGTGACGTAGCCGGCGAAGTTGCGGTAGCCCACCAGCCCCGCGGTGGAGGCGACGTTGATGATGCTGCCGGAGCGTTGCGCGCTCATCACCCTGCCGACGGCCCGGATCATCCGCCAGGCGCCGGAGACGTCGACGTCGAGCATCAGGTCCCACTCGTCGGCCTCGATGTCGTGCACCGGCTTGCCGGACGGCGCGGCGATGCCTGCGTTGTTGAGCACCACGTCGATGCGGCCGAACCGGGCCAGCGCCAGCTCGACGGCATCCTGGACCGCCTGGTAGTCGCGTACGTCGGCTTGCACGCTCAGTACGGTGGCCGCCGGGCCGCCGGCCTCGCGGCACAGCTCGGCGGTGTGTTCCAGCTGGCTGGCGGTGCCCAGCGGGTACGGCACTCCCGCCAGGTCGTGCGCGATGTCGAGCAGCAGCAGGTCGGCGCCGGCCCGGGCGAACGCCACCGCGCAGGCCCGTCCGATGCCGCGTGCCGCCCCGGTGACCACCGCCACCTTGCCGGCCAGCCGCCGATCGGCCGGTCGCCGGTCCGCAACGGTCTGGGCCAGGCCGGCGGTCACCGGAGCACCGCCAGTTCGGAATCCATCAGCCGCACCAGCTCGACCGGGGAGTCGACCAGGTACATGTGACCGCCCGGCACCTCCCGCAGCTGGCAGCCCGCGGTGCTGGCCGCCTGCCACTCCGCTGCCTGCTCGCGCGAGACCAGCTCGTCCTCGCTGCCGCGGATCGAGGTGATCGGCACGTCGACCAGCTGGCCCGGCTGCGCCAGGTAGTTCTCGTGCATCTCCACGTCCGCGCGCAGGGTGGGCAGCAGCATGTCGCGCAGCTCCGGGTGTTCCAGCGCCGGGTGGCTGTAGCCGGCGAAGCCGCGTACCTGCCGCAGGAAGTCCTCGTCGCTCATGCCGGTGGCCCGCACCGCGCGCCCGGTCCACGGCCCCGGCGAGCCGCTGACGAAGATCCGCACCAGGTCAGGCTGGGGAAGCTGGCGCAACCGGTGCGCCAGCTCGAAGGCAAGCACCGCCCCGAGGCTGTGGCCGAACACCGCGACTGTCGCGCTGCCGGCCACCAGGTCGAGCGCCGCCGGCAGCAGGTCGTCCACCGCGCTGACCGCGTCGGTGAACGGCGGCTCGCCGAACCGCTCCTCCCGGCCGGGCAGCTGCAGCGGCACGATTCGCACGATGTCACTGGGGTATTCCTGCGCCCGCCGGAAGGCGGTGGCGCCCGCTCCGGCGAACGGCAGGCACAGCACCGGGATCTCTGCCATCTCAGACCTCCCACTCGATCGACGCGGCCTGGGTCTGCCGGACGGACTCGAGAACCAGCTCGGCGGTGGCATCGGGGTTGGTGCGCACGAAGTAGTGGCCGCCCACCGGCAGCCGGCAGAACCGGACGTCGGAGGCGAGCACTTCCCAGCCGGCGTAGTCCTCGCTCGCCCGGGTCAGTCCGCGGTCGTCGTCCGCGGCCACCACGGTGACCGGGGTGGCCAGCTTCCAGGCGGGCCCGCCGGTCACCGCGCCGATGAGGTAGCGGTACCCGCCGCCGACGTCATGCCGGAAGATCCGGCCCATCCGGTCGGTGTGCTCGCGGTCCAGGCCGTCCAGCTCGGTGTATCCGGTCTCTTCGACCATGTAGCGGATGATCTGCTCGTCGCTCCAGGTGTCCATCAGGGCGATGTTGTCGGCCATCTCGGGCACCGGGGGCAGCAGCTTGGAGCCGAGGAACACCTGCCGCAGGTCGAAGCCCTCCTCCTCGAGCACCCGGGCCAGCTCGATGGCGACCGCTGCGCCGCCGCAGTGTCCCCAGACGACCAGCGGCAGGTCGGCCTTGGCCTCGATCTCGGCGACGGTCTGGCGGACCGCCTCTTCGATGTCGACGAACTCGCCGTCCGAGACCGGCGCATGGCCGGGCAGCTCCAGCCCCCACACCACGATCTCGTCGGTCCGTTCGGCCAGCGCGTCGGCCAGCGGCTTGAAGTTGATCGGGTGCCCGCACGGGTGCGGCACGCAGATCAACGCGCAGCGGGCGCCGGCCGCGGTCGGCGAGAGCAGTTGCAGCAGTTCCTCGGCAGGTTGCTGGCGCCGGTCGGCCAACCGGGCCAGCTCGTCCAGCACCGGATGGCGGGTGAGGTCGCCCAGGGTGACCAGCCCGTCGAGTTCCAGCACCACCCGCAGCGCCGAGAGCGAATTGCCGCCGAGGTCGAAGAAGTTGCCGGACGCCCCGATCTGGGACACCGGCAGGTCCAGCACGTTCGCCCACACCGCGGCGATCGCGTCCCGGGTCGCCTGGTGCGCCTGACGATCCTCAGCCGCCGGGGCCGGGAAGGCGACCGGCTCGGCGGCCGTGGCATCGCTCGCCGCACCGATCAGCGCCGCGTCCGCGGCGGCCAGCAGCGGCCGGGCGGCATGCGGTGCCGCGGGCTCGCCGGCCATCAGCTCCAGCACCCGGACGAAGTACCCGCCGATCCGGTCGATCTGGGCCTGGTCGTAGAGGTGGCTGTGGTAGTGCAGGCACAACCGCAGCTCGTCGTCGGTGTAGTGCCGGGAGAACTCGGTCCGGAACGCGAACTCGGTCTCGGAGTCCACCTGTATCTGCAGCAGCGAGAACTCCGGCAGTTGCTGGAGATTCTTCATCAGGTAGAAGTGGGTGTAGTTGAAGGTGGTGTCGAACAGCGACCGCTGGGTGCCCAGGTCCTGCTTCATCCGGGCCATCGGGTAGCGGCGGTGCGGCAGCAGGTCGAGCTCGGCCTGGTACACCCGGCGGACCAGCTCCGCCCAAGATTCGGCAGCCTCCCCCGGCTCCGCAGCGGCCGAGTCCAGCGCCATTCGCAGCCGCAGCGGCACGCTGTTGAGGTGCAGTCCCAGCGTGGTCTCGGCACCCGGCAGCTCAGGCCGGCCGCTGTGCTCGTAGCCGGTGGTGACTTCGGGCTGGCCGGACACCAGGGACAGCACCTTCAGGTGGGCGGCCAGCAGCACGTCCTTGAACGGCACCGACAGCGAGTCGGCCAGCGCGCTGACCCGCTGGGTGAGGCCGGCGGGCAGCGGTACGTCGCGCATCACCACCCGGAAGTCGTCGGTGTCCCGGGCGCCCGGCTGGCGCGGCACGTTGGTCGAGACGGAGCCGTCCAGCACCCGCAGCCAGAAGTCTCGGGACTGCGCGGAGCGCAGTGCCTCGCGCTCCAGGCCGATGAAGTTGCGCAGGTGGTTGTCCACCGCCGGCTGCCGGGACGGGTTCGTCCCGGCGCGCAGCTGGTGGTAGAGGCTGAACAGCTGGGTGTGCAGCAGGCTGATGCTCCAGCCGTCCAGGGCGGAGTTGTGCTGGCTGACGGTGTAGCGGTAGCGGTCGTCGGAGAGGATCTGAACGTGCAGGGTGACCAGTTCGCCCCGCTCCCAGTCGAAGCGGCGGGCCTTCTCGGCGGCCAGCCACTGCTCGTGCCAGTCCGCCTGGGCCGCCGCGTCGAGGTGGCGCAGGTCGGCCACCGACAGCGGCGGGCGGACTTCGCGGTGCACCACCTGCAGGAACTCGCTGTACCCGGTGAGGTGGTAGGTGGTGCGCAGGATCGGGTGCCGCAGGCTCAGCAGCCGCACCGCCTCGGTGAACGCGGCCTGGTCGAAGCCGCCGTTGATCGAGTAGCTGAGCACGTCGTGGTACTGGCCGAGCCCGCCGGTGATCTCGGTCTGGAAGATCAGCCCGGCCTGCAGCATCGACAGCGGGTAGGCGTCCTCGGCGTCGGCGGGCAGCAGCGCCCGGTCCTCGCCGGAGATCAGCTCGAACGGCTGGAAGCCGCCGCGGGCCGCCACGTCGGCCTGCTCGGCCGCCGTGCCGGCGCCGGCCCCGGCCCCGGCGGCGATGCTCTCGGCCAGCGCGGCGATGCTCTGCGCCCGGAACAGCTGCGCGAAGGTGAAGTCCAGCCCGGCGGCGCGGGACTTGGCCAGCACCTCGACGAAGTGGATGGAGTTGCCGCCCAGGGCGAAGAAGTTGTCGTGCACGCCGATCCGGTCCTTGCCGAGCACCTCGCGCCAGATCCGGGCCAGGGTCTGCTCGGCGGGGGTACGCGGCTCGACGTGGTTGCCGGCCTTGGCCCGGGCCCCCTCCGGGCCGGCCAGCCAGCTGCGGTCGAGTTTTCCGTTCGGCGTCAACGGCAACGCATCCAGGGCCAGGATCCGGCCGGGCACCTCGTGCTCGGGCAGCGCCTGCCGCAGGTGCTGCTTGAGCACCGACTCCGGCACCTGCTCGCGCAGCACCACGAACCCGCGCAGCGAGGTCTGCCAGCCGTCGTCGACGGCCACCACGGCGGCGTCGGTCACCGCCGGATGCGCCCGCAGCCGTTCCTCGATGCCGCCGGGTTCCACCCGGAAGCCGCGCACCTTGACCTGCAGGTCCACCCGGCCCAGGTAGTCTAGCCGGCCGTCGGGCAGCCACCGGGCCAGGTCGCCGGTCCGGTACAGCCGCCGCTCCCCCACCGCCGCCCCGTCGACGAACCGCTCGGCGGTCAGCTCCGGACGGTCGAGGTAGCCGCGGGCCAGGCCCACGCCGGCCGCGTGCAGCTCGCCCGGCATGCCGACCGGTGCCGGCCGGCCGCGTTCGTCCAGCACGTACATCCGGATGTTGTCGATCGGCCGGCCGATCGGGATCCGGGCCAGCCCCGCCAGCCCGCGAGCCGGCTGGCAGGTGACGTCCACCGTTGCCTCGGTCGGGCCGTACAGGTTGACCAGCTCGGCACCGGGAAGCAGCCGCTCGAACTGGCCGACCTGGCTGGGGGTGAGCGCCTCGCCGCTGGCGAAGACCCGCCGCAGCCCGGCCAACCGGTCCGCCGCGCCGGCACGTTCGGCCCACACCAGGAACAGGGTCAGCATGGACGGCACGAAATGCATCGTGGTGACCTGATGATTCTCGATCGCCGCCGCCAGCCGAGCCGGGTCCTTCTCGGCCCCCGGCTCCGGCAGCGCCAGTGCCGCGCCGGTGAACGACCACCAGAACAGTTCCCACACCGACACGTCGAAGGAGACCGAGGTCTTCTGCACCAGCACGTCCCCGGGCCCGATCGGGTAGGCGCGCTGCATCCAGGCCAGCCGGTTGACCACGCCGCAGTGCTCGACCAGCACGCCCTTGGGAGCGCCGGTCGAACCGGAGGTGTAGATCAGGTAGGCCAGATCGCCGGCGCTACCCAGTGGCTCGACCGGGCCGCGGTCGGCGGCGTAGCTGGTCTCGGCGTCCAGTTCCAGCACCGGGGTGTCGCCGGCCAGGCCGGCGAACCGGGCCTGGCCGAGCACCAGCCGGGCAGCTGAGTCGGCCAGCAGGTAGCCGATCCGGGCGGCCGGGTAGGACGGGTCGACCGGCAGGTAGCCGGCGCCGGCCTTGAGCACCGCCAGGATCCCTACGACCAGCTCCGGCGAGCGTTCGGCCAGCAGCGCGACGACCGCACCCGGGCCGGCGCCGTGGCCGCGCAGGGTGTGCGCGAGCTGGTTGGAACGGGCGTCGAGCTCGGCATAGCTCATCGTGCCGGCGGAGCTGAGCAGCGCCGGTGCGTCCGGGGTGGCGGCGGCCTGCCGGGCGAACAGGCCGTGCAGGGTGGCCTCGGACTCGAAGGCCCGCTCGGTGTCGTTGGCGGCGGCGATGACGGCCGCGTCCTCGGCAGTGCTCAGCTCCAGGTCGGCCACCGGACGGTCCGGCTCGGCGGTGGCAGCGGCGAGCAGCAGCAGGTACTGCCGGGCGATCCAGCCGATGCTGGCCTCGGCGTAGCGCGCGGGGTCGTAGCCGGTGCCGAGCAGCAGCGCGCCGCCGGCGCGGTACGCAGCGAACCGGACGCCGGCTCCTCCCGGGGCGTCCGGCGGAGCGGCTGCCAGCTCCACCCGCACGTCGGCCGCACCCGCGTCCGGCGTCCCGGACTGGACTGCGCCGGCCACCCGGCCGAGCAGCTCGCGCAGGGTGCCGGCCGGATCGGTGCGCAGCACCAGCCCCCCGGGCAGGCCCAGCGACACCTCCTCGGCGCGGGTGTAGCGGCCGAGCAGGGCCAGCGCGCCGGCGGCCAGCACCACCTGCAGCATCTCCTCCCGCCCGCGGCTGATCCGGTCCAGCCGGGCGGTCAGCTCGGCGGGCAGTGCGACCGGGGTCAGCTCCGCCCAGCGGCCGGCTGCGTGTCCGGGAGCAGCGGGCTCGATCGGATCGGGCTCGATGTGGGAGAAGTCGGCAGGAAAGCCGGTAACGCTGGAGAACATGAAACGTCCTATGCGGTTGAGCGGGCGGGTAGGGGAAGGGCCGGAAGTCGCGGGGTCAGAGGTCGAAGTCGAAGGCGGCGGCGGTGTTCGCCGGAGCGGTGAAGGCACCCACCGGGGTCGCCGGGTCGGCCAGCACGGTGTCGAGAATGTGCAGCAGATCGTCACGCCACTGCTCGATCTCGGTGCGGCGCAGCAGGGTGGCCGAGTAGTGCCAGGCCACCCGCAGGCTGTCGCCGGTCTGATAGATCTGCATGTTCAGGTCGAACGCGCTCTGGCCGGTGGGTTCCAGGGTCACGTCCACGCCGTGGCCGGCGAAGTCGAGGTGCAGGTAACGGCTGCTGTGCAACGCGATCAGCGCGTCGAACAGCGGGGCCCGGCGGTAGTCCCGCTGCGGCGCGGCCAGCGCGACCACGTCGGAGAACGGGACGTCGGAATGCGCGAAGGCCTGCTCGGCGGTGCCGGCGACCTGGCGCAGGTAGTCGGCGAAGCCGGCCTCGGGATCGGCCGCCAACCGCAGGCAGACGGTGTTGGCAAGCATGCCCACGGTGCGGTGCAGGCCCGGCGCGGTCCGTCCGGACACCGGGGTGCCCAGCAGCACATCGGCCGAGCCGGTGAGCCGGGCCAGCACGATGCCGTGCGCGGCGGCCAGCACCGCGAACAGCGGAACGTCCTGCCGGCGGGCCAGTTCGCGCAGCGCGCTGGTCCGGGCCCGGCCGAGGTCGAAGCCCAGCACGTCGCCGGCCAGCGGGCGCAGCGGCGGGCGCGGGGCCGACAGCGGCAGGTCGGCGCGCCGCGGCGGGACGGCGAACACCTGCTGCCAGTAGCCGCGCTGCTGCTCGCGCAGTGCCGCACCGGCGGGCCCGGCCAGCCAGCTCGCGTAGTCGCGGTACCGGACGCCCACCTCGGCAACCGGCCGGCCCGCGTAGAGCGCCGCCAGGTCGCTCAGCAGGATCTGCAGGGAGAACCCGTCCACGATCAGGTGGTGCAGTTCCAGGCGCAGCCGCAACCGGTCTGGCGACCGGCGCAGCTCGGCTCGCCAGAGCGGGGCGACCTCCAGCGCGAACGGCCGGACGCCGGGGCTGTCGGCCGGTTCGTCGATCACCGGCACCGGCAGGGCGATCTCCGGCTCGATCCGCTGGCGTACCTCACCGCCGTCGAGGACGAAGTGGCTGCGCAGGGCCTCGTGGTGCTCGGCGAGCCGGCGCAGCGCCCCGGCCAGCCGGGCCGGGTCGGTGCCGGCCGGCAGGTCCAGGCTGACCGGCACGTTGTAGTGCACCGCCGCCGGATCCTTGAGCTGTTCGAGGTAGAGCTGGCGCTGCTGCGGGGTGACCGGGTAGCTCTCGGCCGCGGCGGCCGCCGGGATCGCCGGTGCGGCTGCGGCGTCGCCGTGCCGGACCAGCTCGGCGAGCCGGGCCAGCGAGCCCGCGTGCAACACCCGGCTGACCGGCACCTGCCGGCCCAGCCGCTCGGCCAGGCCACCAGCCAGCAGGGTGGCGGTGAGCGAGTCCGAGCCGAGGTCGCGCAGGTCGTGCTGCATGCCGATGCCCACCATGGCAAGGGCATTCTCGGCCAGCTCCACCAGCACCCGCTCGAACTCGTCGCGCGGCGCGACGTAGTCGGTGCCGGTGACCAGCTGGGAGGCCTCCGGTTCGGGGAGCCGGCTGCGGTCGAGCTTGCCGCTGGCGTGCAGCGGCAGTTCCGGCAGCTCGATCAGGTAGGCCGGCACCGCGTGCGCCGGCAGCATCCGCTCCAGGTAGGCCCGCAGGCCGGTCACCGGGCGGCGCGGCACGTAGTAGCCGCACAGGTACTTGTCGGCGCCGCTGGGCCGGGGCCGGGCGGTGACCGCGGCCTCGGCGACGTCCGGATGGCCGAGCAGGACGTTCTCCACCTCGCCGAGCTCGATCCGGAAGCCGCGCACCTTCACCTGCTGGTCGCGGCGGCCGAGGAACTCGACGGTGCCGTCCGGGCCGAACCTGCCGAGGTCGCCGCTGCGGTACATCCGCCCGCCGGTGAACGGGTCCGCAACGAACTTCTCCGGGGTCAGCTCCGGGCGGTCCAGGTAGCCCGCGGCCACCCCGTCGCCGCCGAAGCACAGCTCCCCCGGCACGCCGACCGGGCACAGGTTGCCGTCCGGGTCGAGCACGTAGGCCGTGGAGTTCGCGATCGGCCGGCCGATCGGGATGCCGGCCCGCTCGTCGAAGCCGGCGCGCTCGATCCGGTGGGTGAGGGAGTAGGTGCCGTTCTCGGTGGGCCCGTAGGCGTTGATCAAGATCAGGTCCGGACAGGCTGCCAGCACTTTCGCGACGTGCGGCGGCGACAGCACGTCCCCACCGGTGTACAGCTCGCGCAGCGGGGCGAAGGCAGCCGGGTCCTGCTCGACGATCTGGTTGAACAGCGGCGCGGTCAGCCACAGGGTGCTGATCTGCTCGGCGGCCAGCTCCGCCCGCAGTGCCCGGGCGCTGAACAGGACGTCATTGCCGACCAGGTGCAGGCTGCCGCCGTTGAGCAGGGTGGCCCACAGCTCGAAGGTGCTGGCGTCGAAGGAGATCGAGCCGGTCAGCAGGATCCGGGTGTGCGGCCCGAGGTCGGAGTACTCGACGCCGCGTACCAGCCGGACGATGTTGCGGTGGGTGACCCGCACGCCCTTGGGACGCCCGGTGGTGCCGGAGGTGTAGCACAGGAAGGCCACCGCCCGGTCGGTGGGAAGGTCGGGCGCGACCGGCTCGGGCTCGACCGGTCCGGCAGCCCGGGCAGCCGTGGCCGGGTCCAGCACCGTGCCGTCGAAGGCGGCGTCGAGGGCCGAGTCGGTGACCAGCACCCGGGCCCGGGAGTCGGCGAGCAGGAACTCCACCCGGCCCTGCGGGTAGTCCGGGTCGATCGGCAGGTAGGCGGCGCCGGTCTTGAGGATGGCCAGCACGCCGGCCACCAGGTCCGGCGTGCGACCGGTGCGCAATGCCACCAGATCGCCCGGCCGGACGCCGGCCGCCCGCAGCGCGCCGGCCAACCGGTCGGCCCGCTCGTCGAGCTGGGCGTAGCTCAGCCGCTGGTCACACCAGCTGACGGCGAGCGCGTCCGGTGCCCGGCGGACCTGCTCTTCGAACAGCCGGTGCACCGGCACGTCGGCCGGGTACGGGCGGCGAGTGTCGTTGAACCGGTCGAGAATCAGCGCTCGTTCCGGCTGGTCGGCCAGCTGCACGGTGCGGACCGGCTGGTGCAGCTGGGCCAGCGCCCGGCGCAGCTGCTCGGCCAGCCGGGCGGCGGTGGCCGAGGCGAACAGCCCGGTCCGGTAGCCGATCCGCAGCTCGGTGCCGGCGTGCAGCACCAGGTCGGCATCGGCGGCCTGGTCCGGCGCCCGGTCGGTGAACCGGACCGGGGTGTGCCGGACCGGGCCGTACCCGGCGGTGTCCGGCAGCCGGTGCCCGGGCGCGTCCGGGTCGACGGTCAGAGACAGCGCGCCGGCCCGGCCGGCCAGCTCCGCGTCGAGCAGCAGCTCGGTCTGGCCGGTGTACTTGTAGAGCAGCACGGCGAACGCCGCGAGCACCGCGTCCGGGCCGTGGCCGTCGGCGGGTGCCGAGAGCCAGGCGAGGCCGGACGAGCCGGCCGCGGTCCGGGGACGGTCGGCGACCAGCTCGACCGGTTCAGGACTCGACTCAGGATTCGACAGCGGCCGGCTGGCGGTCGACAAGGGCGTTCACCCCCAGCCGGAACGGAACGTTGCGGAAGATCAGGACGGTCAGGAAACCGGGTGAGGCAGCCAGGATCGTCATCACGACGACCAGCCCGGTGTAGTGGCTGCCGCTGAGCAGGATGCCGCCGAGCGCCGCCCCGACCGGCAGCGAGCCGGCCATCGTGGTGCGCATCAGGGTCATCGCCCGGCCGCGCATCTCCGCCGGCGTCCGGGTCATCCGCACCACCCCGCCCAGCACCGTCATCGGGGCGGACAGCACGCCGATGAGGATCAGGGCGAGCGAGATCACCGCCAGGTTGCGCGGGCCCAGCAGCAGGAAGAGGCCGCCGGTGACGATCTGCAGCTGGCCGATCCGCAGCATCTGCTTCTCCGAGGTCTTGAGGGCACCCGAGACCAGCGAGCCGACCAGTTCAGCGGCGGCGAAGAGGGCGAGCAGCAGGCCGAGGACGCCGGGGCTGTTGGAGAACTCGAACTTCGCCAACCAGGGCAGCACCACCAGCAGCGCGCCGGCGGCCATGTTGAACAACGCGAACGACAGCGTCAGCAGCAGCAGGAACTTGTCGTGGACGATCATGTCGAACACCGGGGTCCAGCCCGACACCCGCTTGGCGGCGCCGTCCTCGACCGGGGCCGGGCGGTCCAGCGGTGCCGAGATCCGGCTGATCAGGAACGCGAACAGCAGGTAGCTGGCGGCGTCGAGCAGCAGCACGTTGGACGAGCCGATCAGCGTGATCAGCAGCGCCCCGATCGCCGGGCCGGCGACGTTGGCGGCTCCCATCGCGGTGGATTCCAGGCCCATCGCGGCCTGCAGCTCGCTCTCGGGCACCAGTTCCGGGATCACCGCCGGGGTGCCGGCCAGCGGAATGATCTTGAGCAGCCCATAGATCAGGGCCACCGTGTAGAGCTGCCACATCGCCAGCCAGCCGAGCGCGTGCGCCAGCGGGATCATCGCCACCACCGCGGCCCGGAACACCGAGTCGTAGATGAACAGCTTGCGCCGGGAGAACCGGTCCAGCAGCGGGCCGATCACCGCGCCGCCGACGATCACCGGCAGGGTGAGGCAGACCCCGAGCACCCCGAGGCCGCCGGCGCCGGCCCGGTCCACGGTGATCCAGGCCAGCGCGGTGTAGGTGGCCCCGTCGCCGAGCAGGTTGATCGTCAACGCCGTCCACAGCAACCGGTAGTCCGTGATCCGCAGGACAGCTACGTACGCCTTCACAAAGAACCCTTTCGAAAGGTCGACGACTGGAACGCGCCTGCTGGCGCACCCGGTAGACACCGAGCGCGCATACGATGACATCTTTTCTTCCGGCGAGCACCTGTACTCCGGAGGTTGGATTCCGGCCTTTGATACCTGCGGTCATCGGGCTGGTAGCGCTGTGCAAACCGGTGCTCGGCACCCGCCGGCGGCAGGAGAACCTTCGGTGTGCGATGGTCGTGCCATGACGAGCACGGAGCAGCCCGCCGCGGACCCGGAGCCGGTGGGCCGGCTGGCCTCGGTCTCCCTGGACACCACCGACCCGGAAGCCCTGGCCGACTTCTACGCCCGGCTGCTGGGCATGCGGCGGATCTACCAGCGCCCGGACGGCAGCGTCATCGCCCTGTCCGACGGTCGCATCGCGCTGACCGCGATGTACGCGGCCGACCACGTCCGGCCGACCTGGCCGGAGCCGGGCCAGCAGCAGCAACTGCACCTGGACATCGCCGTGACCGATCTGCCCGCGGCGGTCGCCACCGCGGTGCGGCTGGGTGCCGTCGAGGCGGCACATCAACCGGGGCCCGAGGTGTGGCGGGTGCTGCTGGATCCGGCCGGGCATCCGTTCTGCCTGACCACGGCGGGCAACAAGGTGCAGCTGTAGTACCCGGTTAGCCGGCTGCCGACCGCTGGCGCAGGTACTCCCGGCAGTCGGGCAGCCCGCGGGCCGTGATCAGGCCGTTGATGTTGTAGCAGTGCAGGGCGCCGCCGAAGGACTTCAGCAGCCGGCCGACCGGGGTGTCGTACTTCTGCGCCATGTACCGGTAGTTGGCGCGGGCCTGGTGGTTGAGGTCGCCGGGGTTCTTGGGGTGCGGGTAGTGCACGGAACTCGCCGCCCGGTTGAGCACGAACCGGGCGCCGTCCAGGAACAGCCGGTACCCCAGGTCGATGTCCTCGCCACCCCAGCTGCGGAACTGCTCGTCGAACCCGCCGACCGCGCGCAACCGGGCGGTGGGGGCGGAGACGTTGCAGGTCCAGTAGAACACCCAGGGCGCGGGCAGCCGGTCGAAGTCGTTGTCGGGGTTGGCGTAGAACGGCTCCCGGGTGTCGGTCCACCGCCCGCTCCGGGAGATCCGCTCGATGCCGGCGTCCAGGTCGCCGGCATCCAGGATGCCGGTCAGCTCCTCGACCTCGGTGGGGGCGCAGTCGAAACCGAAGACGTAGCCGCACACCGCGACCGGGCCACCGGCCTCCTGGTGGCTGCGCAGGTGGGCGGCCAGGCACCCGGAGTGCAGCAGCACGCCGGTGTCCACCATCACGCACACCGCGCCGGCGGCGTGCGCGATGCCGACGTTGCGGGCCTGCGCCACCCGCCAGCCCTCGTCCGGCTGGAAGAAGTACTTCAGGTCCAGCCGGTCGGTATAGCTACGGGCCAGCTCGGCGGTGTCGTCGCCGGAACCGTCGTCGACCACCAGCACCTCGAAGTCCGCGTGCGGCAGGGTCTGGGCCACCAGCGAGTCCAGGGTGCGCCGCAGCAGCCCGGCCCGGTTGTAGGTCGGGATGATCACGCTGCACCTCGAGACAGTGGCCACCGACAAACTCCTGCGTCGCTCGGGGGGTCAAGCCCGGCAGATCCGGGGCACGTTCCGGGGCGAGTATGTCTGCAGCGGCGGCCCGCGGACAAGGGGGTGACCGGCTGCCGCGAGAGCGCTCCCAGCTGCGCTGGGCCGAGCCCTTCCCGAGCCCTTCCCGAGCTTCCCCGGACTCAGTCGCCGGACCGGCGGGCCTGGGTCGCCTCGCGCAGCACCGCCCAGGCGTCGGCCACCGGGCCGACGTGGGCGAGCTTGTCGGGGTTGAGCACCGTGCGGATGGCCTGGATGCGCCCGTCGGAGATGTCCAGCGCCCAGGTGTTGAGCACCTTGCCGTCCCGGTCGCGGAAGACCGCGCCCGGCTGGCCGTTCACCTGCTGCGGCTGCCAGCTCACCTCGATCCGGACCATCGGGGGCAGCATCGAGGTGAGCACCCGGGCCACGTTCTCGGCGCCGGAGATGCCCCGGGCCCACTGCGGCGCCTTGCCGCCGCCGTCGCCCACCATCTCGACGTCGGCGGCGAGCAGGTCCCGCAGGTTGTCGACATCGCCCTCCCGCAGGGCTTCGAAGAAGCGAGCGGCCAGCCGGTCGCGTTCCCGCCGGTCGGCTTCGAACCGCGGGCGCCCGGCGTCCATGTGCCTGCGGGCCCGCGCCGCGAGCTGCCGGCAGGCCGCCTCGGAACGTCCCACGGCGGTGGCGACCTCGCCGAAGCCGAACCCGAACACCTCGCGCAGCACGAAGACCGCCCGTTCCAGCGGACTGAGCCGTTCGAGCAGCAGCAGTGCGGCCATCGAGACCGAGTCGGCCAGTTCCGCCGAGCGCTCCGGGTCCTGGTAGGGGTCGGTGAGCAGCGGCTCGGGAAACCACGGCCCGACGTACTGCTCGCGCCGCACCCGCGCCGAGCGCAGCACGTCGATGGAGATCCGGGTGACCACGGCGGACAGGAACGCCTTTACCGACGTGGGCTGGGTCTCGGTGGCCTGGTAGCGCAGCCAGGTCTCGGACACCGCGTCCTCGGCCTCGCTGACGCTGCCCAGGATCCGGTAGGCGATCGAGAACAGCAGTGGGCGCAGTTCTTCGAACTCCTCGGCCTTGGTCTGCTCGCCTTCTGGGCCGGTCACGTCAACGCTTCCTTAAAGCCCTGCCGCCAGGAGGGGTAGCGCGGCTGCCAGCCGAGCTGCCACTTGGCCTTGGCGTTGGAGAAGCCACGACCCTCGGTCATCATGATCACCGCGACCTCGCCGGCGAGCAGCCGGGCCAGCCAGACCGGGACCCGCCTCGGTGGCTTGCCGCCCGCGCAGGCTGCCAGGTAGGGCAGCCACTCGCTGGCCGGGGCGGGTTCGTCGTCGACGACGTTGAACACCCCGGTCGCTCGCTGCTCCACAGCCAGCACGGTAGCGCTCGTCGCGTCGTCGAGATGCAGCCAGGAGGTGTGGCCGGTGCCGGCTCCGACCAGCGGGAACTGCCGCTTGCGGATCATCTCGATCTGGTCGTCGGTGGCGCCCGGGCCGTACAGCCCGCCGTAGCGCAGCACCGCGCCGCCGGCCTTGCCGACCGCCTCCTCGAGGTAGCCGATAGCGGCGGAGACCGGGTGCGCGGCGGTCCCCTCGTGCAGGTCCAGAGGATCGTCCTCGGTCTTGACCCAGCCGCCCTCGCGGATGCCGTTCCAGCTGGCGTAGCTCTGCGCGACGACGTGCCGGACCCCGGCCGCCTCCGCGGCGGCCAGCAGGTGGTCGGTGCCCTCGGTACGCAGCCGGATGGTGGGGGCGAACCACCGGTCCAGGTGCTTGAAGTTCGGCTTGCCGGCGTGTGCCGGGGAGATCGCCGTCATCTGGTGCACGATCACGTCCGGATGTGCTTTGGCCACCGCTTCGCCCACCTCGACGGCGTTCAGGCCGTCCATTACGACGGCCTCGGCGCCCAGTCCGGTCAGCTGGTCCAGCTTGGCCGGGCTGGTCGTGGTCGCGGTCACCTGGTGGCCGCGTGCCACCAGCTGAGGCACCAACCACCGGCCGAGCACTCCCGTTCCGCCTGCCACGAATATCCGCACAACCACTCACCTTCTCGTCTCCAGGATGTGACTCTCACCCTCTGAGACGAGACAGCGCGGCCGGCTGTGACATGGCCGGAAGGCGACCTCAGCCGGTGCGGATCAACGCCACGTAGTGATTGCCGCCGGTGTGCAGCAGCGCGTAGTTCTCGCTGATCGCGCCCACCGTGCCGTAGTTCAGCTGAGCCTGCACGACCGGGGGCAGCACCGGCGCGACCGCCACCGGCTTCGGCTTGGCGGGCGCCGGTGATCGCTTCGACAGGCCCAGTTTCTCCCTCTGCCGCTCCTCCTTCCTGATCTCGGCGCGCTTCTGCTTCTCGGCCTCCTTGGCCGCCAGCTCCTTCTCGGCCTCCTGCCGCCGCTTGCGCCCGCGCACCACCGCGGCGGTGTACTGCAGCCGCCGGTTGCGGATCAGCTGCCGCATCGCCGGCCCGAGGCCCAGGGTGCCCCGGCCGTCCACCTCGCTGAGCACCACGTCGCGGACCGCTTGGTCCAGGGCATCTTCGGCCATGCCGACCGAGACGATCCCGCGGATCCGGCTGACCTCGCCCCCGGCCACCGCCCGGCCCGCGGCCGGGCCCAGCCGGGCCGGGATCTCCGCGCGTGGCACCCGGTGGTCGCGCTCGAGGGCCATGGCCGCGCGGATGTCGGACGAGGCGTGCAGCAGGCAGTCGCCGCCGGCGATGTTCTCCACCCGGGTGAACCCGCCCGGGGCCCGGTCCCGGTAGACGTTCACCCGGATCCCGAAGGCATCCGCGACCTGGTTGCCCTCGGCCTCGGCCAGGTAGGTGCCCGGCCGGGCGACATCGGCCCGGTAGGCGTCGCGGAACTGCGGCAGCCGCTCGTCGAGCAGGTTGCCCTGGGCGTCCAGCCAGTCCCCCTCGGCCGGCTCCTCGTCCTGGCGGGCAGGCAGCGATGCCCCCAGCCCGCCGAGCAGGCTGCCGGTGAACTCGAAATCGCCGTCGAAGAGGAACGACGAGGACAGGCCGAACAGCGAGGGCGCCCACGGCGAGTCAGAGTCCGGCGCCGGCTCGGCCTCCTGCTTGGACTTCTTCTCCGGGCGTTTCTTGGCCTTCTTGGCCTTCGGGTCCTTGTCCTTGTCAGTCTCCTTGACCACCTTGGCGACGGCGGCCTTCATCGAGGACGGCAATCCGGCGGCGTCGAGGGCGCCGGGGTAGCTCGCTTCGATGGTGGTCAGGTGCTGCTCGACCAGCCGGTTCAGCGGGTTCTCGTCCTGGTCGACCACGAGCTCGGCGAACCGGTCGTCCTCGGACTCCAGCTCGGCACCGAGACCGCCGACATCGAGCAGGCCGACGATCGCCTCCAGCACCTGCGCCTTGGAGTAGGCGACGGACTTGCCCTTGTACTGCTGCAGGCCGAGATGTTCCAGCAGCACCCGCCGGTACTTGCCCTCGCTCTTGCCACCTACGTCGGCCGCCGCCAGCGCGGCGCCGGGGATGAGGTTGACCGCCTCCAGGTGGCTGATGATCGCGTTCTGCAGTTGCAGCAGGTGATTCTCGCCGCTGGAGCCATCCGCGCCCATCGGCAGCTCGCTGCCCTTCGGGAAGGCGAAGGCTGGAGTGAGCTGCTCGGCCATCTCCTCCCGCTCGGTTTCCAGCTTCTCCACCGCGGCCAGCGCCTCGTCGACCGACGAGCCCACGATGAGCTGGCGGACCCGGTCAACGTGCACCGTCCACGCGGTGGTGTGCGCGCCCATCGTGCTGCCCGCGAACGGGGACGGCGGGCGGCCGGCCGAGCGCACCGCGGTGACGGTGCCGGCATCGTCGACGATCACCTGGATGGCCAGCGCACCCTGGCTCTCGGCCTCCTCCTCCAGCTCCTCGGCGTCGAGTTTCGGCTCCGGCGCCTCCAGCGCCTTCATCTGCTCCTGGACGTGCCGTTCGTGCGCCAGCGACTTGGCCCGTTCGATCTCGGCGGAGGGGCTGTACTTGACGACGCTGGATGAGCGGGCCCGGCCGGACCGGCGTTGGCCCTCGGGGACCTTCAGCTTCCGGCGCTTGGAGACGTCGTCCACGGCCGGGGTCAACGGCCGGCCGAGCACCGCCTCGATGGCGTTCACCTGTGCCCGCAGGGTGTCCTCGTCGGCTTCGAGTTTGGCCAGCTGCGCCAAGGCACTCTTGGTCGTCTTGCCGCTGTCGAGCTCTGATCGCTTGCGCTTCTGTGCAGAAGGGTCGCCCAAGGAGACCGGCCTGGACGAGGAGATCTCGGCCTGCAGGCTGGCCAGGTTCTTGAGCAGGATGGGCAATTCCTCGTTCAGGCATTCCACCGCCCGGGGCAGCACCACCCGGTGCAGCAGCTCGGGAAGCACCAGCGGGATGGCCAGGTCGTCCCGGGCCCGGGCCGCTGCCCGCGGGTCGCTGGGCGGCAGTAGCACGATCTCCGGCGCCAGGAAGCCGCGCTGCTCGGCCAGTGCGGCCAGCGCACCGGGAAACGCGGTCTGCAGGCTGCGCAGGTGCTGCTCGACGTACAGGGCGGCACGCTTGGTGGCATCGGCCGACACCGGCAGGCCCGGGGCCAGCGCGGCCAGCTTCGCCGGATCGGTCTCGGCACAGGCCAGCGCCACCGCCCGGACGTCGAGCAGGCCGACGATCTCGGCGGCCAGCTGGTCCGGATGCTGCGGGATGCCGGATGCCTGGCCGCGCAGGGCCGCGCAATCCTCGCCCTTGCCCTTGCCGGAGGTGGCCTTCGACACCGACCCGGTGTTGATGGTGCTCAGCGGGATCAGCTCGCGCAGCTCCAGGTAGGCGGCCACGTATTCCTGGATGGCGGCGGCCACGTCCAGGCCCTTGGACGGGACGTTCAGCCGGCCCTGGATCTCGACCAGCCGCTCGTGCGCCTCGCGCAGCATTCGGACGTGCCGCGCCGGCAGGTCGGCCAGCAGGGTTGAACCTGGAGTGAAGTTCAGCCCGTTCACCAGCTCCTGCATCCGGGCCACCGCCTGGTTCAGCGGGCAACCGATCAGGGCCAGCTGGACCGCGTTGACGTGCACGGTGAAGGCGGTCGAGTGGTCGCCCATCGAGTCGCTGAAGGTCGGTGGCGGACGGCCGACGATGGAGACCGCGGTGATGCGGGCTACGTCGTCGGACTCGTCGATCCCCTTGTCCATGTGCAGCTGGGCCACCACCGCGCGCCGGACCGGACCGGTGGCCTCCGGCGAGACTGCGTGCGCCAGTTCGTGGGCCAACAGGTGCTGGCCGGACTCGGTGCCGACGTCCGGCAGGCCGTCGCGGAAGAAGATGTCCCGGCCCGTGGTGAACGCCACCGCGCCCACCTGGTGGTTGAGTGCGGTGGCCTGGGGGCCGACGTGCAGCCGGACGGCGCTCAGATCCGCACCGATGGCCGGCTCGAACGCTGCCCGGGTGTCGGGAGGCAACGGCGCGCCGCCGGTGCGGGCCTGGGCCAGCTGGGAGGCGGTGTCGGTGGACACCGGGCCGCCGTCCCGGCCGATGGGCAGGTGGCCGGTGCTGCCTCGATCGGCTTGTCGGCGCAGGGCATTCAGCGATGCCGCGACTCGGACGACGGGGTCGGCATGGGCGGTGGGATCGGCTGGGTCGGTATCCGGCTCGGGCGTGGCGGTCGGCGCCGGGTCGGGCGTGGCGGTCGGCGCCGGGTCGCGCCGGCGGCGGAGCGCGGCCACCACCCGGCTGGCCACGGCATCGGCGTGCTGCTCCTGTTGGTCATCGGCCGAGCCGACCATGACCGGCGACAGCTGCATGGTCAGCCCCGCCACGGCCGGCGGCAGGGCCAGCTGTTGAGTTGCCGGCTCGTCGTGGTCGGCGGCCGGCTCGTCGCTGTCCACCCGAACCGACACGCCGCGCCGTACGGTCGCGGGACGGGTCATGCGTCAAAGGTTAACTGGCTGTGAGCTGGTCTGGCCGGATTTGCGCGTGCAGGTCTTAGTCGCTGAGGCAGCTCATCCCGCCGGCCAGGGTAGACACGGCCACTAGGCAGGAATCGGTACGGGTGGGATAGTTACGTCGCCATCCGGCCGGAGTCGGCGAATCCTATTCCATCGCTCCACCAGGAGTCCCAGATGAGAATGGCACGTCGCTGTATGTCCATCATCGCCGCGGCCGCACTGTGCGTGCTGTCGGCGCAGGCCGCCGAGGCGGCCCCCAGGGGCCACGGCACGACGGTCTCGGTGCTGGGTGCGACCAGCTACGAGTACGTCAAGTCCTGCTCGAACACCGCGCCGTACCCGTGCGGCACGTACGACAAGCAGCTCCAGTTCACCATCTCACCACCAACCAGGGCAGCGCCCCGATCACCGTCGGCTACCAGACGGTGGACGGCAGCGCGGTCGCGGGCAGTGACTACCAGGCCACCTCGGGCACCGTCACCATCCAGCACGACTTTCCGCAGGCCTACGTCCTGGTCACCGTCTTCAATGACGGGGTGAGCGAGCCGAGCGAAACCTTCCAGCTGAAGCTGACCAGTTCCAGCTCGCCGGCCGACATCAGCTCGGTCGGTACCGGCACCATCCTGGACGGCGGCCAGATACCTCTCGACTGCAACCTCGGCAAGAACGCACCGAACCAGGAGTCGATGACCTGCACGAACCGGCCGGCTGGGCAGACCTGGTACCTGGACGTCGAATGCCACTACCCGCTCGGCGACCCCGAGCTGGTCGGCAATCAGGTCACCGGCAACGGAACCTCCGCCGGCACCTGCAACTTCGGCAACACCACGAACAACGCGACCTTCCAGACGGTGTAGCCGGCTCCTCACTGCGTGGGCCGGGGCAGGCCGATCGGGTTGGGATAGGGAACGATTCCACTGGCGGCCTCGGCCAGCGGTGCCAGCAGCTGCGTCAGCCGGCCCTGCTCGGACGGGTCGAGCGCAGTCCAGGGCCGGGCGGCCAGCCGGTCAGTGCGGCTCTCCACAGCTTCGTGTGCGGCCTCTCCTGCGGCGGTAGGCCGGCCGTCCTCGGTCAGCCAGCCGCGTCGTGCCAGGGCTTGGGCGGCGGCGTCCCATTCGCTGTCGGTCCAGCCACGGTTGGGTTGCAGCTGGTCGCGGCCGCCGTACAGCGCGTCGCGCAGCACCAGCGCCTGGCAGCCGTCCAGCTCGGCGTCGACCAGCGCGGTGATGTGCCCGTCGCCCCGGTGCTCGCGCAGTACCGTGGCGGCCTGCCACAGCCGGGCGAGCGGATCGGTGGGCTGGGGCAGGGCGGCGTTGGCGGCGCCGAGCACCCGGCCGTCTGTCACCGCCGCCCCGGCCGGCGTCTCCAGTAGGCCGGCGGCTTGCGCCCACTGTTCCGGCTCGTCGGGCAGCACCGCGCGCAGCGCGGCCACCGCGCCGTCCAGGCGAGCGGCGAGGGCCTGTTCCGGCGACGCGCGTTGCCACACGTCGGGTATGGCGCGGGCCACCATGCCCGGGGCGAAGGAGAAGAACGCAGCGGTGACCGGTGCCGCCATCACCGCGCCGAGCGGAGCGGCCCGCCCGGCGAAGTAGCCGCGCCAGAAGCCGCGCAGTCCAGCGCTCTCGAAGGCGGCCCGGGCCTGGGTACTGAAATAGGTGACCGCGTGCAGTGGCTCGTACAGCTGCCACACGCGTCGGGCGAACTCGGTCGGCGTGGCCTCGGTCGCGCCTGGTTGGCCCGCTACGCCAGCAGTGTCAGGCATCGCTCAGGACTTTCCACGTGGGAGTTGTGGCCGAGGCCGGGCAAGGTCACCACTGGCACGCCCCACTGCCCTAGCTGTTCGTCACTGTTCATCGGGTCGTTCTCGCCGCGCACCAGCGTGACCGTTGCTGGAGAGCGGTTTATGAGGTCGGCCATGTCCGGCGCTCCGACCGCGAAGGCCCGCGGGTCCAGCGCGAGCCGCCACCGGCCGTCCTGCTGCACCAGCCCGGGGGTTATTGCCGGATCGTCGGTTTTTAGCAGACCGGTGAGCCCAGACACCCGCAGGTACCGGGCGGCTGCCTCGTCCCGCGAGTCGAACCAGGCCACCGGCCGCTCGGCCAGCGCCTGGGCCTTGGTGAGTTCCTCGTCGGTCCAGGCAACCTTGATCCCCAGCCCGACAACTTTGGCCACCGGCGCGCCGGCCGCAGCCAGCGCGAGGCCGACCACCCCGCCCAGGGAGTGCCCCAGCACGACGGTTCCGGGTTCCACCAAGGGGCGCAGTTGTGCGGCCAGGCCGTCGAAGGTGTATTCCAGCAGCGGTGCCGAGCCGCCGTGGCCGGGCAGGTCGGGCGCCATCCAGCGGCCCGGCCAACGCTCGGCCAGGAACGGTTGCCACCCAGCCCACACGTCACCGGTTGCGCCGAGCCCGTGCAGCAGAAGCAGCAACGGCTCGCCGTTCCCGCCGCTGAGCACCCGAAGATCGTCCATACCGGGATTCTGTCAGCCAGACCCCTCGCAGGCCTCAGCGCCTAGGCTCTGCCAATTGAATCTGATCGCGTAGCTCGTCGAGGTACTCGAGCAGCCAGTCTGTGCCGGTTCCGGCCTCGATTCGTTCGCGGAGCGCATCGAACTGCTCAGTACCGCGTAGCTGCTGACAGGTGTCACACGCCACCAGATAGGGCGGCCATGCCAGCTGCGCACGGGGGCTCAGTCGGCTTCATGTGGAGGATCCAGCGCCAGTCGGGTGAGGTGCAGATCGCGCAAGTGTGAATGTCGGTGGCGTCAAAGGGAGAAGGATCTATGTCGAGGACTTCGTAGCTGGCGCTGTAGGTAACCTCGTCGGGTGGTTCGACTGGCTCACCACACTCATTAAGGATTTGGATGCGCAAAGGCTCGGGGTGGTGGGGGTGCATGCTTCAGCTCCCTGTGCCTGAACCAGTTGACCGCATCAGCGCGCACCGCGTACTCGCCGCCGTCTTTCAGGACCGGGTTTCGAGTAAGCGTGTCATGGTGGTCCTGACAGGAGTCAGTTCAAACTCCCGGAAAGGCTTTCTGGTCTTGGCGTCCCGGACGCGGGGCGAGCGGCCGGTGGCCGCTGGGCGGTCGAAACGGCAGGTCCAGACCCGGCTCCCCAAGGCCGAAGTGACTCGCTTGATCGCGGCCTACCAGGCCGGTTTCAAGATCAACCAGTTAGCCGCCGACTTCGGCCTCAACCGTAATACTGTCAGCTCGATTCTGCGAAGAGGCGGGATCGAGGCCCGCCGTCGAGGTCTCTCGCCTGACGACATCGCGCAGGCAGGATCCTGTACCTAGCCGGCTGGTCGCTCAGCTGCGTTGGTGAGCAGCTTGGCTGCGCTGCTGAGACGGTGCGGCAGGCCTTGATCCAGTCAGGTGTGGAGTGTCGGAAACCGAATCGTATGGCCACGAGAAGGGTGTGAAAGGTCGCTACAGAGGCATACCTTCTGCTTCGTCCCGACCTTGGCTGTAGCCGTTGACCCATGCCACGCGCGCACCGCGTTTCAACATCTCCATCATCTGGACCTCGTCCAAATCAGTGGCTCTTGTAACACCTGCTTTGGTGCAGTAGGCCGCCATGTTGTCGATAGCGAGGCTAGTGATCAGCGCATCGTCAGGTTCAGGAATGCTTCATGAAACTGGAGCATACGGAACATCACCTGTGAACGAGGTGGTCGTCGATCTCGGATTGGGTCTAGGCAGGAGATCTAGGCAGCTGCCGCGCGGGCCGGTATGCCGGTGAAGTGTGCCCGCGGCGTGCATGATCTCTACATGACATGGGAGGTAGGAGCGGCGTGGACTGGAATTGTAGTCGCGATCGTATTTGGCGTGGCCAACCTGTACCGCTCAAAGGCAACGAGGCAAGCAGCCGCCAGGGCCATGGAACGCTCAGAAGAAGCGCTCACCGCTTACAGGAGTATGGCGCAGTCACTTGATGCGATCGCCGAAAGCTTCCGAAGCCATCCGATCCAGGGCCCTCAAGGTCCGCAAGGCATTCCCGGGAACCAAGGCCCGCAGGGCTACCAAGGTGCTCGAGGGGCGGAAGTAGCTGGGACGCGGCCTCCTGCCTGGAACATCGAGTACCGAACAGGCCAGACCTATGCACTGCGCAATGTCGGCGCGGGCCCATCAACTCGCGTCATGATAGACGCCGGGTCCAGTATCGCTCGGAACCTCCCCGAACCGCCAGGCGTCACGCTTGAACCAGGCCAGGCTCACACATTCATGCTCATCGGCGCCATGGGTGCGCCGCTTCCCACGGATGTCATCGTTACCTCTGCGGAACTCGGATCGCAGCATGTTCCCGTTCCCGGCAACCTGGCCTGAGCTGGCTGGCCTTCTGAAGAGCTGGCACGAGCGACAGGTCTAGACCCAGCTCACGGTGCTGAGGTGGGCCTGCCGATCATTTCCTACCCATGCGGGTGCCAAGATCCAAGCAAGCTGTACCGCCGACTCGGGCATCAACCACAACACTGTTAGCTCAATCTTCCGGCGAAACGGGGCCGAGCCCAGCTCCCAAGATCTCCGGTAGACGCCTCATCAGTTTAACGCGGTGGAGACTTGAAAGCCGTCACGCGGGCGCCTGAGCATCCTTCTAACCTCACGTCAAGCCTACATCGGGCCCTCGATGTAGTGCGCCACCAGGAGGCAGGCTGGCCGGAGACCACACTTCACAGCCACGGGACGCCCCGAGATGAAGCCGTTCACCCCGGCATCCGGCAGACCCAGCATCATTTTTCTCCCTCCGAAGCTGGCGCATTGGTCTCGGCATACCAAGCCGGCCGATCGGTTGCCGCACTAAGCCGAGAGTTCAAGATCAACAAGAGCAGGGTTCAGGCTCATCTTGTGCGGGCCAACGTCCCGCTGCGCCCGCAGAAAGTCCTGACACCTGACCAGGCCGCGGAAGGTCGTAAGTCTCTACTTAGCTGGCGAGACCCTTAAGCAGCTCGGGTCCAAGTTTGGCGTCGGCCACACACCGCCCGGAACCACCTGCTCCGAGCTGGCGTGGAGCTACGAGCCGCCAAGCGGCGACCCTTGTTAGGCAGAGGGCGTCCGGATTGATGGCCGCAGTGTTTGGAGTAAGCGTGTCGTTGTGACCAGGAAAGCAGTCGATGGTTACGAGGCGAGCGAGTGTCCACGGGCCACGGCAATCCCGTGCCTCCACGTTGATGACACTCATGCATGACGGATCCTGCGTTGCGACGGCTCGGGCCATAGGACCGATGAGTTCGTTTTGATAAAACTGCCCCGGGCTGCCCTTGATCTACTACTGTACGGCGGCAGCGCGCAGCTAAGGACTAAGCCCGTGATGCGCCGTACCACTCAAAGAGACCTAAGGAGCTTCATGTCCTCACCTGGGACGCCGGCATCAGAACGCCGATGGCGCCGTTGGGAAGTTATCGCAGCCATTGTGGCTGCGGTGACCGCATTAATAGGCCTCGGTTTCCTCAGCTATCAATCACAACAGTCTGCGCAAGCATTAAATGCATCCAAACATACGGAGCAGGTCCAGTATAATCTTCAGATTATGGAGCGGACGGACGATACACTGCTTGCGATTTCTCGTGATAAGTCGTGCGTCACATACGTGTGGGGTCCGAAGCTTGCAGTTCGCCCTAAAGAAGGTTCAACGGCTATGGAGTGCGGTGATGCGCTTATCGACGAATTGTCAATGGCGATGAAGGCACTTTACTGCCTGCCTGGTTTTTCGTCGAACGGCAACGACTGGACTGAGTATGTGAAGTTTCAATTGAAGAATAGCCCCAACTTGGTTCGGCGGATTCGTGACAAACCCGATTGGTGGCCCGAGGTAGCGCCCTTCGCCGGGGTGCAGCAGCCCAAGACAGACTGCGGATGATCTAGTGGCCCTGAGTCAGATCGGGCCGATCAGCCCGTGGGCGAGGGCACGACATACCGCTCACCGATCGGCCGTGTCGACCTCAGACCGTTGCCAATAGACGGCTGCCGCATTTGCAGCAGCACCTTACTGAAGGCGGAATAGCGAGAGCTTCCGAGGAGGGCCCATTGTATGTCGAACTCAGTCTCAATCCAGCGTATTTGGCGTGGCTTCAAACGAGTGGTTCGCAAATTCTGGCATTGGTTAAAGGAGTCCTCAGAACGCATCACCGCCATTGTGGCAGTGATTGGCATCTTTCTTGTGGTCTACCAACTTCACCAATCGAGCCGTAGTGCTCACGATACGGCCAAAACGGGCACGGTCCAATTCAGTCTGCAGGTCATGCAACAGCTTGATGAAGTGCTGCAAACGATTGCTGATGATCGCAGTTGCTACAACTACATATGGGCACCGCCGACATCAAGTCCGCCTACACCGGGTTCGAAGGGCCATGCAGTGCGGCGATTCCCTACTCGATGTGTTATCCGTCGCTATAAAGGCAGTCAAGTGTCTGCCAGGTTTCGCTAGTAACGAGCACGATTGGGACAATTACGTGCAGTATCAATTTGATCATAGTCCCAACTTAGGAAAGCGTGTAGCGGCGGAACCTTGGTGGCCGGAACTTAACCGTTTCGTGCCCATCCAGGGCGGGGGCGCTGCCTGCTAGTACATCGCGCTGGCGACATAACCAAGGAAACTGTGGTTCTAGCCAGCCACTTGTGAAGGACACCGAAGCAGCCTCGATGCCGTCCACGCCGACCATGCGGGCCTGGTCCGCGCCGCCACCGACCTTGTCGCGCACTGCGGCCAGGCCTACGCCCACAGCGACGACCCGACCCGCCGGCTCTACAACCAAGCCTGGTTCGAGGGCCTCTACCTCGACATCCATGATCACCAGATCTCGGTAGACCGCACGGCCCGGACCGACCTCATCGAGGCCATCCAAACCGCCATGATCACCGAGCGGTCGGAAGCCGGCGCGCGATCAGATCGAGCTGCCACGGGCGAGGACAGAGAGGGCGGCACCTACCGCGTTCTTTCCCATGTGAAGGGTTCGAACGTCGCCTGTTTGGTGGAGCTGAGGGGATTCGAACCCCTGGCCCCCTCGATGCGAACGAGGTGCGCTACCGGACTGCGCCACAGCCCCCAACCAGTCCCGAAGATTACCAGCCCGCCGGTCCGGCCAACCAACCGGCCGCGACGACCCGGGTAGCCGCCGTCGCACCACCCGGCGCGAGAACCGACGGCGCCGTCACACCGCCCGGCGCATGGACCGCTCGTCGAACTCCTCCTCGACATACAGCCCGGTCAGGTCGATCGTGTCGGCGATCCCCTGTAGCTCCACGTCATCGTCGTCGATCCCCACGGCGTCGCTGGGCTCGACGCGAAAGGGAAACTGCTCGGTCGCGTCATACCCCCTCGGCCTCGCCACCTCGGACCGCTGCTGGCGCTGCTGCCGCCGGTCCCGGTCGCGCAGCGCTTGGTTGCGCAGGAAGAACAGGTAACCGCCCAGCGAGGCCAGGGACAGCAGGCCAACCGTCCAGGCCAGCATTCCGCCGGCGGCCACCCCCCACAGCAGTCCGAGCACGGTTCCGGCGATGAGGATGGCCAGCGACCGCCGTCTGCGGGCCATCATCTGACGGCGAGCGTCGGACATGTCGGCCTTGGCGATCTGGTCGGGGTACATGACTGCCTCCATGGCGGCGGGCACCGGCCGGCGTCCCGCGGGTGGAACCTGTGGCAGCCGCGGCGGGCCACCAGGAATAAAGACTTGAGCGTGACTGGCGGGCCGGCGGTCGGCGGCCGGCACGGCGTCGGTGACCGCATCGCGGCTGGACAGCGCCCGCATGGCCCCGCCGAATCGGGCAACCGACCGTTCGCCCGCCCGGTCGTCCTTGCGCTTGAGAACCATCGGCACCGCGACGATCAGCCAGAGGACGGCGAGTACCAGCACCGTCATCGTCGGCGAAACCATCGTCAGCTCTCCCGTCACACCTGTCACACGCTGCAGTCAAAGTTAGGGTGCCGATTCGTCCGGAGACCGCAGGCGCGCCGGGTGTCAAGGTCAAGTGCCGCTTTACAGTTCGACCGAGTAACAGGAAGAAGAGCGGTGGGTTTCGGGCTCAACCGGGCGGCACGGGCAGGGCACTCAGCCGGGACAGCACCGTGCCGGACAGGATCTCCTCGGTGGTGATCGCATAGGACAGGTGGTCCCGCCAGCCACCGTCGATGTCGAGGAACCGCTCGTGATAGCCCTCCTGGCGCAGGCCGAGCTTCTCCACCACCCGGATGCTGGCCTGGTTCTCCGGCCTGATGTTCACCTCCACCCGGTGCAGCCGGGCCTCGGTCAGGCAGTGGTCGATGGCCAGCGCCAGCGCGGTCGGCGTGATGCCGCGACCCGCCACCGCCGAGTCGATCCAGTACCCGACGCTGGCCGAACGCAGCGCCCCGCGCACCACGTTGGACACGTTCAGCTGGCCGACCAACCGGTCGCCGTAGACCATCCCGAACGGCAGCATGGCGCCGAGCCGGGCAGCCGAGCGCAGCCGCGACAGCGTCCGGTGGTACTCGAAGACCGAATTGCGGGTCTGCCAGGACTGGTTCGAAGTCGGTTCCCACCGCGCCAACCACTCGGCGTTGGCCAGCCTGCTGCGGCTCCAGGCACCCGCGTCGCGGCGGAGCAGCGGCCGCAGCATCACCGGCCCGGCCACCAGCACGGCAGGCCAGCCAGGATGCAGCTGCGACATCTCAGCGCTGGGCAAGCATCAGCGGCTGGACGGTCACCCGCGAACCCGGCACCACCTCGGTGGTGTCCTCGTCCAGCACGATCAGGCAGTTGGACGCGGCCAGCGCCGCCACCAGGTGCGAGCCGTTGCCGCCGACCAGCGACACCGAGTACCGGCCGTCCGACTCGCGGTGCAGCAACCCGCGACGGTACTGCCGCCTGCCGACGGGGCTGTCCATCCGCTCCAGCGCCATCGCCTGGACGGTCTGCCGGTGCACGTTGCGCTTGCCCAGCAGCTTGCGGATCGCCGGCCGGACGAACACCTCGAAGGACACCAGCGACGACACCGGGTTGCCCGGCAGGCAGAAGATCGGGGTGCGCTCCCGGCCGAGCGTGCCGAAGCCCTGCGGCGATCCGGGCTGCATGGCGACGTTGGTGAACTCCACGGTCCCGAGCTGGCTGAGCGCCTCCTTGACCACGTCGGAGCTGCCCATGCTGACGCCGCCCGACGTGATGATCAGGTCGGCGCGCAGCAGCTGGGAGTCCAGCACATCCAGCAGCCGGGCATGGTCGTCGGGGATGATGCCGACCCGGTAGGCGTCGGCGCCGGCGTCCCGGGCGGCGGCCGCCAGCATGTAGGAGTTGGAGTCCGACACCTCGCCGAAGCCGGCCTGCTTGCCCACGTCGACCAGTTCCGAACCGGTCGAGATCACCACCACCCGGGGCCGCGGCTGCACCATCACCCGGTCGTGCCCGACCGCGGCCAGCAGGGCGATCTGCTGCGGCCCCAGGGTCGCGCCGGGAGCCAGCGCCAGCGCGCCGGCGGCGAGGTCCTCGCCAGCCCGCCGGACGCACTCGCCGGTACGTACCGGACGGTGGATCTGCACCCTCGCTACGCCGCGGTCGGTGTGCTCGAGCGGGATCACGGCGTCCGCACCCGGCGGGATCGGCGCACCGGTCATGATCCGCATGGCCAGGCCCGGCCCCATACCGGACACCGAGCGAGCCCCGGCCAGCACGTCGCCGACCACCGGCAGCGCCACCGGATTCGTCTCGTTGGCCTGCCGCAAGTCCACCGCCCGGACCGCGTAGCCGTCCATCGCGGCGTTGTCGAAGCCCGGCAGCGGGGCGTCGGCATGCACCTCTTCGGCCAGCATCAGCCCCTGGGCGTCCAGCAGTGCCAGCTGGATCGGGTCGATCGAGCCGATGGTGCTGAGCACCTTGGCCAGTTGCTCGGCGACCGGGCGCAGCGCAACCCGGCCTCGGCCGGCAGCCTGCTCACGCGCGGCGCCGGGCTCGGCAGCGTCCGCCGGCACCACCGGGATCGTGTCGGTGGGCCAGTCGCTGCTGCTCTCGCTCACTTAGGGTGCGCTCCTCCGGCTCGGGCGGCGGCTCGGGCGGCCGGCATGTGCCGGCGCGGTTGCCATCCAGGCTGCCAACTGCGGCTACTCCAGGGTGCGGACGAACTCGGTCAACCAGGCGGAGAAGTCCGCGCCCAGTTCCGGATGCTCACATGCCAACCGCACCACCGCGCGCAGGTAGTCCTGCCGGTCACCGGTGTCGTACCGGCGGCCGGAGAACACCACTCCGTGTATCGGCACCCCATCCTGCCCCAACACCCGCATCGCGTCGGTCAGCTCCAACTCGCCACGCGCACCCAATTCGGTGCGGCGCAGTGCGTCGAAGATCTGCGGCGGCAGCACGTAGCGGCCGATCACCGCGAGGTTGGACAGCGCCTCCTCCGGCTTCGGCTTCTCGATCAGGGTCTCGATCGCGATCACCCCGTCGACCACCTCGCCGGCCGGCTTGATGCTGCCGTACAGCGAGATCGCCGCCCCCTCGACCTCGATCAACCCGACCAGGATGCCACCCTTGTCGGCCTGCACCTCCAGCATCCGGGCCAGCAGCACGTCCCGCTCGTCGATGATGTCGTCGCCGAGCAGCACCGCGAACGGCTCGTCGCCCACGAACGCCTCGGCGTAGCTGACCGCATCTCCCAGGCCGCGCGCCTCGCGCTGGCGGGTGTAGTGCATCCGGGCCAGCTCGTTGGACCGGCGCACCCTGGTGAGCCGGCGCTTGTCGCCCTTGCGCTCCAGGGCCTCCTCGAGCTCGGGAGCGGCGTCGAAGTGGCCCTCGATGGCGTCCTTGCCCCGGCCGGTGATGACCAGGACGTCGGACAGGCCCACCCGGGCGGCCTCGGCGACGATGTACTCCAGCGCCGGGACGTCCACCACCGGCAGCAGTTCCTTGGGCACCACCTTGGTGGCCGGGGCGAACCGGGTACCCAGGCCGGCGGCCGGAATGACCGCCTTGCGGGCGCGGGACACGGCGGCGGCGGGGGGCGCCTGCTCTGCGGACGTCATACCCGCGAGACTAGTCAGGTGACCGACAAGACTGCGCTGCGCGCGTCCGTGGCGGCTGCCCGGGCGGCCCGGACCGAGCAGCAACGCGCCCGGGACCGGGCCGCGATCCGCGCGCACGTGCTCGCCGGCTGCCGGGCCGGCCGGGTGCCGCCTGGCAGCCTGATCGCTGCCTACCAGCCGTTGCGCACCGAACCCGGCTCGACCGAACTGCTGGCCGGACTGGCCTCCGACGGGCACCGGGTGATCGTGCCGGTCACGCTGCCCGACCGGGACCTGGACTGGGCCGCCTGGCCGCCGGCCGATCCGGTGCCCCGGCTCGGGGTGGCCGCGATCGCGGCGGCCGCGCTGGTGCTGGTGCCGGCGTTCGCGGTGGATCCGGCAGGCCACCGGCTGGGACGAGGCGGCGGCTCCTACGACCGGGCCCTGGCGCGGGTGCCGGCCGGTACGCCGGTTGCGGCGCTGCTCTTCAGCGACGAACTGCTGCCCGAGGTGCCGGTGGACAGCTGGGACCTGCCGGTCAGCTCGGTGGTGACACCGGACGGCTGGCGTGATCTGACCGATAGCTGAGCAGCTGGAGCACGACCCGGGTGGACGCAGGAACACTCCATGCCGCACCATTGTTGGCAGTCGTAAGGCGAGAGTGCTAACTCGCCACCCAGCGCAGGATGCGAAGAGGAGCCTGACCCCGATGCCGACGTACCAGTACGCCTGTACCAGCACCGACTGCGGCCTGCGTTTCGAGCGGGTCCAGGCATTCACCGACCCGGCGATCAGCGAGTGCCCGGAATGCAACGAGCGGGTGCGCAAGGTGTATGGCTCGGTGGGTGTGGTGTTCAAGGGTTCGGGTTTCTATCGCACCGACAGCCGGGAGAAGACCGGAGCCGGCGCGAAGTCCGACGGCTCCGCCAAGAGCGGCGACGCCGGCAAGGGTTCGGACGCGGCCAAGAGCGCTGACGCAGGCAAGGCGAGCTCCTCAGGATCGTCGGGTTCGGGCGAGTCCGGCTCGGCGGCCAAGGCTCCGGCCGCGGCGACCGCCAGCTGACCACGAAGTTTGGCAGCGGTCCAGGCGGTTCCGCCTGGTTGTGGACAGCCGGAAAGTTGTCCACAGATCGGTCGGCTGACCGTTTGACGTGAGCCGGGCGGTCCAGGCTCTCGTTCATGGTGATCTCTCGACTGCGTTGGTCCGGCCGGCTCTCGACCCTGGCCGGTTGGCCACGCCGCACAGCCGCCCTGCTGTGCCTGGCGCTGGCGGTGCTGTCCGCCTTCGCCGGGCACGGCAGCCCCGCCCCGGAACACCGCTCGACGGTCGTCGTGGCGATGCGGGCGCTGCAGCCGGGCACCGTGCTGGCTGCCGCCGACCTGGCAACGGCTCGCTGGCCGGACGGGCTGGTGCCGGGCAGCGCGGTCCGCGAGCTGTCCTCCGCCGTCGGCCATACCGTGGCTGCCGCCATGACCAGGGGCGAGCCGCTCACCGTAGCCCGGTTGCTCGACACCGGCATGTCGGCTGCCTTGGAGCCCGGCCAGGTGGCCCTGACGATCAGCCTCGCGGGTGGCAACCAGGCGGCGATCCTGCAGGCCGGCGCCCTGGTCGACGTCTATGCCGCGGGCTCCGACGCCGGTTACGTCTCGGGCAGCCCGCTGCCTTCGAGCACTGGTCGCCGGTTGGGCACGAGCCTCAGGGTGCTGGCCGTCCTGCCGGCCGCGAACGACCCGCCCGGCAGTGCCGGACCGAGCCTGGTGCTTGCCGTCGATCGGAGCACCGCTGCCCGGCTTGCCGACGCGCCGGCGGGACAGTTCCTGGCTAGTCTGGTGCCTCCGTCATGAGGGCCGCGGATGCGACGAACAGCGGCGTCCTGCGACCTCCCAGTGGAGGGTGGAACATGTTCAAAGGCTTCCGGGACTTCGTGCTGCGCGGCAACATCGTCGACCTGGCGATCGCCGTCGTGATCGGCACCGCGTTCACCGCCGTGGTCAACACAGTGGTTTCCTCGATCATCCAGCCCATTCTCAACGCGCTGCCGGGCCTGTCGGTGAACGGGCTCAGCTACACCATCCGCGGCGGGGCACTGGCCGCCAAGACCACCATCAACTTCTCGGCCATCATCAGCGCGATCATCACGTTCCTGCTCACCGCCGCTGTCGTCTACTTCGCCTTCGTGGTGCCGATGACCAGGATCCAGCAATTGCGGGCCAGCGGGCTGACCCCCGAGCCGGAGGCGGTCTCCGAAGACGTCCTGCTGCTGCGCCAGATTCGGGACGCCCTCGGTGCCCGGCCGGAAGGCACCGCGGGCCCCACGCCGCAGCATCCGCAGCTCTGAGGAACCTGCCGGGCTCAGCCGTGGTGCGGCGGCCGCTCGGCTAGATACCAGTCGTCGCCGTACTGGTCCGGACGGTCGCCCCAGCCGAGTTCGGCCTCGTCACTGGAGCGCTGTGGCAGCAGATCCTCCCCCGCCTGGCGTCGAGGGCCGGCGGAAGGCGATGATGGAGGTTCCAGTGTTTCGCTGTCAGAGGGTTCGGGGGGTTGCTGACTGTGCTGGGATTCGGTCACCCCGCCAGTGTGCGCGCCCTGTCCTGAACACCACGAGGAGGCCATAGCGATGTTGGAGAAGTTGAAGAAGATCGCAGATCAGGCGAAGGAAAAGGCTGGCCCGCTGGCCGAGCAGGCCAAGGAACGAGCCACCGTGCTGGCCGCCGAGGCCAAGGAGAAGGCCGGCCCGCTGGCCGAGCAGGCCAAGGAACGAGCCACCGAGCTGGCCAGCAAGGCCGCACCCGCCGTCGCCCAGGGCATCGACAAGGCAGCCGACAGCCTCGACAAGGCGACCAAGGGCCGCTACAGCGGGCAGATCGACAAGGTGCAGGGCGTCGTGCACGACACCGCGCAGAAGGTGGGCGACAAGGCCGGCGGAGCCGGCGCTGCGGGGGCGGCCGGCGCGGCGGCTGCAGGCGGCGCTGCGGCCACAGACCTCGGGGAACCGGACGCCGTACTGGTCGAGCCGGTGTCACCAGTGGTCATTCCGGCCGAACCGGTCGAGGTCCCACCGCCGGCTGCGACGCCGACCCTGGAGACCGATCCCGGCCTGACCTCCCCGAGCGCGAACCCGGACGTCCACAAGGACGAGCAGAGCTGATGCCGTCCCAGGTCACTGTCCGGTACTGGGCAGGAGCCCGCCGGGCAGCCGGCCTGGCATCAGAGGTCCTGACCGCCGACACCCTCGCCGACCTGCTCGGCCAGCTCCGGGCCCGCCCGGGGCTGGCCGAGGTCGTCGGGGCCAGTTCCGTGCTGGTCGACGAGGTCAAGCCCAGCCGGGAGGACCATCCGCTGACCGCTGGCGCGGTGGTGGACATCCTGCCGCCGTTCGCCGGCGGCTGAAAATCACCCCGCCGCCGTTCGCCGGCGGCTGAGAACTACTCCGCCCGCCATCGCACGCGCTGAAACCGACGGTGGCTGGGCGTCCGGCGGAACTAGGGGCAGTTGACCCATTCGTCGGTGCCGTCGGTGAACACCTGCCGCTTCCAGATCGGCAGCCGGGCCTTCACCTCATCGACCAATCGCTGACAGCTGTCGAACGCCTGCTTGCGGTGCGCCGCAGTGACCGACGCAACCAGCGCCACGTCGCCGATGGCGAGCATGCCGATCCGGTGGCTGACCGCCACCGCGAGCACCGCCGGGTCGGCCGCGATCTCCTCCGCGACCTCGCGCAGGATCCCCGCCGCGCTGGGGTGCGAGGTGTATTCGAGCTCCACCACCGTCCGGCCGTGGTCGTGGTCGCGCACCACCCCGCAGAAGCTCACATCAGCCCCCGCCGCGGCATCTCGGGTAGCGGCCGAGTGGGCGGCCACGTCCAGCGGCGTCTCGCTGACCTCGGCGATCCGGACCTTCATACGCCACCACCGGGGCGGTGATCGCCACCGCTCACCTGATCCAGCAGGTGGCCCACCAGCGGCTGCAGCACCGCCAGCCCGTCCCGGACACCGCCCGGTGAGCCCGGCAGCGTCACCACCAGCGCGTCCCCGATCAGCCCGGCCACCCCGCGGGACAGCACCGCGGTCGGCACCGCCTCGGCATTGGCCAGCCGCAGCCGCTCGGCGATGCCCGGGATCGACCGCTCGATCATCGGAGCGACCGCCTCCGGCGTCACATCGGTCGGGCTCAGCCCGGTGCCACCGGTGGTCAGCACCAGCCGGGCACCGTCGGTCAGCACCTGCCGCACCGCCTTCTGGATCAGCGCCACGTCGTCGGGCACCACCAGCTTGGCCAGCACGTCATAGCCCCAGTCGCGCAGCGTGTCGGCCAGCAGCCGCCCGGAATCGTCCGGGCGCTCGCCGGCCGCCGACCGGTTCGAGCAGGTGATCACCGCCGCCGAGGTCGAGCCGGTCATGAGCCGTCCCGTTCCCAGTCCCCACGCCGCCCGCCGGACTTGCGTTCCAGCCGGATGTCGGTCAGCACCGCCGACCGGTCGACGGCTTTCACCATGTCGTACAAGGCCAAACCGGCTGCGGCTACCGAGGTGAGCGCCTCCATCTCGACCCCGGTGCGGTCGGCGGTCCGGACCGTCGCGGTGATCGTCACGCAGTTCGTGCCGAGCTCCAACTCCACCGTCACACCGTGGATCGCCACCGGGTGGCACAGCGGGATCAACTCCGGTGTCCGCTTGGCCGCCGCGATCCCGGCGATCCGGGCCACCGCCAGCGCGTCGCCCTTGGGCAGGCCGTCGGCGCGCAGCAGCCCGATCACCTCGGCGGTGGTCCGGAACACCCCGGACGCCCGCGCCTCCCGGACGCTGACCTGCTTGTCCGTGACGTCCACCATCCGGGCAGCGCCGCTAGCATCGACATGGGTCAGTTCCACGCTGCCAGCCTAACCACGTACCCGCACTCCAGCACTTGCCCTGTGCTCGGCCGGGCACGACCGGTCCGGTGCCCTAGACTGCGAGGCAGGCCGACCGTACGCCTGGCGTCACGGTTCTCGCCCTCGTAGCTCAGGGGATAGAGCGCCGGACTCCTAAGCCGGGCGTCGCAGGTTCGAATCCTGCCGGGGGCACATCTGGGCTGTGTGCCTTCGGTTGATGGTTCCCATTCGGCCTTCGGGTGATGGGTGTCGGTGTTTCGGTTGATGGGTTACGCCTACTTCGGTTGATTGGTGACACTCCTGGGTTCATGCGGGAGTTGTCTGTGGCTGAGCAGCGGTATG